>JBFIEE010000017.1:0-55991 GCA_041603535.1 Porticoccaceae bacterium
CTAGGAATTCAACGCCCAATTTTGCCGCAATCAGTTGACACAAATCAAGCGGTGTTACCTACTAGTAACAGTTTTTTCTGACCAGTTAAAGTCATTATCACCCGGGGCATTGTGTTTCGCGGCTGGCAAAACGGCTGGCAAAACGGCTAGCGAGCGGCTATCGGTTTGCTTATTCTACGTTGTCGTTCTACCCACGCCGCCAACGGGTGCCTTCACGAGAGTCTTCCAGGACGATTCCCCGCTCTGATAATTGCTTGCGAATGACATCGGCATGAGCGTAATTTTTATCGGCCTTGGCCTGCTCTCTCTCGCTGATCAGTGCTTCGATCTCGCTATCGCTGATCTCGCCACGGACAGCGGTACCCTGAAAAAAGCTTTCGGGGTCAGCATCAAGCAGACCCAGTATTCCACCCAGGGTCTTTAATTCTGCGGCCAGCTTGCGGGCTTCGGGTTTTTGCTCCCGCACCGCTGTGTTCAACTCTCGAACCAGGTCGTACATCACGGAAAATGCTTCGCGGGTATTGAAGTCATCGTTCATGACATCAATGAAGCGTTGGTAATAAGCACTGCCTGTCAGGTTGCCAGGCTCAGTTGGCGACACATCCGCAAAATCCCTTAACGCCTGGTAAAACCGCTCCAGACCTAAACGAGCTTCAATGAGGTTCTCTTCGGAATAGCTAATCGGGCTGCGATAGTGGCTGGATAGCAAAAAATAGCGCACTACCTCCGGATGGTATTTAGCCAATACTTCGCGAATGGTAAAAAAATTGTTCAGGGATTTAGACATTTTTTCATCGTCTACCCGCACCGCGCCGGCGTGCATCCAGTAATGGACAAAGGGCTTACCGGTTGCCGCCTCACTTTGGGCAATCTCATTTTCGTGATGCGGGAATGGTAAATCTGGGCCGCCACCGTGAATATCAAAGGTCTCGCCGAGCAGGCAGGTCGACATTGCTGAACACTCAATATGCCAGCCCGGACGACCTCTGCCCCAAATGGTATCCCAGCCAACTTCATCAGCCCTGGCCGCCTTCCACAGGGCAAAATCCCGTGGGTCTTCTTTAACGTCACTGGGATCGACGCGTGCGCCCGCCAGCAATTCATCAGGGTTTTTATTACTGAGTTTGCCGTATCCGGGAAAACGCCTGACCCGATAGTAAACGTCGCCATTTTCTGCCCGATAGGCGTAATGATTGTCCACGAGTGTTTGCACCATACTGACGATGTCGTCGATGTGGCCGGTAGCGCGAGGTTCACTGTCTGGCGGCAACACACCTAAAGCACGTTCATCGTGGTGCATGGCTTCGATCATGCGCGCCGTGAGGTCGGTGTACTCTTCATTGTTCTCAGCCGCGCGACGCAGGATTTTGTCGTCAATGTCAGTGATATTGCGAACATAGTTGACCTCCCACGACTGGCTGCGTAGGTAGCGGGTAATCGCGTCAAATGCCACCAATACCCGAGCGTGACCGATATGGCAGTAGTCGTATACGGTAATGCCGCAGACATATATGCCGATGTTGCCTGCGTTGAGCGGTCGAAATACTTCCTTTTTACGGGTCAGCGTGTTGTAGATTTTCAGTGCCATGAATCAATCATTCTTGTTTGGAAAAGCAATTAGCTGTTCGACTCCGGTCCACTATTTGTTGGACCAGGTATCCCGTAAATCGATAGTGCGATTAAAAATTGGTTGTTGCGGATTACTGTAACGGCTGTCGAGACAAAAATAGCCTTCCCGCTCAAACTGATACGTTGTCCCCGGCGCAGCGGTGACCAGGCTGGCCTCCGCCTTACAGCCCGTGACAATTGCGACGGAGTTCGGATTTATTTGATCGATAAAGTTTTTGTCTCCGGCGTCAGGCGCAGGGTCGCTGAATAGACGGTCGTAGAGTCGCACCTCGCAGGTTACATTATCGTGGGCCGCCACCCAATGGATGACACCGCGCGGACTGATTCCCTCTGGCGGGTTTTCACCAATAGTATTGGGCACTACAGATACCAGAATTTCCGTGACCCGTCCGGCTTCATCATGAACAGCAGCATCAGCTTTGATCACGCAGGCATTGCGCAAGCGCACATAATCGCCGAGCACCAGTCGTTTGAATTTCTTGCGTGACAGACCGGTGTCCTCGGTAAAATCTGCTCTATCTATATAGAGCAGAGGACCAAAGGGCAGCTGGCGTTCACCCAGGTCACCGCGGCTTGGGTGACGAGGCACCGTGACAACAATTTCCTCGCCGTCCGGCCAGTTGCTTAACCGCACTTTGATGGGATCGAGTACACACATCGCCCGCGGTGCATTTTCGTTGAGATCGTGCCGAATAAAGTGCTCAAGTTGTGCCATATCGACGGTGCCGTCTGTTTTCGCGACCGCCAGACTGTCGCAAAACTCCCGGACTGCCGCTGCGCTAACCCCGCGGCGGCGCAACCCGGATAATGTCGGCATACGCGGATCATCCCAGCCATCCACGTGATTATCGTCGACCAGCTGCTTGAGCTTGCGCTTGCTGGTAACGGTGTAGTTCAAATTGAGTCGGCCAAATTCAAACTGCCGAGGCGCAGATGGTACCGGCAAGTTCTCTATGAACCACTCGTACAATGGCCGATGGTCGGCAAATTCCAACGTACAAATCGAGTGGGAGATACCCTCTATCGCATCCTCCTGGCCATGGGCAAAATCGTAGGACGGATAAATATTCCAGCTGTCGCCAGTGCGATGATGCGACGCGCGCTTGACTCGGTATAACACCGGATCACGCATATTCATGTTCGGCGAGGCCATATCAATTTTTGCGCGCAACACCATTCGACCTTCAGCAACCTCACCGCTGCGCATTTGCCCAAGCAAAGTCAGGCTTTCAGCGATGGGGCGGTCCCGATAGGGGCTATTTCGACCCGCCTCGGTCAGGGTTCCGCGATAAACCCGCATGTCGTCTGCGTTCAGTTCACAGACATAAGCCTTGCCTGCTTCAATAAGGCCGACAGCCCACTGGTAGAGTTGCGGGAAATAATCAGACGCATAGCGCACTTCGCCGTGCCAGTGAAAGCCCAGCCAGCGAACATCGGCAATGATGGCGTTAACAAATTCGTCGCTTTCCTTATCCGGGTTCGTATCATCGAAACGCAGGTGACAGACACCGCCGAACTGCTCGGCCAGACCAAAGTTGAGGCAAATCGACTTGGCATGACCGATGTGCAGGTAACCGTTGGGCTCAGGCGGAAAGCGCGTGACCACCTTGTCAACGATGTTATCCAGTAAATCCTTGCTGATGATTTGCGCAATAAAATTTGCGGGTTTTGGCTTATCCATAATATCCAGTGATTCAACGTGAGTGTGCTCTGATCAGCTGCCAGGGTCCCACAGTGTCCATACCAGGTTCCCGGTTATACCAGAGTCCGAGTTATACCAGAGTATCACCGTGGTGACGGGGCCACAGAGGATCCGATGTCAATTGATTCGTTGCGACAGATTCGTAGCGACGGGTTCGTTACGACGGATTCGTTGCCACGGTGAATTATAGCGGCGCGGTAGCACGTTAATAAACCAATTATTCCATTCTGAAGATAAAGCCCTTATTATCGCCCCCTCATTACCCCAATCGCTTCACGGACAACTCTATGATTACTCTGCACACCAACTATGGTGACATTGCCATTGAACTGGATTTTGAAAAAGCTCCGGTCAGCGCGGCCAACTTTCTGCAATACTGCCGCGAGGAATTTTACAACGACACCATTTTCCACCGGGTCATTGACGGTTTCATGGTGCAGGGTGGCGGCATGGACGCCAAGATGAAAGAAAAATCCACTCGCCCCGCCATTACCAACGAAGCCGACAACGGCCTGAGCAACGACACAGGCACCCTGGCGATGGCTCGCACTATGGTGCCGGATTCCGCCTCGTCGCAATTTTTCATCAACATTGCTGACAACCACTTTCTTAATCACACGGCGAAAACTCCCCAGGGTTGGGGGTACGCGGTGTTTGGTAAGGTTGTAGCTGGCATGGAAGTAGTCGACAAAATCAAGAAAGTACCCACCGGCAGCAAAGGCCATCACCAGGATGTGCCCGTCGAAACAGTCGTGATAGAAAGCAGCACCATTTCTGAGGCCTATGCTGATCGCTAACGTAGATGCCGGATGCCGGTCGGCCGCAACAGGGGCCACTGTTCACCGTTGAACACCCTGCTGATATCTGACCTGCATCTATCACCAGAACGCCCTCTGGTGACAGTAGCGTTCCTGGATTTTCTAGCACGGCAGGCCTCACAATGCGAAGCCCTGTATATCCTCGGCGATCTCTTTGAGGCGTGGATCGGCGATGATGACCCGGCGCCGCTGGCCCGACAGGTCATTACAGCGTTGAAAGCCTTTAGCAACAGCGGTCCGCAACTGTACTTTTTGCACGGCAACAGAGATTTTGCGATCGGCAAACGATTCGCTAAAGAAACTGGCTGCACGCTCCTCGACGAATACCATGTGGCGGACTTTTACGGCAACAAGGTGTTGTTGCTACACGGCGACACTTTGTGCACCGAAGACCGGGAGTACCAGCGAGCGAGACGGTTTATTCGCAACCCCTTCCTGTTAGCGTTTATGACCCGGCTGCCCCTTAAAACGCGGCAGCAAATTGCCCTCCGCGGTCGCGCCAAAAGTCTCGCCAGCACCAACAAAAAAGCCGACTACATTATGGACGTCAGCCAGGCAGCCGTTTGCGAAGCGCTAAATGCGTATCAGGTCGACACCATGATCCACGGCCACACTCACCGACCAGCCGATCATGAGGTTAATCTCGATAGCACAAAAACTGATCTGGGCAACAACCAGGCCCGGCGTATCGTGCTAGGCGACTGGCATGACAGGGGCTGGTTCGTAGCCGTGTCGCCCGACAAAAAGGAGCTATGTTCGTTTGCCCTTTGATCATCAGAAATCAACACTGCAAATCAGCGCTCGGACGACAAAATCAACCCAACGGCCCAGAATGGAAGCGAAACTCCTTGCAGGGCTCCTGGATTAATTGTTGCTCTTTGTCGGCAAACAGCCTGATTCGTGCGTCGATACTACCTTCGGCAAATGCTTCGGCCAGTGCTAAATAGTGTTGAAAATGCCGGGCCTCCGATTTTAATAGCGACACATAAAACGTCTGCAACTCCTCATCAAGATACGCCGATAGTTTTGCAAAACGTTCGCACGAGCGGGCCTCAATCAGTGCGCTGGCAATCAGCGTGTCAACCAGGCGGCAAGGCTCAGATGGCCGGATCAACTTACGCATTTCACCGGCATAGGCACATGCCGAGACATAACTATAAGTCACGCCTCGGCGCTTCATGATCTGGATAACCTGCTCAAAATGCCGTAACTCTTCACGAGCGAGCTTCGACAACCTGGTGAGTAACTCGTGATACTCGGCATAACGGTACATTAAACCCAGGGCTGTACTCGCAGCTTTCTTTTCGCAATTGGCGTGATCGATCAACAATACATCGAGATTCGCCAGCGCAGATTCTAGCCAGGCATCCGGTGTGGCGCAGCGCAGAAACTGCTCGACTGCTGTAATATCTACCACCTTAACTATCTACCACTTGGACTACCTACCACGCTCAATACCGACCAGTTATAACCGCGTCCGTGACCTACTCTGTTAATTGCCTGCCGACTAACTGTCCGCCGACCGCCTGCACGCGCAGGCACCCGGATAAAATCCGAGCGCTGCAACCCGCGATACCGAACCGTAAAACGCGACCAATTAACTGGCCATGGCCTTCAGGGCCGCGTTCCTGTCGTTATTCACCTTTTGCACCAGCGGATTTTCGCCCATCAACACCAACCAGTCGCGAAGGCCTGGCAGCTTGTCCTGCAGATCAATACCCAGCGCTTTTTGCGTGGCCATATTGCCTAACGTTACCGTGTAATAAAGCATGATGTCGGCGTAGGTCATGTTTTTACCCGCTGCGTAAGGTTCAAATTTGAGCAACCTATTAAGTGCAGCCGTGCCTTTTTCAATCTGGGTTGTAACTTCTGCTGTCAGAGCATCACTGAGGGTTTCACCAAAAAACACGCCGCCCAACAGCCGTCGCGCAACCAGCTCCAGGTAAAGTTCGGTCGCCTTCATGATTTCCTTTACCTTGGCCCGGGCATAGGGATCTTTGGGATAAAACCTGGTATCGCTGGAGACATCTTCAAGAAAATCCAAAATCACACTGGTTTCGCTGATAGCACCCTCACCGACTTCGAGACAGGGGACTTTCCCCATCGGACTTTTGCTAAGGTAGCCTGCGTCCTGACTCGGCCGCATCATAACTTCCTCAAACTCAAAGCCTTTTTCCAACAAAGCCAATTTGACCATATTGTAATAATTACTCACCGGAAAACCGTATAGCTTGAACATTTCGTCTGCTCCTGTGTTTCTGGGCTAACTATCGCTTAAATCAACGTCATTCAAATTACCCTACTGGAACCAGCCAACGGGACAGACTGTCCTTCGAATGATCTCCGTTTTAATTACCGCTGAATCAATTGTCGCTGTCTCAAGCTCTCAGGGAACGCCCACTATACCCGGAGCAATATAACGCTCATAGTGTGCTTTTGATAACTCAAAGAACTCCATCTCAATAACCTGATGCAAAGCCGTCAAACTGAGATGCCGATACGATGACCGAACGCTGAATCCCCACACTGAGGGGTCAATGGGCTGGCGATAACTGGATCTAAACACTTCATAGACCCAATAATACGGGTCTCGACTAGCATCAAAAGGAATGTCGGCCTTCTTTATAGAAGAAAAAAGTAATTTAATATCAAATACTTCTACCTTTATCTTAATAATTTGGATTAAAAATTTTTCCAGCCGCCCGAGAACCAGCTCGCGCTGCTCGACAGTGTAAGCGTTCCAGTCTATAACCTCATGGGCAAAACGTTTACAGCCGCGACAAACGTCGTCACCAATACCCGAGGAACAAATACCTACACAGGGTGTGGTAACGGCTCTGATCATGGCAAATCAAACTCTACGCAAAGAGGAAGTTTTACTATATTACCTTTCTCAGGTTTTCAACATGCTTAAGTGCCGCCCGCGAAACCTGCGGGCCTATTCGCCACCCCGGCCACCTGGCCGAAGCCCTGTATGTAGCATCGCAACCGTTACACTGAACAACGTTTGCTGTAGAATTCCGTCGCCGAGCTTGCCGGCTCGACTATCGACGTACGTCGCCGATAGTCTCCCTCTGGTAACCTGCCGGAGGAACTAAGTCATTCAAAGTAGAGGAAACCTGCCGTGCTAGAAGCCTATCGTAAACATGTAGAAGAACGCGCCGCTGAAGGTGTACCCCCAAAGCCCCTGAACCCGGAATGGACGGCCGGACTGGTAGAGCTGCTAAAAGCGCCACCGGCAGGTGAAGAGTCTTTTCTACTCGATTTGATTACCAACCGCGTCCCACCAGGGGTGGATCAGGCGGCCTATGTTAAAGCCGGCTTTCTTTCCGCGATTGTCAATGGCGAAGCCAGCTCACCGCTGATCAGTCGCACCAAAGCCATTGAACTACTCGGTATGATGCTGGGCGGCTATAACATAGCGACCCTGGTTGCGTCGCTGGACGACAAAGACCTTGGCGAACTGGCTGCCGCACAGCTTAAAAACACCTTATTGATGTTCGAGGCATTTCACGATGTCACCAGCAAGGCGCAGGCAGGTAACGCCCACGCCAAGGCAGTACTCGAATCATGGGCCCGGGCGGAATGGTTCCTGAACAGGCCCGAAGTTCCCAAAAAACTCACGACTATCGTCTTTAAAGTCCCTGGCGAGACCAATACTGATGATTTATCACCGGCTCCCGATGCCTGGTCGCGTCCGGACATCCCGCTGCACGCTAAAGCAATGTATAAAATTCCCCGCGAGGGCGCGGAGAATGCGGAAGAGCAAATCAATGAGCTCAAAAAGTCTGGCTACCCGGTCTCCTACATTGGCGATGTGGTCGGTACAGGCTCTTCGCGAAAATCGGCGACCAACTCCGTGCTGTGGTACATCGGCGAGGATATGCCCGGTGTGCCCAACAAGCGGGCTGGAGGCATTTGCATAGGCGGCAAGGTAGCGCCCATTTTCTTCAATACGATGGAAGATTCCGGTGCCCTGGTTTTTGAAGCACCGGTTGAGAAGCTCGCTACCGGTCAGGTCATCGACATATTGCCTTACGAGGGCAAAATCCTCGACAGCGATACGGGCGCTGTCTTGTCCGAATATGAATTTAAATCGGATGTCATCCTCGACGAAGTACGCGCTGGCGGTCGTATCAACCTGATCATCGGGCGTGGCCTCACCCGCCGCGCACGGGAAGCTCTTGGGTTGGGCCCCACCGATGTATTTCGGCAACCGGATCAGGCCGTCGACACCGGCAAGGGATACACACTCGCACAGAAAATGGTCGGCCGAGCCTGCGGCATAGCCGGCGTTCGACCCGGCACCTACTGTGAACCCCATATGACCACGGTTGGGTCACAGGACACGACCGGACCGATGACGCGCGACGAACTACAGGATCTCGCCTGCCTGGGTTTTTCTGCGGACCTGGTGATGCAGTCTTTTTGTCACACTGCCGCCTATCCGAAGCCCGTCGACATCGACACTCAACACACGCTGCCTGATTTCATTCGCAACCGGGGTGGCGTTTCGTTGAAGCCCGGCGACGGCATTATCCACAGCTGGCTGAACCGTATGCTGATGCCCGACACGGTCGGCACGGGCGGCGATTCTCACACCCGCTTCCCCATGGGCATATCCTTTCCAGCGGGTTCGGGCCTGGTCGCCTTTGCAGCCGCTACTGGTGTGATGCCCCTGGATATGCCGGAATCGGTCCTGGTCCGCTTCAAAGGCAAGATGCAACCGGGCATTACCTTGCGCGACCTGGTCCACGCCATCCCTTACTACGCCATTCAGCAGGGCTTGTTGACCGTTGAAAAGAAAGGCAAGAAGAACATTTTTTCGGGGCGGGTTCTCGAAATTGAAGGGCTGGAAAATCTGACGGTTGAACAGGCCTTTGAGTTATCCGACGCCTCCGCCGAGCGCTCCGCTTCCGGTTGTACCATCAAGATGAGCGAAGCCTCCATTAGTGAATACCTGCGTTCAAACATCACCATGCTGCGCTGGATGATTGCCGAAGGCTACGGAGATGCCCGCACCCTTGAGCGGCGGGCTCAGAAAATGGAAGAGTGGCTGGCCACGCCGAACCTGCTGGAGGCAGACACCGATGCAGAATACGCGTCGGTGCTCGAAATCGACCTCAACGAGGTGAAGGAACCCATCGTTTGCGCACCCAACGACCCGGATGATGCGCGCCTCCTGTCGACAGTAGCTGGCGACAAGGTAGATGAAGTTTTTATTGGCTCGTGCATGACTAACATCGGTCATTTCCGCGCCACCGGAAAATTACTTGAACAGGTCAAACCCGGATCACTCAAGGCCCGCTTCTGGATCGTGCCACCAACACGAATGGATGAGCATACCCTCATGGAAGAAGGCTACTACAACATCTATGGCCGCGCGGGTGCCCGTACAGAAATGCCGGGCTGCTCCCTCTGCATGGGTAACCAGGCACGGGTGGCGCCGAGCAGCACAGTGCTATCGACATCGACCCGAAATTTCCCCAACCGGCTCGGTGACGGCGCTAACGTTTACCTCACCTCAGCTGAACTTGCATCGATCGGCGGTGTGCTGGGTCGGCTGCCAACGCCGGAGGAATACCTGGAATATGCCGGGCAACTCGATTCGATGTCCGCTGAAATCTACCGTTACATGAATTTCGACCAAATCAGCTCATTTCAAAAAGCCGCGCAGGATGGCAAACGTATCGCAGCTGAACTAATCGTTGACGTCGTATAAAACGACATATCTGTTAGCCAGGTCGCAGCAAAACATGCTGCACCTGGAGCAGAAGGTATGAAATAGCAGAGCCTACTGTCAGGGGGGGGTCGTTTTTTATTGAGCTATCGATCAATCAGTTGTTGAACCACTGTCACTGACTGATTATCGTTGATACATCAACGTTGACAGATCAAGGGAATCGGACTATGGTAACGAGGATTGATCTAACCCGATCTTTTTTGACCTGCAACTTGAGAGGGGCTTATGCGTCGTTCCTGGAGCCTGATGGTTGTCATCCTTATCCTGAGTGGACTAAGTTATGCGGTTATCAAGTACCTTGGTAACCGCAATTTTATTACCACTGATAATGCCTACACCACCGGCGATATCATCACTGTCAGCTCACCCCTTGACGACACCATTATGTGGCTCGGCGGTGAAGAAGGCGACTACGTCGAGGCCGGCCAACAGCTGATTCGACTGGACGGCGGCGCGCCCGCTAACAGTCTATCTCGCGCTAAAAGTGAGCTGGCCAGGGTTGTCCAGAATATCGCCAAGCTGAAGCAGAAAGTCGAGCGCCGCAAGGCCCAAGTTGTGCAATGGCAAGCCAGTTACAAACTGGCAAAGAATGAATATCAGCGTCGCCAGAAATTAGCCACTAGAGGTATGATTTCGAGCGAAGAGCGGGACATTGCCCTACTCCGCATGGAACAGATTGCCGCCTCGCTGGAAACCGCCAGGCAGAGGCTGTCGGAGGCCCAGATCGACGCTGGTGATATGCCCATCGCTGAACACCCCGAAGTCTTACGTGCGGCATCATGGGCCGCCGGGAATCAGGCTTACGTCAACAAAACGACCATTGTTGCGCCAGTAACTGGCCATATTGCCAAGCGCTTTGTGGCAGCCGGAGACATTATCAAAACGGGTAAGCCACTATTTCAGCTGGTCCAGCTGGACAAGGTGTGGATAGAGGCTAACTTTAAAGAAACTCAACTCAGTAAATTAAAAATTGGTCAGCCCGTTAAAATAATTTCCGATTTATACGGCCGAGACGTGAGTTACAAAGGCACAGTCGCCGGCACTGGCACTGGCACGGGTGCCGCGTTTTCGTTGTTGCCCGCACAAAATGCAACGGGGAACTGGCTGAAGATAGTGCAGCGCGTGCCCGTTCGCATTGAACTCACCGGGGACATCATAAAAGAGTATCCCCTGCCCCTGGGGGCATCTCTGCACGTTACCATCGACACCAAGAATCAAACCGGCTTGCGCTTGAGCCAGGCGCCATCCGCAAAACCAGTCGATGTATCCGGGGTTTATGGTTACTGGCGAGCGGGCGCGCGGGACATGGTCCAGGAGATAATCGCCGACAACCTGCCCAGTAATACTAACCGTCATGCAGCTGCAGAATGAACCGCACAGGCAAGGACTTTCGGTCTTCTCGGTGGCCTACAGCTGCCCACCTGTCGGCAAGCTAACCAGTCGAGCTGCGCCCTCGAATGCGAATCGCCAATAAGGACCCGACCAGCGATGATTAACCTCGCCGACAACCTGGTAAGACAGATCGGTCTTCTATACCGCTACATGATGCGTGCCCTCGAAGCCGAAACGGCGCCACTCGGCATGGGCGCCGGTCGGTTTTCCTACCTTTTCATGCTCTACATTAACGAAGGAGTAACGCAACAGGAGATGGCGTACCGATTGCAGGCAGACAAAGCAGCCGTCGCCCGAACACTGGTTCAGCTCGAAGATCAGGGCTATGTAGAGCGCCGCAGCGACCCCAGTGACCGCCGCGTAACGCGTGTTTTCCTGACTGATAAATCGAGAGCCCTGCAGGCTGATCTGGAAACTGCTGTCGAACGGGTAATTGATCGCATGCAGTTAAACCAGGGTGTTGCGGAGCAGCGTATCATTCGCAAGGAGCTAAGCGAGATGCTCAAATCGCTGGATCAGCACTACAATGTCGCCACCAACAACGGCAAACAATCCGGCTAGCTGGTAGTCCGACCTAAGTAAACCTCACCATAAATATAACCACAACTAACGTAGCCACAGCACGTACGGGCCGAAAATGAGACATCGTGATTGTCAGATCGCCTGATAGCGTTCCTGCGCTGTCCGATGACGGCGTTTTACCAGCTGCATACAGCCCACAATCAGTAACAAAGTGGACACATAAAACAACAACTGCATACCAGCAGGGCGCGCGTCATAACCGATCAGCGTTCGCAAAATCTCGCCCGGAATTGACCCGTTAGAGATCAACCAGGAACTGTCCCAGATATCATAGCCCCACGCCGGCAGGTAATCGGCCTGAATAAGGTATTTCGCTGCCTGTCCCGCCATGCCGGCCGCCAACAGAACCAACATAGCAGCCGTTACGCTAAACAGATGTCTGGTAGGAATACGCACCAACCCGGCATACAGTGCGAAACCCGTTAGCACACCGAGCAACAGTCCAAGCACACTGCCGGTCATCATCATGCTGGCTGACGAGCCACCTGCGGCAATACCGTACAGGAACAGCACCACCTCGGCGCCTTCACGTAACACAGCGAGTCCTACCAGCAGGAGTAATACGGTCAGGGGCTCCCTGCCCTGCTTAACTGATTCACCGGTTTTGCTGGCCTGGTATGCGAGCTCCTGGCCATGATAAGACATCCATACTGTGTGCCACGCAAGCATGATCACCACGACAAGCAGAATCAGGGCGTTGAATAACTCCTGACCCATGCCTTCAGCCATGTCGGCAAGGGTATCTGCAAATAGTGCCACCAGCGACGCGCCCACCACGCCAATTACGATCCCCCCGATCACCGAGAGACCTCTGAATTTGACACCGCGCGTGGCAGCACAGACGATACCGATAACCAACGCCGCCTCAAGGACTTCACGAAAAACAATGATCAGAGAACTAAACATAAATGCTCATTGGCGAAAATTGAAGAGATCTCGGTCCTGCCGATAACACCCGGCTACTGGGCAATGACAACGCCCTTGGCGGTGTCTTCATTAAACTCGCCAAAAAAAGGATATTTTCCGGGCTTAAGCGGACCTATGAGGATGGTCGCCGTTTTATTTCCGGCAATAATTTTCTCACGGTGCATTTCGTGGCTCTCAAATTCCTCAGGGGTGGGATCCTGATTGTCGATAATGAGTTTAACCTTGGTATTTGCCGGCACCGTCACCTCGGCTGGCACAAAAACATGATCCTTGATGATAATACGAAATTCGGGGGCCCCCGCCTGGGCCTGAGAAAACGCCAAAGTGGATGCCAGCGTCACCACCACCAAAGTCAACAACCTGTTTTTAGCACTTACCATAAACTCACCTCGATTAAACGAAAGCCACACAGTCTTAAATGATAATGATTACTATTTGCATTAGCAATAGCTTTGCCCACCAGCCGCCACTAATAATCCTGCGTAGCACAGTTTCAAGCAAGACATCATATACTCAGAGGCGCACGTCTATGCAACTGGCGGCCGCCACAGCCCTGGCCTTTGCCGCATCTACAGTGTGGCCCCGCGCCAGACACACACCCATTCTGCGCTTACCGTCTACTTCCGGTTTGCCAAACAGGCGAAGTTGCGTGTCAGGCTCAGCAAGTGCCCGGTCAACGTTAACATAGGCTGGTTGGGTAGAGCTTCCCTCCACCAGAATAACAGCAGAGGCGGACGGCCCGTGCTGGCAAATATTGGGGATTGGCAAGCCCAGAATTGCTCTTACGTGCAAAGCAAATTGAGACAAGTCCTGGGAGATCATGGTCACCATCCCCGTGTCGTGGGGGCGCGGGGAAACTTCACTAAAAATTACCTGGTCACCTTTAACAAACAGCTCCACGCCGAAAATACCCCAGCCACCTAGTGCAGCGGTAACCGTAGCGGCCATGTCCTGCGCCGCGTGCAGGGCAATGCCGCTCATCACCTGAGGTTGCCACGATTCACGGTAGTCGCCGTCTTCCTGACGGTGGCCTATCGGCGCGCAAAAACTGGTACCGTCACGATGCCGCACAGTCAGCAGCGTAATCTCGTAATCAAAATCGACAAAACCTTCGACAATCACCCTTCCAGCCCCAGCCCGACCACCTTCCTGGGCATATTTCCAGGCCGCATCATGATCGCTTTTATCACGGATCAGACTCTGCCCCTTCCCCGACGAGCTCATCACCGGTTTGACCAGACATGGCATACCAATTTCGGCGATCGCCTGATCAAACTCTTCCCGGCTACCCGCAAAACGGTAGGGTGAGGTTTTAAGCTCGAGCTGCTCGGCAGCAAGCCTCCGGATACCTTCCCTGTTCATGGTTAGCTGTGCAGCCCTGGCGGTCGGTACAACATTGAAGCCCAGATCCTCGAGCTCAACCAGAGTATCAGTTGCAATCGCCTCTATCTCAGGGATGATGTAGTCCGGTTGCTCTGTTTCAATAATTTTGCGCAAGGCTTTACCATCGAGCATCGACAACGTGTAACTGCGATCTGCCACCTGCATCGCAGGCGCATGTTGATAACGGTCAAGCGCAATCACTTCGATACCATAGCGCTGCAATTCAATCGCCACCTCCTTACCCAACTCTCCAGAGCCGCATAACAAAGCCTTCGTGCAAGTCGGCGAAAATGGCGTACCAATGATTGTCTGTACCGCTGTGCTAGTCATAAGAACTCACCCATGGAATAAACTGTCTCAACAAGACCAACTTAATATCAGCCTCTCCGCCGCTACATTATAAGACTGAACGCAAAGCAAAAGGCTCGGTTTTACCGCAGAGTTGACGCTCCTTACACCTGGTCATATTTCTGATTCCTGGTGGCAAATACTGTAAAATCGCCATCCCTTACGACTGCATTTGACGAGCTACTCAAGAATGAAGCCAGAATTACTATCTCCTGCCGGCAGTTACAAGGGCATGCGTTATGCCTTTGCCTATGGTGCTGACGCCGTCTATGCGGGGCAACCCAGATACAGCCTGCGGGTACGCAATAACGAGTTTAATCACCTCGACATCATGGCGGAGGCGGTAGCGGAAGCCCATGCGCAGCACAAGCAGTTTTATGTCGCCAGCAATATCTCTCCGCACAACGACAAATTAAAAACTTATCTGCGGGATATGAAACCGGTAATCGCCATGGCTCCCGATGCGCTGATCATGTCTGACCCCGGCCTCATCATGATGGTGCGGGATGAATGGCCGGATATACCAATTCACCTTTCCGTGCAGGCCAACGCCATCAACTACGCTTCCGTAAAATTCTGGCATCGCCAGGGCATCTCAAGGGTCATTTTGTCCCGCGAACTGTCACTCGATGAAATCGCCGAAATTCAGCAGAAATGTCCGGAGATGGAGCTGGAAGTATTCGTCCACGGGGCACTCTGTATCGCCTACTCAGGCCGCTGTCTGCTGTCCGGCTATATGAACCATCGAGATCCCAATCAGGGCGCCTGTACGAATTCTTGCCGCTGGAAATACCAGGCCCACGACGCCAAAACAACAGAAACCGGCGATATCGTACCCGTTCTGCCAGTCGGCTCCTGGACACCAGAGCAGCACCAGGACAACACCGAACTCAGGCATTACCACAGGCACGAACAGGAGAACGACATGCCGATGATGCTGCTCCAGGAGGAAAATCGTCCGGGGGAGCTGATGCCAGCTTATGAGGATGAGCACGGCACCTACATCATGAATTCAAAAGATTTACGTGCCGTGCAGCACGTACCAAAATTAATCAACATGGGTATCCGTTCGCTAAAAATCGAGGGGCGCACCAAGTCCTACTACTATGTGGCGCGCACCGCTCAGACCTACCGGCGTGCTATCGATGAAGCAGTTGATGGCAAGGCCTTCGACATGAATTTAATGGTTGAACTGGATCACCTCGCCAACCGAGGTTATACCGAGGGCTTTTACCGACGTCACGTGCCCGAACATTATCAAAACTACAATCAGGGCGCATCGGCCAACAGCCAGCAGCAGTTCGTCGGCGAAATCATCGACATTGATCATCAGCAAGGCTGGATGACCGTTGACGTCAAAAACCGTTTTGAATGCGGCGACACCCTGGAAATGGTTAATCCCGGTGGCAATTTCACCTTTACCCTGCAAGCCCTGGAAAATAAGCGGGGCGAAGCGATGGCGGCGGCCCCAGGTTCCGGCCATATCGTACGCTGCCCTATCCCGGTAGATACGCAACACGCTCAGGTAAACGACTATTCCCTGCTGATGCGCTACCTACCCGGTAACTAGGGTCACATCTGCGACCGGCAACACCGGGTTAACGACCCGGAAATAGTGGGTTATAGTGACGCTGCCCACCCGTGACGACTGAGCATTATGCCGCGTATTTTACTGTTACTGGCCATCGTTTTTATCCTTTGGTACCTTTGGCAGCAGATCAAAAACCTGCAGAAAAAAGCACCTCAGGAGCGTAAGTCTGCACACTGGAAAATAATATTTGTTGCGCTGTTTGTGCTGACCCTGGGCCTGGTTATTACTGGTCGCGCCCACTGGTTGACGGCCGCCGCCGCTGGCCTGCTGCCCCTCGCGAAAAATTTTCTGACCATTGCTATACGTACGCTGCCCCTGCTCAAGTTCTGGCCGCGCAGCGGCAATACACCGTTTGGACCACGGATCAAAACGGCTTACCTGGAAATCAAAGTTGACCTGCGCAACGGCAACCTCGATGGCAAGATACTACAGGGCGAATTCGAAGGACAAATGCTATCTGCCCTTGACCGTCCGCAACTGGATAAACTCGCTGCAGACCTCGCTCAGCAACATCGGGAAAGCGCGCTGATGCTCAACGCGTATCTGGCACGCCGCTTCGGTGGCCAGGGCCAGCAATATTCTCAACAGGGGCAACAATCCGCTCCTGGCCAGACAAACAGTGGTTTAACCCGACAGGAAGCTCTGGACATCCTCGGCTTGCAAACTGAAGCTAACAAAGAGGACATCATCAAGGCTCATAAAAGACTCATCCAGAAACTGCACCCTGATCGGGGCGGCAACGACTATCTCGCCGCCAAAGTAAACGCCGCCAAAGACCTCCTGCTCGGCCATAATTAATTCGCCTATATTGGTCGTAATGCATAACGGCTGGGTGACCCTGGGGATTGACGACCGTATAATGGCCACACGCTCCTTTTCGCCCCGGTGGCACAGCTGGATAGCGCAGCCCCCTCCTAAGGGGCAGGTCAGAGGTTCAAATCCTCTCCGGGGCGCCAATTAATTCTATGAATCTGCTTCTACTCGAACCCGGCGAACTGTCGCGGGATAACACTGCCGAAATCTCCGGTCGCCGCTTCGACCATATTGTCGATATACTTAAACTTGAAGTTGGAAGCCGTATCAAAGCGGGCCTGGTTAATGGTAAAACCGGTGTCGGCACCATAGTGGAAATAAGCGACGCCCGCCTGGTCATACGCCTTGATTTGCGAGACCCGTCAGAGCCCTTACTACCAGTGACCCTCCTACTGGCGCTACCGCGACCCAAAATGCTCAGGCGCATTCTGCAAACCTGCGCCGGCCTTGGTGTTCGCGAGCTCTATCTCATCAATAGCTACCGCGTCGAAAAAAGCTACTGGCAAAGCCCCTGGCTAGAATCAGCTTTTATTCGCCAGCAATTGCTACTCGGCCTGGAGCAAGCGGGCACCACCGCCCTGCCCCAGGTACATCTGCGCAAACGATTTAAACCCTTCATTGAGGACGAGCTGGATGTTGTGGCTGGCGACACAACTCGTCTGCTAGCACATCCAGGCAGCCAGGCCAGTGCACCTCTCGCCCATAACAAACCGGCAACGCTGGTAATTGGACCAGAAGGCGGCCTTATTGCCTACGAGGTAGAAAAACTAATGGATCACCATTTCGCCCCGGTAACACTCGGCAACAGAATACTAAAGGTAGAAACCGCCGTAACGGCATTCCTGAGCAGACTCTTCACATGAACGATCAACCCCCCGAGGATCACCCCGACGTCCGCCGGCCGCCGGCACTCTATCCGGTGCTGGGCATGGGCGCGGGATATTTATTGCAGCGCTATCTGCCCTTACCGCTGCCTACTCTGCCAGTTTTTCAAGTGGCAGCCTGGGTCCTGTTTACCGCAGGCATTCTGCTAATTGTCTGGTCACTGATCACGTTGCGTAAATTTAATACAACTGCCATCGCACATTTAGCCAGTCGCTGCCTGGTCACCAGCGGAAGCTACGGCTTCAGCAGAAACCCTGTTTACCTCGCCTTTCTGCTACTGATGCTGGCCAGCGCACTGGGCGTCGGCAATGCGTGGATACTGATCGCCTGCCCCATAGTCATGATACTGCTCAGCCGTTACGCCATTCACCCTGAAGAAAATCATTTACAGAAGCGCTTTGGCGATCAGTACGCTAATTATCAGCGCAGGGTAAGACGCTGGTTCTGACACCAGGGGTATAACATCTTCTGCCCAACATTTTGGTCCGCATCTTGTGTCAGGAAAACATTAAACCTACAATTAACTAAACGTTCGTTTAGGTCAGAAACGTGTCACGGTTACGCAAAAAAAATCGTCTCGACATACTTAACCTGGCTATCCCCCTGTTTGCCCGGCTGGGATACGAGGGCTTATCGATGCGTAATCTCGCGAGCAAGGTCGGTGTGACACCAGCAGCGCTATACCATCATTTCAAAGATAAGGATGAGCTCTATGTCGACGCCGTTAGTCATGCCTTTGAACAAAAAACCGCTGACATAAATACTGTTATGGCTGCAGAAGAAGAACCGATGAAACGACTCGAAGTCTTCGTCGGCTGGTTTGTCCGGGTACTAAACAAAGATCAGGATTTTCAGAAACTTCTGCAGCGGGTTATGCTCGACAGTGACCCCCAGCGAATGCAAAAACTCACCAAAACAACTTTTCTGGAATTGTTCTCAGCCATCCAAAATCTGGGCGAATCGTTTAAATCAAAATATGACCCTCATCTACTGGCAATTTCTATTATCGGTCTGGTGCTTTATCACTTTGAAACCAGCTCTGTCCGCAGCCTGTTACCGGGCAGTCGGGCAGCGCATGGCAAGGCCGACACTATTGCACGGCACGTCACCTCACTGCTTGAAAATGGCCTGCTCACTCATTGACCCCTATTCGGTTTACTGCTGCATGAAGATTTCCTCATTCCCGGTTCGACTGACCCCACTAATTGCCCTTCTGGCCTTGATTCTCTCAGGCTGCGACGACACCTCGGAACGACCTGCCGACCACCGCAAAACATGGCAGGCGCCGGTAATAACAGTGTTCGAAGATACTCTCGACGAAGAGTACACCGTTGTCGGATCGATTGTGGCGGAGAAACGAATAGATATTTCTTCCCGTATCAGCGGCTATATACATCAACTACCGCTGCAGGAAGGCGATGCGGTCAAGGCGGGTGACCTTATCGTTGTTCTCGATAGCAGGGATGTAGAGAACGCTGTCAGTCAGGCCCAGGCTGCGGTCGATGCTGCACGGGCGGTGTTTAATGATATCGAAGCTGACCTGGCTCGCTTTGAAACGTTACTCAGGCAACAGAGTATTTCAGACGTACAGGTACGCAAAGCCCGCTTGCAGCGAGATACCGCAGTAGAAAACCTGAATGCTGCAAAAGCTGCACTGTCGGCCGCGATCGCACAACGCCAATATGTGAGGATCCTCAGCCCGACCGCGGGCATCGTCACTACACGCCATAAACAACCGGGCAGCCTGGCCACACCTGGCGCCCCCCTGTTGACCATTGAATCCCGGGATGAGCTTAAATTCGAAACATTTGTCGCCGAAAGCCAACTGGCAAAAATCCACGCAGACGACGCTGTTACGGTAAAGGTCGACAATGTCGCTGAACTGGTTAAAGGTAAAGTATCGCAGATTATCTATGCGGGCGATCCGGTCACTCGCAGCTACAAGGTTAATGTCAGCCTGCCTCCGCTCACCCACATCTATAGCGGAATGTTTGGCGCGGCTACCTTCATCGTTGGTCAGAGTAACAACGTCACGGTGCCGACTTCTGCCGTGGTCGACAACGGTGGTCTGACTGGTGTTTTCGTGGTCGACGAGGAGCATGTAGCCCGCTTCCGCTGGTTACGCATCCGCCGCCACTGGCCCGACAAAGTCGAAGTAGCCTCGGGACTGAGCGCCGGAGAAAAAATTGTCAGCGAACCGCCAACCGGACTTCGTGAAGGTGGTTTAATCCAGACACCGGACACAGCGGGTGAGTAATTTGCGGCTCAACCCTGCTGGTCTGTTAGCCAGATATTTTGTTACCTCCCGCATCACCAGCCTATTTGTCCTGGCCTGCTTCCTGCTGGGCGTGCTAGCCATAGCTTATACCCCCAGAGAGGAAAACCCTCAGATAGTCGTTCCCGGCGCTGACATTATCATCACCCTGCCGGGCGCTTCGCCACTGGAAGTAGAGCAACTAATCATTCAACCTATGGAAAATGTGGTCAAGCAAATCACTGGTGTTGATCACGTATTTGCTACTGCAACGGAATCAATGGGCATCATTTCTGTGCAGTTCGAGGTAGGCGAAGATAAGGAACTGTCGCTCGTTAAACTCTATGACCTCGTATATGGTCAGCGCGATGTCCTGCCCGACGACGCCTCGACACCCTTGGTGAAAAGTATTGATGTTGATCGCGTCCCCGTTGTGACCGTGACCCTGGCATCCGCCCATTACGACGACTATGCGCTCAAGCGTATTGCCGAACGGGTGTTGTTGGGCCTACGCAGCCTTGAAACGGTATCCGCCAGCTACGTACAGGGTGGCCGCAATCGAGAAATACGCATTGAGATTGACCCGAGCAAAGCCAAAGGCTTTGGCCTGTCCTTCGAGCAAATCCGCAACGCTGTGCAAGCAGTCAATATATCCACGCCCGCCGGAGCAACGGTCAATCGCGGTGAATCCATTGAAATATTCTTTAATGGCCAATTGACTCATGTCGATGAACTGAAGCATCTCGTCATCGGTGTTCATAGACAACAACCCATCTACCTCGCCGACATCGCCTCGGTGATCGATGGTCCACCCCACGATAGAGATACTCTCAGTCGCTTCGCATTCGGACCGGGCGATGCTCGCTTCGGCGCGTATCCCAACCACGAAATGTCCGCAGTGACCCTGGCCATTGCCAAGAAAGCGGGCAGTAATGCCGTGGTGATGGCCGAAGAAGTCCTGGCCCGCATGGACGCCATGAAGGAAACAATCATACCCAGGGACGTTGCCGTAGTCGTCACGCGCAATGACGGGAAAAAGGCCAACGATGCCGTCAATTTGCTAATCGAGAGCCTGATTATTGCAGTCATCGCCGTATTTGTTGTGACGATACTGTTTCTGGGTTGGCAGGAGGCGCTGATCGTCGGCTTCGCCGTACCGCTGGTACTGGCGCTCACGCTTGGCGCGGATTACCTGTTTGGGCCCACCATCAACCGTGTCACGCTTTATGCCATTATCATGGCCCTGGGCATGCTGGTTGACGGTGCAATCGTCGTGGTTGAAAACATCCACCGCCATTTTGTCCTGCTCGGTCGTGGTGACGGCGATAAACGTCTGGCGGCCATCACCGCAACCAACGAAATAGGTAACCCAACCAATCTCGCCACCTTCGCGATCATGCTCGCCTTTGCTTCCCAATTTGTCCTCACCGGTATGGTCGGCCAGTATTTTTATCCTGTCGCGTTTAATGTGCCGGTTGCCATGCTGGCCTCGGTATTAATTGCCTATATCGTGACGCCCTGGGCAGCCTACAAACTACTAGATCCGGCCACGCTGTCAGATGGCCCGCAAATTCAGAAACAGCTGCGCTTGCAGGAACGTCTTCATGAAGGCCTGGAACTGGCAAAACGCCTGGGCATTAAGTCGTCTTTTAGTAATGGCGACGGGTTTTCGCTAGCAGGGTTCTACGAGCGTATGCTCAACCCACTGATGGATCGACGGTGGTTGCGCAATGGGCTATACATGGCTATTGCGATTGCTGTTTTCCTGGCAATTCTTCAATCTGCGTGGCAATTTGTCAGACCCTCCGGCGTCGAAGGGCCACAATCCTTGCTGGGCGTCCCCGTTGCCATGCTACTTAAAGACAACAAAAACACCTTTAACATCACCATAACCATGCCCGATGCAACTGCGATTGAGGTGACCGATAGAGTCACACGTGAGCTCAGTACCGTGCTGCGCACCAACGAATATGTAAGCGATTACCAGGCATGGGTGGGGCAATCTGGCGTCATTGATTTCAACGGCCTGCTGCGTGGCGGTGCCAATAAACGCGGTAGCCATATTGCGGAAATTCGGGTCAATCTGACTGACAAAAGCCTGCGGAAAAAATCTTCAATCGATATCGTACGTGACCTGCGTCCACAGATGCAGGCCATCCAGCAGCGCTATCCCGGCAGCGTCGTCCAATTGGTCGAGGATCCACCGGGACCGCCCATGCAGGCAACAGTTCTGGCCGAGATATATGGTCAGGATCTACAGGTCATGGCCGATGCCGCAAACAAGGTGGAAGCGTACTTCAAAAATGCCTATGACATGGTAGAGGTATACGACTCGGTACCCGATGAGACTCGCGAATACCGCATCACCACTAACCGGGAAAAAGCTGCGCTGGCAGGTGTTAGCACCACTGAGATAGCCACATTGCTACGCCGAATTCTTGATGGTGAGGCCATCGGCCGCGCGCATATTGCGGGGGAAAAAAATCCCGTCCCGATCACCATGGAAGTACCCCGACGCTTTAATATCGAACCCACTGATCTGTCAATGATGTACATTACTAATCGCCAGGGCGATGCTATTCCCCTGTCTGAACTCACCAAACTGGAGCTTGTTTCCGCGGCAAATCCCATTTTCCACAAGAACTATGAGCGGGTGGTATATGTCGCCGGGGAGCTAGCCAGTATCTCCCCTGTTTATGCGGTACTCGGTCTCGATAAAAAGCTGGACGGCCTGGTCATAGGCGACGACTACCGTTTGGAAACAGGGAATTTGGGCCTGAAGCGGCAAATGCCTAACGCTGGAGAGGGTTATCAGCTGTTATGGGGCGGCGAATTGCGTCTGCTGATGGATACTGTCAATGACATGATCAACTCGTTCGGGTTGGCGGTGCTGTTTATCTTTATCCTCCTGGTCGCTTACTATCAGTCATTCAAAATTCCTCTTATAGCCATGTCCGCCATCCCACTGGGCCTGATCGGCGTATTTCCCGCTCACTGGATGCTGGATCAGGCTTTTAGCTCCACGTCGATGATCGGCATTATTGCCCTGTCCGGCATCGTGGTACGAAACTCACTACTCATCATTGATTTTGTGCTGGATTCCCGCGCCGATGGCATGCCTGTGCGCGAAGCCGTTTTAACAGGCACACTATTGCGTCTGCGCCCCATATTGCTGACCGCGTTATCGACTGTGCTCGGTAGCGCGGTCATGATCAACGACCCCATATTTGGTGGTTTGGCTATCTCGCTTATTTCCGGCACAGTGGTATCGACATTTCTCACAGTGCTGGTGGTACCCCTGCTTTTTTATCAATTTCTTATAAACGAACAGAAAAGTAACGCGGAGGTAAGCTCATTATGACGCCGGTCGCCCGCCGAATCGCTCTGTCATTAATCGCCCTGACTATGGCAACGACAGCCCCTGCCGAGACGCTCGAGGAAGCCTGGCAATTAGCCCTGTCCGGCAGTTTCAAAATGCTCGCCGCAGAGGAACAACAGCTCGCTGCCCAGCGGCAAATCAGTAGCGCAAAAGCCGCAAGGCTGCCCACTTTCACTGTCGCGGCAGATTACGTCAAGCTCGACAATCCACCGACCGTTCAGGGCCAATTTGGCGGCGCTCCGTTTGAGTTTGCCTACTGGCAGACAGAAAGTCTTTTTTACAGTGCGCTCTCCAGCGTACCGCTGTATTCCGGTGGCCGTATCACTGCAGGGATCAAATCAGCTGAAGCAACACAAGCAGCGGCTATCGCAGCTAAAACTAACACAGCAAGCGTCGTCAAAATCGCCGTCGCGCAGGCTTATATCGGCGTATTACGCGCGGAAGATGCGATGCGACTAAGCGACAGCCACCTGCAAAGTGTCACCGCTCACCAGACTGATGCCTCAAACCTCTACCGCCAGGGCATGGTGGCTCGCAATGATGTATTAATGGCAGATGTGACTCTCGCCAATGCCCGTCAACAAGCCTTGCAGGCAAAATATCAATCGGATATTGCGCGAAGCGCCTACAACCAACTACTCAACCGACCGCTCGATACGCCGTTTAAACTTGATCCAATCGCCGTTCCACAACTCATTGAAACGGTTGACCAGCTAACGACTCTTGCCCTGGTTAATCGCGCCGACTTAGAAGTCCTGGAACACCGTACGGCGGCACTTGATTACGATGCGAAAACGGCCACCGCGATCACCCGACCGCAGATAAACCTGAATACCTCATATTTATTTCTCGAAAATGAATTCCAGAAGCATGAAAATGTCTGGACAACTAACGTGAGTCTACTGTGGCCCATATTCGACGGCGGTGTGAGCCGACACCGAAGTAGCGCATTACACCGCCAGGCAGCGGCGATTAAGGCCCAGCATGATGAATTGAATAGCCTTATAGCCTTACAGGTACGACAGGCCTGGCTGGACGTTACGCAGACCCGCGAACGCATTAAAATTGCTGGCGGTGCCGTTGCACAGGCCGAAGAAAATCTGGTCGCGAGCCGCAATCGTTACCAGGCCGGACTGATCAGCAACACCGCGCTACTTGATGCGGAGACACTGCGTATGCAGGCCCATAACAATCACGACAATGCGATTTATGACGCAACTCTGGCGCTACTTCAGCTCAAACAGGTAGTGGGTATATTGTAGGTTCGCAGTTCTGTCGGGGTTTAGCGTGCTGGCGTAATACCGGCAAACCCCCAGATCCATCGCACCCGGACGGAAGCCGGGTGCGGCAAAAAAAGACCGCTACTGGCGTATTTTATTGTTTGGCGGTGAGGGAGGGATTCGAACCCTCGATACGTTGCCGTATACACACTTTCCAGGCGTGCGCCTTCAGCCGCTCGGCCACCTCACCAAAAGAGTAATCGGCCGCGCAAATAGCGATGCGTCAGCCCGAGAAGGGCGGCTACTCTACACAAGAAAAAAACCAAACGCAATTGCACTTGCCAGACTCGCTAGCCTGCAAAATACAGGGCTAAGTCCAGCCCGAGGCGAGTATCCCTCGAACTAACAACCACGGGTAACCACAGGATCATCATCATCCAGCGACTCAACCAGATAGCTCAGCTCTTGGCTAACATCAGCCACACTACGGTAGGTTAAGTAACGCGTCACCACCGCCTGAATCAGGGCTCTGCCCATGGCATCGACATCCATATCTGGCCTCGCTTCAGCATCCGTAAAAGCCTGATTTACGATAGTACCGGCAAAATTTGACTCTCCCGACATTACGATCTCCTCTCTAATGGTCGTGCCGTGCATTGTAAAAGATAAGGTGGGTGCACCGGTTGATAGCGGTCAACCATCCGTTATTGCCAGTCATCCTCTCCGTGTCAATGTCTGGATTACTAACATTCACGAACCGCGCCCAGGAACGGCCGTGCGCTTGCACATCACGATTTACAGGGTGTTCTATAAAAACCTTTTAATTTTCGCTTCCATTCTATAATCTCTACCTGCTGTACAAAAGCACATAACCAGCGGCGTTTTCTGATCCGACCAAGATGCACGACAATAATACCAAGACACCCTCTCCACTCGACCAATCACTGCTTTTCAGGTGCATCGTTGCACTAGGCGTGATTGCCACTATGGCCACGCATTTTTCTATCGCTGATGCCCTTAGTTCCGGGCTTGCCCTGGCAGTGCTACTCATCCTGTTATACGTGCTGATAACTGCCGTGGTGCAACGGCACTTCAAGGATCGCGAAGAGCTCCCACAAATAGTGGGTTACTTCGGCTACGCGGACGCATCACTGCTGGGCTGCTTCGTCGCTCTAATCGACTTTAGTCTGCTGCCAATGACCATATTATTTACCATGGTTCAGTACAATTCGCTGGTCAACGGCGGACTCCGACGCTGGGTTAAGGATACCCTGGCCTTTGCCTCGGGAATATTGCTTGTCGTCGTCATACGGCAGCCGTCCTGGCCTATAGAGCTGAGCCAGCCGGTAAACGGTATTGCGCTGTTCGCCTTCGCGATTTATTTTTGCCTGTACGGCTACTTCATCTTCGCGCGCGGTCACGGTGTTCGCCAACGACTCGGCGATCTGGAGCGCGAACAAGTCCAGCTAAAGCTGCGTAACTATAATTTATCAAAATACCTGTCACCGTCCCTGCGTGAAGCAATTACCTCCGGTAAAGACGTTAAATTAGAGACCCAGCGTAAAAAGCTGTCCATATTCTTTTCCGACATCAAGGGATTTAGCGAGTTGGCTGAGGAAATGGATGCCGACGCGCTGACTGAATTACTAAATCACTATCTTACCGAAATGTCGAAAATTGCCCTGCAATATGGTGGCACGATAGACAAATTTATTGGCGACGCCATTATGGTGTTTTTTGGGGACCCAAAATCAAAGGGTCCAAAAGCAGACGCTCTGTCAGCCGTCGCAATGGCTATTGCCATGAAAAAACGCATGAAAGAGCTGCAAATACGCTGGCAGAATCAGGGCATTCAAAAACCTCTTGAAATTCGTATGGGGGTCAACACCGGATATTGTACGGTCGGAAATTTTGGCACCGAAAGCCGCCTTGATTATACCGTCCTTGGCACAGAGGTTAACCTGGCCAGCCGCCTTGAATCGGCGGCGGACCCGGGTGAGATACTGATTTCGCACGAAACCTGCATGCTCGTTCAGGACGTCATCATGTGTCGCGATAAAGGCGAGATTTCCGTGAAGGGGTTTCAGGCGCCGGTAAAAATTTATTCTGTCGTTGATCTGCGTAAAAATCTGGGGAAGGATCAAAACTACTTCGATTACTCCACCGAAGGTTTCAGTATTTATATGGACCTCGATAAAATCCGCAACTACGATCGAGAGAAAGCCCTGGTCGCTCTGCAGAGCGCCTATCAACGACTGAAAAACAAGGCGGGCCTCTAAGCTCTTATTTGTTACTGGCGCCCAGTTCTCAGCCAGCGCGCGGCGTCTGTACCGGAACTCCTCACAGGATTAATGTCGAGCCCACCGCGGCGCGTAAATCGGGCCGCGACAGCGAGATAATCTGGCGCGCAACGTCCCAAAATATCGATGAACATTTGCTCCACGCACTGCTCGTGAAACGCCCGATGATGTCGAAAAGAAATAATATACGCTAACAAACTGCCATGATCGATTACGCGACCACGGTAATCTATTTGTACAGTGGCCCAATCCGGTTGCCCCGTCACCGGACAGTTTGATTTAAATAGATGACTATAAACGGTTTCGTCCGTGATCAGATCAGAGTCCGTCACACGCAATAGCCCAGCGTTGGGGCTACCATACCCAGCAGTTACGGGCAGATCATCCAGACAGGAACCAGGCACATTGCTCAACCCTTTCCTGACATAGTCGTCTATACGAAACACCTCGACGCCCACAGCAGCGGCACATATTCGAGAAAGATCCGTAACGATGGCAGTCTGAAAATCAACCCAGTGGTTAAATCGATGGTTGTTGAGGGAGTTGAAGTACAGTTTCAGGGATTTCGACTCAACGAGAAAAGGCGAGTCACACGGCACCGTTATTTCACCCACGCCGACACAGGGCTTACCGTCCCGATCACACCACGAGACTTCATACGCCGTCCACAGGTCTGCACCCGAAAAAGGCAACGCGTCAGGGTTGATGCCGAGTAGTTGTCGCCCCTGCCGCCTGTCTATACGTTGCAATATATGAGGAGAATACTCGCCAGGATACGCAGTCGGCTTACCGAGCAAACTATCTGTGTGATCAACCATCTGCTTCATGCCCGCAGGTTTTTTCCAGTTTCCAGCAGTCGCAAAGCATAAACAAACAGCACCGCCACAAACAGCACCAGTATGACCAGGGCCCACCTAACGTCGATGTCGGAAACGCCGAGAATACCGTAACGAAACCCATTGACCATGTAAAGAATCGGGTTCAGTTTCGACACACCCTGCCAAAACTCAGGCAGTAGACTAATCGAATAAAAAACTCCGCCGAGGTAGGTCAGTGGTGTTAAAACAAACGTTGGAATAATCGAAATATCATCAAAGTTTTCTGCGTAAACCGCATTTACCAGGCCGGCCAACGAAAAAACTATTGCCGTAAGAACGACAACACTGACAGTGATAAGCGGATGCTGAACACGCAGCTCGGTAAACAGCAGTGACAGCAAAGTAACAATCACCGCGACCGCCAAACCGCGACTGACCCCACCGGTGACATAGCCCAACAAAATTACGTAATTCGGCATGGGTGAGACCAGTAATTCTTCGATATTACCGGCAAATTTATTACCAAAAAACGACGACACAACATTACCAAACGAATTGGTGATAACGGCCAGCATAATCAGCCCTGGCACTACAAATTCCATGTAACTGAAGCCAGACATTTTGCCTATTCTTGGTCCAATCAGCGAACCAAAAATCACAAAATAAAGACCAATGCTGATGGCAGGAGGCAGTAAGGTTTGTTGCCAGATACGGGTGTAACGCCGTATTTCCTTGATAATAAGGGTAAGAAATGCAATCCACTTTTCACGACAACTCATGGTGTAGCCGCCTCGCTAATTTCGCCGTTGGCCTGAACCATTGAGACAAACAGTTCTTCCAGACGATTAGCCTTGTTACGCATACTAACGATATGAATATGCCGTGCCGACAACGCAGCAAACAGTTCATTCAATGACTGGCGCTTTTCCACCACGACCTCAAAACTGTGGCTGTCAATAAGCTTCCCGGGGTAGCCTTCAATCGCCGGGAAATCGGTCAACGCTTCTCGGGCATCAAAAATGAATACCTCCTTGTTTAACTGGCTTAACAATTGCCTGACCGTGGTATTCTCGACGATAAGGCCGCGGTCAATAATAGCGACATTGCGGCATAAACTTTCCGCTTCTTCAAGATAGTGCGTGGTCAATATAATAGTTGTCCCCTGACTGTTTATTTCCCTCAGGAAATCCCACAGGGAACGGCGTAATTCAATATCAACACCAGCGGTCGGCTCGTCAAGGATCAGCAAGCGCGGTTCGTGAACCAGTGCTCTCGCAATCATCAGCCGCCGCTTCATACCGCCAGACAACATGCGCGCCCGTTCGTCTCGCTTATCCCATAGACCCAGTTTGCGCAGATATTTTTCAGCCCGCACCAACGCGAGTTTTCTGGGTAGACCGTAATACCCAGCCTGGGTAACAACGATATCGATGACTTTTTCAAACTGGTTGAAATTAAATTCCTGAGGAACGACACCGATTTCTTTTTTTGCCCTGGAAAAATGGCTGTCCGTATCATGGCCAAATACTTCTATTTGCCCGGTCGTTTTTCTCACCAGGGAACAGATAATGCCAATGGTGGTCGATTTACCTGCGCCATTCGGACCCAGCAAGGCAAAGAAGTCCCCCGGCAACACGTCGAGGGAGATGCCCTTTAGCGCCACCAGCCCGTTGGCATAAACTTTGGTTAGTTCGTTGATACGCAGAGCAGGGATATTGGTTGTCATAGCGCCAGTTTACACTGTACGGCAGGCTCGCGAACACGCTATGGCCGTGTCACATAACGGAAATCATGAATAAAAGATGGTCAAATCGGCTTGAGCGCTCATTCACTTATAAGTCAGCGCTCTTTGTGCTCTGAGAGAAAGTTGTGCGAATCACTGCTGGCAAGCATTTGACCGGGTTGTGCCCAGGTTGTCATCCCGTCGGCAAACAGAATCGCCGCCAGGGACACTAGACTCGGATAACCGCCAATTAACTGGAGCGGGAAACCGGGTTCGAACCGGCGACCTCAACCTTGGCAAGGTTGCGCTCTACCAACTGAGCTATTCCCGCGTGAACTTGGCGTCCCGTAGGGGAGTCGAACCCCTGTTACTGCCGTGAAAGGGCGGTGTCCTAGGCCTCTAGACGAACGGGACATATTTCTCTCAAGGCGCTATTCACCAGAGAGGCGCGCATTCTAAGAATACCACCTGGCACTGTCAAGCTGCATAGTCACGTCCAGCTCCTAAAGCCGCCCACCCACATCAGTTTCCGCGAATAAGCATCGGGACTGTTATGTTCAACATCCATCTTCAACATCGGTTTGCCAAGCTGCCTTGATCGAGACATAGTAGGCGCCACATTACCGTGGGCACCGCACTATATAGATAGCGCCTCATAGATAGCGCCTCGCAACGCAGGCCCCCAATAACAGCGCTGGAGTGGCAATGAAATTTGGCGTACTGCAATTTTTTAGCTGGCCGCAGCGTCGTGGGCCGCTGTCAGCCGTATATGAGCGCGCGATGGCGCGTATCCGCATCATGGATCACAGCGGTTACGACGGCGTTTGGCTGGCCGAACACCACTTCACGGATTACAGTGTCTGCCCATCGATTCACATGATGGCCCTGCACGTCGCCCATCAGACCAAAAATCTCCGCATTGGTACCGCTGTATCCCTGGCACCCTTTTACCATCCATTGCGTCTCGCCGAAGAAATTGCCCTGCTTGACGTGCTCACCAATGGCAGGGTCAACTGGGGCGTTGGCCGAGGCTTTGAAAGTACCGAGTTCAATACCTTTGGAATACCGCTGGCAGAGAGCCAGGGGCGCTTTAGAGAAGCCGTGGCAATCGTAATACAGGCCTGGACGCAGGATAAATTGAACTGGGGCGGTGAACACTGGCAATTTAACGACGTTGAAGTATTGCCAAAACCGCTGCAGGCGCCTCATCCGCCAGTCTGGGTTGCCGCTTCGTCCCCACCGGCCATTGAGTGGGCCGCCCAGCAGGGGCATTCGATCTTGATGGACCCGCACTCACCGCATGCGGCCATTGCTCAAAAATGGCAAACCTACCATGATGTGCTCCTCGCCAATGGACACTCTATCGCCGGCCGGGATATCCCCATGGCAAGACTAATAGCTGTTGGCAAAACAGCGACAGAGGCTGCCGACATTGCCCGCCGGGGCGCCGAATGGACCGTGGGGGCTTACGAAACACCCGTCACAAATGTTGAACTGGGCGGTGGCAACAGCCAAACGACCCACCCGGTGAAAAATCCGGTAGATCAGTACGTCGACGACATCATCCTGCATGGCACACCGGAGCAGCTGGTCGACCAGATACAGGAGCTGCAGGACGACATGCGTCTCAACTATTTACTGTGTGCGCCACTCAGCCATGGTTCATTTACGCTATTTACTGAGCAGGTACTTCCCAAACTGCTTTGATACAGCGTATTGTCGATATGTCTCAACGCCGCTGGCCAGCTCACCCGATGTTCGCGTGTCGGGCGCAACCCGGCAGCGCGCTAAAGTTTCAACAATTTTAGGGATTAAAAAAGGACGGCCTTGCCGTCCTTTTTTAGCACCCAGGGCGCTATCACTTGCCCCTGCCTTCGCGATCCTGCTCAGCCTCCCCACGTCATATCCACTTACGAATATTGAGCCCTCAAGGGATATCGTTCACGTCCCCCGGCGGCCCTTCGTGATGCGGCTGCGGCTGGTGCGGCATGTGGACCGGCTCGCCCTTCAGCGGTACCGTACGCGCTAGAAAATCAATCACCGCATTAGCAAATATATCGTTACGATCCCCTGCCACCATATGTCCCGCGCCGGTGACGTTGACATATTCGCTGTGGGGACACAGCGTCAGGAAGCCCTGCGCGCCCTCCTCACTTAACACATCTGACAACCCGCCCCGCACCAGCAGCGTCGGCAAGGTTAAATTCCGCGAACAGGCTTCCAGGCGCTCCTGTCGCTTTGGAATATCCCGCCGCATGGCGCGGAAATTCGGGTCCCAATGCCAACGGTATTTACCGTCCGGCGTCAATCGGACATTTTTGGCCAGGCCGTCCAGATTTTTGGGTGCCTCTCGGTGAGGCTGGTAACTGCCTATAGCCTGAGCAACTTCCTCAAGCGAACTGAATCCTTCCGGCTTCTGGCTCATAAAAGCCTGGATTTTATCCACGCCCTCGGGTTCGACTTTCGGTGCGATATCAACCAGTACCAGCGCAGTTGCGTCAACATGGTCCTCACCGGTAGCGACCAGGCTGGTGCCACCCCCCATAGAAGCGCCGACCAACACCGGTCGTTTACCACCCAGCGTGGCAATAACGCATTTCAAATCCTCCACCATCACATCCATGCCATACACGCCATCAGGGGACCAGTCAGAGTCACCGTGACCACGGGCATCAAATGCCACAGCGTGATACCCCGCCGAGCCCAGCGACTCCCCTGTGCCCTTCCAGGCGTGTCGGGTCTGCCCCCCGCCATGCTGGAGCAGCACCAGTGGCCCTTTGGGATCGCCCCAGGAATCCGCGGCGATAGTCACACCGCCTGAGCCCTTCCAGCGATGCATCGGTTCTGGCGTACCCGGTAATCTAGTTCCTGCACTCATAATGTATTCCTGCCATTTTTGAAAAAATCTATTCTGGTTGTGGTTAGCACTGCGGGACTTTTAGCTAGCGCCGCGAGGATAAAGCCCAGCTGACATTAGCCCTGGCGATACCAATGGCGATCAAACCGTCGACCCGCTAGACGATCTACCGATCGACAATAGCCTTACGCTTATAAACCCTCAGGCTGGTGCTGTGGCGCGGCGGCGATCAGCGCTTGCGGATCATAGGCGATGCCACCCCGATAAGTTGTCTCCAGCGTTCGCAGTTCCCTGACATTGTTGAGCGGATCGCCGGCAAGCACGAGGAAATCCGCGTAGCGCCCCGGAGCCACCGCACCGATGTCCCGGTCCGCGCGCAAATAAGTAGCCGCCACCGACGTCACGGCGCGAATCACATCCATATTACCAATGGCTTCGGCGAGCAATTCGATCTCTCTCAGCAAAGCGAAACCCGGCGGCGGATATGCCAATGCCCCACAGTCCGTACCGCCCACCACACGACCACCGGCCTCGTGGAGCATGCGCGTGACCTGCTGATGTTTTTCCAGCGCCAGGCTACCTGCGCCGGTCTCGAAAAAGCCCGGATGTATATCCCAGTCCGGACGGTTGCCAAGGCGTTTCTTCATCTGACTTTGTCTTTTCAGCGCCGCCGGTGGGATAAGTTTGCGATCCTGATCTTTTAGCGCGCCCTCCAGTCCGGCTTTAGCGGTCCACAGGAGATCTAGCGTGGTACCCATGTGCACCTGTTTTTCAACCATGGCATCAATCCATTTGCGCGCCCTGTCACCCTGAAGGTCGGCTTCTTCCCAACCGGCCATGGTGGTACTCCAGAAGGAGGGATCCATCATTGACGCGTCGCTGCCGAAACGCATATTAAGCGCACAAATATCGTTGTAGGGCGAAATCCACACGTGCTCCAGCCCATCGATACCCGCCTCGATGGCATCCATGGACGAGCAGTACCCCAAATGTCCAGTGACCGGCACACGCTTATCAACGTATTCAATGACAGCGCGAACGATATCCGCCGTCATCGTAAAATAACATTTGATACCGTCCACACCCGCCGCCAACAAATCACCAATTTTGCCCGGCACCGCCGCCACACTCTGCACACGATCCAGCATAATCGTAAAACCGGGGCTCTCGAAGCTGGCTCCCGGGCCATCGAGCAACGGCCCGCAGACAAACAGTCGCGGCCCAAGTTTTTTGCCACTATTGAGGTCTTCACGATTTTGCAACACCAGGTCAAGGCGACCACCAACATCCCGAGCGGTGGTAACACCTGCGGCAAGAAATAACGGAAAACACTCACTGTCCATCATCACCGTGTGAATATGTGTATCGATGAGTCCGGGCACCACTGTTTTGCCTGTCAGGTCGACCACCTTAATGTCTTCAGATACGCTAATAGCACCCTGACTAACCTGTGCAATCCGCTCACCCTCCACCAGGATAGACACATTGCTGGTCGGCTGTGCGGCCAGTCCGTCTATCAATCGCGCGTTGGTAAACAGTGTTTTGTTCCCCATCACTCACCCCTTAAATTCAGTTAATAACCGGCGCCACGTGAATGACCCGCCAGCCCGTCATCCGGGCGTTAGTCGTCCAGACCACACCTTGCGACGCGCTTAATTTAAAAACCGCGATAGCCGACTACGTCGTTACGTGACAAGTCTAGTGCAAATCATGTTACTTGCTCGCCAGACCCGAAACAAATAAATCAGCGGTGAACATCCTTACGACGCAGGTGTTCGTCGCGGTCATCACCGCAACCCAGGTCACCGCAACCGAGGTTAGGCTCGAGAATTTTAGCGGGCGCCGCTTGACACCCTCATTGACGTGGTCTAGCTTTTTGGCGACAGCTGGCGTTCCGTAATGCCGCATTGCTGACGTCGCTGGCGTCGGGCGGATGCCATGCGGGCGTGCGTCATCCGCGAAGTACGGAGCCTGAGCCTTAAACCATTTGTAACAGCCCGCTGCGTCGTTATGGCGCAACTATTGTGCACTAAGCTCTGCAATAACCGTTGAGGACTTAACAGATGTCAACTTCAGGTTTATTGAACGAACTCAAAAACTTACAGCCAAGCGAAAAACGTACTTTTACCCGGGATGCATTTCGTGGCGATGTCGACGAAGAAGACAAAGTGATCTACATGTCTGTCGCCCGCAAAATGGCGGAAAATTTAAAATATGAACTACATGTTCTCGAAGACAACATGACTTTTATCAGCCCCCCTGGCCCTGACACTACCAGCGCGCCATAATCCTGATGCGATAATCTTGACCGTGTCGAACCTGGCTGCTGCCTTTAAAGTTTTCGATCGGGTGCCACCCACGAGCCAGGGCATGGTACGTGGCAGGGTATGTACGAAGAGTCACAGGTGGGCGGCCTGGCGCTTTTTAAATCGTTTTAATCGGAGTTACTTATGTCAACAGCGAGTCTATACCAACAATTTGAAGAAATGGTGCGGGGCGAAATATGTACTATTTCCAGAGACGAGTTTCGCAGCCGGTGCGATGAAGAAGACAGGATCACGTACCTGCACGTGGCCAGAAAGATCGCGGCAGCAAACCGTTGTGAACTCCACGTTCATGAAGACGAGCTCGAATTTGTCTGTCCGCCGTGGTAAGACCCCCATTGCTGGCACCCCGCCCTACCAACAGTCATCCAGCAAGCTAACCCAGGCAGAGTTAACCTGCCCACCAGAAAGGATTGAGCGATTGGCTCCCCCGTATTTTGCAAGTATCCAACAAGATTTTGCCTGAGCGCGTCAGGCCGTGCGCGTCAACCACCGACACCTGGACACGAGGCTGCTGACGTCACACGCTGCTTTCTTATTATTCTTTAGCAGGCTAGATTAGCCGCCTGTGTTAACGTTTCCTGCTACCAACATCTATCCTGGCAAATTGAGGAGCTCCCCATGACCACCCCTGGCACTTACGCGGATATCCAGGTCACGCTGGACGACTACGTCGCCACCGTCACCATACAACGACCGCCTTTTAACTTCTTTGACTACAACCTAATTTGCTCGATAGCCGATGCGTTCGAAGACCTCGACAAAATCGAAGCCTGCCGGGCCGTGGTCCTTGCCGCAGAAGGCAAATCATTCTGTGCTGGCGCGAATTTCGGCGGCGACGATGCCATGAATAAAGAGGATGAATCCAAGCCCGGAGAGAACGCATTTCGTCGCCGCTCCGGCCGCCTGTATAACGAGGCCGTGCGGCTTTTTAGCGCCAGCAAGCCGGTCGTCTGCGCGGTGCAGGGCGCAGCAATTGGTGGTGGGCTGGGCCTCGCTCTGGTGGGCGATTTCAGAGTGACCTGCCCCGAAGCCCGCTTCAGCGCCAACTTTTCGCGGCTGGGATTCCATCCGGGCTTCGGCTTAACCCACACGTTACCAGCGCTTATTGGCCAGCAAAAAGCCCACTTCATGTTCTACACGGGCCGACGCATCAAGGCTGAGCAGGCCTATGAATGGGGGCTGGCCGATCTAATCGTGCCACAGGATCAGGTCCTTTCTGCCGCTCAGGAACTGGCCCGGGAGATTGCTGGTTCGGCGCCCCTGGCGGTGCAGTCTATTCGTGCCACAGTACGCCAGGGCCTCGCTGATCGGGTTCAGGCCGCGACAGATCGGGAGCTGCAGGAACAGGAATGGTTACTTAAAACCGCGGACGCCAAAGAAGGCATCAAGGCCACTGCCGAAAGGCGCGAGCCCCAATTTACCGGCAAATAAAACTGAGGGCTTAAAAAATAACCTTTGCCACTCGGTATAGAACATTAAAAAACTGCGGGGGCGTCACCATGTTTGATATGGGACCGGGTGAAGAAATCCAGATGATTCAATGCGTCGTGCAGAGATTTGCCGCCGATGTGTTAGCAGAAAATTATCGAACATTTGAAGCTGATAAAGCGCTGCCAGCCGAAGTCCTGTCAGCTTACTCCGAGCTCGGCCTGGCCGGTTTGGAGTTGCCGGAGCATCTTGGCGGCGCAGCACTGGGAGCGCTGGCCAAAGCGACAATCCTTGAGGAGCTGGGAGTCGGTGACCCTGGCGCAGCCCTGGCCCTCGACGGTATCGGCGCAGCCCTCTACGCAATAGCCGAAACCGGCGGCGACAGTGCCCTGCGACAGTACATCGTACCCCTGCTCGGCCAGCCCCAGATACGTGCTGTACTTATCTGGGATGATGGCGGCCAACGCCATCGCCAGGGCCTCCGCCGTGTCGGCAATAGCTATGACGGCACAGAATCCTGGGTGCCCGCGCAACACGCCGATCTGATGGTGATTCTCGATCGCGAGGGCGTATCACTGGTCGAGCAGGGCTTTGCCTTTAAGCCCGTAAAAGGCAGCGGACTCCGAGCTGCGGGCGCTGCCGAGGTGATCTTCGATAACGCACCCATCGCCGTGCGCTGGGATAATCAGGCGGGCGCGGCAAGGGCTCTGGCACGGTGGCAGCTGTATATATCCGCGCTCATGCTTGGTGTCTGTCGAGTAGCAGCGGAGACCTCTCGTCTGTATGCCATGGAGCGCGTCGCCTTTGGTAAGCCCATCGCCCATCACCAGGCGTTGGCCTTTCTGATCGCCGATATGCGCACCGCAGTCGACGGTGCCAGACTGCTGGTGCAGGATGCGGCCTGGCGCGCCGACGCTGGTTTGCCTTTCACACCGATGGCCGCGGCCGCTTTCGTCGAAATCGTCGAAGCATCGATGTTCGTCACGCCCAACGCCCTGCAGATTTTTGGCGGCCAGGGCTTTATGCAGGATCTTCCTCTGGAAAAATTCATGCGCGAGGCCCGTACCCTGGGCCTCATGGCGGGCGGCGTGGATCTGGCTCGTGAAATCGCGGGCAATGATGTTCGCGCCTGCACCGGTGTGCTACAGCTATCTTATGGCGAGCAAGATCACTAATTTCTTAACTGTGGCGCTGGCGCATTGCAGCCAGATCCAAATAAAAAAGTACAGGTTCAAGCGATGGAATTTTCAATAGACACGGCAACACAAAAACGTATCCAGAGAATGGACGAACTGGGGCGTGAGCACATGCGACCCCTGGGTCTGGAGGCGGATCGCCTTGGTCGCCCGACGCCACCCGATCACCCTTATTTTGAGAAACTGGTGGGCATGGGTTTTGGACGAACCCGCTACCGAGGACCACGCGACGCGGAAAATAATGAGGCTAACAAGCGTCCCGACGACACCAGATCAATGGGCCTGAGCGACAAACCGGCCAAGAAAGTTGGGCGCGCCACTGCCAGTTTGCTGGTGTCGGAACAAATGTCATATTGGGACAGGGGCGTGGCCGTTTCCGCGCCGGGACCCGGTCTCGGCGAAGGCGCAATCATTACCATGGGTACCGAGGCGCAAAAACACCGCTATCTAAGCCCTTTTATCGAACTGGATAAACCGCGCTGGGGTGCCTTTGCCATGACTGAGCCAGCGGCGGGGTCCGATGTCGCTGGCATTCAGACCAGAGCCATTAAAGATGGCAAGGACTGGATACTCATTGGCAACAAATCCTTTTCCGGCAATTCAAGCCGGGCGGATTTTATTCTGGTTTGGGCGACGGTCGATCCGAGTCTGGGTCGCGGTGGCCACCGGGCCTTTATCGTCGAACACGGTTTTCCCGGGTTGCAGGATTTCCATATTGAACGAAAAATGGGGCTCAAGGCATACGAGTCCACCTCCTTTCGCCTTGAGGAATGCCGGGTGCCCGCCGAAAACCTGCTCGGCGGTGAAGCCTATTACGAAAGCCGAGCGGGCTTCAGGGGCGCCATGGCGACCTTCAATGCGACCCGCCCGCTGGTGGCGGTGATGGCCGTTGGCATAGGCCGTTCGGCCCTTGATGAATCACTGGCCTTTGCCCGGGAAAATCAGATGCTTGACGATCCCCGTGTACGCGATCGTCTTGAGCGTGTCACCCGCAAAATGCGCATGGCGCGACTGTTGTGCCTGAAAGCCGCCTGGCTCGCAGACCACCAGCTGCCCAATATCGTCGAAGCGTCCATGTCCAAAGCCGTCGCTCCCACCGTGGCGTTTGAAGCTGCCAGCCTCGGTATGGAATTACTCGGCACAGCCGGTGCCCGAGGTGATCATATTATTGAAAAGCTCTTTCGCGATGTAAAAGCCATGGATATTGTAGAGGGCACCGGACAGATACAACGCGTGGTGATGGCCCGACAACTGGTCGACCTGCCGCATGACTAGCATTAGAATGACTTCGATTACCTGTAGATAGGATATCCCCGTGGAAACAATTAAAACTGACGACTTAAATACGTGGCCTTCTAATCACGCTCTGAAAAAGTCCTGGCTAAAAAAACTCAGACTAAACAGGCTTGGCCAAATCGTAACCCTGGCGGTTGTAGCTGCATTGGTTGGCTGTAGCGGCGATACCGAAGAAAGCAAAGGGCTTCTTGAGACGGAGGGCACGCGGGATGCTTATCTGGTGCAATACCTGGTGGAAGGCTCGGACTTCCTCAGCATTCACGGCTCAACGTTTGATAAAAATGACGACCTTTATGTCGGTAGTGTGATGGGCCAGACCATCCATAAAGTGGATATAGCTACTGGCGAGTCGACGGTATTTGTCGGGCCGCCCGAGGGCATGGCCGACGACCTCGAATTCGGGCCCGACGGCACGCTGGTATGGACGTCCATTCTCACCGGCAAGGTGCACGCACGCAGCCCCGACGGCGAAGTGTACGTTGTCGCCGACAACTTACCCGGCATCAACTCTGTTGCCTTTAGCCCCGACGGCCGACTTTTTGTCACCCAGGTACTGTGGGGTGACGCGCTATGGGAGCTCGATATCAAGGGCAAGAAAAAGCCCAGAAAAGTCATTGAAGATATGGGCCATCTCAACGGTTTCGACTTCGATAAAGACGGCTACCTCTACGGACCGCTGCTCTTCAAGGGTAAGGTCGTGCGTGTCGACGTGGATTCTGGCGAGCTCACCACCCTCGCCACCGGTTTTAAAATTCCCGTCGCCGTCAACCTGGACAGCCGTGACAACCTCTATGTTGCCGATACCGCGCTGGGACGTATGGTTCGCATCAATATCAAGAACGGGGAAAAAACCCTGGTCGCGACTGTTGACCCCGGCATTGATAATCTGTCGATCAACGCCAAAGATGAGTTATTCATTACCAATATGGACGACAACGCGGTCTACAAAATCAACACCCGCACCGGCGGCACCCGCACTATCGTCAAAAGTAAACTGTCGGTGCCCGGTGGGCTGGATGTATACAGCGATGAACTCGGTGACGAAACCGTGTATCTCGCCGACCTGTTTACGTATAGCACCGTCGACGGTACCAGCGGTGAAATCACAGAGTTAAAACGTGCGCTACGCGATCATTTTGAGCTGCCGATGACCATCAACCTGCAGGGTGACCAGGTTGCTACCACCAGTTGGTTCACCAATGCGGTTGAAATTTATGACCGCAACAACAACGAAATTCTTGCCTCCTATCACAACTTTAAGCACCCGATCGACGCCGTTATCATTGGCGAGAACAGGACCCTCGTCGCGGAACAGGGCACTGGGTCACTGATCATCGTCTCCGGCAAACGGGGCGACGATCGCGAGGTCATTCTCGAAGACATGCCAGGTATGGCGGCTATGCGACCGGGTTCCAAAAAAGACACCGTTTACATTACCGATGTCCTCAACGGGCTGTTACTGGAAGTGGATGTCGACAACGGTGACACTGAGACCATCGCCAAAGACCTCGACAAACCCGAAGGCTTTGACGTTGCTCCGAACGGCACGATCGTCCTTGCGGAAGTGGGCAAACAGCGCGTGATCCGTATCGACCCGAAAAATGGCCAGATCACGGAAATTGCCCGCAATCTGGCCATCGGGCTGCCACCTGCAGAAAATACACCGCCGGTGTATATCCAGACGGGTGTAGCGGTATCGGCCAGCGGCAACATTTACGTCACCTCTGATTTGAATACCGCGCTTTACAAAATAACGCCGCAGTAAACAACTCATCGCGCACATCTGGAGCATCGGTTGAACGTCACGCAGGCACGATTACAATGAACCAGGAACCGGCGAAGGCGGCTATAAATGCCTATTTTTCAAGCGAAGCCGCCGAAATGTACTGCATCCTTGGCGGCGGTGCGCTGCTCGCTGTTTGCGCAGCATTGCTATGGGTCATATTCAGCGACCGTTTTTCAACAGCACTGGCAATCACTCTGCTCGTCGTCGCTCTGCTGCTCGCTGGCACGGGTCTGTCTCTGCTTATCCGGGATGGGCAAAACCGGCAGGCACTGGTGGCAGCACTGGCAGGCGACAACCCGATCGTCATCGAGCAAACCCTCGCCACCGAGAAAGCACGCATGCAACAAGTCGCCAACAATTATCAGAATTTACGCTACACCTTCGCCGTATTTGCCTTAATTGGCGCATTATTGATTGCTTTTACGCACCACCCAACTACCCATGCCATCGCTGTTGGCCTGCTAATCTTCGCCACGGCTGGCGTGGTAATTGACAGGTATTCTGAGGCCCGAGCACTGGTTTATTTGCAGGATTTGCAGAGACAACCTTAGGAGAGTGTGGACAAATGGTAGAGCAGCTTTGCGTCGCGTTGGCGTTTATTCGCTAAGGTCAGCATGCCCCCTTCGCCATAAGTCCTCCGACTCCCGCGCTTCTCGACTCCTGCGCTTCTCTATCCGTGAGAACCCTGCTTAAAGCGAACCAAGATAGGCATCCGGCACTTTATCCCAGGCGGCGCGTTCGATTTCCATACAGGCATGTTTAGTTCGGCAGTTTTCGCCAAACATGCGGGTCGCTCTGTTGTTTGTCTCGTAACTTTCCCAGCCGGGATTGCCATCGCGCGCAAAAGCAACCCACGCATCCATCGTTGCGATTGCCAAATTATTGGCGCTGACGCCACTGCCATAAAATTTTTCCGCACCAGGTTTACTGTGGGTGCCAAATACATAGGCCAGCTCAACAGCGTGACAGGCGCCCAGCGCACCCCTGGCAGCAGGAGATTTCCAGTCAAAAATGTAGGAATAAACACGTTTTTCGTGGGCTCGCTGACCCTCAAGCAGGCGCAGCGCTGGAATGCGGAAAATACGATCGGTTTGTATGGCCATAAAAATTTCGGGTGGGGTTGGGGTTATATCCCGGGCCTGCAGGCCTTCTTTATACGCAGTAACTAGTCCGGGAATATGCGCTTCGCCGATCAGATAGCCCAACCGCTTATGCATGGTTTCATCCGTCAAACCAGTAATCGCCGGAACCAATGCGCCAAACAGCCGCCATTCATCCAGGGTGCTACCGGCCATAACCGGTATGCTGGTGGCACTGCCAGCGCGAACCCTATCGATAGGCAACGCGGGCAACACAGTGCCATCAATCACCGGACGAAACGGCAGGCTGCCCAGTTTTGACAAGGGATAACCCTCTACCCGACCGCCTTCGATAAGTCGTTGTGCTTTTAGCAATTCTTCTACGCTGGCACGACGCAGGCCATCTGCATCGTAGCCGGTGACTTTCATAATAGCCTCGCCCACCAGCGGTGCGCTATCCATACTCGCAGCCGTATGGCAGGCGCCCGATTGCGGTATGGCTTTATGAAATAGTCCACTGGCTTCAGGCAACGCCAGCAACGCGCCAACACTCATGCCACCGGCTGATTCTCCGAGAATTGTGACGTTACCGGGATCACCGCCAAACAGCTCGATATTGTCCTGTACCCAGGACAGTGCTTTGGCCTGGTCGAGGAGACCTTCGTTACCGGTTGCCGGGATTCTGCCGCCGGTCGCTTCCCTGAGATTAACGAAACCGAACAGGCCGAGACGGTAGTTGATTGTCACCACCACGACATCGCCATGACGACTCAGTGTGCGACCTTCATAGACGCCCTGACTGCCCGCACCGATAGTAAAACCGCCGCCATGGATCCACACCAGAACCGGCCGACGGGCGTTATCCATACCGGGTGTCCATACATTGAGCGTCAAACAGCTCTCGTCCTGTTCCCCCACTTCTGCCCCCATCACGGCTTCCATGGCGGATTTATTTTGTGGCGACCATTTACCGTAACCGCTGGCGTCGAGAACCCCGCCCCAGGGCCACGCTTCCTGCGGCGGTTGCCAGCGATACTCGCCAACTGGCGGCAGGGCGTAGGGAATCCCTTTGAACACATAAATGCCGTCTTTTTCTATCCCTTTTAATCTGCCATGGATCGTTTCTACTTCGCTCATTTTGCAGCCCCTGCTAATTATGACTATTTTAAAAATCCGGGTTTTTGCTGGTCATCGGCTTTCACTTCTGCGGGGAAATCGTTGTCGCCCGGCGCCTTTCCGTTACGGCCATCGACCATTCATTCGGCCCACGACCGCCAGCGCCTTTGACCATCCAACAGTCTGTTTTGTGGCTTGTTCTATTTCTCTAACGGAAGAGCTAGCTGATAGCGCAGTTGTTCGATAAAAACCCGTATCCGTTTGGCATTGGCACCAAGATCACTGACGCCCACCCTGGAGACGGAGCGCAAATCAATCTGTACGCCTTCTCCGTGGGGCTTAATGCGCACCACAAAATCATCGGCAAATCCCATGATCGGCGTTCTATCGACGGCTTCGATCTGCCCCTGAGCGGCATCCTCACCGAGCAACTGCCAACCGAGCTGATCGATCACCGTCAGCGCTGCGGACCATGCCCGCTCCTGACTAACCGCTAACTGTAGCGGCCTGATATCTGGATACGCCTGGCGCTGCTGCGCCGCCAGTTTCTCACCTCCATAATCGAGGGAGTTGTCATCGGGTTGACGCTGACTTTGCGCGAAGATGAAGACCGGAGGATCCACTACATCGGTAGAAATATCATGAATCGGTGGTGCCTGAAAGCCAGCAACACCGACCGTGTAGATCACCACCAATACCGGGGTAACACCAGCAAGCATCACCGCCAGAAGCCCGCCAACGGGCTGGCGCCGCGCCAGCCCTCTGAAGGTCATTGCCGCCGCCGCCATGCTCAACAAAGCTGACGCCAGCAAGCCGAGGCCAAAACCATAGAAGGCCAGGCCAAACGGTAGAATACCGAGCCGATAACTCAACGCACCTGACACCACCAGCAGCAGGCTTAAAATCGCAGCGCCTTTCAACACGACGATTTAGCTCTGGTCTTCTTTCGCAAACTTTAACGACAGAGAGTTCACACAGTATCGCAGGCCTGTCGGTCGCGGCCCATCTGGAAACACATGACCGAGATGACTACCGCATTTCGCGCAGGTAATTTCGGTACGTACCATACCGCGGGAACTATCGGTTTCTTCGGCTATCGATGCAGTATCCGCAGCCGCATAAAAACTCGGCCAACCGCTGCCGGAGTCGTATTTCGTATCGGACTCAAACAGAGGCGTTTCGCAGCAAGCACAGAGATAGACACCCGGAGAAGTCTCGGCATAGTACTCACCGGTAAACGGTCGCTCGGTGCCCTTATTGCGGCACACCTCGAATTGCTCGGGCGTCAGTTTATCGCGCCATTGGCGGTCATCTTTATCTTGCCTGTCAGTCATAGCTTCTCCAGCATTTCGCGCTTTGTTGATAAGTTGGAATAAAAGTATTTGCGGTACAATAGCACCCCTCTACCAGAATCACTCTAGCCGGGAAGCTAATTGTTTATGCAACCTTTTCAAAAGTCTACCAAATTGGACAGCGTTTGTTACGACATCCGCGGCCCCGTTCTTGACCAGGCCAACCGCCTGGAGGAGGAAGGGCACCGAATTCTCAAGCTTAACATTGGTAATCCAGCCGCCTTTGGTTTTGAGGCGCCGGATGAAATTATCCAGGACGTCATTCTGAACCTGGTTGAAGCCCAGGGCTATAGCCATTCGAAAGGGATTTTCAGCGCCCGCAAAGCGGTGATGCAGCGCTGCCAGATTCAGGGCATCGCGGGAGTAGAGATAGAAGACGTGATTCTGGGCAATGGCGTTAGCGAATTGATCGTTATGTCCATGCAGGCCTTGCTCAATGACGGTGACGAGATTCTCGTACCTGCGCCGGATTATCCCCTGTGGACGGCGGCCGTAACGCTCGCCGGCGGCAAGGCCGTGCACTATCGTTGCGATGAGAGCGCCGACTGGCAGCCTGATCTTGATGACCTGGCGAGCAAGATCACCAGTCGTACCAAAGGCATTGTTGTTATCAACCCCAACAACCCTACGGGAGCGGTATACAGCAACGACACCCTGCTGCGAATCATTGAGCTGGCCCGCGTTAACAATCTGATTGTTTTTGCCGACGAAATTTACGACCGCATTGTTTACGACGACGCGGTGCACTATCCGATGGGCAGCCTTGCTGACGACATCCTCATAATCACCTTTAACGGGCTGTCCAAGAACTATCGTCTCGCCGGATTTCGCTCTGGCTGGCTGATCGCCAGTGGCGCCAAGCATCGTGCGCGCAGTTATATCCAGGGTATGGAAATGCTCGCTTCGATGCGTCTGTGTGCCAACGTTCCAGCCATGTACGCCATCCAGACGGCGTTAGGCGGTTACCAGACCATCGAAGACCTGGTTAAACCGAATGGTCGGTTTTACGAACAGCGCAATATTGGCTGGGAAAAACTGGTCGCCATACCAGGTATTAGCTGTGTCAAACCAAAGGGCGCGCTGTATTTATTCCCGCGCCTTGATCCAGATGTGTACCCTATCGCGGACGACGAGCAGATGGTTCTCGATCTGTTGCTACAGGAAAAAATGCTGTTAGTACAGGGTACTGCTTTTAACTGGACAGACAGCCAGCATTTTAGACTCGTCTTCCTGCCTCGCAAAAATGATCTTGAAGATGCGATAGCACGCCTCGCTCATTTTTTGAAAAGACTACGGGAATCATAAAGCCCGGGCACTATACGGGTTCGCTACCGGTTAGCTACCGCGTTTTACTTAATTCTCTATCGGCTCTCGATGCCATCCGAGAGCCGATAGAGTATGCGGTCGTGGTAACCCGTAATGATGGAGATATAGCCACATAGCTGCCGATCGAGCCGGGCATCGCCGGTATCGAGTAACAAAGGCTGCCCCGTCAGCTCGGTAATCTTGGTTTTGGTGGCGATCACACAGATATTGTCCAGACCCACCCCGGCAATAATTTTCGGGGTCAATTGCTGATTGCCACGCCCAAACAAGATACCCTGCCCCCCAATGGGCGTCACCACGATACACGATCTCGTGAACTCCGCCATTTGCGCCGAGATTTGCCGGGCATTCACATCGCTGGCCAGCAATGTTCTGTTGGCTACCAGATCCACGCCGAGCAATGTCGCTGGCAGACTCAGGGCCTCCTTCACCGCTCGCGTGGTAGTGCCCGGTCCGATGATATAAAGAACATCGTCTTCCATTTCTTCCAGTACTGTGGCGGCGATATCATCCAGCACCAGCACTTCAACTTCGCGGCCACCCTGCTTGACCTGCTGGACAAACTGTCCGACTTCCGGCACCAGCAATTCACCATAATATTGCGCTTTAACCAGCCCTGCACGAAATGCATCTTCATCAATATCCCGGACCTCCTGGCGTCGCACGTCAACTAACTGCCCAGTGATTAATCGATCGACTATTTCAGCGGCTGATGATGGATTGACGGCGTAGACCCCGGAGTGCATTTTCACCCCCGCAGGCACGCCAAGCACCGGCTGCGTGACGCCCAGAGCATTAACAATATTCCGTGCCGTGCCATCACCACCAACAAAGAGCAGTAAGTCGACACCGTACGCCGCAATCTCTCGGGCCAGGCGCTCCGTGTCCTCTGCCGACGTTTGAGTAGAGGTCAGCACGCCGATAACCTCACATGAGAAACCTGCGGCGTGCGCTGCTCGGGCACCCATCGCCTCAGGTGCACAAATCAGTTCGATACGGTCTTTACGCGGTAGCAACCCTTTGAGGACCTGTAGGGCGCGAGCCTCCGCTCGAAACTCTCCGCCCAGCGCTAGCGCCCGCTGCGCAACGCCATCTGAACCCTTGAGCCCAACTGGCCCACCGACACCAGCCACCGGATTAATCAACAGACCCAGACGAAAGTTAGATGTGGTTCTCAAATTTTTAGTTACCTTTCTATTTAACCGCTTATTCCGCGGAATAGACCCGTTCATTTGTCCTACATTTCATGATATGTTGCCATTTTCAGTACTCTCCAGGGTGGAAATGGCAGTGAACAAGGAAATCGGTGGCCGCAATAGCAAGCGCCAGGATACCAGCAACGCCGAACCGGATTTTAAGGGAGCGGCAATCATCAACGAAGATGGCAGTGAAACGCCTATCACAGAAGATATGATTCAGACTGCCTGTGAGCAACTGGACCCCGAAACGAGCGAAGCTAACACGTCAGAAAACTGACGGTTCAAACGGTGTCTCTATAGCTAGAGCTAGTCTGGCGGCAGACCACGACGGACTATACCGAAGCCGAGCGTCTCAAGGTCGCGGATCAGGTTCTCGGCTGGCATCAGGTTCTCGCCTGAGACACTGTCACTTGACTCCAGACAGTTAACCTCAAAATGTGAAAACTCTTGCCGTTGCGTGTGTCCTGGCTGGGCGTACTGGCGGCGCAGAACATCAAAGCAGGCCCCCACATCAACTTTTTCTCCGTTTAATGCACCGATCATCGCCTGGTGATCCTGGGCCGGGTCGTAGGTTTTTAGTATCGTACTTTCGAGAGAACTTCCTTGATCCAGTCGAATTACCTCTTTTTGACCAAAGCCTTTACCCGCTGGCGCGGGCTCGCAACGCCATGCGCACAGAGCCTGCAATATCATCTGCGTGCCACGGGCTTTACCTTCAACGCTGTACCCAGCAATGTGCGGTGTTCCCAGCCGCACTTTTTTCAACAATGCCACGTCAATGGCTGGTTCATGCTCCCACACATCCAGCACGACCTGTAACGAGCTGTCCTTACACAGCACATCGAGTAATGCTTTATTATCGATCACGGCGCCGCGGCCTGCATTGAGCAGCCAGGTATTGGGTCGTATGCCAGCGAGCACTCGACTATCAATCATATGGTAGGTGGGGAAAGCCCCCGTCAGTGTTAACGGCGTGTGTAGACAAATGACGTCAGCGGCCATGACATCGGCGAAGTCTGTCAGCGCATCGCACCGAGAATCGTCAAGAAAGGGATCGTAGACCCGGCAGCTGACCTTTAGGCCCTGCAAACACCGTAATAAGCGGCTGCCAACGTTGCCACAGCCGACAATACCGACAGTTTTGTGCCGCCATCCCGGAACGCAACTACACAGCACTGCGATGACGTACTGCACCACCGCGTCGGCATTGCAACCCGGGGCATAAGCAAAACGGATGTTGCGACTACGTAGATAGTCCAGATCAACGTGATCCGTGCCAATAGTCGCCGAGCCCACAAAGCGCACTTCGCTGCCAGACAGCAGTGATTCGTTGACCTCAGTCACCGACCGCACCAGCAGCACGTCGATATCACGCAGTTGATCTCGAGTAATCGCTCGCCCAGCACAAACGCGAACCTCGCCAAAACGACCAAACGCCTCGGCCACGTCGACGATATTTTCATCAGCGAGAATTTTTATCGTCTGGTCCCCTTAACAAATCGCAAATAGGACACCTTCGCCCGGACATTCTGATAATTTATGGACGTTGATGCCGACCATGCCTCGGCCACCAGTCTTCGAGCATCGTCAACCCGCCGCTCAGCCCAGATATTGCCGATGATACCGCGTGTCCTCCAGTGGATTTTCAGTGCCGTAGAAATCTGTCAATGCTTCGGCAAATTGTGCCGCTCGCTCTGGTAGCCCTAGCACACAGTAACTCAACACCTGGCGATAGACCGCATCGGCGAAAGCCATGGTATCACTCGCCCTTCCCCCGCCAGCATCCGGGTGATCTCCCGGGTCTGGCACACCGCGTTCGACACTCAAATTATCACGACTAACCTGAAACGATGCGCCTGCGGCCACTGAAAATATCCACTCAAGTGCCTGGGGCTTGATTTCCGCTGTTTCAAAAGCGCGTTGCTGAATCCTCGTGCGACCGTCTTCAAAATACCAATAGCCGAAATCTACTTTGCCCCGCCGTTCTTCCCCGGCGATACACCAGTGCGCTGTCTCATGCAGTGCACTGGCAAAGAAGTACTCTCGATACTGCAATAGATGCTCTCCACAGTTCGTTCCGGCAGGCACGTAAAGTGGCTCCATCGCCCCACCACGCAATACGGTACGATAGTTTCGGTAAAAACAGGTCCGAAACAATGTTTCAAGATCCCTGCTGCAATGCTCACTACGGCCCGATGACAATTGTTCACCACACATTTCCGCTCCAACGGTCGAGGATCAAAAAACCAACGCGGCCATAGTAATCAAACGAGGCCACGGCTGACAGCCGCAACCCTAGCTCCACCCAACATCAGAATGGGTCACGAAAAATTAACCACAAGGTATTGTGTCTTGAACCTTTCAGCGGTACCTTATGTAGCGCCAACAGCCGTTTTGTGTTACCCGGCCACAAGGTCGATTCCAACACTGATCAGGGGAATGCGTTATGTCCAATTCTACCCCAGCTGCTATCACTGACAACGTCATTGATCTGTTCACCAGAAAGTCCTACTTAACACCCTGCTCCCAACGCTTCGTACGGCTTGCCCCCGAACTCGATGGCCTCGAAATGCTTTATTCAAACGACGCCCACCCACAGAAATTTTTTAGCATTAAAGTGCTTTGCTGGGGACTGAAAGAAGACGGTGAAGTCGTCGGCCTTGTACCCTGGCTGGATCGACTCACCCCATGCCCAGACATCAAGGATCCGCTTAACGGCCAGTGGGAAGGCTATTTCGATCCGGGGATTGACGAAGTATTTTACGAAGCGCCCATACACAAGGCCCTCGAACTCGAGACCGCCGCCGATTATTACGACTACGCCTGTGATCAGGACACCGATGTGGTTCAGGAAATCCCAGACGTCATCGGCACCCACGCCGTGTTTTCCAGCGACAGCTTCAAAACGCTCTCACTCAAAGCGGTCGTCAGCTGGCGACTGTTTCACAGCGGGCGTATTCATGGACTGGTCGTTGATGACGATAAAGTCGTCGAAACGCCGGTGCTACCTGGCGATGACTCCCTTTACAGCGCGGAGACGGCGCCCGAATTTCACTACTATTTCCAGCACAACATCGCCAATAAGATAAAGGCTCGGGATCCAGAAGCTCTGGCCGCCATTTCGGTTCTGTCAGAACCCTGATTCGAAGACATTCGAGCCCCCGTGAAACACCTCACCCACAACGTATAAAGTATTCGTAGGACAACTCTATCTGCTGCTGATCAAGCAATTCATGGCCAAGGAAACGACAGAATTTTGGAATATCGCGGGTGGTGGACGGATCGGTGGCGATAACCTTTATTACCCGCCCTTGGGCGAGCCCGCGTACCGCGCTATGCAGCAGCATGACAGGTTCAGGACAAAGCAGCCCCGTGGTATCCACCAGTAAATCGTGAGGTATGGTCATAGCTCGATTTTCGCAAATTATGGCAGACATAAAAAGGCTAGCAACGTATCATTTCGATTCGCCCATTCCCGTTCTCACAGACACAATTTTTCGTCACGATCATGATCACCGTTTTAATAGAAAGACATATCGCGCCTGATATGGATAGAACCTATGAAAACTTCGCGCGGAAGGTCATACAAGCCACCGTGCTGACCCCCGGCTTCGTGTCTGGGGAGGCCTTTCGCGGGGTGGATGATCCCCATACCCGCTACATCGTTCTCAAGATGAAAAGTAAGGAAGACTGGCTGCGTTGGGTTCACTCTGCCGAACGCCGCGAGCTAGTGGCCATGGTCGGCCCCCTGCTCACTGTTCCCGAAAAAGTGACCCTACTAACGCATTAGACGGCTCACCAGGTGCTTTACATAATCGGTCGGCGAGCAAGGCCCTATGTTACCCGGCTCACGGCAATACCGGCGTCAGCGGCCAGCCAGGAACGGCACATCAGGTAGTAGTGGCGGCTATTGCGGTAGCGGCTGTTGTTGAAACAACGGAATCTTATAAAATAATAAATATATAAAACAATTGACTACAACACATAAATAATATTTTACTTTAATATAATGCACCGCCGCTGGCGCCCGTGATTCTGCGGCGCATCTAACCGGCTAGCAGACTTTGTCGGTATTCATCAACGGTCACCAGGTTGCAGCTCTCTGAGGTGTCATCGTAGACAATCAGTACCCGCCCGCTGGTTATTTGCCTGCGCACCTGCTCAACCTTATCCGCCAGCGCGGTTTCCTGCGCCCCATACTCAGTCCCCTCACGCAGGATGAAGCCCTCAATAATTGCAGCCAGTGTGGCGGCCGCGAGGCGCTCCGGCGGTATCAGCGTCATTCGCCGACCGATAACGGTTTCTTAAAACGTAACGTCATTCGATCACTTTCACCAATTGCGAGATATTTTTCCCTGTCCACATCGCCCAGTCGTAGCGTTGGCGGCAAGGTCCACACTCCCTTGGGGTGCTGCGTGGAATCCGCCGGATTAGCGTTGATTTCACTACGACCTTCGAGCACAAAGCCAGCCTTCTCCGCGAGCTCTACGACATACGCTTCCGTCATATAACCGGTTTCTCTCATCGAAGCCCTGCCGGTGCCAGGTCTCGCCCTGTGCTCAACCACACCCAACACACCGCCTGGTTTTAGAGCTTTGTAAAATAGCGCAAACGCTTGCGCCTCCCTGTTGTTACTCAGCCAGTTGTGGACATTCCGAAAGGTTAACACCCTGTCAACGCTGGCGTCTGGGACAGTCAATCGGTTCGTCTCTGGGCTGAATTCGGCCATCACAACAGCCTCGTAGAGCTCGGGGTAAGCCTTTAGCTTTTCCTCAAAAAAAATGCGCGACTCCGCGAAATATTTTAGCGCTGAATCCGCAGCGAAATGTGCGGCGTAAAGCTTTCCTGCACTGAGATGAGGGGCCAGTATTTCGGTATACCAACCACTGCCGGGCCAAATTTCGATCACTGTCATAGTCGGCTGTACGTCAAAGAAAGCCAGGGTTTGTGAGGGATGGCGATATATATCGCGGGCGACGAATTCTGGCGTCCGATCGGGGCCCTGCAGTATTTCCTGGGAGATAAAACTGTCAGCGATCTCGGCAGAGGCAAGCATCGCAGCAACCAGACCAGCACAAAGTGTCCCAATACGCGTTAGATTTAGCATCATTTGGCCCCTTAAATTACTCGTGTTCGTGAGTGTTCAGCGTAGCTTGTCCAGGACGCTGCTGATCTTGTCCTGCAAGCCTTGTTCTCGATCAGTGCGCGTGCCGATTTTTAGCGTTGAGGATATCCTCGCCCGGCCGAGGCTATGCACACGTTCGTGACAGGCCTTGATCGCGCCCATCACTTCATCCCATTCACCCTCAACATTCGTCCCATAGGCGCGCAAATAATGGGCCAGGCCGCGCTCACTGAATACACGCTGGCATTCGGCAATGTCAGCAGAAATCGAACTGTCACCACCGATGGGTATTAAACACAAATCCACGTGCACTTTCATGACGTTCAATGCCTTACCAAATTTGACGGTGTGGTGATTCTCGGCTTGCAATCCTGGCTACCGTGTCTGCACCTGGACCGGCCTTCCTTCGATGCGCGTATTTTCCGTCCCGGCAACAAGCAGATACATGCGCTCTTAATCGGCATCGTATTCCTTGACAAAAATATCGACCGCGCGACTGATGCTCTGGTCTATTTCTTTGTCGCCAGGTACCTCAAGGCCTAATACCGCTCGCATATGAATGTCGGAGCGGATCATCCCAAAATACTGCCGGGCGGCGGACTCGGCATCATCAACCTTTAGCACACCGGCCTCTGTTTGTCGCAGCAAGTAGCTCGATAACTTCTTGATTGCGGCTCCGGGCCCATACTCGTAGAAAGCCTTTGCCAGCTCCGGAAACTTGACACCTTCGGACACCACTGTGCGAAATATTGCCAGACTTTCATCCTGCAAAAGCACCCCAAGATAATTTTTGCCAAGATTTTCGAGCGTGTCGTACAGGCCCTGCTCGTCAGTAATCTCCGGCTGCAACGGCTGCGTCATCTGCTCAAGGAGATTGGCCACAATGGCTGCAAACAGGCCTTCTTTGTTGTCGAAATACTTATATACCGTCCGCTTTGATCCTCCGGCCCGGCGTACAACTTCGTCGACACTAGCACCAACGTAACCATACTCGAAAAAAACTTCCATACCGGCTCGAAGAATTCCGTCGCGCCGCTCAAGTTCTGCTTCCCCTGCCCCTTGTTCAGGCATTGCCACTCGACTTCTCCTTAACTTGTTGTCTCGCCCGGACCACATCACATAGTGTCGTAAATCCGCTGCGCAAATATTTTTCTATGGAACACTTTTTTACGCTTGCAAGAGCTATGCCCCGATGCTAGGGTACGGCAGAGTACCTTTGCTAATCAAGGCTTCTACAATATTTTCGGCAGGGTCAGGCCAATTACGCTAGTGTTTAAACCGTGGCGCGAGAACTGACTACCGCCGACTTATGCCCGAAGGATCACTTACCAACAACGGTGCTTAGCTGACCTCCCGATAACTATTTGGTTCCGATATGCGCAAAATTATTCTGCTATCTCTATTAGTACTGGTGCTGTTGAGCGGCGGCTGGTGGCTCAAAAACTGGTGGGTCGAAGGCCGGTATTGGGAATCGACTGATAACGCCTACACCCAGGCCGACATTACGGTGATCAGCGCCAAGGTACCAGGCATCGTCGAACACGTGAATGTAAAAGCCAACGAGGCAGTCGAGGTCGGCGATATTTTGATCTCAATGTACAAACACACGTTTAATGCAAGGGTCGCCAAAGCCGCCGCAGAGGTCGCTGGCGCCAGGGCCAGCCAGGCCCGACTGGATACGCGAGAAACGTTACAGTCGGCTACCATCAATGCCAGCGTTGCCGAGGTGCATGTGGCCCAGGCGGCGTTACAGCGCACCCGACTCGATCTGGTCAGGGCGGAGCAATTAAAATCTCGCGGCTTTGCTGAGAAACAACGTTATGACCATGCGGTGACTGACGTCGCCAGCGCCGAGGCGGAACTCGCTCGCACTCAGGCAAATCTGGCAGCAGCCCGCGCCCAACGCAATGTCCTAACGGCTGAGGCCGAAGAAATTAAGGCAAATCTCGAAGCGGCGAAGGCCAAACAGCGACTCGCTGAGATTGCTCTGGATTTATCGGATATCCGGGCACCACGTGCCGGGGTAGTTGGCAATAAACACGTTGAGCCGGGCGAATACATCCAGGTCGGGGCGAGGAAAATGGCGATAGTTTCGCTTGATGATGTCTGGATCAGCGCCAACTTCAAAGAAACTCAGTTAACAAAAATGCGTCCTGGACAGAAAGCTATGATTGAAATTGACGCTTTCGCCGATGATCTGGTTGAAGGCACCGTTGACAGCATATCGCCTGCTAGTGGCGCAGAATTCAGTTTGTTGCCGGCCGACAATGCCACGGGCAATTTTACCAAAATTGTGCAGCGGGTACCCGTGAAGATACTGCTTGACCAAAATAATCCGATTGTTAAACAACTACGTCCCGGCATGTCAGTCATTGCCCGCGTCGATACCCGCGGCGACGGAACGGATACGGACGCCAGGTAAAGCACCGGTATTATCCCCGCCATGAGCAGCACTTCTGCCGCCGTCGACACCGCGGAGGCGGTCCCGACGTCAAACCAGGACGCGGATCATGTTTCGGCTAGCACCTGGTTAACGGTGTTCGGCGGCGTGCTCGGCGCATTTATTGCTGTACTCAACATCCATATCACCAACGCCTCTTTGAAGGATATTCAGGGTGCTCTGTCTGCCACCCTGCAGGAAGGCTCCTTTATTTCCACTGCCTATCTCACCGCAGAGGTGGTGGTCATCCCCATGACCGGCTGGTTGGCCATGGTATTTGGGCTGCGTCGATACATATTGTGGAATACCGCGCTTTTTATTGGCGCCACGCTGCTATGCGCCATCGCATGGAATCTGCAGTCCATGCTGGTGTTCAGAACCCTTGCCGGTCTCACGGGTGGGACGCTGATCCCCTTATCTTTCGCACTCATACTTACGCTATTGCCAACCAGCAAGCAGCCCATCGGCATGGGTATGTTTTCACTTACCGCGACGCAGGCGCCAACCATTGGCCCAACACTGGGCGGCTACCTGACGGAAACCTTCGGTTGGCAATCGGTGTTTTATCTACAGATAATCCCCACTACGATCATGTTTTTCATCCTCTGGCAGGGTCTGAAAAAATCATCGATGAATTTGCCGCTGCTTAAAAATGGCGACTGGTTTGGCATGTTGGCCATGGCTATCGGCCTGGGCGCCATGATCATTATTCTTGAAGAAGGCGAACGCAAGGACTGGCTGGAATCTGACTTTATACTGCGCGGGACGATTCTGGCGGTGACCTGTTTAATCATTTTCGTCGCCATAGAACTTAAAAGATCCCAACCCTTCATCAACCTAAGATTGCTGAAGCGACGTAATTTTCTGCTCTCCAACCTGGTCGGCATCGTTCTCGGCCTCGGTCTCTACGGCTCCGTTTTTATTCTGCCCATGTACCTGGCCCAGGTGCAGGGCTACAACGCTATGCAGATAGGACTGGTGATGATGTGGGTAGGCCTGCCCCAGCTGATTATGGTGCCCATCGTGCTGCGCCTGATGAAATCGATAGACTTACGCATCTTGTTAGCCATCGGCGCCTTCATCTTTGGTATTAGCTGCCTACTGAATATCCATATGACTGCAGAATACGCCCGTGACCACCTGATATGGCCAAACATTATCCGTGGGCTGGGCATGCCTTTTATAATGGTGCCGCTCAACGTCATCGCCACTGCGGAAATTGAGAAAGAGCAGGTGGGCTCGGCCTCCGGCGTATTCAACGTGTTGCGAAACCTGGGCGGCGCGGTGGGTATTGCAGCGCTGGCAACCTTCCTCGCTGTTCGGCAGCAGTACCACTCCAACCACATCCTTGAATCGGTGTCGGCCTACAACCCGCTGACCACTGAGCGTTTACACGGCCTTACGGAGTACTTCGCCAACCTCGGCGCCGATCCGATGCTGGCGCAGGAACAGGCGCTGCGGGCCATCGATGCCATTGCCCGCCGGGAAAGCTTTATTATGGCCTTCAACGACTGCTTCTACGTGATGGGCGCTGCGTTCATTATCAGCCTTGGTTTTGTCTGTTTTATGAAAAAGCTGTCCACACCCAAGCCCTGACTTGCACACCCGTCAGCGGGAGTCGCCGCGTAATGACTGACGACTCCCACGCTCAGCGCCCCTCGAAAAATGTGCAAAGCTGACCGATAAGGATTAACCTGCAGGAAAACAATGCATAGCTAGCAGGAGCAGACGATGACCACACATGATGCAGGCCCGACCAGCGACCTCCCCATCGGCGCCAGAAAAGTGCTTAATCTGGGTGGCACTAAAGTCCTGCTATTTCATCTGAACAGCGGGTTTCATGCCGTTCAGGCCAGCTGCCCGCATATGATGCTACCGCTAAAAAGCGGCAAATTACTGGACGATGGCAAGACCCTGCAGTGCCCCATCCATCGGGCGCAATTTGATATAGCCACAG
>JBFIEE010000018.1:0-54470 GCA_041603535.1 Porticoccaceae bacterium
ACCATCTAAGAGTTCAATAGTTGATTTACGGGGCGTGTCCATATATGACCCCTTGATATATTCTTGATATAGCGTTCCCGACCCTGATGACCGTGGCACTATTCACCGGATCATTTACGAGGAGCTGTGCTCGGGGGGCATCAAGTCGGAAGTGCTTTTGCAATATTGTGTCCCACATAAACTGGTCACTGCGACGTGGGCAATGCGCTGTTTTTAAAGCAACTCGGCTTGCGAGCCGCGTGTTTCAGGACTCAGTAACCAGCATCTGACGCACCACCCAAGGCCTAAGGCGGCTAAGAGCGAGATATCCTAATTGATTTAGATGCTCTACAATTCCCTTACGCGGAAAGGCTATACGAGAGGTGTGCCGCCGGTGTCGCGGCATGAGGCTGATTGAGCGCTAAAGGGTGTATAGTAATTCAGGAACGCGCTACCAATATTAGTGATGGCCTTTACCAGGCATGGTCCGATCGGGAGTTTGTTATCCTGTCCGCTAGAACTACGCAGCACCCTTTCGTCAGCACGTAAAGTTTATGGAAGCGATAGACTACAGGCTGAGTACAGGCCACAGTTATCCTGAATTCGAACGTCTATCCCCGAATTCCCATCTTCGAACTTCTTAAAGAAACGGTAACAATTTATTATGAGTGAACGCAATTATACAGAGGGCCCAGAACAGAAAGCTGATGATTCAGAGTACAAACTGAACCTCCGCCATCTGGAACTCACCGATTATAGTGACGTCGCGACAATCATGGAGCTGGTGTATCCGGATTTTGAGTCGGCTTATCCAGAAAAACAGTTTCGCGCTCAGTTATCTGTTTTTCCTGAAGGACAAATTTGTATTGAAGACCACGGCAAAGTCATTGCGGCGGCGTTTTCGCTGATAGTGGATTATGACAAGTTCGGCGACCACCACACCTACGAAGAAATAACCGGTGACGCCTACCTTACCACCCACGATCCAATGGGCGATGTTCTATACGGTGCCGATGTATTTGTATCGCCAGACTATCAGGGTATGCGCCTGGGCAGAAGATTGTATGAGGCCCGGAAGGAGCTTTGTCGCAGCCTGAATCTAAAATCGATTGTGGCAGGTGGCCGCATACCTAATTATAAAAATTATGCGAAAGATATTTCACCGCAAAAGTATATTGAACTGGTCAAAAAGAAGGAGGTTTATGACCCGATTCTGACGTTTCAGTTATCGAACGAATTTGAAGTTAAGCGCGTGCTTAGCAACTATTTGCCGGAAGATAAGGAGTCCAGAGGTTACGCAACGCTGCTGGAATGGACCAATCTTTATTACGACAATAAAAAAACGCCTCTAATTGGCGCACCTAGGACATCGGCACGAATCGGTTGCGTACAATGGCAAATGCGCACACTGAAGTCGGTTGACGAACTGATCCAGCAGGTGGAGTTCTTTATTGACGCATTGTCTGACTATCAATGTGATCTGGCTGTTTTACCCGAGTTTTTTAACGCGCCTTTAATGGGCAATGCCATACATAAAAATTCTATCGACTCCATCAAAGCTCTGGCCGTATTTTCCGAACAAATTATCGACGCGATATCAAAACTTGCGATCAGCTACAACATTAGCATTATCGCGGGCTCCATGCCGGTGCTCGAAAATAATACACTGTACAACGTTTCTTATTTTTGCCGCCGCGACGGGACGCTCGAATCACAGTATAAGATTCACCCCACGCCTACTGAAAAACGCTCGTGGATTATGCAGGGTGGTGACAGCCTGAATGTATTCGAAACAGACTTCGGCAAGATTGGCATTCTTATATGCTACGACGTCGAATTTCCCGAGCTAGCTCGACTACAGTCTGAAAAAGGTATGCAGATATTGGTTGTGCCTTTCTGGACGGACACCAAAAATGCTTATCTCAGGGTGCGCTGCTGTGCCCATGCCAGAGCCATAGAGAACGAATGTTATGTCGTTATATCAGGCAGCGTCGGCAACTTGCCAAAAGTCGAAGGCGCAGATATTCAGTACGCACAGTCGGCTGTATTTTCGCCATCTGATTTTGCATTTCCGCATGATGCCATCATGGCAGAAACCACACCCAATACCGAAATGACGCTGATTGTGGATCTTGATCTTGAAAAGCTCAGCAAGCTGCGCAACGAGGGCTCGGTAAGAAATTACCTGGATCGACGGCGAGATTTGTACAACATAAAGTGGCTCGGCGATTAGACATCAGGCAGCCCGAGCTCAGGGCGCACATACCCCGAACGTCAAACCCTCTCAATTTACTGGCATTGCCGCAGATAAGGCTGGCATACGGCAGGTCATTGTTCTGGCCAGGTAACTGGCCAGGTGCATCGCGTACACCGGTCTATCCACAATAAAATTCCCCGGCCAGGCTGCATTTCGCCACAACAGAGCTACACTCTTAGCTCAACATCATAGCTTTGTGATACTAGCTTTGTACGGCGGCATACACCTCTACGACGGCAGGGGGCGACACTATGGGCAAGTTAATCTGGGCACTCATCGCGATTGCCATGGCTGTACTGGGGGGTGGATATGGCAATCGTATCCAATGTCTCAGTGATGACGGGCCGCAAATGGCGGTACTGGGTTACCTGTCGGCCATGAAGAATGCACGTTTTGAAGATGCCTATCGGTTTGTCACGGCGAGCATGACTGACGGCAAACCGGTAGCGGCATGGGCAGCACAACAGCGCAAAATGTACGAACTGGGCGCCGTAAAGATCAATGAGCTCGATGTACGAAAAGGCCACCGCAATCTAAAAAACATGCTTACCTGCGCCGGCAGTGCCAGGGTGCCCAATGTCCTGCACGCGAGTGATTTGTTTAACAGTCAGGGCAGCACCGAGTTTGAGGTATACAGTGTCATCATGGAAGATGGGGTATGGAAAATCGATTCGCAGGAAACCTTGTTTGATGAAACGGCAATTAAACAGTGGTTCCCTGAGGACAAAATGCTGGAGACAGACGACCCTGGCGAAATACCCGCCGCGAATTAGCTGGAGTCTACTCTGACACGGCTCCCCTGTGCCTTTGTATGCAAGAGTAGCGCACTGGGCACTTATAAATGGGATAAAGAAATATCTATATGGGATAAAGAAACATCGCGCACCTATTCTGCGACAGATCCGTTCGCACACGCCGCCGGTTTTCAGCAGGCTTTGTCAACCATGCGAAGGGTTCTCGATCAACGTCGAATACCGTTGTCATGCTGAGCTACGATGTCCAGTTTGATTGGAGTGACGAGAGGTGCAGTTAATGAGTTACCTTAGATCACAAAAATATACGCTGAACGTCCTCATCTTTCAGAATTTTATACTGCCCCTCTTCGATATCACCGAGGGCCAAACCACCGGTTTGAAAACGGTGAAGCGTAACAACTTCATTGCCGAGCGTCTGGAACATACGACGAATCTGGTGGTAACGCCCTTCGTTGAGGATCATCACACCGCTGTTATCTGTTTCAGGACTCCAGATTGCGGGCTTTAGCGGTTTGTCATCGCCGTTTATGAGAAACGCGCCGCTTGAAAACAGCCTGGCCTCGTCACCGCGCAGGGAATCCCGCGCGCGCACGTGGTAGTGCCGAGGCGAGTGGGTACGCGGGTGAATGATACGGTGTAGCAGATCACCATCGTCGGTCAGCAAAAGCTGACCAGTTGTCGCTTTATCGAGACGACCCACCGTTGATAGCGCGGGCTTACGACTTTGCCAGCGATACGGCAGTAAGTCATAAACCAGGGTGCCGACATCCTTGTGGGAACAGGTATAGCCCGCTGGTTTATTGAGCATGATAGTTAACGGAGCTGGCGGATCAACAATTTCACCGTCCAGTGCAAGCGCGCCCTGGCGCACCAGCTCAAGTTCAACGGCTTGATCGGCTCTCGCGATCGTTTCCCCGCTCAGTGTGACCAGCCCGGCGCGACAGGCGCGAGCGGCTTCTTTGCGGGTGGCATAACCCAGATTGGAGAGCAGGCGATCAAGTCGCATCGTTGAGGTAAGCCTGGCCATGTCGTCGGTTTCAGTTGGACAATAATCGGTTGGTTACGTCGCGGCTAGTTACAACATTTTTCGCTGAGCGGCCAATACAAGCACTCGCCCACTCGAGTAATCACCCGATAAACATTTATTAAAAACCACCTAAAGTCCACTAGCTGTTTAGTCAGGCGCTATTACCAAAAGCCGTTTTCGTTCTGTATAGTTACTCGACCATGTTAATTGTAAACGCATAGCTTCGCCCACCGCGAGGTTTAAGGCAAAACGTAAACTGATCACAACACGAGGAGATGCTTCATGGCAAACGAAGGGTATCACGAACCAATAGATGAACTGAGCGATGCAACCAGAGATATGCACCGAGCGATCACTTCTCTTATGGAAGAGCTTGAGGCAGTCGACTGGTATAACCAACGCGTGGATGCGTGCAAGGATAAACAACTCAAGGCCATCCTCGCCCACAATCGTGACGAAGAAAAGGAGCATGCGGCCATGGTACTGGAATGGATTCGACGCAAGGACCCGGCTTTTGACAAGGAACTCAAGGACTACCTGTTCACCAACAAGGTAATCGCCCACGAGTAGGGGTATCGCAGGAAACCGGCCGAAGCCTGCATTGGTCATTTCTTCTCGGGCTGTGAGTGGTTTATTCGACGGCTCAACTACATCCTTACTCAACTACTCGACGAGTCAACCGCAGCAAGCCCACTCCTGCGCCGCACTTACACGGCGCAACAATATCAAACTCTGGCTAACGTATTTCCTCACGGCGCCCGGTCGGAACGCCTGTTACCGCGGACAGATATTTGCTGATGCCTGTCAACCGCGACAGCACTTGGGCGTTACTACATCCCAGTGGGGCCCAGGCATAGTAGGTGCTACGCTATCGCTGCGGGACAAATTAATCCTCAGGCGTGTCAATCAGGAGTGTCAATATGAACAAATCAATGATTACCGGCCTCATCGCTGGTGCCGTGTTAGCAACAACTGCCGGCGCTATAGGAGGTTACCGTTTGCTCAATCCCGCATCCAGCTATGCCAAAGTGCTGGAGGTGACCGAAGCGACCCAACAGAAACGTACCCCCCGGGAAGTGTGTGAGGATGTGGCAGTAACCCGGCAACAGCCCGTGAAGGATCAGCATCAAGTTGTCGGCACCGTCGCCGGAGCCGTTCTGGGCGCCGTCGTTGGCAAACAGCTTGGCGGTGGCTCTGGCAAAAAAGTCGCTACTGCGGCGGGCGCCGTAGCTGGCGGTTACGCGGGCAATAAAACTCAGGAACATATGCAGGCAAATAATACTTACACCACTACCGAGCGACGCTGCCGCACCGTCACTGATACCCATAGCGAAGTTATTGGCTACGATGTTCGTTATCTGCTTAATGACATTGAAGGCCAGGTACGTATGGATCATAGGCCAGGCGATAGTATTCCAGTGGTAGATGGCCAGCTGGTGCTAACTGCCGGTGCGCCTAAATCTTAGGCCCTAAGCCCAGGCTTCTCACTTTACTGACCCGGGCATTCTAGCCACTGCAGCGCCACCGCACGATAATGCGGTGGCGCTGACCGTGAAAAGAACTTGTCTGGCCTGATCTACCGCCTGTCCAGGGTCTACGGACAGGGAAAATATTCTGCTGATTGTCTCTCTGACTCCGCGGGCCACCCCAGCGGTTGCAACTGCGTTGGAACCCAGTGACCGTCGCCCCCGGCTTTGTATAGTACTTATCGGCCTGCCAATTTTACCGTTACTAGCGCTTCCTGAACCCACGCAGTAGTATTATTGCAGGATATAAGCAACTGATCCTGAGTGATATTCAGCTGTCGGCAGTGGAAGTCAAGATTAGTCCAGTCACCCTTCTCAAACGCTTCGACGAAATCAAGAATGGGGCGATACCCCGCGCTCTCGCCCAACAAGGTTTCTTTGACCGTGTCGGCCAGGGGTATTTCCTCCATAATCTCTGCCATAGGGCGGCCCATCATGGCGTCGGCGAGAGAAAATAAACCGGTTAGAAAAATGTCGTCCTTGACACCCCTCATACCCGTATAAGACGCCAGCTGCTCACCCAAATGCGCTCGCGTTAAGGCGGTGCGCAGTAGCTCTGGCGATTTCTCGTCACACATATCAGCCATCGCAACAAAAGAAACCCACTTACGCATTTCCTGCAAACCCAGATAAACGACCGCGTGCTTGATCGATGTAATTTTTTTTGAGAAGCCAAAAGCGGCTGAATTAATACAGCGCAATAATTTATAGCTCAGCGAGACATCTCGCTTGATCGCCAGCACAATATTTTCCACATCAAAGTCCGAGGCATTCACCGCCTTAACGAGGAGCATTTTGCTTAGCTTGTTCTCCGGCAGTCGAGTGCCAGTCACTATCTCCGGTTTGGCAAAGAAATAGCCCTGGAAATAGCTAAAACCCTCACTCCGGGCGAGCTCGTAGTCCTCCAGTGTTTCAATTTTTTCAGCCAGCAAAGTGATTTTTCGGCCTTTTAGCTGCGCGATTATTTTTTGTCTGTCCGCGACCGTGGTCGCCAGGTAGTCAACCTTAATCGTGTGACAGTGATCGATGAGCGCGGCATTAGCGTTGCCCGGCTCCAGCACAAAATCATCCAGCGCGATGGTATACCCGGCATCGCACAATTTTTTACAGGCACTAATCGCTGCATCGTGCGCCGGAATGGTTTCCAGAATTTCAATCACAACATCGTTTTTAGGCAGGTAGAACGCAAACTCTTCGAGCAACAATTTTTCAGTAAAATTAATGTATGCTTTTTTACCATCAGTCAATGTCGTTACATTGTTGAGGATAAAGTTGTCCATCATGACGTTGGCGGTTGCCCTGTCGCCATCAAATTCGGGGAAGACGTTTTCCAGATGGGTACGGAACAGAAGCTCGTAGGCTACAACATACCCAGAAATATCAAAAATAGGCTGTCGTGCTATTAAAAAATCCACAGATTATCCAGTATGTCTATTAACGATAAAGCAGGACAACACGGAGCTGTGCCCAGAGCAAATAACCGCGGCCATAGTAGCGAGGTCATTCGCTAAACGATTGTGAACAACTGTAAACTCTATAAAAACCCAGGACAAAACCGAAGCGACTCCCGCTCGCTGCCTGAGACTCTTAGACCTTAGCCAGCACGTTCTCAGCAAACTCATTAAGCCCGCGTTTAATGCCATCAGCGTCCATGGCAGGAGGGTTAATCATCATGCGTGATACGCCTATATCCTGATATTGCCGTACGCGTCCGGGATCAAGATTACCGCCAGCCACAGTGAGCTCTATTTCGTCGGGGTCACGGCCGATTTTGGCGCACTCATCACGCATAGCATCAAGCAGAGTCGGCAAGGTTTTTAAGCTGCCTGACGCAGGATAAAAGCCGTCACCCACCCTGGCTGCACGTCGGGCGGCTCCCTCGACATTGCCACCAACGATAATGGGCACCCCCGGCTTTTGTACCGGCTTGGGATTGGAGTTTTGTGGCCCCCAGTTAAAATACCTGCCCTGAAAGGCTTCCGGCTCGTCCTTCCACAATGAGCGTATTGCCTGCACGGATTCTTCGGTGCGTGCAGCGCGTTCCTTAAAGGGTACGCCGACAACTTCCATCTCCTCTTTAAGCCAGCCAATACCGATACCCATCATGGCCCGCCCTCTCGACAACACATCAAGTGAAGCCCACTCCTTGGCCACGTACAGGGGGTTGCGCTGCGGCAAAATCATAATGCCGGTCGCCAAACGCAGATTTTTTGTCATCGCCGCCGCATAGGCAAGCGCTACAACAGGGTCGGGAATGGGCGCTTTTTCGCCCCCCGGAAAACGTCCGTCCTTGTTATAGGGATACTTCGACTGGAATCCCTGAGGCAGCACCACATGTTCTACTGCCCAGATTGACTCCATCCCGGTGTCTTCGGCAGTTCGCACCAAAGTTTCAAACAAATCCGGGTTAGCAAAAGGCCCGGCGGTCGCAAACGCAATACCAAATTTCATATCAAATCCCCTCAAAGTGTTGTCGCGCTGGTGGTCACCCCAACTGGCTGAAATGATCTAATCCTTAGAGACGGAGAGTATCAGGCCAGACCCTGAGTGTCAGCCCACTTCATGCCCGGCAAATGATCCAGGTCGCATTGCCCGAGCAAGCGGCGTCACTGAGCGAGGCATGCAGGCGTTAAACATTCCATCATTGGCGATGTGCGTAGCATGAAGTCATCCATACGTAGGCGCCCAGGGGTGGCCGTAGTAACAATTTTGTTGGGCGGCCAATATTACGCGCGACTTGTATCAGGTCACGCCTCAAACCCTGACCACAAACCTCCTGGTGACAGGGTTAGATCCGGTTTCCCAGTTATTTCTGTGTATCCGCTGCTGGCGTTTATCGATGCTTACTTGCCGACTGCAGCCTTTGTCGAACCCACCTATTTCCTTGCAACTGTCGGCCCTTAGGATATGATAGGCGGCTTTAAAAATCGCCCAGCGCCACCAACCAAACCTGATCCTGGATCCTGTTCCTATGCCCTATGTTTACCTGGCCAAGAGTAATTTATGGCTAGTCGCCATTTTATCGATTAGCACGCTTGGCGGCTGCGCATCGTTTACCGAATCGTCCAAATCCGACCAGCAGGAAGCGCCCCAGCAACAGGTGGTGGAAGCCATCGAGTGCCTGCCACCCGCGGTTATTGAAGAAGAACCGCTGCCCGTTTTACCGGAACCGCTGGAGCAACCTGAGCCTGCGGTTTGTCCCGAACCTGAACCAATATCCTGCCCGATTTGCCCGGCAGTGTTGGTCGCCAAAAAACCGGTGTTGGGCGAATATGAAATGGTCACCGTCGGGTCGCCCGGCGTGAAATACCTGGCCCGGATTGATACTGGCGCCGCCACAACATCCATTCATGCCAGTGACGTTACGCGATTCGAACGCGATGGTCAGCGTTGGGTCCGCTTTAAAATCGACGATCCCAAAGCCAAAGAAACTACCACCCTCGAACGCAGGCTGGTGCGCAGAGTTCGTATAAAGAAGGCCGAAGCGGAAAATGATCACCGCCTGACCGTCATGATGACGTTACGCCTGGGTCGCATTACCAGACAGGTGGAAGTGTCACTGAGCGATCGCGCTGACATGGAGTTCCCGGTGCTGATTGGCCGCAATTTCCTCCTCGACACCGCAGTTGTCGACGTCAGCTTGCGACGTACAGCAAACTAAACCAACGACTAACAAAAATATGATGACCTCCCGCAACCAAATACATTTACTCTCCGGTGCACTGATCTGCATCGGTCTCGGGCTGACCCTGTACAAGTATTTCTTCCTGCACTTCCCGCTAATGCCAGGCAGTGTGCGGACAGTATGGAATGTAGAAGCGAAAATCACCTTTCAAGCAGACGATGGCCCTGTCACCGCCAACCTGGCTTTACCCAGCCCGCAGAACGGTTTTGAAACACTGGACGAAACTTTCGCGTCCTCCGGTTACCGCTTTAATATCGAAAGCCAGCAGGATCAACGTCGCGCCATCTGGGTTCATGACCGCACCACAGGCGAACAAAACCTGTACTACAACATGCAGGTGACACCCCGTATCGATAGCGCGAATCAACGCGGGTTCGAGAGACCGTCGCAACACATATCAAAACCAGAGTGGCTACCGGCTCAATACGAAGCGGCCGAAAGCATCATTACGAAAGCCAGAAAAAATGCTTCAACCGACAGCAGCTTCACCCGTGAGCTATTGCTACTACTGAATGCGGAGCAGCGTACAGAAGATACTCACCTGTTGTTTTCCTCTGATCGGGGCCTGTCGCGGGCTAACCTGGTGCTTAAGCTGCTCGCTGAGGCGAATATTCAGGCGCACATTATTCGCGGCGTGCAGCTCCGCGAACGCACCCATAATGACCCACCAGTGGAGCTGATTGAGGTTTATGAGGACGGCAGGTGGCAAGCCTACAACCCTCTGACTGGCGACGCTGGCCTGCCAAAGGATTTTTTCATTTGGCAAAGGGGCGGACCGTCACTGCTTGATGTTGTCGGTGGTTATCAGTCGAAAATACGCTTTTCTGTTATAGCCAACGTCATCCCGGCGAAAAATATTGCCCTCAAGCTCGCGAAACTCGAAACCGTGCCCCTGGTCGACTTTAATATCTACAGCCTGCCCGTCGAAAAACAAAACGTTTTTAAATCGCTGTTATTGGTTCCCATTGGAGCCTTGATTGTTGTCCTTTTTCGAATTCTGGTCGGTCTGCGCACGTCCGGCACATTTATGCCGGTGCTGATAGCCCTGGCCTTCATACAGACCACCCTGATAACCGGAGTTAGTATTCTTGTCGTGCTGGTCGCGACCGGCCTGTGGATCCGCTCCTATCTGAGCAGGATGGATCTGCACATGGCTTCGCGTATCGGTTCGGTGCTCATCATCGTGGTAATGCTGATGGCGGGGTTTAGTGTGGCCAGCCATAAACTGGGCCTCGATCAGGCACTCAGCATCACCTTTTTCCCGATGGTTATCATCGCCTGGACTATCGAAAGAATGTCCATCACCTGGGAGGAAGATGGCCCAAAAGAGGTCCTAATTCAGGGTAGCGGAAGCTTGTTAGTGGCCGTCTGCGCCTACACTGCCATGACTAATTCGCTCGTTGAGCATCTGACATTTAATTTCCCGGAACTGTTGCTAGGTGTGTTGGGCGTTATTTTATTGCTCGGGCAATACACCGGGTTCCGCCTGCTTGAATTGCACCGTTTCCGGCACATGGACAACTAGTATGTTGTGGCTTAAGCGGCGCGCAAACCTTCGTGCCAAGGGCATAATGGGCATCAACGAACGCAATATTGCATTCATCTCCCGTTATAACGAACGCAAAAGATTCCCGCTGGTCGATAACAAGCTGCTGACCAAGCATGCTGCCGAGCAGGCGGGCATTGCAGTGCCAGCGCTGCTTGGCGTGGTTGAATCACCCTACCAGCTCAACACCTTATCCCAGCTACTGGACCCCCTCGAGGAGTTCGTGGTCAAACCCACGCGCGGCAGTGGTGGTAAAGGCATTCTGGTTATTTCCAGACGCGAAAACGGCAAGTTTGTAAAACCCGGCGGGCAGGCCCTCGATCTGTCATATATTCGTCATTACATCTCGAACATACTCAGTGGCGTATACAGCCTCGGTGGCAAACCCGACACTGCTTTTATCGAAGCGCTGGTGCACTGTGTGCCGACCCTCGATCAATACAGTTATGAAGGCTTACCCGATATAAGAGTCATTTTGTTCAAGGGTTTTCCGGTGATGGCGATGCTGCGTTGCCCAACCCACGGCTCTGATGGCAAAGCCAATCTCCATCAGGGCGCGGTCGGCGTCGGCATAGACGTCACTACCGGTCGGGCGCTCAATGCCGTGCAAAATAATATAGTCGTTCATTCACATCCCGACACCGGCGTGGATTTCTCAGATCTGGCGATTCCCGACTGGGACGTGCTGGTCAGACTGGCGGCCAGTTGTTACGAGCTGACCGGACTCGGCTACCTGGGCTGCGATATTGTTGTCGATCGCGACCGGGGCCCGCTGATCCTGGAACTCAATGCGCGCCCTGGACTAAGCATTCAAACGGCCAGTGGCATTGGATTACGGGACCGTCTGAGAACCATTGAAAAACTGCCGTCCGGTAACTGGAGTATCGAGGAGCGGCTCGCCTACATCATTAAGCAATTTGGCGCTACGCAGCGCGCAGCCTGAAATCCGCTGAATCAATCAAACAAACTCGCCACCGCTGACCCACAGCTAAACCGCCCGTACGCGACCGATACCTCACTCCGCTGGCTTTGTCGCTACCGCCACAGCGTACGCTCTCACGAGTGTTTAACGGGTCGCTTGTTCAATATCATCTAACGACAGGTCCACATCACTTAACGACAGGTCGACATTGCCGCAGATGCGCTCCAGTGGTTTTTCAAGAATCTGCCAGGCATTCGCCAGCAATTGTGGTTGCGCCGCCGCGGTGGGATGCAAACCGTCTGCCTGCATTAATGCTTCGTGATCGGCCACTCCCGTCAGAAAAAAATCCAGCCTGGCCACCCCCTCAGCGGTGGCGGCATCGGCAATCGCCTCATCAAACAGGCGCCGGTAAGCTTTACCGTAATTAGGTGGAATCAGGATACCCAGCACTAGCGGCTCAGCCCCCGCCTTGCGTGCCAGTCGTATTATCTCCTGCAAATTGTGCTGCATTTGCGCAGGCGACAGACCCCGCAAGCCATCATTGCCACCCAGTTCAATAACTACCACAGCAGGCTGCCATCTGCGCAGCAGGTCTGGCAAACGCATCAGTCCCCCCGCCGTGGTTTCGCCACTGACTGATGCGTTGTGTACACTCACGTAAGGACATTGCCGATGTAATTGATTTTCCAGCAAGGCCACCCAGCCCAACGACTTGTCAATGCCGTACGCTGCGCTGATACTGTCGCCCAATATCAGCAATCCAGCCCGCTCTGTGTGCGGCACCCGTTTAGACTCGGAAGCAGCATGGGCCTTAGCGATCACCCATGGACCGGGCACCATGACAAACACCAAGAGAAGTATAAGCAGCCTTAAAACCATGAAAAAAATCCCCGATTATGAGCATCACGTGCCCGGCTCTGAGCACTTGCCAGCGCCGGCTTTGCAGACGCGGCTTTTAGAGGCCCAATCGCTGGGCAAAACCGTAACGGGCCCAGACGGCCAGCTAACCCTGCTGGACGACGTCAATTTTACCCTATCATCCGGCCAAAGCGTGGCTATCACGGGCCCATCTGGTAGCGGCAAGTCGACCTTGCTGGGTCTACTGGCCGGACTGGATGTACCCACATCGGGTCAAGTTTTGCTTGAAGGCAAGCCATTCAGCCAGCTCGACGAAGATGGTCGAGCGGTTCGTCGCGGGCAATTATGCGCCTTCGTCTTTCAGCACTTTCATCTGGTGAACGATTTAAACGCCCTCGAAAATGTGATGTTACCACTTGAACTAAAAGGCGTAGCCAACCCCGAGGGAGAAGCCCGCCGCTGGTTACAGCGGGTAGATCTGGAGCATCGCCTCAAGCATTTCCCGGCGACACTTTCAGGTGGCGAGCAGCAACGCGTGGCTCTGGCGCGAGCTTTCGCAGTGAAACCGCTACTGCTGTTCGCAGATGAACCCACCGGTAGTCTGGACCGCGCCAATGGCGGGCGCATCGGCGAATTACTCTTCGACCTGAATCGCGAGTCTGGCACCGCGCTGGTGCTGGTCACTCACGATGCGCAACTGGCCGGACGTTGTCAGCGCCGACTGCAACTGGAAGAAGGTCGCCTGTTCGAGCAGCTGGCGGATGCCGACAGGATGCCTTTAGCTACAGGCTCGTCGGATCATGCCTCTTCAGACGACGCCTCTTCAGAACCGGCCTCTTCAGAACCGGCCCCCGCACACAAAGAATCCGCGCCCAGGCGTTCCGCACCATGATTCCCGCCATGATCAAAGCCTGGTTGCGGCCCTGGCGGGACAGGGCCTTTCAGCTACTGGCCCTGGCCATCACCATTGCCGGTTTTGCGTTATCGTCGATTATTTTATTACACGCTGAACTGGAACAGCGCTTTGCGGTGCGCACCGCCGAAATGCTCGGCGGCGAACTGGCTTTAACCGGCACGCGCGCGCCAGAACCCGACCAACGTCAATTATTACAAAACATCCCTACCACCACGGTTGTCGATTTCTCTACCATGCTGGTTCACAACGATGAATTACTGCTGGTCAGCGCCCGTGCGGTAGACGAGCACTACCCTTTATACGGCCAGATGCAAACTGCCCCGGGCCGTTTTGACAAAGCCCAGGACAGCCCTCAGGGCCCGGCACCGGGCGAGCTCTGGGTCGCTGATCAGGTGCTCGATCGCCTAAACGTTAAACCCGGCGACAAGCTGGCGATTGGCAACAAAGAACTCCTGCTCAGTGCGGTCATTCGACAACTACCCGACCAAAACGCGGGTTTTTACAGCATGAGTCCGCGCATCGTTTTTAATGCGAAAGATTTAGCCTCAACCGGTGTGCTCGGCCCTGGCACGCGGATCACCTACCGCCAGATGATTAGCGGGGACGCCACCACTGTCGCCAAATTACAGAACGATCTCGATGCCACATTGCGGCCCGACCAACGCCTGGAAGACATCGAAAATGCCACCGTGCGCTCCATGGGCCCACTGCGGCAATTAACCCTGTGGGCCAACCTGGCGGTTTTACTGGTAGCCCTGTTATGCGGCGCGACGATTTATCTGGCCACCTCCGAGCGCGTGGCTCGGCGAGCGCAGCTAGCCGGTTTGCTGCGCAGCTTCGGTGCACCCCGCCGCCAGATCATCTCGCGACTACTGGGCACAGAATTTATCGCCATACTGCCCGCCGCCGCCGCCGGTAGTCTGCTCGGCATCGGCTTAATCACGGTCATTCACCAAAGCCTCGGCTGGCGCGGCTCTCTGGCCGCCAACGCTGTTCAATGGCTGACTATCCTGATCGCACCCCTGGTGCTGTGGCTGGCCTTCGCCCTGCCCCGTCTGACCGCGCTGATCCGTGTGCCGGCCATAGACGTGCTCAATCAACGCAACAAACCCAAACCCCTGTCGACCAATATCGAGTTGACCGCCGCCCTGGGCGCGCCGGTGCTGCTGGCAGGGTTTTTAACCAGCTCACTGGCCGACCTGGGCAACCTGCTTATTCTATTAGTCGTTTTAGGTGCAGGCTTACCCGCACTGCTATGGCCTCTGCTCAAGGCCCTTGACCTGATCAGCGGGAAATTACCCCTGGCCTCACGCCTGGCGCTACGCCGCCTGAGCCGCCGCCCGGCACTGACTTTACCCCTGCTGGCAGCTCTAACCATGGCAATGGCGGTGATCGCCCTGGCCGGTCAAACCGGCAATCAATTGCTCGACGAATGGCGCTCACGTTTGCCCGAGCAAGCACCCAATCATTTCGTGCTTAACTTGTTTGAAAAAGATTTCCCGGTCTTTAATCAATGGCTGGATAAACACCAGGCCCTTACTCAGCCTCTGTATCCCATTGTGCGGGGCCGCCTGACCGAGATTAATGGCGTGTCCGTCAGCCAGGCCGTCACCAAAGAAAAAGAAAACCGCAACGAAGCCCTCAACCGCGACCTGGCGCTGACCGAAGCCGCCGATATGTTGGCCAGCAACAAAATCAACTCCGGCACCTGGCATCCGGCAACGGGTACTGTCTCTGTAGAACAGGAACTGGCGGATCGCCTGGGCTTAAAACTCGGCGACCAACTGATGTTTATCACCAGTCGCGGCTCGGTGAGTGCGCAAATCGCCAGTCTGAGAGAAGTCGACTGGGATACCTTTGAGCCCAACTTCTATTTTATGTTTGCACCGGGCGGCCTGGCCGATCAGGACATCACCTGGTTAACCGGTTTCTGGTTGCCAGACGGTGACGGCAGGCGCCTGGCCGAGCTCATGATGCAACTGCCCCATATCACCCTGCTCGACGTCAATACACTGTTAAGTAAAGCCAACGAAATAATTGGCCAGGCCAGTGGCGCCACCGCCCTGCTCGCCGTATTGCTGACGAGTGCCGCAGTCCTCGTGCTCGCCGCCGCACTGCTCGGCGGCCAGGCCCAAAGGGGTCGGGATAACGCCCTGCTACGCACCCTCGGCGGTGACCGAGCTCTGGTTTATCGCGTCACCTGGGCAGAATTTATTACGCTCTGCGGCTGTGCCGCCAGCGCGGCCATGGTTATTATTTTTGCGGCGCTGTATCCACTGACCGCGCAACTCCTTAATGACAACCCGACCCTCTCATACTGGCAGCTGATCCCGCTGCTGATCGGTCTTGGCGTGGCGGGTGTGGGCGTGCTCGCCAGTCGTGGAGCCCTGAGTAAGCCTGCGCTTAGTTTGTTACGGGATGAGGCGTAGTTAGAAATCTCCTTAATCGGTTACATTCCTTGAGCGGTAACAGATAAATTTTTCGGGACAACCAAATTTCAAAGTATTGGGAGTAGAAGTTCAGTCAGAATAGCTAAAACCCAGACCCGCTCTTGCGTCCGTGGTAATACCGTACTGAGGAATGGGGTAGCGCAAACCATTTCCTGAAAGCGCATCGAGACCAACGATAACGCCCGGCAAATATTTCGGCGGCAAGGCTATTAATAGTTCATCCTCCATCACCCCGCCATAGCGCCGTTCAGCAAAGCAGGGTATCGATAAACTAGGCTCTCCGGTTTTTAATGCCCTGCCCCAGGAGTCAGCACAGGCCGATTCACCTACGCATCCCCACTCCAGTTTTTTGTAGCCAGCCCACTGCAGACCATTAATAAACAGGATCATTTGTGCCGGAGTAGCATAGATTAAACATATATCCGGCGGATCAAGTCGACCTGCAGCCAGCGGGCTTACAGCCATTGCCTCGTACTGCCCATATTCCACGATATCCATAGCATCCTGATGTGCCGCCGAATCTTCCGCTGTGCTATACCAGACGCCCACCATCTTTTCGCCGGCCAACCAGTCTTTATCCCGAGGGTAAAACCCGAGCACGGCACCACATTGATCGCCAACAAGATCCTCGACCGTAACCCCTACCGTCCAACCATTTCGACAGGCCTGTGCGACGATCTGGTCAGCTGTATGGATATCGCCTGGTCTACGAATCCTTGGCACCGCTTCCATCTCTGCTTTAGTTTTAAACATTTTCATACCGATGGGTGTGGTACGCAGACGTAATAATCGGTTGAGATCGGCAACAATTTGTGGCCCATCGAACGCAGTTTGATCAGTCGCAATTACTTGTTCAGACATGAGCTTCTCCTAACATGTGGATTTACTGGGCGGCGGCCTTTTTGGGCCCTTTGGGAAGCGGATTACTGGCATGTTCAGGTAAGCAATTTATTGATAAACCGACCTGCTGCTTCCAACACTGGTTCGGGTGTATCCAGATGTGGGTAGTGCGTTGAATCTGGAATTTCCAGACTTTCATGGGCGCTGCTTATACACGCTCGAGTCAGCGCTAGATTATGTTGATATCCGTAGTTGTCGGAAGTGCCATAGATATCTAGCACCGGGCAGGTAATTTTGCGCAGTTGCGGTGAGTAATCAGGATGCTGCTCACCAGGGTTCGAGTAAAACGACGACCAGTCACGAAACAAAATATCGGTATTGTCACCGTGGAAAGCCATTAATTTTTCGCGAAGTTTGCCACTCTCATAAGCGGCTATGGCTTTTTCCAAACCGGCTTCGGTATCACTAGCGGTGGTCAACTGGGGTGCTAGCGCAATCGTGCCACAAATTTTATCGGCGTGAACGCTCGAGGCAATCAACGCGATACCGCCCCCGAAACTGTGGCCAATCAGGATGGCGTTACCAACACCGAAATAGGCAAAGAGATCCACAAGAGTCTGATCCGCCTCAACACTGCGCGGGTCGCCCTCACGGGGCAGCACCAATTTATCTGATTTGCCGTGACCCCAACGCTCGTAAACGATCCCCGCCAACCCGACTTGCTCACACAACTGCTTCGGAAACTGGCGCCACATAGCTATGCAATCCAGGCCACCGTGAATGAACACAAGTGTCGGCTGTTCTGGATCAACTTCGCCAATCTGCAATGTGTTGATGCGATGCCCATTGGCCTGGATAAATTGCTCCTGGGTTTTCATTATCAATAACTGCTCTTGTCTTTGTGATTGAATCTGGCTTATCTAAATACTCGTTCTGCATCGCAAGCACAACCATGATATGCCATTACTTTCAGTGAGAATAACTGTGATTCTCATGATTAAACGAATCCCCATAACCAGGGAGTTGATCGTACAATCTAATCCGGTGCTGCATTGTATCGAATACAGCCTGGCTTAGTTCTATTTGCTGTTCAGTCAGGTTCATCGACCATATCCAGGACATGCCGTGGCCCGGGAAAATGATTTAGCTCAGCCGCTTTGGTATAACCCAGACCTTTACCGCTCAGGTAATCCGCTACCGCCTGCTGGAACAAAGCCTAAATTTCGCGTGTGTCCTGCCCTGCAAATGTTTGAGTTAAGCGGCGGCCCGCCAGGGCCGCTTCAACGAATGGTTAGGTTGCTCCGTGCTTAAGATACGAAACAACCGATCTCCAATCTGGAAATTGGGGTGTACCGAAGTGAATGTGCTCCCCCCTGAAACGATCAGCGCCATTCTTGGTTCTATCATCTACGAGGTAATGACCATCATTTAGATTTTTGTGGTGAGAAAGAATAAGTCGCTTATAAGCCGGAACGCCTAGATGACGCTTAACCCACAGCAACTTATCTGACCATGCACTCGGGTTTTCCCATGGCGCAGTTGAAAGAATGTATGTGTCGTACAGCTTCGCAAGCTCCTCAAACGACGCAATGGCATCTGGCACAGGAGCCATTAGCGAGAAGATGCCAGGAACTTCATCGAGCCTATCCTCGTACTGCGCGACAACCTCCGCGGTAAGTTGAGCAATTCCAGACGGGAAATCGACAAGAACGTTATCCATGTCGATGTATAGAATCTTTGCACTCACGCTCATTGCCTCCGAGGAACCTAACGGTTAAACTCAGCCGCGCGATTTTTTCGCGTCGGCTGGAGTGCATTGTTAGATCGAACTAGCAAGCTCCCACCCAGCATGAGTAAGCTCATACATCTCTCCTTTGAAACCTCTATCTTTCGCAAGCTCATATGAAACTAATTCTTCTAAAGCGGCTTCATATTTAGCATAGTCCCTTTGGCTTTCATGACCGAAATTCGAACCACCAGCTTGTATACTGCGCGAGCCAAGTGTTTGAGGTTTTAGTATTATGCCATTTTTGTCTGAAGCCGCTGCTAATAGCAGACTCCGTGCTTCTTCTGATAAGTTAATATTTTTATTATTAAAGGCTTCTTCATACAACTCGTCGCGTTCTCGCCGAAGCCTTTCTAGTTCATTCTTTAATTTTTCCCTTTCTGACTTGTCACTAATCCTCTCTACTTCTTCATCTCGCTTGGCTCTGTCAATAAGTTCTGTTTCTTTAATTGAAAATAGTTTAGTTCTTGATTGCTCTAGTTCTGCCTGTCGTATAGCTCGTTTATGTTGAGCCTCTAAATCTAGATTATCTATTAGCTCTAACGGTTTTTTTGAGATCATTCCAAATATGTATCTTACCCAATGTGCTGTTGCGGCGACTGCTGCCCCAGTAATCAATGGCCAAATAACTAGAGAATAAATATCAGTTACGTTATCAAATGCCGACAGTCTTTCTAGCGGCGTTGCATCAGACACCATCAATAAAAAAATGCCGCGCCAATTTAACGCAAAAAAAGCTAATAAGGCATATCCAAAATACGGTGCCTTAAAGCGAGTAGTGATTGCATCTACAATGTCATTCATTTGGAAGTCCGTTTGTTTTATTGCGCTCTAACGCCTCAAGAAAGGGTTGCCGGTGAGGCAGTCCCGCTTGCTTGAGTTGTTAGGTGGCGGGACACCTCCGCCACTCGTTTATGCCATTGTTGTAACTTTGGGTGTTTATAAATCAATGCCTCAAAATCTGGTGTAACATCCTCTAGAAGACCTGTGCAGAATACACCATAAATTCCGAAATCTGCCGCGCTCGGCTCTTCGGAGAAGAAGAAAGAGCTTTCTCCTAGAAGTACTTCCAAGTTTTCAAGTTTGCCACCAAGCTCTGCTAAGAGCACCTTATAAGGCAGTCGACCCAACCCCTGTGCTTTGGGCTGCTTACCGACCAACTGACGAAGAAGTGGTTTTGCAAAAGGGCGAGCTAATAAAGGCAAGAAGCGAGAATTTTGAATTATGGTTTTCTCCTCATTTTCAGGAGCCCAGCGCAATGCTTGGTTATACCAATATAGAGACTCGTCACTCCAGTCTTCTAGCATCCGCTGTTTCGTAGCAACTACTTTGTCTTCTGATTGTAAGGCTGGCTCTGCTTTTATTTTATCGAATTGGCGTAGGATTAACGTTGAGTCGAAAATAACCTCGCCATCAATGCGTACTACGGGGACTTTGCCGGTATGAGGGTTCAATTTGGAAAGCTCACGTATGCTCACATGTTCTGTGTGCATGTATTGTAGTTGCTTGTAATTAGCCGCCGCTAGAACCTTGATGACAAAAGGTGAGATATTCGGCCCGAAGATTTCGATCATAATAAGCGGTCCTTGATTACCGCGAAAATTTTAGCCACCTAACTATTATTGAACGCCACGTGCGACATATTTTCGGAAGCCGCGCACGTGTTCATGATGTACCCGTATGGGGATATAAAAGTACAGGTGCGACATATCATTCCCTGATTGATTAATAATTAGCTCCACAATACTTTGATTTAAAAGAAAAAATCAACAGACCTGCAAGCCCTCTCAAGATAAGACGCGCATGTGCGATATATGCCGCCACAACACGCGCCGCCAAAATACCCATAGCCATCGTTCAATTCTCACGCAATGGTCACCTGGCGTTACGCGAGAAAAGCATCCACCGATAATGCTACTTTCGGAAATTCACGAATAACTTTTTTATCTGCTGTTATTAGAGGTACGTCCAGGTACTGAGCTAGTGCAATAAACTCACAATCGCATGAAGTACAGTTGCTGGAATTTACCAGCTGCATTACATGAGCTGAAGAAATCGCATATTCGTTGTCGTGCAGTAATTTTTCGGCCTGTTGAATAATGATTAATACTTCATCAAGCTTTAACAGGTCTCTGCGTAAATACTGACTAAGCACACTCCGAAATTCACTCCGCCAGAGAGTCGGTGCATTCCAGTTAGAATCCCTGGCCAAAAGTTGTTCCGCCTGGTGAGATCGATCACCGGAAATATAAAGATAAGAAATGACATTTGTGTCAACAACAATCATCGACGGCCTTCGTTGATTGCGGCGTTGATTTGATCATCGGTAATGGGATGATTGGCGGTCTTGGCTCGCAGTGCTCTCGCAACGGCAAGATGCTCAGGCACGTCTATTTTATGCGGTAGCAGTGTGCGCTCTACACAATAAAGAATTTCACTGTTCATGCTTCGGTGGTGAACTCGTGCTGCCTCCTTTAATCGGGCATAAAGGTCGTCGGGTATATTTTTGAGGGTCACGGCAGGCATGATTATAGCTCCACTAAAATCCAATATGGTTCCATTATGGTTCTGTCAGTTTTGATGTGTCAAGTACAAAATCACCTATAATATGGGCCCGGTTTACCAAGTCCACAGAACACCTTATCTAAGTTAATAGGTATCTCCATGACGGCACCAGATCACACCTCCCCCGCCTCTAACAATACCATTGCATTTGACGCTGTTATCGTCGGTGCGGGATTTGCCGGGCTGTATATGCTGCACAAACTTCGCGAGCAGGGTCTGACGGCGCGAATTTATGAGGCGGGTAGTGGCCCCGGTGGCACCTGGTTCTGGAACCGTTACCCCGGCGCGCGGGTTGATATAGAAAGCATGCAATATTCCTATCAGTTCTCGGAAGAACTCCAGCAGGAGTGGGAGTGGTCGGAGCGCTACGCCCCTCAGGCAGAGCTGCTGGAGTACATCAACCATGTGGTCGAGCGTTTTGATCTGGCCAGAGATATTCAGCTCAACACCCGCGTCGAATCCGCCGTTTTTGATGAAACCAATAAACAGTGGCAGGTCTCGGCAAGCAATGGCGACAGGCTGAGCGCCAAATATTGCATTATGGCTACCGGTTGTTTATCCGCTGCCAACAAACCCGATATTCCAGGCCTGAGTTCGTTTACTGGCCCGGTTTATCACACCGGCGAGTGGCCTCATGACGCGGTGGATTTTGCGGGTAAACGGGTTGGTATTATCGGCACGGGGTCATCGGCCATTCAGGCGATTCCGATCATTGCCGAGCAGGCAGATCATTTAACGGTGTTTCAGCGTACGCCGAATTTTTCAGTGCCGGCCTATAACAAAGCCCTTGATCCCGACTATGTTAAAGACATCAAACAAAACTACACGGCCTTGCGAGACAGAGGCAAACAGGGGTTCACAGCCTTTGATACCCAGTCTAACGACAAAGCGGCAACGGAAATGTCCCCTGAAGAAATCAAGGCGGAGCTTAACAAACGTTGGCAAATGGGTGGCTTGAATTTTTACGGGGGCTTTGCTGATTTCATGGTCAATCAGCAGACCAACGACATGATTGCAGATTTTGTTCGCGAAAAAATTGCCGAAAAAGTCAAGGACCCCGACACCGCCAAACTACTCTCGCCGAAAACCGTGTTTGCCTGCAAGCGTTTGTGTGCAGACACCGGTTACTTTGAAACCTACAATCGCGATAACGTGACCCTGGTGGATATCAGCAAGACCGCCATTTCCGCCATTACGCCGGAGGGCCTTAAGGTCGGCGACCAGGCATATGCCTTTGACTGCCTGGTCTTTGCCACGGGCTTTGACGCCATGACCGGCTCGTTGAATAAAATCGATATTCGTGGCATCGACGGCCAATCGCTGAAGGATAAATGGTCCGCCGGGCCCCGCACCTATCTGGGCCTGTGTTCAGCGGGTTTTCCCAATTTGTTTACCATCAGCGGGCCGGGCAGTCCCTCGGTGTTCACCAATATGGTGACATCCATCGAACAGCATGTGGAATACATCAGTGACATTCTTGCTTATCTGGGCGAGCATAAACTGTCGACCATAAACGCCACCAAAGAAGCCGAAGATGCCTGGGTCAGTCACGTCAATGAAGTCGCCAGCGCGACGCTCCTGAATGCCTGTAGCTCCTGGTACCTGGGGGCAAATATCCCCGGCAAAGAAAGGGTGTTCATGCCTTATGTGGGAGGCTTCCCGCCCTATGTAGAAAAATGCAACGAGGTTGCAGAAAGGGGCTATGAAGGGTTTACTCTTGCGTAGAACATGCTGACAGCGGCCGAAATCTGAGTTCGGACTGCTCTGCACACAGAATCCAGAAATCCAGAAATGCAAAAGGGGGCTATTATTAACAAGCTAGCGATTACACCATCAAATTATGACTTCAGTGAAATCAATGCGGCGATGCAGAAATACGTCGACGCCAATCTGGTCAGTTGCCTGTCGGCGGTGATCCTGAAAGGCACCGATGTCATCGACTTCAAAACCTGGGGTTTTATGGACATTGAGTCCAAAAAGCCAATGATCGACGATGCGATATTTCGCATGTATTCCAATACCAAGATCGTCACCTCTGCGGCGGCAATGATCCTGTACGATGAGGGCGCCTTCGATCTCGATGATCCGGTGGAAAAATACATCCCCCAGTTCAAAGAGTTGAAAGTCCTGAAACCAGGCGCAAAAGATCTCGGCGATACCGTGGCACTGGCAACACCACCGACTATTCGTCAGCTGTTTTCCCACTCTGCCGGGTTTGCCTACGGCCTGTTCCCCAACAACCCGCTCGATGTCGCCTACGTTGACCAACGCATCATGGGCATGGAGTCAACGCTGGAAGAGATGATTGACAAGCTGGCGAAACTACCGCTGTTTTTCCAGCCGGGCGACCGCTGGAACTACAGCATCGGTATCGACATTCTGGCGCGGTTGGTAGAAATATGGTCAGGGAAAAGTTTTATCGAATTCCTCAAAGAACGCATTTTTAATACGCTGGATATGGTCGACACCGATTTTTACGTGCCCGAGAACAACCATCATCGCGTCACCACCAATTACTCGCCGATTGACCTACGTAATCCAATGACGCCGGGCCTTAAGCCCTGCCCGGACATCATGATTGGCAGCGTATTAGCGCCGAAGAACTTCCACTCGGGAGGCGGTGGCCTGGTGTCCACGATGAGCGACTACACCACCTTTATCCAGATGATTATTAACGGCGGCGAATGGCGGGGGCAACGCATTATCTCGTCAGAATCGGTTGAGCTGATGCACACCAACCAACTGCGCGATGGTGTCAAGGTAAAGCTACCGACATGGGATATGCCCAACACGGTTTTCGGTCTGGGCTTTGCTATCAAAAATTCGCCTGCCGAAGGCGAGCCAGACAGCGCCATCGGTGAATATCACTGGGGAGGCATGGCAGGCACCCATTCGTGGATTTCACCGAAAGCCGGAATATCCGCATTGCTGTTTACCCAACGGGCCTTTGGGTTTTGGCATCCCTTTAGTCACGAACATAAGCGGCTGGTCTATAAAATAGCCGGCTAAAACAATTTTTATAAAACCTAAGTGGAGTATGAGATATGGGACGTGTATCAGGAAAAGTAGCAATAATCACTGGCGGTGGTAGCGCTGGAATGGGTCGAGCCACATCGGTACTTCTCGCACAGGAAGGTGCCAGCGTCGTGGTCGGCGATATTAACGAGGCAGGCGCAAAGGAAACTGCTGACCAAATCAACGCCGCTGGCGGCAAAGCTATTTCCATGCGCCACGATGTATCCAGCGAAAGCGACTGGAAAGCTATCGTCAAGCTAGCGGTAGACACCTACGGGCGTATCGATATTCTCGACAACAATGCCGCGATGTTCATTGCCAAGCCCTTGATGGACACATCGACTGAAGAATTTCGCCTGCAAAATGCAGTCAATGTCGACGGTGTATTCTTCGGCATGAAGGCTGTCATCCCGGTGATGGCAAAAACCGGTGGCGGCGCTATCGTCAACATTTCATCCGGCGCTGGCATTGTCGGCTTTGCCGCCGCTGGCGCGTATAGCTCCAGTAAAGGCGCTGTCCGCCTGATGACCAAGTCCATGGCGCTGGAATGCGCCCAGAAGAAAAATAATGTGCGCGTCAACTCCATCCACCCCGGCCCCATTCTCACTCCCATGCTGGAACAGGGCATGCGCGATCTCGGCGACAGTACCGAGGTTCGCACCATGTTTGAAGGTATGGCGCCCGTGGGTTATCTCGGCGAGCCGATGGATATCGCGCAGGGCGTACTGTATCTCGCCAGCGACGAATCTAAATATGTCACCGGCGCAGAGCTGGCTATCGACGGCGGCTTTATTGCGCAATAACTTCCGCGCCCTATTGGGGGGTTAGCGGATTGACCATGTAGAAATCAACAGGGCCGCCATGATCAGGGCGGCCCTTTTTTTACCCCTATAAAACCGCTGTTGCTTTGGTTGTTTTGACAATCACGCAGGTTGTAGCCAAGCATCCGTCATAGTCATCTCAGTTAGAGTCTCAACGCTCGGCTAGATAGTCGCCAGCCGGAAGTCGATCACACATCCAGGCCCGTAACGACCGCTGCAATTGCTATGGTGTCAAATTCGATTTATATTGGGCCAGCTGACAGCCCGGCTAATCTGGGCTAATCCAGTTCCACCAACACCAGTTCGACCAAAAATATAATCAGGGCGGAGTTTGCAGCACCTTGAAACTGACCAGTGACGAGCTCACCGCGATCTGTCCTGACCCGATCATCGGCGTCGACAACAACGGTGTCATCAACGTATTCAACCCTGCCGCAGAAAAGCTCCTGGGCTTCCGGGCTAAAGACATTATCCATGTGTTAAAAATCACCGAATTATATGAGGAGGAAAAGGAAGCCCGCATTATAAAAAAGTTACTGATGTCTAGGGATCATGGCGAAATTGGCCAAATAGAGGGCTACGAAACCCGCATTATTGCCCAGGACGGCCGGGTATTTCCCATCCGGCTATCGGCCACCATTGTGCGAGAAAGCGGCAACATTCTGGGCAGTATCGGTTTTTTCCATGATCTGACCAGTCGCTTTAAACTTGAGGAAAAATTACGCGAACTCTCACGCACTGATCATCTGACGGGAATGCTTAATTCAAGACAATTTCATACCACACTGAACGAAGAAGTAATCCGCTCCGTCCGCTACCAACGTCCTTTCAGCCTTATTTGTATTGATCTTGACAACTTCAAACAGGTCAACGATTGCCTGGGCCACCTGGAAGGCGATGAAGTGCTCAAACTTGTCGGCATCGTTGCTCAGGTCACCTTGCGCGAAAATGATACCGGTTATCGTTATGGTGGGGACGAATTTATGTTCATTTGCCCGGAAACCGACTATTCAGGCGCGGGCGAAGTAGCAGAAAGACTGCGTATAACGTTCGCCAAACTGCTGCCTGGGGTGCTGACTCCGGGCCTCAATAAGCTACCAAAGCCCGTCAGTATGAGCGCCGGCGTTACGGTATTCTATGGCGGTAATCAGGTAGGTGTCAGTGAGCTGATCCGGCAGGCCGATATGACGATGTATCATAGTAAAACTAACGGCGGCAACCAGGTCTCGCGCTTTGAAGCCACCGCTAAAGTCACGAAGTAAGCACCACCCATCCGTCGGAAAATAGCGCCCGCCAGTCGCAATCATCCCTACAAATCATGCTCCAATCGCCAGTTTTCTGCCAGGCTAAACGCAACCCATTGAAGTTGAGGACTATCTACGTTTAATCTGCGCACACTGCACGCCCTGGAGAAACCCAGCGTTGAGAGCTCATATTCGGCATCCATCCAGTTTTCCTGTGTCCATCAAACTCGCCGCTGATGACCGTGAACTTGTCGACCGGATATGCAATGTCAGTGTCGCAGGGCTGCAGGTCAAGTTACCTCATGCTATCGACGAAGGTACCTTGGTGGAGGTCCGCATTACCACCATCACCCCGGTTTTTTCAGCAGCAGCGCGGACGGTGTGGTGTCACCAGGCTGAAGCGGACTTTGAAGTAGGGCTACACTTTCTGGAACCTAACGACGCCTTCAAAGTGAGAATGGTCGCGCAAATTTGTCATATTGAGGAATACCGGAAAAGCATTCTGGCCCGCAAAGGACGACACCTCACCGTTGAACAGGCGGCCAGCGAATGGATTGAAAAATACGCCGACACATTCCCTTCGTGATATTTGTCCTTCGTGATAGTTGTCCTTCGGGTTACCTGTTCTTCGTGATACTGATCTGTCGAGATATTTGGTCGCCTGTATCGTGTCGTGCCCGAATATTGCCTTCCTAGTTGGCTTGGGTTTTAACCGCGTCGGCAACCAGGCTTTATTTAGTTGCATCCGGATAGCCTCGACGCTGGCGCTGCGCAGCAGCAAGCAACCTTCGCTGTGCTACACTTCACGGGCTGCTTTCGGTACTGGAAAGCCGCTGCTGTATTACCAGCCAGGTTTATTGCTGGTAAATTTTATTACTGACAAATTTTATCACTGACAAGCTCCGAGCACCTGTGTTCTAAAGCCCACAATGGCCAGGAACCCCGTGCCGAGAACCCGCCGCAACGTATGTGGATGCAGGTTCTGAGGGATATTCGGGAAACCGGGCATCCTCCCCTATTTGGAAAGGTGTTTGCATGTTACGAGATGACTTTGGGCGCGAGTTCCATTACCTGCGCCTGTCTATAACCGATGTTTGCAACTTCCGTTGCAATTACTGCCTCCCCGACGGTTACGAAGGCAAGCCTGACCAGGCATTTCTGTCACTGGACGAAATTCGCCGTGTCTGCGCGGCATTCGCGGCCACCGGTACCACCAAGGTACGGATTACCGGCGGGGAACCCTCTGTGCGCAAGGACTTACCCGCCATTATCGCCGCGGTGAAAAACACCCCCGGCATCGAAAAAGTAGTCATCACCACCAATGGCTACAAGTTACCGGAACGCATCAGGTCCTGGGCAAACGCGGGCCTGGATGGCATCAACCTCAGCATCGACAGTTTAGATCCGGCTGTTTTCCAGGCAATTACCGGCCACGAGCGACTACAGGAACTGCTCGACGGCCTCGAACTTGCCGTCAAACTTGGCATTGGCCGTGTGAAAGTGAACACGGTGCTGATGCGCGGTTTAAACGATAACCAGATCGAACGTTTCCTCACCTGGTTAAAGGATAAACCCATCACCCTGCGTTTTATCGAGTTGATGCAAACCGGCGATAATGCTGAATTCTACGCGCAACACCACGTGCGCGGCGCTGATATTAAAACTACATTACTGGGTGCTGGCTGGGCACAGACGCCACGCGACAAGGATGCGGGGCCTGCACAGGAGTTTTATCACCCGCAGTCGAGGGGCAGGGTCGGCCTGATCATGCCCTACGGCAAGGATTTCTGCACCACCTGTAATCGGTTGCGAGTCAGCGCCACGGGCAAACTCCACCTCTGCCTATTTTCAGAGCACGGTATTGATTTACGACCCTTGCTCAGCACCGACAATCAACGCGACGAACTTATCGGATTTTTGCAAAACCAGCTACAAACCAAAAAAGTCAGCCACTATTTACAGCAGGGCTTAAGCGGCGGAACCCGACATCTAGCAATGCTTGGAGGTTAATCATATGGCCAAAAACTATGCTGAAAATTTTCAGTCCCTGCGTATTGCAGTCTTAACAGTGTCAGACAGCCGCACCGAAGCCACTGACACCTCCGGGCAACTGCTGGTGGAACGGTTAATCGGTGCCGGCCACAGCCTCGCCGCCAAACAGATAGTCAAAGATGACCTGTATACCATCCGCGCCATTGTCGCCACATGGATTGCTGCAGACGATATCCAGGTTGTGTTGATCACTGGCGGCACCGGCTTTACCGGCCGCGATTCCACACCTCAGGCAGTGCTTCCCTTATTCGACACGGTAATTGACGGCTACGGGGAGTTGTTTCGACAGATTTCCTACACAGACATCGGCTCGTCAACCGTCCAGTCTCGAGCCGTTGCCGGACTGTCTAATGGCGCGATCGTATTTTGTATGCCGGGCTCCACCAATGCCTGCCGCACCGCGTGGGATGGCATCATCGGCGAACAGTTAGATGCCAGTCACAAACCCTGCAACTTCGTCGGCCAGCTCAAATCGGTCACGAATCAAAACTGTGGCTCACGGGAAGCCGCGCAAGCTAAGCCATGAATAAATTGAGCCATATTAACGCCGCTGGTGAAGCATCCATGGTTGACGTCAGCGGCAAGACCATCACAACCCGCATTGCCACAGCCGAGGGCTATGTCAGCATGCGTGCTGAAACATTGGCCCTCATCCGCGACGGCGGCCACGCCAAAGGTGATGTGTTGGCGACCGCCCGTATTGCGGGGATTCAGGCAGCAAAAAAATGCGCTGAGCTGATTCCCCTGTGCCATCCCCTGATGCTGAGCAAAGTGCAGGTCGATTTTGAACTACAGCCACAGCAAAACCGAGTACGAATAGAAGCGATGTGTAAACTCGATGGAAAAACCGGCGTCGAAATGGAGGCACTCACCGCCATATCGGTGGCTGCCCTGACCCTGTTTGACATGTGCAAGGCGGTCGACCCCGGCATGACCATCGACGGAATCTGTGTCCTCAACAAGACCGGAGGTAAAACCGGACCGTGGCAGAGAACATGATGCCCGGCGCGCATTGCTCGGAACTAACCTGGCCAGAGCAGCACTTCACAACCCACCCCTTGAATCTATGACCCCAATCCATGCCCCAGTTAATGCATCAACACCTGGCCCAACGTTTGCCTCAAAGCATTTATCGCCAGAACACTTGCCAGCAGCCCCTTTGCTATCAAACTGTTTACCACCAGAAGCGCCGCAATGATTAAGATCCTGCTATTCGCGCAATTACGAGAGGTACTCAAGTGTCATCAGCTCGAATTCCCCTTGTCGACGCCACTGACCGTCGCCGAACTAAAAAGCCAGCTTGCCGGGCGGGGAGATCTATGGCACCTCATGTTCGCCGAGCAAGAAGTGCTGGTCGCTGTTAATCAGGTGATGCGTGATAACGACACCATCCTGGGCAGCGGTGACGAAGTCGCCTTTTTTCCGCCAGTGACGGGAGGTTAGTGATGTCCGATAATCTCTCTGGAGAAACAAGTGCGGCAGCACCCGCCAATAACCACATTCAAATTCTCGATCGGGCATTTGAACCTTCCGCCATGTACCAGGCCATGCTCGCGACTGATGTGCAGCACGGCGCGTTGGTGACCTTCACCGGCATGGTTCGCGACCTCGCCGCAAAGCCAGTGAACGCCATGTTTCTCGAACACTATCCGGGCATGACCGAGCGCGCCCTTGAAGACATTATTGCTAAAGCGCGCGCACGCTGGGCACTCGGCCAGGTTTCTATCAGCCATCGAGTAGGAATGCTCCATCCCGGCGAGCCCATCGTCTTTATCGGTGTCACCAGCACCCACCGCCGCGAAGCTTTTGAAGCCTGCCAGTTTTTAATGGACTTCCTGAAAATGGACGCACCTTTCTGGAAAAAGGAGTTTACCCCCGACGGCGAACGCTGGGTCGCGGCCAAAAGCAGTGACTGTGAAGCAGCGAAACGCTGGTAAATCGTGACTGCATCAGCGCCAGCAAAGCAAATACTGGGCGTGATACTGGCCGGCGGAGAATCCCGCCGCATGGGCCAGGACAAAGCCCTGTTACCTCTAAGTGATGCCGACGCCGGGGGCAGTATGACGCTCCTCGACTTTATGCTGCGTAAACTCGAAGCCATTGAGCTGTTTGAAAAAATCGTTATCTGCCGCAATGAAAAACCAACAAGCGCCGCGTATCAATACCTGCCAGACATAAAGCCCGGGCTGGGACCGATTGGCGCGCTGTATACACTCAGCACGCATTTCCCTGGGCAAAAAGCACTTATTGTCCCCGTCGACATGCCATTGCTGGAACCACAACAGTTAAAGCGGTTAAGTGAAATCGACACAAATCAGCTGGCAGCCTGTCATTACCGGGGCTTTTATTTTCCGCTGCTTATTCAGTTCCACAAGAACGTTGCCGGGCACCTGGTTAAACGGATAGCAGCAAAGGCCCCCGATCTCTCTGTCGCCCGATTATTACGAGATATTCAGGCGACCGAGTTGGTCGCGCCCGGCAATTTAGCTCAATTTGACAATGCCAATACCGCAGCGCAGTGGCATAAGGTATTACGCGTTATTGAGCGGCGTTAACCAGTCTGTCCGGCCTGCGCTTTTTCGGCATTTTTATCGCTTTAATATTGCCTTTTCGATCAATTATACCGGGGGCAATCCTACCGGGGGTATACCCCTCATCGCCATGCTAACCACTAACCACCGGTTCTCCTGACCCTGACAAAAGTGCCATCAAGCAAACTTCACCACCGCATGACCGGGAATAGTTACATCGCCCTGAGCGTTCTTCAGATAAAGGCTAACCTTTACCTCTTTGGTTGCATCATTTTTTTCTTCAACCCTACCTCCGGCAGTCATGGTTTCGCCGAGATAGGCGGCACGGCGGTTGGCGTAACCAATTGACACCATCGTCGCGTCCTCGCCAATCCAGTCGGTGACGACCTGGCCAATCCAGTCACCCTGTAGCGGCCCGTCCAGAACAATGGCGTCATAGCCTTCTTCCTCAGTGGCGTAGGCGTGGTCAAAGTGAATTCGGTGGGGGTTCCAGATTGCGGCGTTGTACATAAACAGTTGTACGATAGTCGCTGTGTGATCGCGGCTGGGAAGCTCACTGCCGACGGTAATATCTTCGTAGCGCAACATAAAATTTACCTCGCTATCAGTGATGTGGTTTCGTTAAGGATCGGCTCACCGTCTTCGGTTTCCACCACCACTTCGGTAACGACAAAAATGAGCGGGCCAGTTTTGCCGGCTTTTTCGTAGATATCTTTTAACTTGCGGGTAATCTTAATCCTGTCGCCGGGACGAATGGCACGGTGATAGACGGTGTCTGAACTGCCAGCCATCACGCGCTTTAAGGGCAGCGGCGGGATGAGCTTATCCTCAGCAATACCGTCTGCGCGTAATTTCTCCGGTGGCAAAATTTCCATGGAATAGCCAAAGTGGAACAGCGGCGGGGCTTCGTCGCCATTGAGGTATTTTTTTGCGCGTTGTCCGGTTGATACCGCGTATTTTTGAATGTCCCGGCGAGTGACTTCCACGTGTATGGTGGGGTTTGCCTGACCAATTCTCGCTGTAATTTCCGGCGTTAATAATCCTGCCATGTTTTTGAATCCTGATATTTTTTATGCCTACTTGTTGCGTCTATTTAGTACGTCTAACGGGCTGCGCCACGTCAGCTTTTACCGCTGAACGCTGCGCGGCGAGTGAGCAAAGGGGCCAGTTATGCACCGTGAGTTACCGGCCCCAATGTGCCCGGTAGTATGCAGAAATTATGACACTGCGAACTATGACACTGCGGGCATGATTTTGATATCCGGCGCGCCAGCAAGAAATTCACCCAGACGGCCACCCAGCTGTTTAAAATGTGCTGTACCTCGATGCGCTTCCAGGTCGGCACCGCTACCGTACTGCTCGAGCATAACGTAGGTAGTTGGGTCATCGGTTTTGTGGAGCTGATAAAACGTACAAGCTGGTTCGTTGGCCCGTACTGCTGCTGCGAGCTCTTTCATCAGCGCTTCAAAACCTGCCTGCTTGCCATCCTGTATTTTTAATGTCGCGATTACACCAATCATGGTTCTCTCCTGTTAGCATTTTTTGGCCTGTAACTATACGCCATGAGCCGCCACCTGAGTATATTTGCTCGGCATCTTTGTTTTTTTATATAACTCGGGGCTACACTGTCACGAAACTCAGGAAGCAACAATAAAACTCAGGTGCCTGCATCTTTAACCGAGCACTGCCACAACAACACCCAGGGGAGTATGAGGTATGCCCAGCTTTGATTCCGATGGCGTAAACATCGTCTATGAAACCTTTGGCGCAGGCGCGCCGGTAATCCTATGCCACGGGTTCGCAGCCCATCGTCGTCAGGCCTGGATGGCCAATGACTGGCAGGGCACGCTGATGACCGCCGGACGTGAGGCGGTGCTATTTGATCATCGCGGCCACGGTGACAGTGAAAAACTCTATAACCAGGACGATTATTCTATCCCGGTAATGGCTGGCGATATTCTGCGCCTAATGGACAAGCTACAGATCGACAAGGCCCCCATCATCAGCCACTCTATGGGCGCGCGCATTACGTTGCATCTAACTATTCACCACTCTGATCGACTGGGCGCTGCGGTGCTGATCGGCGTTGGCGAATACATGCTGGACCCGCGCCGGAACCCCAGTCTTATGGCAGAAGCCCTGCTAAGCGAGGAGCCGTGGAACATCGAAGATGAGGCGGCGGCATCTTTCCGCGCTTTTGTCGATTCCACACGGGGGGATCATCGGGCGCTGGCGGCATGTACGCAGGGTATCCCTATGCCACTGAGCCGCGAAGAACTCGCCCGGATTAGCCTGCCTGTACTGGTGATTGGTGCTCAGCAGGATGAGTTTAGCGGCGACGCGGCACCTTTGGCAGAGGCCATTCCGGGCGCCAAACACGTCACGGTACCGTACACGAGTCACCATTCAGTGTTGGCCGAAAACAAAACCAAGGACATCGTCTTTGAGTTTCTGGATCTGCCGCCACCGCAACACTATGAGCATTCGTGGTGACCAATCAAAATTAGCCTGTCAACAGGGGTTTAACCTCCCTGGCGAACCGTTCTACCTGCTCATGGCGTTCGCCAGGAGGGCTGACCGAGTCCAGAATAATATGACGCACCCCGGCTTCGCGGAACTCATTGATCCTGGCCGCAACGTCTTCGGGACGGCCCAGCGCGCAGTATTTTTTAGCGGGGCCGCGAAAATCGCTGGCATAGCGCTCACTGAGGTGTTCGGTCGCGACGTCCCAGGATCTCTCAAACGTATCATCAATACGGAAAAACAGCAGGTGTGCTGTACCAAATCTGTCAATCTTACGATTAACCTTCTCGGCCGCCGCGGCGATCACCGCCAGTGATGATTTGTACATTGCCGGTGTCACTACGTAGGAAACGTAGCCGTCGGCCAGATGTCCTGCGCGTTGCAGCGCCGCCTCTGACCGGCCACCACACCAGATGGGTGGCCCACCGAGCTGCCGTGGTTTTGGCAACATCTGCACGTCTTCGAAGGGGTAGAATTTACCATCATTGGAAACCTTTTCACCGCTCCACAGTTTTCTGAGGACCTGCATACCCTCAGTCAAACGGGCACCACGCTCCTTAACCGGCACACCGCAGGCAGCAAACTCATTAGGAAATTCACCACCTATACCGACGCCAAATATTAGCCTGCCCTCGGTGAGGCGATCCAACGTGGATACCTGTTTGGCAACCGGGGTCGGATGCCGTAGCGGCAACAGATAAACCGACGTACCGAAGGTCAGGCGGTCACTCAAGGCTGCGGCCTGAGCCAATTGCAATAAAGGGTCGGCGATCGGCACAGCAAAGGCAATATGGTCGCCGACCCACAGCGAATCCATGCCAATAGCGTCAGCCAGGGCCGTTGTTTTGCGTACAGCACTCAGGCTGTCCATAGAGGTCATCCAGCCAAAGTGCATTTTTGTATCCAGCGGCAAACTCATATCGTTTAACTCCCCAACTCATTATTTACGGGTAATCTGATGTTTCGACCCGCCATATGGCGCGCCAGCAAACCATTTTATTCGGTAGCAAAGCCACTAAAGGCTGATTTAATACGACGGATATCCTGGACTAGATCCGCCGGGAAATCCGCTGGCACACTGGTCGCAACGCTGGCAAAAACAGCGTCTGAGCCGTTACCGAACCGCCGGTCAATGGCCGCTGCAATATTCTCATGCGTGCCGATAGCAGCGAATAGTTCGACCATGTCGTCGGGAATTTCTGACGCTATCTTGTCCCATTCACCAGCCTTGGTCATGGCGTTAAGTTTCTGGCCCAGGTCTTCAAGGTTGTGCTGCTCGAGCACCGGCCAGTAGGCTGGCGTCGAGGCATAAAAAGCGATGCGGTAACGCACCCATTCGACCATCTTGTCGACGGTTTGTTGGTCCGGGCCAGAAGCAATAAATCCGCCCCCCGAAACTTCAAAGTTCTGCCGCTGGCGTCCCGAGCGCGCCATACCCTCCTGAAGATTGGGCATGACCACATTATCCAGATAAGCGCGGGTACAAAACGGATGCAAACGCACACCATCGCACACTTCGCCAGCGACTCTGAGCATACCTGAACCGACAGCGGCAATAGTGACGGCGGGTAGTAGCCCGTCGTAGTTCTCGGGAATAAAATTGGGCGTCATCAGACTGAACTGATAGTGTTCGCCGCGAAAATCCAGCTTGCCGTCGCCTTTCCAGCAACACCAGATGGCGCGAAGAGCCTGCACATATTCACGCATCCGCGGCGCTGGTGCGGACCATGGCACGCTGAAGCGGCGCAAATTATGGGCTTTGATCTGACTACCCAGGCCCATTACAAAACGACCACCAGAAGCCGCCTGGAGATCCCAGCCCAAATTGGCCGCACTCATAGGGCTGCGCGCAAAGGCTATGGCGATACCGGTGATCAACTCCACCCGCTCGGTCACCGTCGCCGCGACGGCCAGCGGCAGAAAAGGGTCGTGGGCATTTTCCATGGTCATCACGCCATCGTAGCCTGCGGCTTCAACAGCCCGTGCAGCCTGCGGCACCGCCATAAGATTATGCTGAGGAATCGTGGTGAATACTTTCATGTGTCATCACTTATTAAGAGCTTTGGAGAATCGGCAACCAGCGGTAGTGACGCAAGTTTATATAAATTAGGTTGGCGGTTGTCTATCAAATTGGCGAACTCCGTCGGGAATTTCATACCAATGCTGTTTTTCACTGACCCACACGTGCACAGAGGGTGTGAGCCATCCTGTATCAGCAAGCGTTCCCGGTTTCAGCTTGATTACATCCGGTTTATCCGGGTCAAAATGATAAATACGATTGCCACAGCCTGGGCAGAATTTAGCGCAGTTTTTATTACCACTGTCGGCAATACGCTCCCACTGTTTGAGTTCTCCGCTGAATTTCACGGCATCTGTTTTGACCAGTGCCGTCATACTAAACGCACTGGCAGATAGTTTTTGGCATTGCTTGCAGTGACAGGCCAGCACGATTAGGGGTGCCTCCAACAGCTGATAGGTAACACCCCCACACTGGCAAGCGCCGTCGATGGGAAACCGGGGATCGCTCATGAATAACTCCTTGTTAATTCCCATTAGAGCCAGCTAACATCATCGGGCCAACCAGCACCTATGCAAAATTAACCAGTACCTGTTCAAATTATTGTATGCAAAAAAAAGCCGGGGAACCCCGGCTTTTTCAACTGCTTATTGATCGTTTCACATTAGATCAAGCAGCCCGTGAAACCCCTTGCGCATTACCATGCCGCAGTAGTTTACCAGGGTATTCACCGGTGACTTCATTGTCCACCCGTATCGTTACACCATTAACAATCGTGTAACGATAACCTTCAGCACCTTCAACATAGCGCCATTCGTCACCCGGCAGGTCGTAAACAATCTCGACCTGGGTGGTTTTGAGATTTTCCAGATCGTAGATGACGATATCTGCAGCCCGACCCACTTCCAGGGTGCCACGATCATCAAAGCCAGCTGCGATGGCAGGCATAGCAGCTAAACGATAATGCGCTTCTTCCAGCGTATAGGAACCACGCTCGCGAACTGAATCCACCAACAGATTTGTCGGGTAGCGACCAAAGTTGAGGAATTTTGTGTGGGCGCCGCCGTCGGAAACACCTGGGACAGTCCACTCATTCTGCAGGATTTCATTCATCAAACCTTCGTCATAGTTGAATGGCGTGACATAAAAGACCGTTTTCAGGCCTTCATCAATAGCCAGATCAAGCATCGCATCGGCCGGATGCTTGCCAGTGGACGCACCCAACTCAGCGATAGTCATTCCGACATAGACCTGATTATGCTTGTTAACAACCGATTCGATAACAATATCGGCAATAGGCCCGCTGACAAACGGCGCACTGCCACTGTCGTAATCTTCGCGAACGGCAGCACGTAACTCAGGATCTTTCATCTTTTCAATACGTGTGGCGATGTCGCCGATGGTGACATCGCGCCATGCGCCATTGCCATCAAACAGGTTAAAGTCATCCAGCATGAAGCGCATGTCATTTGGCGTGGTAATCGCCTGCATCCAGATTTTATGACCCTTCTCACGCTGCTCGTCTACCCATCTCAGCATGCGACGATGCTGGTGAGGATGTCGCTCGTTGACCTGTACCGCATTCCACAACACAACTGCGTCGGACGCCGCGGCCAGATTAGCGCCGAAATCGAGATCAGCGACCACATCATTTTTAGCCTGAGTCAACTGAATAAAGCCCTTGCCACGATCTTTCAACACATTGGCAAACGCCATGCAAAGCTCATCCGACATAGTGTCAGTGGGCATTGGCGTACCGTCATAATCACGTTGAACCGATGTGAAGCCGTCGCCCAATCGCTGCATGGAGAAGCCAATACCACCGGCATCCAGCGATTCTTTCATCATGCGCAACATCTCAGCCAGCTCCTGCTCGCTGGGATCACGCGTTTTAGCCGCTTCGATGCCCATGACATAAACCATCAGGGGATTCAGTGGCACAAAGCTCATGACATTGATGCCTTTGGGCCGACGATCCAGGGAATCCAGCCACTCGGGGAAACTTTCCCAGTCCCAGTCCATACCGGCTTTCATGGTAGCCAGAGGAATCGCTTCAACCCGCTCCATGGACAGCATCAGACGTTCCTGTTGATCAGGGTGAGCAGGCGCAAAGCCAAAACCACAGTTGCCAATGGCAACAGAGGTCACACCGTGCCAACTGGAGCAGCTCAGGTAGGGATCCCACAGCAGTTGACCATCGTAGTGGGTATGCAAATCAATAAACCCGGGAACAACGTTCAGCCCGGTCGCGTCAATAACCTCCTTGCCGTCACTAGCGGGAATACCGTCACCTTCTGTGATCTTCGCAATAAGTCCATCCTTGACGGCTATATCGCCTATAAATTTTTTGCGGGTACGGGTGCCATCGATGATCGTGCCGCCTTTAATAACCTTGTCGTATTTAGACATAACGTTCTCCATTAGCTTACATAAAATGAGTTAAAGGATAAAAAAACCGAGAATTTGTAGCTTGATTATATAGTGAAGCAATGCCAACTGCAGCTCGGCTAAGCAACAAAAAGGAATAAACAGGTCAACTTAAAGACCGATTTGCACCAAGCAACGGTACGCTGCAACATGCCCGGTTAAGTGACAAATTACCCGCGGCGATTTTTATCCGCTCAAGAACAAGTCTCGGAACATATTGCGCGCCATGTTACCAGCAGGTAGCATCGCAGGCTGACATAAAACCCCGGGCGACAATGCTCAGGTGTGCGCTGGCCGCATTATGTTTACCAGACGCGTACATGCTATTAATCCCGCAAAAATATCCAATGTATTAACGAGGAACAATTAAATGAGCAGAAAACATGTACTCGATGGCATAAAAGTACTCGACTTCACCCATGTGCTGGCAGGGCCTACCTGCACCCGCCTAATGGTGGAAACCGGTGCCGAGGTTATTAAGGTTGAAGCTGCCCCTGCAGGCGACATGGTGCGCTTTATGCCGGCGCTCAAAAATGGTCGCAGCGGTTACTACATCCAGCAAAACAGGGGCAAGAAAGCCGTCTGTCTCAACCTGCGCGACAAAAGAGCCCAGGAAATCGTCCACAAGCTGGTGAAAGACGTCGATGTCGTTGTCGAAAATTTCACCCCCGGGGTCATGAAACGTCTCGGCATCGATTACGCAACACTTTCTGCGATTAATCCCAATCTCATCATGTGTTCTATCTCGGCTTTTGGTCAAAAGGGAGAGCTTTCCAGCTTGCCCGGATTCGACTACATCGCCCAGGCTTACGCCGGCGTCATCGATATGATCGGCGAAGAGGACGGCCCACCCTATTTCCCCGGCCTGGGCATGGGTGATGTTTCAACTGGCGCCCACGCTTATGGCGCAATCACGGCAGCCTTATTTCACCGGGAGCGGGGCGGCAGTGGTCAGCACCTCGATATCGCCCTGCTGGATTGCCTGTTCCATTGTCACGAACTGAATGTCCAGGGTTACGACGGTTCCGACGGCGCGCTGGTACCTCACCGTTCCGGGGCACACCATTTCGCGGTAGCGCCACTGGGTCTGTTTAAGGGCAAGGAAAAATACATCGTCATTATCGCCATCGGCGCGCAGTGGGATAACCTGCTGAAAGTCATCGGCAAGGAAGAGTTTAACGATGACCCGCGCTTTGCCGATAACGCTGGACGCACCAAACACAAGCAGGTGCTTATCGACGCCATCGAAGGCTGGTTGGCATCCACGGAAAGCGATGACGAAGCCGTGCGCATACTCCAGGAAAACCACGTGCCGGTCGCCCCGGTGCTCAGCGTGCCCGAAGCCATGTCCCATCCTCACCTCATCGAGCGGCAAACCGTCCGCACAGTCACGGACCGGGCTTTCGGCAAGGTAAAAATACCTGGCATGCCGCTGCGATTTTCCGCCTTCCCCGACTTCCCCGATTTACAGGCGGGCTTCCTCGGTGAGCACAATGGCGAAGTGCTAAGCAGCATCGGCTATTCCGAGCACGATATTAAAACCCTTACCGATGACGGCGTGCTGGCTGCCGAAGCCATACCGAGTTAATTGTCGATAAAACCAGCCGGGAGCCCGACTAAATCGGGCTCAAAACAAATAAAAGCAGGTTAAATCATGACCCAGAAACATATCCTCGACGGTTACAAAATCATCGACTTCACCCAGTATCTGGCCGGGCCTTCGGCGACACGACTGATGGCTGAAATGGGCGCTGATATCATCAAGGTGGAAATTGCTCCCCACGGTGATCCGAGCCGCGCCTTCCCCTACCGAAAAAACAAACGCAGTGCCTATTTCATCCAGCAAAATCGCGGCAAAAAAAGCCTTTGTCTCGATGTTAAAAACGCAAAAAGCAAAGCGGTGTTAACCGAGCTGATCAAACAGTGCGATGTTCTTATCGAGAACTTTGCACCGGGTGTGATTGGCCGTCTCGGTTTCGACTGGGAAACCGTCCACAAACTCAACCCCAAGCTGGTGATGTGTTCCATGTCCGCCTTTGGCCAGACCGGACCGCTCAGCCACCTGCCCGGTTTTGATTACATCGCCCAGGCCTATTCCGGCGTCACTTCGGTTATTGGCGAACCTGACAAGCCACCGAGTTTGCCGATGTTAGGCATTGGCGATGTCACTACCGGGGTTCACGCCTGCGGCGCACTCGGCTATGCCCTGCTTGATGTACACCGCACCGGGGAAGGTCAGTTGCTCGATATCTCCCTGCTCGACTGCTACTTCCATCAACATGAAGTCAACGTCCAGGCCTATTCGGCCAGCAAGGGTAAAGTCGTGCCCCGCCGCTCCGGGCCCCACCATTATGCGGTGGCGCCGACCGGTATTTTTCAGGGACCTGAAGGCTACATTATGATCCTGGCACTAGTGCATCAATGGCCAGTTTTATGCAAAGCCATGGGCCGGGAGGATATGACCAAAAGTGCCAAATTTGGCACCAATGACGCCCGCCTTGAAAACTTGCAGGAGTTGATCGGCATTATCGAAGGCTGGCTGCAAAGCTTTGATTCGGACGAAGCGGCTATTAAAGCCCTGCAGGATGTGCGCGTACCCGTTGCGCCCATCCTCACCATTCCTCAGGCTGTGGCACACCCTCACCATCGCGCGCGCGGCACCATCCGCACAATTTCTGATCGTATGCTCGGCGAATTTGATATTCCCGGTGTACCTTTGCGCTACTCCAATTTCCCCGACCTGTTGCCCCTGGAAGCACCTTTTCTTGGCGAACAGAACCGCGAAATTTTAGGCGACTGGTTAGGCTATTCTGGAGAGCAGATTGATGCCATGGAAAGCGAAGGCATCCTGGTCAACGCTCGCCACTAGCTGTTGATCGCCACTACTTCGATCACCAATACCAGGCCCTGTAAAACAAAGCCCCACAAAAGTCTAAGGCACCAATTGTCAGAGAGAAGACTATGAAACCTAAACATGTAATGGACGGCTACCGCGTCCTCGACATCACCCAGTATCTTGCGGGCCCAGCGGCCACTAACCTGATGGTGCAAATGGGTGCAGACGTTATCAAAGTGGAGATCGGCCCGCATGGCGACCCGATCCGAACATTTCCTTACGCCATTGACGTCCCAGGCACCAAGGAAAAACGTAGCGCCTATTTTATTCAGCAAAATCGCGGCAAGAAGAGCCTCTGTCTGGACCCGAAAACGGCAGAAGGCCTGGCGATTATTAAGGAACTCATCAAACAATCCGATGTGTTTATAGAAAACTTTGCACCTGGGGTGATTGGCCGCCTGGGTCTCAGTTGGGAAGTGGTGAAAGAGTTAAACCCCAATATTATTATGTGCTCTATCTCTGCCTTCGGGCAGGAAGGCCCCCTGGCAGCTTATCCGGGCTTCGATTACATCGCCCAGGCCTACGCAGCAGTGACTGATTTAATCGGCGAAAAAGACTCCCCGCCATCCCTGCCCATGCTGGCCTTTGGCGATGTCGGCACCGGTGTCCACGCCATGACCGCGGTAGGCTATGCCCTGCTCGACCGGGAGCGCAATGGTAACGGTGGTCAACTGCTGGATATATCTCTGCTGGACACCTACATTCATCACCACGAAGTCGGCGTGCAAATCTATTCAGCGACCAAAGGCGCAATCGTTCCCCATCGTAACGGCTCCCAGCACACCGCCGTTGCGCCCACAGGGATTTTCAAATCCAAAGACAGCCATTTGATTATTTTGGCTCTACTTCACCAATGGCCGGTGTTATGCCGAACCATGGAGCGGGAAGATTTAATCGACGATCCCCGCTTTAAAGACAACGATGCGCGTATTAAAAACCTGCCGGAGATGATTATCGCCATTGAAGACTGGCTACAGGCTCAGGACAGCGACGCTGCGGCACTGGCCAGGCTGGAAGCCGCGCGGGTGCCCTGCGCGCCGATTCTGACCGTGCCGGAAGCTATGGCGCATCCCCACATGATTGCCCGTAAAACCATTCGTACGGTGACAGATCCGATTATGGGTGAATTCCAGATTCCGGGCATGCCGCTGCGATTTTCCAAATACGCGGTGGATGAAAATATTCAAATAGCCGCTTTGGGTCAGCATAACGAAGAAATACTGGGCACACGTCTGAACTATACGGCTGAGCAAATTAACGCCCTAAAAGACAATAATATTCTATTCCAGAAGGCGGTATAAAGGCGCCGCCCCTTTTTGCCTGTTTTCTAACAGACACGGGCCTGGTAAGCAAAGTGAGGCTAGCTGACCACCCCTACCATGTACCCGGCCCGCCGGTTAGCGCGGGTCCGAACGGAGTAACAACGATGGACCCAAAACACATACTCGACGGCTATCGCATTCTCGACTTTACCCAGTACCTTGCCGGCCCCACCACCTCACGGCTGGCGGCAGAGCTGGGCGCGGAAGTTATTAAGGTCGAGCTGATGCCCGCCGGTGACCCGGTACACATGCTGCCCCACCGTCGCAAGGGCCGCAGCGGTTATTACATTCAGCAAAGTCGCGGCAAAAAGAGCATCTGTGTCGATATCCGTAACCCTGCGGGTCTGGCGTTAATCAAGGATCTGATCAAGGAATGTGACATTCTGCTGGAAAATTTCGCCCCCGGCGCCATCGCCCGCCTGGGTCTCGGCTACGACGTGGTAAAAGCCATCAAACCAGACATCATTATGTGTTCGATTTCGGCTTTTGGACAAAGCGGGCCACTGTCCAAACTGCCCGGTTTTGACTATATCGCCATGGCTGTATCTGGCGTGATGGACATGATCGGCGACCCGGATGAACCACCCTACTTTCCCATGCTCGGCATTGGTGACGTCAGCGCCGGAGTTCATGCCCTGGCGGCCATTAACGGTGCCCTGCTCTACCATTTGAAGACCGGCAAAGGCCAATATATTGATATATCGCTGCTGGACTCCTACTTCCATAGCCACGAAATTAATGTTCAGGCCTACTCCGGCAGCGGTGGCAAAATCGTCCCGCAGCGGGCCGGGCACCACCACTACGCGGCCGCGCCCCTCGGCCTGTTTAAATGCCAGGACGGCTATTTATTTATGGTCGTTATGGCGCGGCAGTGGGGTCTATTATGTGAAGCCATGGGCCGCGTAGACCTGGCAGAAAGCCCGGAGTTCGATACCAACATGAAGCGGGTAGAACGCAAGGACGAACTGGTTGAGATCATTGAAGGCTGGCTCAGCAACTACAAAAGGGATGACGCCCTTAAACTGCTCGAAGACCTGCATATCCCGGTAGCACCGGTGCTCAGTGTCCCGGAGGCCATGGCACACCCCCACCTGATCGAGCGCGAAGTGGTGCGTACCATCAGCGACCGTGGCTACGGTGATCTGCAAATACCCGGCGTACCCCTGCGGTTCTCAGAATTTCCGGAAAAGCTCGATCTCCAGGCCCCCTACCTGGGCGAATACAATCGAGAAGTGCTCGGCGATATCCTGGGCATGAGCGACGCCGATATCGACGCGCTTGCCAACGCCGGCGTCATCAAGGCCGAGCCGCTGCCCGAAGGCGTAAAAACCCTGGCTGCCAGATAGGCGGAATCGATAGGGAGCCGTGCATTCAAGCACTGCAAATACGCGCTGTATCGGCACCAATGGCCAGATAGAACACTGCACCTGGGAGGCGCGAGTACCCCCGCCTATCTGTCCATTCGTACTGTCCCGTTTATCTGTACGCCTATCTGTTAACAACCTGGATGTTAATGGCCAATGCCGAACTAGGCTCGCGCCAGGCGCAAAATACTGCCTTCGCCATCTGCCGCGATGAGTAAGTTCCCCGCGCCATCGCCGCAAAGCCCACCGGCAAGATCAATGGGACAAACAGCGCCGACCGGCAGTTGGCTAGCCACCCTGGTCGCCGTATTGCCTTCAGCCAGATTAACTGACCACAGGGCCCGCCCGCCACGATCAAGCACAAAAAGTTCATCACCGATGACCGTCAGTCCTCGAGGGTCCTGCAGATCCTTCAGGATTGGCGTGACTGCGCCGCCATCGTTAACGGCAACAACGCGACCAGCGCCAGTTTCCGAAACGTAACAGATGCCACCGTGGACGCAGACGTCTTTGGGTGCCGACAAACCTTTCACCAACGTCGACATCTCTCCTGCGTCATTCACAGAAAATACTGAACCCTGCCCTCCGCCTACACCGTCATCTTTGACCACATAGACCGTATCGTTTTCGCCCGCGCACAAACCCTTCAACTGCCCCTGCTTAGCAACCAGCATATGGGATTTTTCGCTGTTGAACGCATAGCGAATGACATCACCCCGGGCAGTGGTCATCAAAAATTCCCCGGCATTACCTGCAGCAACCGCCCGCACAAATCGTGGCGCGGATTTATCCAGTGGACTACCCACGGCAGAGCGCTTTCCAGACGCATCCAGTTTTGCCAGGCTCAGACAATCGACGATAAAGCAGGTGCCCGATGGATCGGCAGCGATACCCCACGGCCCTACCCAACCCGGTTCGGCCAGCACCCGCTCGGTGCTCCTGCCATCCATACTGACTTCGGCAACGCCGCCATCGACAAAGTGGCTGAGATACAGCTTGCCGTCAGCATCAAAGGCCAGATTATCGATACCCGGCCTGACTTTGGCGATCACGGTCTGGGCTCCGGTTTCCGTGTCAATTTTCACCACTTCACCATTACCCGCCTGAGGTGACACCAGCTCACCCGCCGGGGTAAATTTCGCGGCGGTAGGGTGGAACAAACCCTCGGTGACTTTTTCTAACTCGCCAGTTTCCGGATCGGCGCGCCAGATTTCGCCTTCCGGCACCAGCGGAAAGTACAACTTGCCGTCGGGGCCGCCGGCCAGGGCATTGGGACCGGACAAATTGGCAGCGATCTGCCGTGGTGGTCGGTCATCGTAGGGATAAAGCTCGAACAGGCCTCCGCCCGGGCGATGCTCGTCGATAAACAGTCGATCCTTGAAAACCGTGACACCATTGGCCGAAGGCAGGCCAGCCGACACAATGGTGACCTCGCCGTTGGGCTTGCGCATGCTCACCCGCTCACTCATCACCTCGGTGGAATACATATTGCCCTGGGCGTCAAAAGCCACATCGTCCGGGCCGACAATGGGTCCGCCATTGGGCGCGATTGCTTCGTGTTCGCCCGTAACGGTATCAATTGCAGTGACCTGATTACCCATCGCCTGGGCGACATATAACCTGCCATCCGTGCCAAACTGGATGCCGTTGGCACCAAACAACGCGCTCGGTGGTGTCACTCGTGTCAGGCTCCAGCCTCGCGCCAGTTGCGGTGTCACTGCCTGCTCGCCGTGTATTGTTGCAAATCGGTTCATGATGATCGCCCCGTAATTATGTGTCACTCAATTGTGCACACCCTCAGTCACCGACGCCATGAGAAATTTCAATCGAAAAAAAAGGCACCCTGGTGGGTGCCTTTGACGTTCAATTACCGGGTCTTGGCTTAGAGATTGATCGGCAAATTAAACAGTTTTTTGACATTCTCGTGGGTGACAGCATTCTGCTGCTCCAGGGTCAAATGCTTCGTCTGCTCGTTGAGAATCTTCTGAGAATTCGGCCATGAAGCATCCGTATGCGGATAGTCATTGGCCCACATCAGGCAACCGCTATCCACAACACTCAGATTCTGATACGCAGTTTCGTCATCCTGGAACGTGTATGAAACATTCTTGGTCAGGTACTCGCTGGGCATTTTGGTCAGCTTGGTCTCGACGGCTGGGCCAAGACGTTTGATGGCGTGATCAGCACGGTAGGCATAGTGAGGAATCCAGCCAGCATCGGCTTCGGCAATAACCATTTTCAGGTTCGGATTTTGCTCAAAAACACCACCAAACAGGAACACACCCAGCACATCCTGAACACCGCGAACGATATTCATAAAACCATTGGCAGGATGGCCACGCTTGGGCTTCAGCACCTCTTTAACACCGGAATCTTCTGACGTCAGGATGTGGAAACACACCGGCAGACCCAGATCAGAAGCGCACTGCCACAGGGCATTGTAATCTTCATGATCGTAATCTTCATACTGCGGACGACCTGGCATCATCATGCCGACAAAGCCCATTTGCTTGGCTCTTTTGAAATCTTCAATCGCTTCATCAACAGAAACCACGGCCGTTTGCGCGAGACCAAATAAGCGACCCGGCGCACCGGCACAGAATGTTTCCAACCAACGGTTGTAGGCATTCATACAGGCTGCCTTGTACGCGTAGTCCTTGTGTGAACACATCACCATGCCCACAGAGGCATAAATAATCTCGGCACAAACGCCATCGACGTCCTGTGCTTCGGCTCTAAATGAGGGGTTCCAGGCGGCGTTGGGCAACTGGTCAAACTTGGCTGTTCGATACTTGAGCAACTCCGCGGCAGGAACGCCAGCAGCACCCAGCAGGGCCAAAGGAATGACGTCATCCAGACCGGGGATATTAAAGGTGTGAACGCCACCGGGGCCTTCGACCATTTGAGGCGCACGGTCTCGAAATTTAGGATCAATAAAATCAATATATGTGTTTGGCGGCTCAACGATATGGGAGTCCGCAGAAATACCTGGTTTGCGCATGTTAAATTCCTCCAAGAATGATAATTTTGTAATGGACAGTTTATGGGCATCACATCATGAGCAACACAACCCCGGTTGCCATAACCCCATGTAAACAGGTTGACACTCTTGCAGAAGTCGACTGCCCCTGTCAACTTCTTCTGGTGAACGGCGGTCGCATTAATACCGTTGGCGTCTGTGAACAGACGCCAGGAAGGATGAAGGGAAGTGACCTGCCTCTCACCATGACTATGTTCCCGGTGAGAGGCCTTTGCGCCTTGCGCCGAACCTCAGGCCGACCCGCCCCAGCTCCGACAGGAAATCGGGCTGAGTATTACTAAAAGACCTTAAACTGGCAGGTTAAACAACTTCTTCACGTTGTCGTGGATGCAGGCGTTTTGCTGTGCTTCTGTCAAATGCCCCATTTGCTCATTGAGGATTTGCTGCGAGTGCGGCCAGGACGCGTCCGTGTGCGGGTAGTCATTCGCCCAGAGCAAACAACCACTATCGACAACACTCAGGTTTTGGTAAGCCGTCACGTCGTCCTGAAAAGTGAAAGAAATATTTTTAGCAATGTATTCACTGGGCATTTTGGTCAGTTTTGATCCCACTGCCGGACCCAGACGTTTGATGGCATGGTCTGCGCGGTACTTGTAATGAGGAATCCAGCCAGCATCCCCTTCGGCAACCACCATTTTGAGGTTTGGATTTTGCTCGAATACCCCACCAAACAGGAATACACCCATAACGTCCTGAACGCCACGAATGATATTCATAAATCCGTTCGCGGGATGCCCCCGCTTAGGCGCCAACACCTCTTTCACCCCACAGTCATCCGAAGTCAGGATGTGAAAACACACCGGCAGCTCAAGATCGGTGGCGCATTGCCACAGTGCGTTGTAATCCTCGTGATCGTAATCCGCGTGCTGCGGGCGGCCTGGCATCATCATGCCAACCATGCCCATTTCTTTGGCTCTTTTAAAATCCTCTATGGCCGCATCAACAGAAACCACCGCAGTTTGCGCGAGGCCAAACAGGCGGTCAGGCGCACCCGCACAGAAGGTCTCAAGCCAGCGGTTGTAAGCCTGCATGCAGGCAGATTTGTACTCATAATCCTTGTGCGCGCACATCACCATACCCACCGAGGCGTAAATGATCTCAGCACAAACGCCATCGCGCGTCTGAACTTCAGCCCGATATTCGGGATTCCATGCCGCCAGCGGGATATCCTCGAACTTGTCGTTACGATGTGCTGGCAAATCCTCCGCGGGCACACCCGCAGCACCTAGCAGACCCAGCGGGATAATATCGTCAAGGCCAGGAATATTAAAAATCGCCGCTCCGCCGGGGCCATCGACCACGCGCGGCGCACGATCCCGAAATTTCGGATCAATAAAATCCGTATAGCAATTGGGGGGCTCAACGATATGAGAATCTGCGGAGATTGCTTTTTTTCGCATGGGTATTTCCTTCCTGAGTTACAACTGCGACCAGACAGTGGCTGATACGTAGGCAGATTTAAGTTAGGGCTTGTCAACAGGTTGTCACTTTTGCAGGCGCAGCCTATCCGCGTCAAAGCCAATCTGAGTACTGATTGATCTCAGTCAAACGTGTGATTTTTATAAATACACAAGGGCAAATAGTGCTTGCGATTGTCTGCCGTCTTACACTTGTTTAGGATGATCTGCAAAGCCAGCACACAGTCGATCGCCGATAGCAAAAAAGTCGACTGTCGATATCAACAAATAGCGACCATAAGGAGAACAACCATGGCCAGCATCCAGTTCGGCACCGGTATAAGAACGGTGACAGATATCGCTGCGTCCGCCCGACACATTGAGCGCCTGGGCTTTGATATCGTCAGCGCCGGGGAACACGTCATGTTCCACACCCCCATTGGCAACACCTATATCACCCTGAGCGTGGCGGCTGGCGCCACCGAGCGCATCAAACTGATGAGCACCATTGTGCTATTGCCCCTGTATCCGGCCGCACTCGCCGCCAAGCTGGGGGCGGCGCTGGATAACGCCTCCGGTGGCCGCTACATGTTTGGTGTCGGTGTCGGTGGTGAATTCCCCAAAGAGTTCGAAGCCTGTGGTGTTCCCGTCAGGGAGCGGGGCGCCAGAACCACGGAAGCCCTGCAGGTAATCCGCAAACTCTGGTCCGAGGACAAGGTGACGTTTAACGGCCGGTTTAACACCCTCAATGAGGTCACGCTAAACCCGCGGCCCATACAGCAACCAAGCCTGCCCATCTGGGTGGCGGGTCGGCAGGACGCTGCCAAGCGCAGAGCCGCACTACACGGTGATGGCTGGCTGCCCTATATGTACTCCCCCCAGATGTTAAAAGAAAGTATTGACTCGATTTCCGCCATCCGTGCTGAGCATAACCTGAGCATGGATAACTTCAACAATGGCGTGTTTATCTTTACCGCCGTACACAAGGATCGCGATAAAGCGCGCGAGATGGCCGCCGCGCAACTGGGCAAACAATACGCACAGAATTTTGACAACCTGGTATCAAAATACACCTTGATCGGTACACCGGAAGATTGCCGCAAGCGACTCCGGGAATATATCGATGCCGGCAGCAAACTGTTTATGCTTACCTCAGCCTGCCCGGAAAGCTATGTGAACGAAAACCTCCGCCTGATCGCCGAAGAGGTGATGCCGGAATTCAGGTAGTTTGCAAGCCGTTGTGGATTACCAGTTACCTAACTGACTAATGACTTATTTTTAATAACATAACCACAGGACACCCTCATGAAAATAGGCATCAACTCCGGCGCGGCATCCGGCCCGGAAACCACTTTCCCCGGCCTCATTGAGCGCGCCAAAAAAATGGAAGCCCTCGGCTTTGACTGCTTCTGGATGGCCAACATGTTTGGCCTCGACGCGTTGACGGCGCTGGCCATTGTCGGGCAAAACACCACCAAAATTCAGTTGGGTACAGCGGTAGTGCCAAGCTATCCCCGTCACCCACTGGTCATGGCACAACAGGCGGCCACCACCAACGCCGCCGCCTCGGGCCGCTTTCATCTGGGCATCGGCCTCTCTCACAAACCCATCATTGAAGGCATGTTCGGCATGTCCTACGACAAACCCGCCAGGCACATGCGTGAATATTTAAACGTCCTGGCACCTGCCTTACGCAACGAAAAAGTGGATTATCAGGGCGAGCTGTACAGCGCCCGCGGCCAGATCGCGGTGAGCGAATCCACATCAGTACCCCTGTTGGTGGCGGCACTCGGCGACGTCATGCTGAATCTGGCAGGCACCATGGCAGACGGCACCATCACCTGGATGACCGGCCTGAAAACCCTGGAAGATCATATTATTCCGAAAATCCGCAAAGCCGCCGCCGACGCCGGACGACCCGAACCACGTATTGTCGCCGGCGTGCCCACCGCCATCGTCAGCGACCGGGAAGCCGCCGTTGCCAGAATCGACAAAGGCATGAAAATGTACGGCCAGCTGGATTCCTACCGCGCCATGCTCAATAAAGAAGGCGCCACCGGACCATCGGACATTGCCAATATCGGCGACGAAGCCGACCTGCGCAAATATATCCAGCGACTGCGAAACATTGGCGTCACCGATCTGAACTGTGCGGTGCTTGGCGTAGGTGATCACGATACGACCGTGGAGTTTATGGCTAGCGAGCTTTGAGGCAAGGGAAAAAACTGAAGGAGGAGTGACGACACGAGGAACTGGGGAGGTGCTATAGAGCGGGCAAGAGCATTATCCGAGTTTCTGTGATGCTCAGGACAGCTACAATTCTAGACCCGACCCTCAAATCTCGCGCTCAGATCTCCGGTGAGAATGTTGGGGGATTTATTTTTCTCCACTGATATGTAGTAGCTCAGACTTGATCCCGTTATTCTCAGCGCGCCATGAAAGGAAAATCAAGCTGGCTGCCCCCTTGAACTGAAACTTACCCCTTGAACTGAAAACAAAACACATAAGGATAATCATGTCGAAGCAAGCCGCACTACCGAAAGTCACCCGGGCCTATCAAAACCATCATATCGATAGCACGCGCTGGCAGGTGTTCAAACCCCGTCCTGACGATATTATCGTCGCCACAACGCAGAAATCCGGTACGACGTGGACGCAGCAGATCATCTCATTACTAATTTTTCAGGATGGGCCACCCCCTGCACCATTTCACGACCTCTCAGTGTTTGTTGATATGCGATTTTCGCCGCTCGATACGCTTGATAAGGAGCTTGAATCACAAACCCATCGGCGCTTTCTCAAAACACATACAGCACTTGATGGCTTTCCTTTTCACCCCGAAGTCAAACATGTTTTTGTTACTCGAGATGGCCGCGATCTGTTTATGTCGCTGTGGAATCACTATTCCAATTACTCACAGAACTTTCTTAAGATGCTTGAAGATATGCCCGGCCGTGTGGGGGATCCATTCCCGCCAGCGGGGGATGATATCCACCAATTTTGGCGCGACTGGATTGGCCGTGGCTGGTTTGATTGGGAGAGTGATGGCTACCCGTTCTGGTCTCAACTTCATGTAGTGAAAACCTGGTGGGAATACCGCCATCTACCCAATATCCTGTTTGTTAATTATGCCGATATGCTAAAGGATCTATCCGGCCAGATTAAGCGAATCGCTGACTACCTTGGCATAGATATTACACCGGAATATCTTCAAAAAGTCACCGAGCTTTGTACGTTTGAGTCGATGAAAAAACGCGCCGACAAAGTGATTCCGATGGCCAGCATGCTATTTGACGGCGGCGCTCAAACTTTTATAAACAAGGGTTCTAACGGACGCTGGCGGGATGTGCTAACAGCCGACGAATTGGCAACATACGATGCGCATATTGCAAAAACTTTGACCCCTGAATGCGCTCACTGGCTGGAGCACGGTGGAGCTTACTAAGAGGCTATAGTCTACTCGTCAAGTATCTTTCCTGATCCGCCAAATTCGGCAGGAAGGTCGTTGTATTTTGGTAAGCCATCGGGAACTGACATTGTTTTTTCACCATAAAAAACATGCATAGTCCCATTATGTGCTTTGCCCGGTACGAGATTTAGATAGACGTCGGTCATGCCCATTTCTGGATGCACGGTCATAACATGACCACCGCATTGCGTGCAAAACTTGCGATGGCTCGCCTCGGTTTTAGCGAAGGAACCTAGCTTGTCCTCCCCGGCGATAATCTGGACGGCATCAGGTGACCATAAGCTGAAGGCGTTAATCGGTGCTCCTGCCCAAATTGCGCAGTCGGTGCAATGACAATAGCCCATGACGTTAGGTTCACCGCTTACTTCGAATTGAATTGCGCCGCAAAAGCAGCTTCCTGTATGTGTTTCGCTCATGGTCTAAATTACCTCCTGTTAAATGATTAAGGTGACTGCCCGCGTGGTGGACAGTCATCAGCCAATCCACCGTGTGCCACAGTAAAGTGTTATTAATGCTTTCTTCAAGTCATATGCTGAAACATTGCTGCCAGAGTAGACAACCTACCTGGCTATTTTTGTTGGATAGATGCCACTGCCGTAAACAAATCGTGAGCCTACGGCGCCTACTACAGCTGAACTCCGGTTGAGGCCCAGTCCAGTCCGTAACCTCATTAGTGGCTCAATACCAGTGCAGTGACCCGCCATCAGATTTTGGATGCCGATTTTTTTTAATCGGTCCGAGGTCCACCCTAAAGTTTCATCATCGGCATCGTAGAGATGCAACCCTCCCATCAGTGCTTGAATAGGGTGATCCTGTATGGTTAGTTGGACTTGCTCCAGCAAATTAACTGAACCGGAATGCCCGCACCCCAGCAGAACGATAGGACCTTTGGCGGTAACCATAGTCATTCCCTGGCTTTCCGGTACGAAATCATCAATCCATTCGCCATTCATTTTTACCTTTACAACCCTGGGCCAGGTCTTTTCTTCGTGAACCCGCTCGACGGGTCCCGTAACCCAGACGGCAGGCATAATTTGAGTTGGTTTTGAATACTCTATGAACTTAATATTCTGAGCTTCCAGTTGCTTTTTTGTTTTTATCATTTTGTTAAATTCTTCGTCTCCAGTATATTCCGGATAACGACGGGGTAAAAAGAAGCCTTTAGCGACATGAATCCGGCTCATAGCATTGGGGTTTTTCTCGCGAACATTTTTAATCAGCGTAGGAAGTCCACCATTATGGTCTGGGTGAAAATGACTGAGTACCACGTCCGTCACACAGGATAAGTCTACTTTTAAGGTCCGAGCATTTTTGAGCACAGTGTCAGGGTGATAGCCTGCATCGAAAAGCACACATTTCCCATCTACCTCTACTAATGCTGAAAACCCCCATTCGCCAATGGCATCGCCATCTGCAAGGTTAGAGGACAGTATCGTAACCTCGACTTCTTCTGCATATTGAAGCTCCGCAGGCGCTTGCGGGGGAGTTTCCGCCGAAATAGTCGTTGTGGGATAGCCAGCTAAGGCGATTATGGTCAAAATAGTAACGCCGAATAGTTTTTGATAAATCATTAGGCGTTTTCCAAAAGATAATTTATCTGTAGCCATAATTTCTTCCTTTAATTAAATCGAAATTGTAAGGTCTCCCGTACCTTTATTATTATTTTTCACTGCTGTGCACCACAACTCTGGAAACCTTCCTGCGGATCGTGTTCAATTAACAGCAAAGTCAGAACTGACAGAATTAATTACCACATACTCTCGAGTAATTCGGTCAGCACCTCTCTCGTTGCAATTTCATGATCGGGACCCTTGAGAAATGCCAGCTCATTAGCCACTGCTTCAGCTACCAAGGGAAGCTCATCACGAGTTGCTCCACAGTCCGACAGACTTCGGGGCACGTCGAGTGTATCCAGGAAGCGGCTTATGGCGTCTTCAGCGGTTCCGTCCGGCAACCCCATAGCACTGGCAATCTGGGCCTGAGCTGTCTGAGTTCTGGGTAACAGAAATCGACAGACGGTAGGTAATACGATGCAAGACGTCACGCCATGAGGGATGTCCCAACGCGCACCTATCTGGTGGCCTAAGGGATGACTCAGCCGGAATCCAACGCTTTTGGCACTAAGTAAGCCAGTCAGGGATTTCCAGGCCGCATGCATACAACCAAGGCGTGCATCCAGGTTTTGTGGGTCTGCCGACAGCGCAAGATGCTCGCGCAAATCGGCGATTGCCCCTAATCTAAGGGATTCAAGATAAGGGTGACATTCAGGCCACCACAAACCTTCTACCGCATGATCCAGGGCCTTGACGCCCGTCGTTATCCATAAATCTCGCGGTGTGGCGCTCGTCAGCTCAGGATCATAAATTATCACACGGGGCTGTATGTCGGGATGCGAAAAGATGTTCTTGACCCTTGTCTGGTCGTCGGTCATTCCAGTTGCGTGGGTAAATTCTCCGGCAGACAGGGTGGTCGGAATATTGATCTGAGGGATCGCTTTGCCACCGGCCTCTATCTGCCTGTAAACAACCATCTTTCCTGTGTCTATGGGGCTGCCACCGCCAAAGACAACTATCGCGTCGGCATTAGCTTTTTTCACCGCTTCGCAAGCTTTGTCAACGCTGCTAGCTGGTACATGCTGGCCACAGCCAGAGAAGGTGCCAACGTGGATGTCACCTATTACCGATTCTACGCGTGATACCAAGTCTGTTTTTGTTGCCAGCGTGTGGCCTGTTATGACAAGCGCGCGTTTAACGCCTAAGTTACTCAGCACCTCGGATAACTGCGCTAATGCCCCGATGCCACTGACGACTCGATCAGGGCCATAGGCTGTAAAATCGTAGATCATCAACTAGCTCCTGTAATTTGCCATCAGGCATTTATTTTTAATTGTCCGAATAAAGCTGAATGACTATCCATACATCTAACATAAATTGTTGCTTATTAGCAATAAATAACAATTTTTAAAGCGTTCTCATTAAGGGGCTTCCGTAGAAAGGTATTATGTATTGATACCTGGTTCTCTGGTTGGACCTGATTGGCGGACACATAGCGGCCTTATACATTGGCAGGAAAATATTCACAATAAGGGGTTCAAGGGGTTCAAGGGGTCATATATGGACACGCCCCGTAAATCAACTATTGAACTCTTAGATGGTTAATTATTCATCATAAAGTGTAGTAGCTCCGTACTTAATTCTGATGTCGATATTCAAGCTGGCTTAACACAGATAAAGATGAGCA
>JBFIEE010000019.1:0-54110 GCA_041603535.1 Porticoccaceae bacterium
CAGCGCGTTTTCCTCCAGCGATAACTGAGTAGTAGCCAGGTTGCCATTGCGCTCATATTGCTCGACGGTGGCGATTTGGGCTTTGATATCAAGAACCCGCGCCGCGCCCGCTGGGTCATCGGAGGGTTTGTTGATGCGCTTGCCGGTGGATAATTGCAGTTGCGTTTCGCTCAGCTTGCTTTGCTGGTTAAGAATAGCGGTTACGCCCTGCTGGAAAATCTGATTCGTGGACAGTCTCATGTGCCCTACCTCCCAGTGGCGTTAAGCAAGGTCTGGAACAGTTCGTCGGCGGTAGCCACCATCTGAGCTGCCGCCTGATAGGCCTGCTGAAAGCGCAGCAGATTGGCCGCCTCCTCCTCCAGATTAACACCCGACACCGAATCGCGCGCACTGATCGCTCGATCCCTGAGCAATGTTTCGGTTTCCAGTCCGGACTGGGCCTGGCGCGTGGTAACGCCGACATCGGCAACCAGTTGCCCGTACAGCTCGGCGTAACTCGCCGTACCGCCACTGAACTGCTGTTTGCTCTGTAAACCGGCCAACAACAAAGCGTTGCGGTTATCACCGGCCGCACCCGTGTTGGACACCACAGAGATGGTATCGCCAGCCTGAGGGATGCCCGACAGCGTGAAACTCAGGCTACCGAAACCAGCCAGGCTAAAGGACTTGCCACCACTCTCGGTGGCCGGGTTGTAGGCCAGGGGGCCAGCGGGACCGCCACTAACATCGTAGCCCGGCACACCGGAGCCAAACGCGTCGGGATTGAACGTCAACGTGATCGGTGTCGCCAAAGGCAAACCAGCTGCGCCATTGACCACCAGTTGGCTGAGCGCGCCACTGCCGGTATTGGCAAGCGCTACTTCGGTGCGCACCGGCACTGCAGCAGCGATTTGCCTGGCGTCCAACAGCTTCACAGCAAATTGCTCGGCGGCATCATGAACCGGGCGAACCAGAAAAGTATCCCCAGCAGCCGGGCTGCCCGACGGGGTAATCGTTATGCCATCTATGGCAAATGGCCCAGCACCCGTGGTAATGGTGTTGTCGGAGAGGCGGGTTAACCGCCATTCGGTGCCGGTGTAGGACATCCGATAGTCCGTCGCCGCCAGCGCAGTGACGTCGTTCAAACTCACTGCTACCGAAGCAGTACCCGTATTGTTTCCGCTGGCCACCACAGTGGGGTTGAGCACTGCAAAAAGATTCCCGCCCATTGCGTCATTTAGATCCATGCCCCGCCGATGCTGGGCATTAAACGTTTCACTCAGGCTAAAGGCCACCCGACCCAACTCATTACGCGCCGAATCAATTACCCGCGAGCGAAAATCAATGAGTCCCTGTAGTTCACCGCCGGTAATAAAGTTGGTCACACTCACCGACGTTCCATTCACTCCGGTAATGCCCATTTCGAGCTGACCTGGGGACGAGGCGCTGGGGGATACGTTTAGCTTTTGGGCGTTACCACCAATCACCAGCGGTTGGCCGGTACCGATCATGACATCGACGGTGCCGTTCTTTTGTTTCATGACGGAGATGCCAGTTTTCTCAGCAAGGAGGCCCAGCAGCCGGTCACGCTCGTCCAGCAAATCGTTGGGGGGACGGCCTGCTGAAGCGGCGGAGGCTCGCGCCATTTCAACGTTAAGCTTGGCTATACGGCTGGCAAGATCATTTATTTCTCCGACCACAACGGTCGCGCGACTGCTGGCTTCCGCATCGAGACTGGCAAGGCTCTTGTCCAGAAACTGGAACTTGCCAGCCAGATCCTCGGCGTGAGCCAGAAGAATTTCACGCTCAGTAACGGAGCCAGGATTGTTAGCGACCGCCTGCATGGAATCAAAAAATTTCTGCAAAGAACCGGTCAGACCAGTGCTCGAGTCACCCAGCAGATCATCGACCCGGGTGGCCATACCAGCGTAAGTATCGTAATAGCCAAGACTGGAGGTTCGCGTTATAACCTGATCCGCCAGAAACTGATCATAGGCCCGCTCAACCGTGGCGACCTGGACGCCGCTGCCGATATAGTGACCGCCACTAAGTTGTGGGATCAGGGTGTCAAACTCGGTCAGCTGGCGACTGTAACCATCAGTATTGACGTTGGCAATATTGTGGCCAGTGGTATTCAGCGCCTGCTGTAAGGACAGCAACGCAGACGTACCTATACCCAGTATGTTAGCCATCGTCTGGCACCCTCTCGAACTGCTCCCTGGTTAAACGCACGCCAGCGAGGTATTGTCCTGCTAACGGCGCTCCAGCCAGCCCTTTGCCTTCATCCGTCACGACGGCACTATCGGACAACCGTGGATGCCCGACCCCGCGTGCGGAACACGCACAGTAGCTACAGTAGCGACGTTTCATCAGAATTCTTTAAAGCGAGGACCGACGGCATCTGGTCCAGCTGTTGTTTAATAGACAGAATTTTGCTGGCATAGGCAGGGTCAGTGGCGTAACCGGCGGCCTGTAATCCCCTGGCAAAACGTGCGTCGTTGCCATTGCTCGCCAGCGCATCGCTGTAGCGTGGGTTGCCGCGCAAAAATTCGACGTAATCGTTAAACGAGTCAGCAGGAGATTCATAGGCTTTAAACCTTGCGTACTCTTTTGCCGCCACACCATTGCGATACTCCAGCGTTAGCCGCGTTACCTTGCTCCCCGGCCAGTCTTCGCTCGCCTTAATGCCAAACAGGTTGAAACTGTTTGTGCCATCCCGGTGTTTAATGATTTTTTGCCCCCAACCGGTCTCCAGTGCCGCCTGTGCGATCAGCAGGTTTTCGCTAACCCCCAGCTCGGCGGCCGCTTTGGCTGCGTGCTGACGAATACCTTCAACAAAACCTTCTGGCCCTGAAGGTGTCCAGCGCCGGTTGACGCCGACACCAGACGATTGCAGGCCCGCCGCACTGCCGACTCTCTCACCGGGATCGGCCTTACCGAGATCGGCCTTACCGAGATCTGCCGCACCGACATTTGCAGCATTCACAGCCACAGTGTTATCGACCACTCGCTGAACCGCCAGCGCGGCCGGATTTAGACCACGCGAGGCGGCAAAGGGGTTGGCTACAGACTCACTCCCGCCCGAGCCTGGCAGGCCTGCCACGCCGTCGCCAATATTCGGCGCTGCATCGATATCACGGTCAGCATCCTCTACCGGGGCAGCGGTGCCGCCCAGTTGCCGCTCAATCATCTCGGCGAGGCCAATACCGCCTCGATGCGACATATCCAGGGCAATCTGTTGATCGTACATTTCCTGATACATGGTCATCTGACTGCTGTCAAAAAGCCCGCCTTCCGGCACTGTATCGCGCATCGACTTCAACATGATTTGAATAAAAATGGACTCAAATTGCTTGGCAACTTCTTTACTTGCGCCAGCAGAGTCCTGACGGGCTTCGGCGCGCAATTGCGCAAAGCCGCTGAAATCGTGATAGCTAGTCTGCACACTCATTGACAAGACCTAGATGACCGTCAATTGGGCGCGCAGCGCGCCAGCTTGCTGCAGCGCTTCGAGAATCGCGACCAGATCACCCGGTGCCGCACCCACCTGATTAACCGCTTTGACAATGTCGTTGAGGCTAACACCCGGATTGAGAAGAAACATACGATTTTGTTCCTCCTCGACAGTAACGGTCGATTTAGGCACCACCACCGTGTCGCCACGGCGGGCGAAGGCTTCAGGCTGACTAACGCCGATATCCTCAGAAATCGATACGGTGAGGTTGCCGTGAGCCACGGCGACAGGCATGACCCTGACATGGCTGCCGATTACTATGGTGCCGGTTCGCGCATTGACCACGATCCGCGCTGCGGCTTCGCCGGGCTCAATAACGATATTTTCCACCATCGACACAAACGCGACTTTCTGCGCTGTATTGCTCGGCGCCCGCACCTGGATAGACGCACCATCCAGGGGTAACGCAATATTGGGGCCGAGCACGTCATTAATTTTTTCGGCCAGTCGCTGAGCAGTCGTGAAATCGGCTGTATTAAGGTTAAGCACCAGATCTCCACCCTGCGTAAAAGGTGACAACACCGCCCGTTCAACAGTCGCGCCATTGGGAATGCGCCCGGCGCTGGGCACATTAACCGTAACCCGTGAACCATCACTGCCTTCGGCGCCAAACCCGCCCACGACAAGATTACCCTGAGCGATGGCGTAGGTCTGACCATCCGCGCCTTTCAGGGGCACCATCAACAGAGCACCACCGCGCAAACTTTTCGCATTACCGATGGATGACACAGTGATATCAATGGTCTGACCAGGCTTGGCAAATGCAGGCAGATCCGCATGCACCATCACCGCAGCAACATTCTTTAGCTGCGGATTAACATTTGGCGGCACCACGACGCCGAGTTTGGCCAACATACTTTTTAAACTCTGCACGGTAAATGGTGCCTGGGTGGTCTGGTCACCGGTGCCGTTAAGGCCAATTACCAGACCATAACCAATCAGCTGATTGTTGCGCACCCCTGCCACCGTAGCGAGATCCTTGATCCGCTCCGCCTGCGCGGTCACGCCACAGAGCAGCAGACCCAGCAAGCCGACTGTTTTCGCTACCGACAGAAAGCGGGGTTTTAGATATTGCATAGGAGCACCTGTACAGAAAGAGATAACGGCAGGACGCGGTATAAGACTTCTCAAAATGGCCATAGCGGGCTCATAAAGAAGCGCACCAGCCAGCCAGTCACGTTTGCTTCGCCAGGTGCGCCAGTACCACCGTAAGAAATTTTTGCGTCCGCTACCTGGGTGGAAAGCACCGTATTATCGGACGACACATCGACCGGGCGAACCAGACCTTTGAGCCTGATAAACTCGCTGCCCTGATTGATCTGTATCCATTTTTCGCCCTGCACCTGCAGGTTACCGTTCGGCAACACGCCCGCGACCGTGACCGCGATACTGCCGCTGAGCTTGTTGCTCTGATTACTTTTCCCTTCGCCCTCAAACTCGTGGTCGGAATTAACGTCCAGACCCAGACCGTTGCCACCAATTGACCTTTCTTTGCCAAACAGCGTGGGGTTGGCCATGGAACTGCTGCTGCTCTTGTCGATTTCCGTCTTACTGGTCTTTGCCGCGTTGGTTTGCTCAACCAGCAACACCTGAATAATGTCGCCAATGCGACGCGCCCTCAGGTCTTCAAACAGAACCAGGTCATAACCGTTTTGATAAATAGCGCCATTGGCTGATTCGGGCGGCATCATGGCGGCGGGCGGCGCAGACTCATAGCCTGGCGTGCTCTCCTTTGGCATCGCTGTACAGCCGCCCAGCAACACCAACAGTAACGGCAGCGAACTTATTGCGGTAAGGCCCGACCTGCTAATTCTTTGATGTCTGTTCATCTGTCTTTACCGCTACAGGTTGTTAGTAATGTACTGCAGCATCTGATCGGAAGTAGAGATGGCCTTGGAGTTCATTTCGTAAGCCCGCTGGGTTTCTATCATGCCCACCAGCTCCTCAACGACGTTAACGTTGGAGGACTCCAGGAAACCCTGTACCACCGTACCGAGTCCATTCAGGCCAGGATTGCCGACCTGCGGATTGCCGCTCGCCGCTGATTCCAGAAACAGGTTTTTACCAATGGCCTGCAAGCCTGTTGGGTTAATGAAATCCGCCAGCTGCAGTTGGCCCAATTGCGAGGGTGTCGCGTTGCCCGGTAGCAATGCGGACACCGTGCCGTCGCTGCCAATACTTAGTGACAGAGCATCCTGCGGAATGGTGATCGCGGGCTGGACAATATAGCCGTTAGAAGTGACCACCTGGCCCTGAGAATCCACCTGCATGGCACCATCGCGGGTGTAGGACAGCGTGCCATCCGGCAGCAGTACCTGCAAAAATCCCCGTCCTTCGATGGCCACATCGAGGACGTTTTCGGTTTGCTCAATGTTGCCCTGAGTGAACAGCTTCTCTGTCGCGACCACTCGCACACCGGTGCCGAGCATCAGTCCTGATGGCAGCTCAGTATCCTGAGACGACTGAGCACCGACCTGACGTAGATTCTGATACAGAAGATCTTCAAATACTGCCCGACCACGCTTGAAGCCCGCAGTGCTGGCGTTAGCCAGGTTGTTGGCAATGGTTGCCATTTTAGTCTGCTGAGCATCGAGACCGGTTTTGGATATCCACAACGCTTCGTTCATTTTGTTACCCTGCCTTTATTACCCTGTTCCCGAAACCTGAAACCTTGAAATCAGTCAATCCTGGCGCAGACAACACGCCTAACTAGCATTCACCGACACGCCGCGCTCCTGTCTGTATGCGGAACTCCGCGCCTAACCCTGTTATACCTTGCCATACTCTGGACGTTGCAATACTCGGGCCAGCGCCACCCTATGCTCACGACATAGTGAGCAGCTGAGCCGAACTGCGATCATTATCTTCGGCGGTTTTCATCATCTTGACCTGCATCTCATACCCTCTTGACAGCTCAATCATGCGCACCATTGCCTCAACCGTGCCGACGTTGCTCGACTCCAACGCGCCTGAGCTAATACGTACACTGGCATCGGGTTTCACCGCCTCACCGCTGGTGCTGCGTAGCATCCCGTCGGCGTCTTTAACCAAATCCGCAGAATTGATGGATACCAGTTTTATCCGGTCGACGACCGCCAGAGCGTTTGGTGTTTGTCCGATGGGCAAGATGGAAATCGTACCGTCGCTGCCGATCTCGAGTTTGGCGTGGGGCGGCACCGCCAGCGGCCCCGAATTGCCCAATACCGGCAAACCTGCGCCGTTGGTCAACAGGCCAAGCGCGTCAATGCGAAGGTCGCCGCGCCGGGTATACGCCTCACTGCCGTCTGGCGCCTGCACCGCCATCCAGCCCGGCCCGTTGATCGCAACGTCGAGCTCACGCCCCGTCGCCTGAACGGTGCCAGCATCGGTATCGACTGCCATACCCTTGACCAGGCTGAATACGCGGCTGTCATGGCCAGGGCCAGTAACATAACCAGCGCTAAACTCCGCCATATCCGCTTTGAAACCGGAAGTACTGGCGTTGGCAAGATTATGCGCGTTGACGGCCTGCGCGGTATTGGCCATGTTGGCACCACTCATGGCGACATATAACAAACGATCCATAACCTATTGCCCGATTCGCGTGTTAGCGAAGATTTATGACGGTTTGAGTAATGGCATCCTCAGTCTGAATAACCTGAGCATTGGCCTGGAAGTTCCTCTGCGCGACGATCATTTTGACCAGCTGCTCAGTTAGCTCGACATTGGAATCTTCCAGCGACCCTGACTGTATAACTCCCAGACCGGCACTGCCCGGCTCGCCAACCAGCGCCGGGCCTGATGCGAATGTCTCGGCCCAGGTGGTATTGCCGAGGGGCTGCAGGCCCTGAGCGTTAGCAAAGTTGGCCATCACCACCTGCCCCAGCGCCAGGGCCTGACCATTGGTAAAGTGCGCGAAAATAGTGCCGTTATTGGCCACTTCGAGGCCACCCAGCTGCCCGGTGGTATAACCATCCTGGGCCAGCGATAGCACGCTGAAACCCGCCCCATATTGAGTACTGGGGGACAGATCCATGGTGAAATCCTGAGCTGCGGCGCCGTTCGCATTCCCGGCAGCATCAAGTGGTGCCCAGCCGGTAATATTAATTTCAACCGGCAACGATGCTGACGCGAATCGACCACTCGAATCGAAAGTCAGAGTGCTGGCTCCGCCAACGGTGACGCCATCGATCAAGGTATGCGCCTCCCACTCATTGGCGGCGGCCGTCTTCACAAAATAGGTACTCAGCAAATGCCCGTTGCCCAGGCTATCGTAGACTGTCATGGAGGTAGTGTTGTTATACATACTGGGCGCGGGCACGGTTGGCGGCGCGGCAAATGCATCGAATGGCCCACCCCAGGCAACCGTGGGTGCTACAGCGCCGGCATTAAGGTTGACCGACATGTTCACCAGCGCCGTGGCAGCCGGGTCTATCAGGGTCGTGTTGATCTGCAGGTCTCCAATTGCGCCGGTGATTTGCCCCGCGCTGTCGGCTTGATACCCCATTAAACGAAGCCCCTGGTTGTTAACCACAAAGCCTGTCTGGTCCAGCGCAAAGTCACCAGCACGCGAGTAAACCCTGGCGCCGTTATCACTGAGGGTAAAAAAACCTGGTCCGTTAATGGCCAGATCAAGCGCGTTATCGGTAAAGCTTATGTTGCCCTGGGTAAACTGCTGTGCGACGTCTGTGATGCGCACGCCTTTGCCGATCGCGTCGCCAGCGACGCCCAACGAGCTGGTCGCATACACGTCGGCAAACTCACCCCGAGACAGCTTGAATCCCGTCGTGGAGCTGTTAGCCACATTATTGCCAATAATGCTGAGGTCGGCGGTTGATGCTTTGATGCCGGATATCGCTGTATTAAATGCCATGGTCTGGTTACCCCCTTTGAATCACAGGAACTCGCGTACATCCGCGAACGAAACTACCTCACCGGTGGCGAGGTTGATTTTAATATCCGCGCCACCGGTCGCCGCTGACACACTGCTCACCAATGACGCCGCGTAAGCTGGCACGGCTTCTTCCTTACCGGCAATGATGGCGCTACTGGTGACACGATATAGACCGGGCGGTGCTCGCTCCCCCGCCTCATCCAGGCCATCCCAGACAAAGGGCAGGCGGCCGGCATCGCTCGGCCCAAGCTGAACGCTGCGCATGACCTGGCCAGCGGTATTGCTTACCTGTACCGCCACAGCTGCCGCAGCCACTGGCAGATCGACAAACCCGCTGATTTCACCGTTCTCAGCCAACGAACTTATATTGGAATCCGCAACAACCTTTTTGCCAACCAGACCAGCAGCCTGGAGCGTGCGGTTGGACAGCAGCGAATCAATCATCTTATTCAGAGACTCCTGAGATTTCTGAATACCCGACACCATGCCAAACTGGGCGACCTGGGATAGAAACTCAAAGTTGTCCATTGGTTTGGTCGGGTCCTGATTTTCTAACTGAGTAACCAGCAGACGCATAAAGTCGTCCTGCCCCAGCTCATCCTTCTTTTTGGTCGACAGGCCTTCGCTAGCCGACACCGAATATTGACTTAACGCATCTGTTACTTCCATTTACCTGCCTCGCTAGCGCCCCAGACTCAGTGTCTGGATCAACAATTGTTTTGATGTGTTCATTACTTCGACGTTGTTTTGATAAGAACGGGAGGCTGAAATCATATTGGCCATTTCCTCAACGGCATTTACATTGCCGTAATAGACATAGCCCTCCTCGTCTGCGAGCGGGTGATGTGGCGCGTATTCCTGACGCGGTAGCCGATCACTCTCGATCACCTGGTCAACCTGAACCTTGACCAATGAATTCGCACCAGCCCCCCCGCCAAAGCCACCGGTCATCACAGACGAAAATATGGGCTGCAGCGCTTTGTAGGTCCCTTCGGGGGTGCCGCTGACCGATTCGGCATTGGCCAGATTGCTGGAAATCGTGTTCAACCGCACTGACTGAGCGCTGAGCGCGGATCCGGAAACTTCTAATAAACCAAACAAACTCACGGCTATTCTCCTTTGATTGCCAGCAACAAGCTTTTCACGGAACCGTCCAGAAAACGCAGACTGGCCTGGTAGCGCATCGCATTGTCGGCAAAGGCCGCTTGTTCAATCGGCGCCTCAACCGTATTACCATCCAGGGATGGCTGCTGCGGATAACGATAAAGCAGGGCCGCGCCACTACCACCAATGCCGGATGCCATATGGCGTGGATTGGTTCGCACCTGGGCGCCATCGCGAGCCGCCCCCAGCACCGCGCGAAAATCTACGTCGCGCGCCTTGTAACCCGGGGTGTCGGCATTGGCCAGGTTAGACGCGAGCACCTCGGCACGCCGACTGTAAGTCAGCAAACCCTGCGCATGCGTACTTAAAACCCCCTGCACCCAATTTGACATTCTCCACTCTCCCGTACCCCAAACCCCAAATCCAGCTTCTAGAAACCAACCGCTGCAAACCATTCCGAAAACTACTCCGGAAACCATGACCTAAAACAAAACGGCCAGAATATCCATGCCAGTGGGGTGAGCAAGGTCTATGCCAGCTTCAGGAAAACCACTGTTTGCGTACTTTCTGACAGGACATGGGCGGTTTTCTGGCTGCCTGTGCGGCAGCACTTTGCCACCCGACGGCAAACCCCGGCAGGGATATCGGGCGCGGTAATTGCATAACTTGTTTCAGCGCTACTAATATGCTGCATATTCCCTGAGAGCAGGCTGTAAAAACCACCACAGCGATTCGAGAAATGCTATTAACCAGATGATTTTAAAGGATTTATGTCTAAACACCGCTTAAATATATCGACCGCCAACGTTTTGACGTACGGCAGGGCAAAACATGTCGCGCGCCTGGTGACCGGGATCGCCGCCCTGCTGCTAGTCTGGGGAACACTCAGCGCAGCGCAGGCAAATCCAGGCGCCACTCAATCGCTTGCCTCCATCCGCACCGCAACCGCGGATTTTCTCGAATTCAGCCTGCACAACAGTGGCGCCACCAGTGACTCCTTCAGCCCTGGCAGCATCCGGGTCGGAAAACTCGACTCCAGACTGGCATTAACGCGTTGCGAACAGGCGCTCACTACATTTTTACCTGCGGGCGCCCAACTCGCCGGAAAAACCACGGTCGGCGTACGCTGCGAGGGCCGCAAGCCCTGGACCGTGTACGTACCGGCCACCATAAACGTTAGCGGCACATTTATTGCCTCTACCAGATCACTACCACGAGGCCATATACTGGACTACGATGACGTTGAGACCAGAGAGCAGAACCAGACTGAAATCCCCTGGGGATCGGTAAGCGATCTCGAACAAGTGATTGGCAAGGAGCTGAAACGTCCGGTTAACGCGGGCGGCGCCCTGACTTCCGCTATGCTTGGCAAACCGGAAGTTATCAAGCGGGGACAGCAGGTCACCGTCTACTCTGGCAGCGGCGGTTTGCAGGTCAGTATCGCAGGCATTGCCATGGCAAGTGGGGCGGAAGGCGAGAGAGTAAAAATCAGGAATGCGCGCTCCAAGCGCATTATTGAAGGCACGGTGCGTGCCGACGGCAGCGTCGTGGCGGATCCCTGGTAAGCCATGGCAACGCGAGCTCTCAGCGATTGCCGTTCGCCTTTGTCAGCGACAGCACAGGTTGATCCATGGGGAGGGCAACGCCATGATTTACATTAAAGTTTCCGCGCAAATTGTCGATACATACAGCGGATCCAGTAACAGAACGGAACAGGTGTATCGATGGCTATAGACATCACCCAGGTTAACGGCGGGCAAAGTGCAAATGGCAGCGCTTCGCAAAAAACTGGGAGCACAGCAAAAAGCGCCGCAGATGCCAGGCAATCAACGGCCAGCGACAACGCGCCCGAAGCTACACCTGCTGCAGCTACAGACACCCTGACCGTTACCGATCAGGCCGTCAAACTGCAGCAGCTCGAGCAGGAGCTAACCAACATTCCGGCCGTGGACGCTACGCGGGTTGATAAACTTCGACATGATGTTGAAACCGGTGCCTACAAGATAGATAGTAAGGCCATCGCGGAAAAGCTGATCGGCTTTGAACGGGAGTTCAGCTAGCTTGACCAGCAATGTCGGTGGCAGTGTTGCTGGCGCTGTCGGCCCCACCCCGCCCGTGGCCGCCCTGACAGATATCGTGCGTGCTGAAATTGGCCTTGCTCGACAATTGCTGACCACCATCCAAGATGAGCACGCGGCACTGCTCCAACAAAATGCCGATGCCGTCAACAAACTCGGGCTGGCAAAAAGAGACCTGTCTACAGCCCTGGACGCAACGGGCTCGAGGCGCGACAGACTATTAAGCGAATGGGGCTTCAAAACCGGCGCGTCTGGAACAGCCGCCCTGCTCGAACAACACCCCGATCACACATTAGCTGATGCCTGGCAAACCCTGCACGCTGTAGCAACGCTTTGCAAACAGGAGAATAGTCTTGTCGGTATCGCCATTGGTAAGCACTTGATGGTCGCCAATCAAGCCATACAGGTGCTCAAGTCTGGCGCCAGACCATCTGAACAACTCTATGCAGCTGATGGCGCCAAAACGACAAAGACAGCGCCTCAGACACTCGCCAAAATCTAATCTGTTATCAGCACCGTTAACAGAACCTTGCCTCGACCCAACGCAGCAGGTACCCTGTAGCCCGACTAAACACCAGCACACTTAAATTTATGGCAGACACGGATCGTAAATCGCGCAACCGCTCTGCCGAGCTAGACCCAAATGCCGTCACCGACCCACTGCAACAGGCACAAATACTAAGGCAATTACTGGACAATCGCTGCCTGCTAAGCGTGAGAGTACCGTGCAGCGAGAGCATTTTTGTCAGTGCCATCCTATCGGTGAATCGCGATGAAAGCTCCCTGGAACTCGACGAGCTGACACCCCAGCCGGGGCATCTGCTGGCGGTTAACAGTCAGCAGCTTGAAGTGTCCACAACGTTGCTCGGCGTGCTCGTTAGTTTTTCTGTCCGCATTGCGCGCGTTAGCCAGGAGGGCGGCAACTGGGTATATGTGACCCACTTCCCCAACGAGCTGGTTTACGAGCAACAGCGGGAGTACTACCGAATCGACATGGGCATGATGGCTCCCCCAACCATTGAAATCCGCGTCGACGACCAGACTGTTGTTAAAGGCGAGCTTGCTAACCTATCCCTCGGCGGGGCGCTGACCCAGCTGCCACGACAACTTCACCTCAATATCGGTGATCGGTGCCAAGGCTGCAAAATCAAATTTGCCAAAACCGATATATTCGAGGTGGATGCGGAAATTCGTCATGTGCAGCCCGACCCCAAAACCAATGCCGTCAAGGCAGGTCTACTTTTTGTAGGGCTGGATCCGCAGCAATTGCGCGCCTTGCAGAAACACACCGCCAATATTGAAAGGCAAAATATGCGGGTCTGACGCTTAATTCATTCCCTCGCGCCTAATTATTCGCGGCACCGAAACACCAGGTCATGCCGCCACTTCGACCGCGTTGCGACCCGCACCCATAACCAGACGAAGGGCACCGTCAGCCCGCTGCAGTGCAGTCTGGATGGCATCGTGGGACTTAACCTCGGCAATGCCAATAGCAGGGGTAATCTCCCCAATCAGGGGGATCAATTGCCGCACGGAGCTGGCGACATCGGCTAGAGAACTCGCCACTTCCAGCTCCTGTTTGAGCTTAAAGATTGCGTCAATTTGCGGAAACCCGGCATCCCGGGCAGCCACTAACTGCCTCGCCGAGTCCGCCACATCGGCGCTCGCCGCCTGGAATAGGCATATGTGACACCACCTTCACCACGACCTTAAGCTGATTATTATTGTTGCCCTACAAATGATCGCATTGGATCCTTGCCCCTTGGTTGCGCATTCTATACAGGTAGACTTGGCTCAACAGCCCTTAACCGGGCTATAAGAATCTATTTCGCTCATCTTCAGCATTCGATTCATTTAGCGCAAGTAATGCCGGCTGAGGCTAGATAAACCGGGGTGTCACCAGGGTGCGTGTACAAAAGTTCCTTTACAGGTTTTGTGCGGTGTTTTACGGTGTGGTCAGCACGATGGCCGGATCGACACGGGGCCTGGCAAGCCCTCCTTAAGCAACCAGGATTAGTCAGCAATGACCTCTGATCAGGATACCAACCCCGATGCCGAATTATCGTCCGGCGAAGAATCGCTTGATCGGCCCGGAATCAGCCTGCAGTCTTCCGCCGCGCGCCCTCAGGTAAACCGCAACTTCAGCGCCTCCGCCACATTCCCCGGGCGAAAAGAAAGACCGCTGAACAGGGACATCGACCCGCCGATCAGGTCCACGCCTCGCCAAAACGCGGACAAGAAACTCAGGGCCGACAACAAGGGCGATGGTGAACAAATACCCGCTGAAGAAACCCGCGCCTTACCCGAGCAAACACCTCCCCCGGAACTGAATGACCTTGTCGGGGACAAAAGCCCGGCGTGGGCAGCCATGGCCACCCCCAGACCGACAACAGACAGAAGCGTTCTGATCGCAGCTTGCACAGCTGCACTCGCGGTCGTCGCCATGCTCCTTGGCGGCTACACGGTATTTCAGTTGAGCGGCGAACTGGACGCGATAAAGGAAGAACTGACCAGTGTCAAACTCGCCTCGTCTGCAACCTCGACCACTAGCGACTACATACTAAATACCCGAAATGAAGAAACTGCTGAACGGGTTAGGGCGCTGGAAGCAAAGGTGGGTGCTTTAGCAATGCCACCAGGCCCCGATTCAGGCAGCCTCGACGTTGCCATCGAAGATTTAACTCAGCGGATTAGCAAGCTTGAAACGACGGTGGACCAGGACATCGAAAAGGCTGAGCGGCAAAAACTTGCTCAACGGCTCAACAAGCTCGAGTCTATGGTCGCATCGGTCAGCGCGAATACCGAGGTTCGGCAGCGACTGGACAGACTTGAGCAAGCCACCGTGGTTAACACATCCAAAAACTACAACCGCGAACCCAGGCAAAATCTGAGTACCGCGCCCGCGTCTGACGCACAGCAACCGTATGGCAACTGGTCTATAAATGTGGGAACCTTCTCGGATCGCAGGTCTGCCGAAAAGCTGCTAGCAAAAGTGCAGGGTATCGTAGAGCGTGCGGAAATCCAGACTATAACTGCCGATAATCGGTCACTATACAGAATCAGAGCCATCGGTTACCGTTCCCGGCGGGCTGCCGAGCTGCAAGCTCAGAGCTTACAGGCCGCCATAGGGCTCAGTGGGCTGTGGATTGATCAGCGCGAATGAATTGTCGAGAAATCACTCCCCGCTACTGATTGGCCAGGTCATCGAACAATTCAGCGTCGTTCTGCTGCCCGGCGAGCCGCTTTTGAGTCTCCCTTATCGCGGGATCATATCTGGTGTAGTTGCCGAATATAGCCGTCCACCTGGTAGTTCTATCACAGCGATAACGCAGCGGATCGATACGTTGGCCAAGCTGCTCGCATCCCGCCCGCGAATAAAAGCCCGACTCCATCAAGGTGTAGCGCTTTGACGCGGCCTCCGCTCTAACCAGCAGATCATAGGTTGGCCAGAACACATAGACTACTGCCGCCAATAGTGACATCAAAATCAATTTCACAGTTCGATCCTCCCCAGGCACCGCCATGGCCATCAATATAGCGGTCAACCAGGCCAGCAACGAACCCATAGTGTTATGATTTTGCGAACTTATTCTGTGATCTGGTTCCCGTAGCCGGCAAATAGTTGCGCGTGCGGCACGCTTTACAAACGCTTCGATTTGCGCCGCCTTTGCAGCCAGAGAAGGGGTATCGCTGTCGGAGAAGGGATATCAGGTGTTTTTATTCAAACTTCTTAGGGCCCGGCACGATCGACGGGAACGAGAGCGGCACGACGTTGCCGCCCTTTACTTCAGTGATTTTGCACACCCCTTCCTTTTCCACCTCATCAATACGCACCACCGAGTGGATGGGAATATAGCTGCGCTTGATTGAAGCAAATTCGTTTTTCAGCCTTTCTTCAGCAGGATCAACAATCACCTGACTGCGTTCGCCAAAAACGAATTCTTCCACTTCCAGAAAACCCAATAGATCGCTTTGAAATACGCTGCGAGCGTACAGTTCGTAAACTTGGCTCTGATTGAAAAATACCACTTTATAGATCGGTTCGTTCGCCATGAGTCACTTAGAGGGTAGCCAGATGAAAAGTGCGCAATGATAACACATTTGTCATCAGACTCATCGCGCCAAAGCCGCGACAGACTAGGTTTGGTGACAGCTAACGACTATAATCACCAACCGTCGCAACACCGTGTTTCATTTATGACCAGGCCTCAGGTCAAAAAATTGCATATCGTCACTCATGGCTGCCAGATGAATGAATACGATTCAGCGCGAATGCGCGACTTGCTTGGCGACAGCCATCAGATGGTCACCACTGACGACCCGGCGGATGCTGACGTACTCCTCCTCAACACCTGTTCGATCCGCGAAAAAGCTCAGGAAAAAGTCTTTCACCAACTGGGTCGCTGGAAACGCTTCAAAGACATTAATCCTGACCTCATTATCGGCGTAGGTGGCTGTGTCGCCAGCCAGGAGGGTGAGGCGATTACCCGTCGCGCACCCTTTGTCGATCTGGTTTTTGGTCCTCAGACACTGCACCGCTTACCAGCAATGATCGCCAGACGTCGTGTCGGCAGTAGCGCAGTAGTTGACGTGAGCTTTCCCGAAATCGAAAAATTTGACCGCCTGCCACAGCCGGAGGCAGACGGCGTTGCCGCGTACGTCTCGATCATTGAGGGCTGCTCAAAATATTGCAGTTTTTGCGTTGTGCCATACACTCGCGGCGAGGAAGTCAGTCGCCCCGTCGCCGATGTGCTGGCGGAAGTGGCTCACCTGGCTGCCCAGGGCGTGCGGGAAGTCAACCTCCTCGGCCAGAACGTCAATGCATTTCGCGGCCTGACCCCGGATGGGGCGATCTCTGATCTGGCTGAGTTAATCACCTATGTGGCGCGAATTGATGGCATAGACCGTATTCGCTTTACCACCTCACACCCAATCGAATTTTCCGACTCCCTGATCAACGCGTATGCCGAGGTGCCGGAACTGGTTAACCACCTGCACCTGCCGGTACAAAGCGGCTCAGATCGAATTTTGATGGCCATGAAGCGCGGCCACACAGTCCTGGAATACAAATCCATTATTCGCAGGCTGAGAAAATTGCGGCCGGATATCAGCCTGTCATCCGATTTCATCGTCGGTTTCCCCGGAGAGACGGAAGCAGATTTTGCCGCCACCATGAAACTGATAGAGGACATCGGTTTTGACAGCTCCTTCAGCTTCATATACAGCGCCCGCCCTGGCACGCCCGCTGCCGAGATAGCGGACACAACACCTGCAGACATTCACAAACAACGGCTGCACATTCTACAAACACGTATTAGCCAGCAGGCAATGGCCATCAGCCGGCAGATGATCGGTCGCACCGAACGGCTGCTGGTCACCGGCATTTCGAAAAAAGATCCCGGCCAACTGCAGGGTCGCACCGAAAACAATCGCGTGGTTAATTTTGCCAGCCCAGATCGCAGCCTTATCGGCCAGTTTATCGACGTGCAAATATGCGAGGCATTGCCCAATTCGTTACGCGGCGTCGCCGTAGAAGCCACTAACGTCGCCTGTCAACGCGGTCAGACAACTTGATACCGGCACCTGACGCCCACCTCCTGGCGTATAAACGTCCACGACGATTGTTTTATTCATCGACCAAAGCCGCTATCCTTGGCCTTATCAACCAAACTAGAGCGACCGACACACGCATTTGAACACGATCCCCGCGGCTTACACGGTTACCCTGGAACCCAACGACACTCGTCGACTCGCGCAACTTTGCGGGCAGTTTGACGAACACCTGCACCAGATTGAGCAACGTCTCAATGTCGAGATTAGAAATCGCGGCAATGTGTTTGCGTTGTACGGCGATCCCGCGCACGCACGGGCAACGGCCAATTTACTTACCCACCTGTACAGCGAGATCCGTGAGTCCTGCACCCTAAGCCCGCAGGACGTACATTTATTTCTACAACAATCGGACATGGAATTTCATATGGAACAACAGGCCTCCGACCACGGCGCTGACAATGTCAGAAATTTCTCGATTATTCGCACTAAAAAGGGCAATGTGACGCCGCGGGGTAAAAACCAGCAGCACTACGTGCGCGCCATCCAAACCAGTGACATTAACTTTGGCCTCGGGCCCGCGGGCACTGGTAAAACGTATCTTGCGGTTGCCTGCGCTGTAGAAGCACTTCTCCGGCACGAGGTGGAAAGAATCATCCTGGTCAGACCAGCGGTTGAAGCCGGCGAAAAACTCGGCTTTCTGCCCGGCGACCTGTCTCAAAAAGTCGACCCTTACCTGCGCCCACTCTATGACGCACTTTACGAAATGATTGGCGTAGAAACTGTTGGCAAACTGATTGAACGAAACGTCATTGAAATCGCTCCGCTGGCCTACATGCGCGGCCGTACACTGAGCAACGCGTTTATCATCCTTGACGAGAGTCAGAATACAACCCGCGAACAGATGAAAATGTTTCTCACTCGCATCGGTTTTGGCTCCACCGCCGTGATCACGGGGGATACAACCCAGATAGATCTACCCCGGGGCACACTCTCAGGTTTAGTGCATGGTACCGTGGTACTGGACGGTGTACCCGGTATTTCATTCACCCACTTCGAATCCAAAGACGTCGTTCGCCACCCATTGGTACAAAAGGTGGTCGAGGCCTATGCAACCTTTGAAAAGGCCAACGCCGACTAATGAACGCCAATATTACCATTGAGAATTGCTCCGGGGATGAGGCTCCGGAGCCCGACTCGATTCAGCGCTGGGTCGAGGCCGCGCTGACGAATCACAGAGAAAATACTGAGCTCGGTATCCGTATAGTTGACGCCGCTGAAAGCGCCGCACTAAATGAACGCTATCGGGGCAGGCAAGGACCAACCAACGTATTGTCGTTCGCCGCCGACCTGCCCGATTTTATTCCGCTGCCACTGCTCGGTGATCTGGTCATTTGTGCGCCCCTGGTATTACAGGAAGCCCTGGCACAGGGCAAACATCCGGACGCCCACTGGGCCCACTTAGTCGTGCATGGCACCCTGCACCTTCTCGGTTATGATCACACAACAGATGAGGAGGCACAGATCATGGAAACCATTGAGACAGAAATTTTAACCCATCTGGACTTCCCTCCACCCTATGAACCTCCCTGTGAATCTCCTTGTAAAACAGGGCAACAGGCGACATCCGCGAGAATTAATACCCGTGAATAACGACAGCGACAACGGCCCAGGTCAATCCTGGCTTGCCAGGCTTAGCCAAACTTTTTCCTCTAAACCGGCAAGCAGGGAAGATATAGCAGAGCTACTGCGCTACGCGCATACTCATAAAATTCTCGACAATGAAGCGCTCCAGATCATGGAGGGCGCCCTCAACGTTGCTGATCAACAGGTCCGGGAAATCATGATTCCGCGTTCACGGATGACGGTTGTTCAACGCGGTGCAGACATTGAGCAGATACTGGCCATGGTTATTGAATCCAACCACTCCCGGTTTCCGGTGGTCGGCGAGTCCGTGGACGACATCAAAGGCATCCTCCTCGCCAAGGATTTATTACCACTGGCGCTGAACGGGTATCAGGATTTCAGTATCGATCAGGTCATCCGCCCGGCGACAATTATCCCGGAAAGCAAGCGCCTCAACGTGCTGCTTCGAGAGTTTCGCGAACAGCGTTACCACATGGCCATTGTGATGGATGAATACGCCAGCGTTGCGGGCCTGGTTACTATTGAGGACATCCTCGAGGAAATTGTTGGTAATATCGAGGATGAAACCGACCATGATGAACCTAAGTTCATTCGTCGCCAGCAAGACGGCAGTTACCTCCTTGCCGCACTCACCCCGATCGAGGACTTCAACGAATATTTTGGCACCGGTCTTAGTGAAGACGAATTCGATACCATCGGGGGTATCGTCACCAAGGCTTTTGGCCACCTGCCGAAAACCGGTGAAATCACCACCCTCGACAGCTACCGCTTCCAGGTGCTCGAAGCCGACGCCAGGCAAATACACTTACTGGAAATGCAATTCATTGTCGACTATCCCGACTGATAACAAAACTTCGTGCCGATTAAATTAACCGCGCCGCGATGTGCCGCCGCACTGCTCAGTGGTGCACTGCTGCCACTGACGTTCGCGCCCTGGTCATGGTGGCCAATGGCGCTCATCAGTTGCGCTGTGCTCAGCGCACTCATGCATGACACCAAACCGCGCCAAACTTTTATCACCTGCCTGTTTTTCGGCACCGGCCTGTACGCCACGGGTGCCTCCTGGGTCTACGTCAGCATCCATCAATATGGCCAGGCCTCGATGTTACTGGCAACTCTGCTCACGGCCGGTTTTGCCATCGCTCTGGGGCTGGTTTTTGCCATTCCGCTAAGCCTGTATGGCTACCTGAAGCGCGATCATAATGGCCTTGGATTGTTCGCTTTCGCAACATTGTGGGTGCTGAGCGAGTGGTTCCGCGGATGGTTTTTAACAGGTTTTCCCTGGCTCTTTTTGGGCTATGGGTTTATCGACACGGGCCTGGCGGGCTGGGCACCACTGACAGGTGTGCTCGGGCTCAGTGGACTGGTCGCTTGCAGTGGAGCGGTGATCGGACGCGCGCTGCTGCGTGCCGACCCACCTCGTATTACGGCGATAGCGGTCATCCTGCTAGCCGCAACCTGGTGGGGCGGCGGCCAACTGCAAAAGCTCAGCTGGACGATCCCGGCCAGCAGCACCCCATTAACTGTGGCTCTGGTGCAACCAAATCAAGCGGTCCTAACCAAGTGGCACGAAGATGCCCTGCCCGTCATCCTCGCCGATATCCGCGAAAAAACCCTGACATTGCGTAACCACGACCTGGTGATTTTTCCTGAATCGGGAATTCCTGCATTGAAAAACAGCGTCGACGACTTTCTAACGGAGCTCGACGGCGCCGCGACTTACCAGCAAACAGCAGTTATCACCGGCATTCCGATGCAGTCGAACACCGGCAACTACTTTAATGGTGTCATCGGCCTCGGCCTCGCCGCTGGAAGTTATCAAAAACGACGCCTGGTGCCTTTTGGTGAATACCTTCCGTTCGAGTATTGGTTAAGGGGCTTGATTGCCTTTTTTGATTTGCCCATGTCGTCATTTAGTGCAGGCGCAGACCAACAGGCGCTGATAGAGGTCGGTCCTTTCGACGGCGCAACGTTCGGGGTAGCCACGGCGGTTTGTTACGAGATCGCCTACTCCGACCAGATGGCCGCCGATGCCCGGCAGGCCAATCTGCTGTTAACCGTCAGCAACGACACCTGGTTTGGCGATTCTCTGGGGCCTCATCAGCACCTGCAGATTGCCCGCGCACGCGCCCTGGAAACCGGCAAGCCACTGATACGCGTCACTAACGATGGCATCACGGCCATTATCGACGAGCGTGGCAACGTCCTGAACCAGCTACCCCGCTTCCGGCCCGACATCCTCCGGGGTGAGGTGATGCCGCGCGGCGGCGCAACCCCTTATAGCCGCACAGGACCCCTTCCTCTAATCGTGGTTTGCCTGGTCGGTTTTTTGCTGGCGCTCGCCTTGTCCCGACGCCTCATCGCCGAAACCCTTATGTAACCAACCCCACAGCGCTAGGTGTAACTGCGGCTTTCCCCTATAATTTCGCCCTTGCGCTTAATGGCCCGGGAGAAAGTTATCCCGACCATTTTCCAGACGAGAACTTTTCCAAGACCGAGCCTATGCAAGAGCAATATCACCCGAAAACCATCGAACAAACAGTCCAGCAGTACTGGCGAGAAAATCATTGTTTCAGGGTCCGCGAGGATCGGGATCGGCCCAAGTATTATTGTCTGGCCATGTTTCCCTATCCGAGCGGTCAGTTACACATGGGCCACGTGCGCAACTACACCATTGCCGACGTCATTAGTCGCTATCAGCGCATGCTGGGCAAAAATGTCCTGCAACCGATGGGCTGGGATGCCTTCGGCCTGCCGGCAGAGAATGCCGCCATCAAAAACAATACCGCGCCAGCTAAGTGGACCTACCAGAACATCCAGTACATGAAGGAACAATTAAATGTGCTGGGTTTTGCCTACGACTGGGATCGCGAACTGGCTACTTGTAAACCGGATTATTACCGCTGGGAGCAATGGTTTTTTACCCGGCTCTACGAAAAGGGCCTTGCTTACAAAAAAACCAGTGCGGTTAACTGGTGTCCCACCGACCAGACCGTGCTGGCCAACGAGCAGGTCATCGACGGCCGCTGCTGGCGTTGCGACACCCAGGTAGAGCGCAAGGAAATCCCCCAGTGGTTTATTCGTATCACCGACTACGCCGAGGAACTGCTTAACGACCTGGACAAACTCGAGGAGTGGCCCGACCAGGTGCGCACCATGCAGCGCAACTGGATCGGTCGCAGCCGCGGGGTGACCATGAGTTTTAGTCTGACCAGGCCCGTCGCCGGCTATGATCACTTCGAGGTCTACACCACCCGACCAGACACCCTGATGGGTGTCACCTACCTGAGTCTGGCAGCCGAACACCCCATTACCCTGGCACTCGCCGCATCCAATGCTGTGCTGGCCGAATTTATTGCCACCTGCAAGCAACAATCGGTCGCGGAAGCCGACATGGCGACGATGGACAAAAAAGGCATGGATACCGGCATTACTGCCATCCACCCCATTTCCGGTGCAGTGGTGCCAATATGGGTCGCCAATTATGTGCTGATGGATTACGGTTCCGGCGCGGTGATGGCGGTGCCTGCCCATGACCAACGCGACTGGGATTTTGCTCAGCAATACCAGCTTCCCATTAAGCAGGTCATTACGCCGACTGACGACGCACCCTGCGATATAGAAAAGCAGGCCTTTACCACTAAAGGCCTGCTGATCAACTCCGGGCCGTTTGACGGACTCCTGTTTGACACCGCTTTTGACGCCATCGCCGCCGCCTTAGCAGAGCAGAGCAAAGGGCGGATCACCATCAACTATCGCCTGCGCGACTGGGGAGTGTCTCGACAACGCTACTGGGGCGCGCCCATCCCCATGATGTACGGGCCAGACGGCGTAGAAATACCCGTGCCTGCCAACAAACTGCCCGTACTGCTGCCGGAAGAGGTCACCATGGACGGCATACATTCGCCGCTCAAGGCTGATAGCCACTGGAAAAATATCGACCTTGATGGCCGTCCCCTGGAGCGAGAGACTGATACTTTCGATACTTTCATGGAGTCGTCCTGGTACTACGCCCGCTTCACCTGTCCCGACAGCGCGGACGCCATGCTTGACGCTGACCGGGCAAACTACTGGCTGCCGGTTGATCAATATGTTGGCGGGATAGAACACGCGATCCTGCATCTGCTGTATGCGCGCTTCTTTCACAAACTGATGCGTGATGAAAACCTCGTCAACTCAGACGAACCTTTCACCAGGTTGCTTTGTCAGGGCATGGTGCTGAAAGACGGCAGTAAAATGTCCAAGTCAAAAGGCAACACAGTTGATCCACAAACCCTGATCGATCAATACGGCGCGGATACGGTGCGCCTGTTTACCATGTTTGCAGCACCCCCTGAACAATCTCTGGAATGGTCCGATGAAGGCGTCGCCGGTGCATCGCGCTTCCTCCGGCGCTTATGGAAAACCCTGCACCAGCACGTCACCGCCAGCGCTACAGGCACGACAAAACCATTGGATATCGACAACCTGAGCTCTGCGGAAAGTGATGTCCGCCGTAAAACCCATAGCACCATCGCCAAAGTCAGTGACGACTATGGTCGGCGCCAGACCTTTAATACGGCCGTTGCGGCGGTAATGGAACTGCTCAACGAATTGAACGGCCTGGACAAAAAGTCCGCTCAGGCAGATGCGGTTGTCCAAGAAGCACTGGAAGCTGCCGTGTTACTGCTGGCACCTATTACACCCCATTTGTGTCACGCCGCCTGGGCCGCCCTCGGCCATAGCGAAGCCGTCATCGACGCACAGTGGCCAGCAATTGATGAGAATGCGCTGATCCGCAGCAGCATCACCATGGTGGTACAGGTCAACGGCAAAGTGCGCAGCCAGATTGACCTGGCCATTGATGCTGCGCGCGAAGCCGTTGAACAGGCGGCCATCAACGACAGTAACGTACAACGCTTTACCGCAGGCAAGAGCATCCGTAAAGTGATAGTGATACCCAACAAGCTGGTTAATATCGTTGCTAACTGACCCCCCCTACCCCCCGGCAAAGGCTGCTTAAACTACAGGATATTCCCATGCACAAAAACGCCGTTCCCATTTGTTTGGTAGCCTTGTTACTGGTTCTGAGCAGCGCCTGCGGCTGGCACCTGCGCGGCGCTGAGGGCCATACCGTGGCTTTTGATCGCCTGCATATCAGCGCCTCCGATCTACGCGGCGATCTGGTCCGGCAACTGACCCGACAATTTGAGGCGAGTGGCGTGGAACTGGTCGAAAGCGCGACCGGAGCCACCTATAGCCTGGTCCTCATGAACCAGGACTCGGAACGACGCACCGCAACGGTCAGCGCGAGCGCTCGAGTTTCGGAGCGCTCATTAACTGAAAGGGTCGAATTCGTAGTCCTTGATCGCCAGGGTGCGCCGGTTATTCCTCGAACCAAAGTGGTGGCGGAGCGCATATTCGAATACGACGAAAGCAATGTTCTCGCTGCCGACGATGAGGCCCGCTTACTGAAGCGGGAAATGCAGGAAGACCTGGCGCGGCAAATCTACAATCGCCTACGCCTGTTGAAGAAACCAGCATCCGCCAATGCGCCTGCAAGCTGAGCAACTGCAGCAACACCTGAACGAGGGCCTGGCACCGATTTACGTGGTCAGTGGCGACGAACCGCTGCTGATTCAGGAAGCCAGTGATGCCATTCGCAGTGCTGCTCGTAGCAATGGGTTTGGCGACCGGGAGCTGTTTGATGTCAACCAGCATTTCGACTGGCACCAGGTTCTCAACGAAGCCAACAGCCTGTCGCTTTTCGCTGACCGGAAAATTCTCGAATTGCGTATTCCCTCGGGCAAACCCGGCAAAGAGGGCGGCAAATTTTTCGAGACCTACTGCCAGAGTATTAACGCCGATAACCTGTTATTGATTATCTTTCCCAAGCTGGATCGCAATGCGACTAACAGCAAATGGTTTCGCACCCTGGACAATCATGGCGCGACTATTCAGGTCTGGCCAGTCACCGTGGCACAAATGCCCGCTTGGATAAGCAAACGCCTGCAACTGGCTGGCGTCAAAGCCAACAAGCAGGCTATTGACATCCTCGCTGACCGAGTTGAGGGCAACTTACTGGCCGCCCGCCAGGAAATCGAAAAACTTAAGCTCCTGGCAGAGGACGGCGTCATTGACGCAACGACCATGTCCACTGTTGTTGCCGACAGCGCCCGCTATAGCATTTTTGATCTGGTCGACCGCATACTTGCAGGGGATAGCGTAGCGGCGGCGCGCACCCTGCGCGGCTTATGTAACGAAGGCACAGAGCCCAGTGTTGTCCTGTGGGCGCTGGCCCGAGAACTGCGTATCATGGCAAAAGCTAGCGAACAGATCGCAAACGGGGCACATACCGACTGGGTGTTTAAGAATCTTGGGGTGTGGGACAAACAAAAGCCGCTGTTGCGTAAAGCGTTACAACGCTTGAAACCCGCGCAACTGGCAATGCTACTACGACAGGCCGCGGGGGTCGATCGAGCCATTAAAGGCATGAGTCAGGCGCCACCCTGGCAGGAACTAACAACGATGGTCTTAGGTATGAGCGGTGCCAACCCTGTCCACCCGCAGAATTTGCGTCTGGGCTTACGCGAGCAGGCAACTTTCTGAACTGCAGATATTCTGAATTCAAAATACTCGGCATTACTGATAAGCAGAATTAGCAATGTTCTGCTTATCAAAGCGCCAACAAATCAACCGCCCGGGAAACTGCGCGCCGATACCTCGTTAGAGGTCAACTACAAACCAGATGCTAACTACAGATATAAAACACAGACGCCTTTCTTCTCCGTTAAGCTGGAATCAATATATTGGGCAAGCGAAAAGACAGAAATAAAACTGACCGCCTGGGTCACTTCTCACCACGTTTTTGGCTGTCGTGGCTGGCTGTTGGCCTGACATGGGCATTGGCCAAACTACCGTACCGCGCTCAACACACCATTTCACGCTGGCTGAGCCGACTGGCCATGGCAACGGGGTCATCGCGGGTTAAAACCATTCGGCGCAATATTGACCTGTGTTTTCCGGAGCTTCCCACGCAGGCGCGCGAGGAGCTGATAACTAAAAATCTGTACTCAACCATTTTTATGTTTTTCGATTTGCTAGCGATGGTCTGGGGCTCGAAAACTTCGGTCTTAAACAGAGGCCACGTGTCCGGCGAACAACACTTGCACGACGCCCTGGCCATGAACAAACCAGTAATACTGGTTTCCTGCCATGCCACCAGTTTTCTGCTGGCTTTCGCCAAACTATCTGCGATCACCCCCTATTCCGCAGTGTACCGGCGTATGGACAACCCGGTACTGGAAAAACAGCTATACCAGCGCGCCGCCAGCAAATACCCGATCGAGACGATTCACCGCAAAGAAATTCCTTACATGCTCAAACAACTGGCGAATCAGGGCGTTGTTCTGATCGTACCCGATCAGGACTTTGGTCCAAAACGCAGCGTCTTTATTCAACATTTTGGCATCAACACCGCGACCATCACCGCCATCCCCCAATACGCCAAATCGGCAGATGCTTGCGTCCTGCTGGTGTACAGCTATCGAGAACCAAATGGACATTACGTTCTGCAAATAGACCCCGTGCTCGACAACTACCCTTCTGGTGACGATCTGGCCGACACCCAGTTGTGGAGCGACTGGTTGGAAAGAGAAATCCGCAAACACCCCGAGGATTATTTCTGGTTGCATAAGCGCTTTAAGACCAGGCCCGAGGATCAACAAAAGCTTTACTAGGTCACGACCGTATTAAGCCGCCCCTGTAACTATAGCGGCATCGACGTCATCTATCGCTGCGGAAACTCCGGTGGTACTGGACATAGAACTGCCTGGCGGTGCGCCCGCTCTTTGACGCTCTGGTCATGGCAAACTGCCTGGCCGCAAGGTACAGGTGCGTTTTATCGCCAATAAAGTCGGCAAATAAATCGTCGACGATGGCCAGATACTGCTCTGTGGAGTTTGGATAAAATGATAACCAGAGCCCGAAACGATCAGCCAGCGAGAGTTTTTCTTCTACGCGGTCGCGGTAGTGCAGCTCACCTTCGACGATCTGCACACCGTCGTTGTCGGTCAGCTGTTCAGTAATCAGGTGGCGGCGGTTTGAAGTCGCGCAAACCAGCACGTTTTCAGGGGGCGACTCAATGGAACCTTCAAGCACGCTTTTCAGATGTTTGTATGTAGTCTCGCCTTCATCGAAAGACAGGTCATCACAAAAAATTAAAAATCGCTGTGGCAACTCCCGCAGTTCATCGACGATTTCAATCAGGTCACCCAGGTCGTCCTTATCTATTTCGACGACTCGCAGGCCTTTCCCGGCGTAATGGTTCAGCGCGGCTTTTACCAACGATGATTTACCAGTGCCACGGCTACCCCACAGCAAGGTATTGTTGCCTTTGGCACCGCCTAAAAACAATTCAAGATTTTCTCTAAATTCACCTTTCTGCCGATCAATGCCGAGCAGGTCATCAAAGCAAATGGGGTCCATGCGTTTTACTGCCCGCAGCGTAGCGCGGTTTGGTCGCCAGATAGCTGCCAATGTGTTATCCCAGTCAAGGTTCATAGTCATCGGCTCGCTCCGGCGCTGGGTGATATTAGCCACTCTGGCAGATAGCCTTTACTCAATGACAGGAGCAAACTTCCCAGACCCGTGCCGGTCGCGTTAGCCAGAATATCCGCGCCGTCCATTGACCGATACCCGGTGAACCCCTGCAGCACTTCCAGCAAGCCACCAAAAGCTAGCAGGCTCAGATGAATTCTCCAGCTCAACGCTGGGCCGGGAAATGCCAGCCAGACCATGATATAAAGAATGGCGTAGGTCAGAGCATGAAACACCTTGTCGGCGCTGACAAACAACTCGGCACCGGACATTGGCCGCAGAGAAAGATAAATAACCATCAAAAGTGCACACACGAGGATAACCCGCCACACCATCAAATTCCCGTACACTTAGCACCCCACCTCGCCCATTGAGGCCACACATTATATAGAAGTTTCAATAAGTTCCGGCGCACATAATCACCTGGCGTGAAGATGTTCGGCAAACCGACAGGCCCCTGACATAGTTGTAACGGAAAAAAGGACTTGCTACGCTAGCCTGCCATTTAATAAACTCCGCCGACACAAAATCGTCGACATATCAACTATCGACGTTCTATAACATACACGCTATAACGTAGAGAAGAAGAGAGGTCATTATGGATCAGGGTCTGGGATACTGGCTCACCAAACGGGAACTGATATCTGGCAACCGGCTTGCAGTCGTCAATCGTCACAAACGATTTACCTATAAAGAAATGAACCGCCGCTGTAATCGCCTCGCCGATGCGCTGCGCAACAGCGGAATTCGCCCGGGTGACAGGGTCTGTTCGTTACTCATGAATGGGCACGAACAACTGGAGCTAATATTTGCCGTCGCCAAATTAGGCGCCATCTTTTTGCCTATTAATTTTCGCCTGACCGTGCCTGAAATTGAATACATCGTTAGGGATTCCGGCACACGCACCATATTCTTCCACGACGAGTTCAGGCACCTGGCTGAGGGCGTGCAGGAACTGGTTTCTTTTGACACCAGCGTGTACTGCGGCAATGCTCGGGCCTGTGACGACGATGCCGATTACGAGGCCTTTATCGCCAGCGGTGACGACAAAGAAATCAATGCCAGCGTCGATGCCGATGATGTGGCACTGTTGATGTACACCTCGGGCACAACCGGCAGACCTAAGGGTGCCATGCTGACCCACGCCGCCCACGCCGCCAACGTCTACCACACGACGCAGCGCCTGCCTATCCATGCAGGCACGGTTGCCCTCGGCGTTGCCCCCATGTTTCATATCGGCGGCACCAGTGTCATCGTACTGCCGACCCTATTTCAGGGCGGTACGGTGGTGACGCTACCTGAATTTGACGCGGTCAAAGTGCTCGAAGCGACGGCTCGAGAGCGTATTACGGGCCTGTTTTGTGTCCCATCAATGTGGCAAATGATTGTCGAAGAACTCGACAAGAAAGATTTTGACCTGAGCTCCATTGAGTTCCTGATGACAGGCGCCGCCCCAACGCCGCTCAAAATCCTCGCCTACTTCAAGGATCGCGGCCTCGATATCTACGAAGGCTTCGGCATGACCGAAATGGCCCCGCTGGTAACCATTCTCGACAAGTGGGACTGTGAGCGAAAAAACGGCTCTGTCGGCTATCCGGCCTTCTTTGTAGATGTGCGCACCATTGACGATGACGGTAACGACGTTGGTGCCAATGAGGTGGGCGAAGTGATCTGCCGCGGTCCCAATATGCTGAAAGGCTACTGGAACAAACCAGAAGCAACCGCCGAGGCATTACGCGGCGGCTGGTATCATTCCGGTGACCTGGGCTATCTGGATGAAGAGGGTTTCCTCTATATCGTTGATCGTAAAAAGGACATGATTATTAGCGGGGGTGAAAATGTCTATCCCGCCGAACTTGAGCAAACCATGTACCAGCATGAAGCCATTGCCGAAGTCGCTGTTATTGGCATACCTCATGAAAAATGGCAGGAGGTTCCCGCAGCGTGTGTTGTCATCAAACAGGGCGCCGCACTGACGGAAAATGAGCTTATCGAGTTCTGCAACGAAAGAATGGCTCGCTTCAAGGTACCCAAGGCTGTGTATTTCCTCACCGAATTACCCAAGTCGGGAGCTGGCAAAATTCTGAAGACGGAACTGCGTAAAAGTCACGGCGGTATCACGGTGGCCGCGAAATAATTTTATCTTGAAAACCTGTCCATTAAATTAAAAAAGGGGCCTGGCGCCCCTTTTTTAATTTCCCACATTACCAGTTCAGCTGCATTTATCCAGGTGCGGGCCTGCTCTTCCCGCGACCGGAAGACACACCAGCAAGACTAATCAGCAATAGTTTTTGCAATCGCAGCAGCCACATAATCGACATTACCATGACTGACGCCGGCAATATTTATGCGGCTGGAATCGACCATATAAATACTGTATTCCGCGCGCAGTTGGCCCACCTGTTCAGGGCTCAGACCGAGAAACGAAAACATACCGTACTGCTCATCGATAAAAGAAAAATCCCGGGCAGCTCCAGCCTCTTTCAGCTTATCCACAAGCAACGTGCGCAAGCTACTGAGACGACCACGCATGGCGGCTAACTCATTCGTCCAGCTCTGGCGTAGAGCATCATCCTGCAAAATTGCGCCAACTATCGCCCCGCCATGAGAAGGCGGCATGGAATAGTTACCTCTGACTATATTATTGATGTGGGTCAGCGACGCCTGCGCATCGGCAGCTTTCGCACCCACCACGGAGAGACTGCCAACGCGCTCCCGATACAGCCCGAAGTTTTTGGAGCAGGAGCTGGCAAGGATTAACTCGGGGAGCTTCTCGGCCATCAATCGCGGACCATAGGCATCCTCATCGATACCACGCCCAAAACCCTGATACGCCAGATCGATGAAAGGTAAAAAGCCGTTTTTCTCAGCCAACGAGGTGATCGCCTGCCATTGCTCCTCGGTCAGGTCTGCGCCGCAGGGATTGTGGCAACAACCATGCAGCAGCACGACGTCACCGGCCGGAACGCTACCCAAGGTAGTCATCATTTCGTCAAAGCGCAGCCTGTTATTTGCTCGATCATAATAGGGGTACTGCGCCAGTTTAAGCCCAGCGTTACCCAGTAACGGCACATGATTCGCCCAGGTCGGATCACTCACCCAGATGGTGACATCACCCCCACAGCGTTTCAGCAGTTCAGCGCCAACGCGAAGCGCTCCACAGCCACCGGGCGTTAGCACGGTTGTCACCCTCTGATCACGCAATGCCGGGTGATCGGCACCCAGCATCAGGTCACGAATCGTCTCGTTGAACTCCGGCACCCCGGCCGGCCCGATGTAGGACTTGGTTTGCTCAGCCTCATAGCAGATCGCCTCGGCCTTTTTCACCGCAGCCATGATCGGCGTGGCACCAGCTTCATCTTTATAAACGCCAACACCGAGGTCAACCTTGTTCGGGTTGCCATCCTTAACAAAATCAGCGATCAGGCCAAGGATGGGGTCTGGAGATAAAGCCTTTAATGACACGAACATATATGCCTCTGATTCACTACAATCAACAGATTCCTTCGGGCGAAGACCGATGGGGTTAAAAAAACGCGCCATTGTAGCCTTATATGGCTTCTGGACAGAGAGTTTTTAGGCTTCACAGCCAATTTTCACCACGCCATATCGCCACTGCGGCACGCATCGTCACCGCGATCATTTAACTCCGTCAGTCGTTCGACAGTGCCGACATCCGACCAGTCACCCTGGTAAAGTTCACCGCTGACCTTGTCGGCCATAATGGCCGGTAGAAGCACGTCGCGCAGGGGGAACTGACTTCCATCAACAGCAAACACATCAAATAGCTGGGGATTAATCAACGCAATACCGCTGTAGGTCAAGGATATCTGGCCGGTCTCCTTTACGCAGACCATACCGTGTTTATTGAGTCTGAAATCTCCCTGTTGATGAAAACCAGGGTTTGGCACCAGCACCAAATGGGCCAGATCATCCCCGAGATCGTGCCGCCCCAGGCGCGCAAACTCATAGTCCGTCCAAACGTCACCGTTCACCAGCATGAAAACCTCTCTGCCGAGTAGCGGCAGAGCCCGCTTGATGCCACCGCCAGTCTCCAGCGGGGACGCCTCCCGCGACCAGGTAATACGCACACCATATTGCTGCCCCTCACCTAGCGCAGCTTCGAGTTGCTCGCCTAACCACGAATTATTGATCACCAGGTCATTAATGCCTGCGGCTGCGAGACGCTCGATGTGGTGACAGATAAGCGGTTTACCATAAACCGGCAACAGCGGTTTGGGCGTCTGCGCAGTGAGTGGCCGCAAGCGCTTGCCATAGCCTGCCGCGAGGATCATGGCTTTCATTCGTCAGTTGCCGTTCGCCAGTCACGATACCAACTTTGCTGCATCAGCGGCTCGCCAAGCCTGGCTTCAAACCATTCAAAAAAAACGCGGGTTTGCGGGTATCGCTGCGCCACTTCGAGGGTATAACGAATGACCAACGGCAGATTGTCGAGATACGTCGACTTACCATCGCGCAACCAGAGCCGCGCAAAAATGCCCAGCACTTTAATGTGACGCTGTAGTCCCATCAAATCAAACCATTGTCGATATTGTTGTTCATCGATTCCCTCCGCCACCAACCCGGCGGCACGCGCCTTAACCAGGAAACTCTCAACCCGCCGTTTCACCATCGATTCTGGCCAGCGGATATAACAATCCCGTAACAACGACACCAGATCATAGGTAAAAGGACCGACTACCGCATCCTGAAAATCGATCACACCAACCTGCTCGTCGGGCAGCACCAACAGATTGCGACTGTGGAAATCCCTGTGCACGACTACCTGTGGTTGTTCAAGGGCCTTAGCCGCCAGGGTATCAAAAAGGCTATTCAGCATTGCTCGTTCACGGCCAGATAGTGAAGCGCCAAGCAACTCACTAACAAACCAGCGGGGAAACAGCGCCATTTCCCCCCTCAATCGCTCTGCACTGAAAAGTGGAAAAACACCTTCGTCGGCCGATGTTTTCTGAATGTTCAGCAAAGCCGCTTCGGCAAGATCGTATAAATCGGCGACTTGTGCTTCGCTCGTGGCCTGCCGTAACGACTGCAAGTATAGCTGTTTGCCCAAATCCTCCTGCAACAGGTAGCCGTGCTCATAGTCAACCGCATAAACTCTAGGCACGTGCACGTTGAAACGAGCTAGCGCCAGTCCGATGCGCACAAAACCTTCATTGTTTTCGTATTGTGGGGGCGCATAGGCCACCACCATCGGCGGCACACAATTGATCCGAGAATACTCGCGAAAGCCGGCATCACCAGAGACCGGCTCCAACTCTACTAGATCCGCCTGCAATGTGGCCGGCAGGTAATTACTCACCCACGCCTGTAATAAATCGCGATCTAGCATATTAAAAATTTCTAACCTTGAATTTTCAAAGCTTGTAATCGGGCCGCAGAATGAAACCGAAATGCCAAACACCAGTTTTAGGCCCTGGTGGTTATACCAGGACTTATCGGCATTTTAACTGAATCCCAGCGACGAATCCTCCCTCGCTGCTCAAGTTCAGGTAGAATGTCGCGCTGGGGATTCAGGGCAGGCAGCGCTTGGCGCCAACTTTTTATCGGACAACAAAAATGCCATTAAACACAAACCGTAATCTGTCTTGTATTCAATCAGTTGTAGGTAATTTGACGGTTTTTTGTGTTGCCTTGTTGTTGGGCCCAATGGCTACGCTTGCCGCGCCAGAAGTTGACGCACCAGCTCCCCCAGATACTCACAATGAGTGGTTCTGCAAAGCTGGCCAGGATGGTGACTGGGATTGCTCGGAGGTGTCCGCCCCAGGACCAACGTTCAGTAAACCGCCCCAACGTATCCCGGCCCGCACAGCGTCAGCGGCCCCCGCCGACGAACCCCGCGTCAAAATGGTACGAAATCTGGACTGGGTTGACGACAAGGCGTTGAACGCAGAGCAACGCGCTACCATCGGCGCCGGTTGTTGCGGCGCTTACGTCGAACCGCCGAGAGAATATCCTGATGCCGAACTGGACCCCGAGCACTCGGCCTTACGAGCGAGCGCGACGACCACAGAAGCTCAGGACAATGTCGCGACCTTGACTGGTGATGTGCAGGTTTCCCAGGGGTACCGGCAGGTGCGCGCGGATGTGGCAGTCATCGACCAGAACGCCCGGACTGTGGAGCTTGACGGAGACATCCAGTTTCGTGAGCCCGGTTTACTCATGAAAGGTGATCGAGCCCTGGTAAATCTCGACACCCAGGAAATTGAGGTGGAAAACGCCACCTACGTGATGCATAAATCGGCCATCCGTGGCACTGCGGACCTGCTGACTCGAGATGTCGATGACCGCATCTATATCGACAATGCTACTTATACGACTTGCGAGCCCGGCAACAACACCTGGCGCCTGGTCGCACCGCATATCGATATCAACCCGGATACCGGCATGGCCACGGCCCGCCACGTGCGCGTTGAAGTCAAGGACATCCCCATATTCTACACACCGTGGCTGCGTTACCCGGTCGATGGGCGACGGGTAACCGGGCTGTTATTCCCACAACTGAATGTTGGCAAGGAAAATGGCCTCGACTATGCGCAGCCTGTTTACCTTAATCTCGCGCCAAACTACGATGCCACAGTGACCCCGCGCTTTGTCACGGAACGCGGCGAAATGCTGGAGCTTGAGCTGCGACACTTATCGCGCGTAACGGAATCCGTGTTCGGAGGCGCCTATCTGCCGGACGACGATGGCGGTAATGACGACGACGAAGTGTACCCCGGCAGTAGATCCCTCGTTGGCGAAGACCGCTGGTTGCTGAATCTCGATCACACCGGCGGTATGGGCCAGGCGTGGAATACGGTAGTAGATTACACCAAGGTGAGTGATGAGGATTATTTCCGCGATCTCGGCAACACGACCTTGCAAGCTAGCAGCGAAACCCACCTTCTCCAGTTAGCCGGTGCTGGCTACTATGTAAATAACTGGTGGTTTGGTGCCAGGGCCGTCGAATATCAAACCATCATTAACAACACTCGACACCAGTATCAGCAGCTCCCCAGAGTGGATGCTAATGGCAATTATCGCTTCTCGCCCTGGGGTCTTGACCTGGAATTGAGTCTCGAACACCAATACACCGTGTTTGACCACACAGATCGCAGCGAAATTACCGGCAATCGAACACGCGCTGACTACGCGCTCGCCCTCAACCAGCAGTGGCTTTGGGGTTACGTGCGTCCTACCATTATGCTAAAACACCTGCGCTATGACCTTGATCGCGCCGTAAAACCCGGCGGCGATGATGCGCCGTCCATCACAGTACCGGTCGCCGCAGTTGATATGGGCCTGATGTTCGAGCGCGACACCACGTATTTGAAGAATTTTGTGCAGACCTTTGAACCAAGGCTTTACTATCTCAACTCCAGGTTTGAAGAGCAGTCGGCGCACCCGAACTTTGACACCTCCGACCTGACCTTCAGCTACCAGCAGCTGTTTCGAGACGACCGCTTTTCTGGCGACGACCGCGTCGGCGACGCCGAGCAGTTCACCATCGGCTTCACCAGTCGCCTGATTGACGCCACCACCGGCATAGAAAAAATCCGCGGCAGCATTGGTCAGATTTTTTATCTCGATGATCGTTATGTCTCGCTGGACCCTGCGCTGACAAAAACGTTTTTACAAAACCTCTCTAACCCGACGCTGCTGACCTCCCAGGCACAACGCGATCTGGCCGCAGACTTACTCAACGACAACTCCAATATAGCCGGCGAATTTGCCGCTTATCTCAGTCAATACTGGCGCTTTCAGTCAGACCTGCTGATTGATGAGGGTAACGACAAAGTCGACAAAGGCAGTGTCAGCCTGCGCTACAACAACGACAATGACGCTATTTTTAATACGTCCTATCGGTATACGAGGAAAAACCCCCGCCTTGTTAGCGGACAGGCTTTTGACGCCGACATTGAACAAACGGATATTTCAGCGATGGTCCCACTTGATCGCAGCTGGAGCATGGTCGGTCGCTGGAACCAGGATTTGACCAACAGTCGAGAACTGGAGGTATTCGGCGGTATCGAATATAACAGCTGCTGCTGGCGCGCTAGCGTGATTCTCCGCCACTGGATCGACCGGGACGACGATCTAATTATTCCAGAGGAACAACTGGAGTACGACAACGGCATCTTCTTCCAGGTTCAACTGAAAGGTCTCGCTGGCACCGGCGCTGGTGTGGAAAGCATTTTGAGCGATGGTATTTATGGTTATGAATCTCGAAATCCCTAATGGCGGTGGCTGGCTAAAGCGTCGCGCAGTTCGTTGCTCAGCTGCGCTACTCGTCGCGATTGCTGGATCGCTACATTCAACACCCAACGCCCTGGCTGAATTGCAGGCCCTTGATCGCATTGTTGCCATTGTCAACGAAGATGTTGTCATGGCTAGCGAACTGGAAGAACAGGTAACCGCTTTATCCAGTCAGCTCAGAAGATCACAGGGCCAGACGCCGCCACGCGACGTGATGGTGCCGCAGGTGCTCGAAAAACTTATTCAGGATCGGCTGCAATTAGAGATTGGCAAACGTGCCGGTGTGCAAATCAGTGACACTGAGCTCAATCAGGCGATGGCCAATACAGCTCAGCAAAACGGCGTAACGCTCGAACAATTTATCGCTCGCGCCAGCGAAGACGGTCTTTCGCTCAGCAAACTTCGCCAACAATTTAGGCAGGAAATGATTGTTGCGAAAGTACAGCAGGCGATGGTTAGTCGGCGCATCGAGATTACTGAACAGGAAATTGACAATTTTCTTAAATCTGAAGAAGGCAAGTTTATTTCTTCTCCAGATGTCAATGTCGGCCATATCTTGCTGCGACTCCCTGCCTCCGCAGATGAAACTGACACAGCGCAAGTTATACAGAAGGCCGAGGAAATAAAGGCGGCAGTCACCGGTGGCGCTGATTTTCGGCAACTTGCACTGATCCATTCATCCGGTCCCAACGCGCTAAAAGGTGGTGATCTGGGCTGGCGCAAGGCCGCTCAACTGCCAGGCCTGTTCGCACAGACACTCGACACGATGGCCCCAGGGGAAGTCAGTCCACCATTGCGTAGCGACGCCGGGATCCATGTGCTCATGCTCTATGAACGACGTGGCGGCGGCGCGGAACAACTGGTTGAACAAAGCGAGATTCGTCATATCCTGGTCAAACCCAACGAGATACGTGGCGACGAGGATGCGCGCCTGATGGTAGCTGGCTTTCGTCAAAAAATAATCGACGGTGCAAGCTTTGCGGATTTAGCTCGGCTGCATTCTGAAGACACAGGATCGGCTCTCAAGGGCGGTGAGCTCGGCTGGTCAATGCCGGGACAATTTGTCCCGGAATTCGAAAACACGATTAAGACACTCGAAGTCGGCGTGATCAGCGAACCGGTGCGAACCCAGTATGGCTGGCATATTATTGAGGTCACGGCACGACGAAACCAGGATTTTAGTGCAGAAATTTTGCGTACCCAGGCGACCAATCAAATACGACAACGCAAGTTCGCAGAAGAGCTGCAAGTTTGGCTTGACGAAATTCGCGACGAGGCCTTCATAGAAATCAAATCATGACACTACGGCTGGCCATTACTCCCGGCGAGCCTGCCGGTATTGGCCCCGACTTACTGATCCAGTTTATTCAGTCGGGATCTCCGCATGAACTGGTCGCGATTGCCGACCCAGAGCTGCTAGAGCAGCGCGCCAAGTTACTCGGTATGCCACTGCGAATCCGCACCCCCTCAGGCAAGGCCCTCGCGCCAGGCGAACTGGCGATCGACCCCGTCAGGTTGCGCACCACGGTCACTGCGGGCGCGCTAAATGAAGCCAATGCACCCGCCGTCGTCGCCACCCTGCAAAGGGCAACTGAAGGTTGCCTGAGCGGTGAGTATGCTGCGCTCATTACCGGCCCCGTGCACAAAGGTATCATCAACGACGCCGGTATTGCTTTCAGCGGACATACTGAGTACCTGGCCCAACTATCGAACACAAAACGTGTCGTGATGATGCTCATCGCACCGGGCCTCCGGGTTGCCCTGGTCACGACGCATCTCCCGCTCGCTGCGGTAGCCACCGCGCTGACCGCGGCACTGCTGGAAGAAGTGATAACCATTGTCCATACCGAGCTCCAGAACAAGTTTGCCATCCCCAACCCGGAAATCCTGGTGTGCGGACTCAATCCTCATGCCGGAGAAGGCGGTCATCTAGGCACGGAGGAGATCGCCATTATCGCGCCGGTTATTGAGCGCATGAAAACCCTCGGTATGCATGTTACTGGCCCGCTACCCGCTGACACAATTTTCACGCCCAAATACCTGCAGCACGCGGATACTGTTTTGGCCATGTACCATGATCAGGGGCTACCGGTACTGAAATACATCGGCTTTGGCAATGCTGTGAACGTTACCTTGGGGCTACCCTTTATCCGTACGTCAGTCGATCACGGCACCGCACTTGACCTGGCCGGAACCGGGCAGGCAGATTGCGGCAGTCTGACAGCGGCTGTAGCCTGCGCCGTTGACATGGCGTCAACGCTAGCGCACCAGTTCGTAAACTCACCATGATGAACGAACGCACCCGCGCAAAAACTGTACACTCAACGAAGCACCAGCCTCGCAAGCGTTTTGGCCAGAACTTTCTTTCTGATCAAACCGTTGTCGATAGCATCGTCGCCGCCATCGGCCCCAGCGCGACCGACAAGCTGATAGAAATTGGACCCGGCATGGGGGTGTTGACTGAACCCTTACTAAAGCGCTGCCCCACCTTGATTGCCGTTGAAATCGACCGTGATCTGGCCGAAGTCTTACGGGAACGTTTCGCCTCGTATTCCGGCTTTTCCCTCCATCGCGGTGACGCTCTGCGAACCGATTTTGCAGCACTCGGATCCGGCCAGCCTATGCGTATAGTGGGAAATTTGCCTTACAATATTTCGACCCCTTTAATGTTTCATCTGCTTACCTACAGCGAACAAATTATCGACATGCACTTCATGTTACAAAAGGAAGTCGTCGATCGACTGACAGCACACCCCGGCAGTAAGCTCTACGGCCGCCTCAGCGTGATGATGCAGTATCAATGCAAGGTACAAGCGCTACTGGCCGTGCCTTCATCGGCCTTTACACCGTCGCCGAAAGTGGCTTCGGCGCTGGTGAGGCTGGTGCCTCATACTACCCGCCCCCACACCGCGCGAGACCCGGCGTTGTTTAGTCGTCTCGTCAATACCTGTTTTCAGCAGCGTAGAAAGACCCTTCGCAACAGTATCAAGGGACTAATTCAAACCGGGGCAACCATGGACGGACTCGATATCGATTTAACCACTCGCCCAGAAATGCTGTCCGTTGGCGACTTTGTCGCGCTGTCCAACCAGCTGAGCACCAGGTGATGGCCAACTGCCCGATAGAGATTACAGTTACCACCGAATACCTGCCCCACCAGTCGAAACCGAGTGATCAGCAATGGGCCTTTGCCTACCACATCACCATCACCAACAAGGGGAGCGAAGCTGCTCAGTTAATCAGCCGTCACTGGATAATTACGGACGGCAATGAAACTCAGCAGGAAGTTCAGGGGATGGGCGTGGTTGGCGAGCAGCCAACTATCCGCCCTGGCGAATCCTATCAGTACAGTAGCGGTGTCATCCTGGAAACTGAAGTAGGGACCATGACTGGCACCTACCAGATGCGAGGGGAGTCCGGTGTAAGCTTTGATGCACCGATTCCGGTGTTTTTATTAGCTACGCCTCGCGCAGTCCATTGAGAGCTTATTCCTGAATGACCATTTACGCTGTAGGCGACATCCAGGGCTGCCTGGATCCCTTGCAAAGCCTTCTCGACAAGGTCTCATTTGATGCCACCAGGGACCAACTGTGGTCTACCGGCGACATCGTTAATCGTGGGCCGAAGTCGCTGGAAACCCTGAGGTTTCTAAAAAGTCTTGGCGAATCGTGCCGCATGGTGCTCGGCAATCACGACCTCCACTTACTGGCCGCAGGCAGAGGCTTCCGCCAATTGACGAGCAAGGACACGTTGGTCGAGATACTCAACGCAAGCGACGCAGACCAACTACTCGACTGGCTAAGCGGCCAACCGCTGCTTATCCACGATAAACGTTACGTCATGGTACATGCGGGTATCCCGCCACAATGGTCACTTGAAACTGCGCTAGCAAGAGCCGGTGAGGTGGAAACCGTACTTTGCTCCACACAGGCTGACATGTTTTTCGAGAACATGTACGGCAACACGCCAGTCAGATGGGATAAAGAGCTGCCGCTCACAGAACAATGGCGAACCGTCGTCAACTACTTCACGCGCATGCGCTTTTGCGATGCAGACGGAAATCTTGAGCTTAGTTGCAAACTGGGGCCAGATCAGGCCCCGGCAGGTTACCAACCCTGGTATTCACACGTCGGCCGTAAAACTGTTCACTGTAAGATAATCTTTGGCCATTGGGCCGCTCTGGATGGACGAGATTGTGGAAACGGCCTCTTCCCCCTGGACACTGGTTGTGTGTGGGGTAAACGTCTGCGGCTCCTGAATACGTCAACCGGTGCCTATCTACACCACCCATGTTAAAGAAAGCGTCAAAGCCCCCTGCGCCGCCACTGATCGAGCATTACCGACACGCTCTGCAGAAATAACCGGCACTCTTCACCGCATGAAACAACTGCAAATCCGGTATCAAACTGTCGCTTTATATACGGTAAGTTACCGCATAACAAAAAGCCGGGGATTAGCCCGGCTTTTTAGCATTACCACACCTGGTCAGAGGACTTACTCCTCGACCTCTTCAAACTCTTCTTCTGGCTCTCTCATCACTCGACCAATTAACTCGATGTACGCCATCGGCGCTTTATCACCTGTGCGGTATCCGCACTTGAGGATGCGCGTATAACCACCGGGGCGTTCCTCATAGCGCGGCCCTAAATCAGTAAACAGTTTGCCCACGACTGCTTTACTACGCAGGCGATCAAAGGCGAGGCGACGGTTGGCCACGCTGTCCTTTTTTGCCAGGGTGATTAACGGCTCCGCCACACGCCGTAACTCCTTCGCCTTAGGCAAAGTGGTTTTGATGATTTCGTGCTCTAGCAAGGACGCCGTCATGTTGCGAAACATAGCTTTGCGATGCGAGCTATTTCGGTTTAGTTGGCGACCACTCTGTCGATGACGCATAGTCTTGCTTCCTGTCTATCTGTGACAACCGGCTAAAAGCAGGTCTACCACAAAATCAATATTACTAAAAGTTCTCTTGTTCTTGCCGAAGGCTAGCAGGTGGCCAGCTTTCCAGGCGCATACCCAGGGACAGTCCCCTGGAAGCCAGCACATCCTTGATTTCGGTAAGAGATTTTTTCCCCAAATTAGGCGTTTTCAATAACTCTACTTCGGTGCGTTGAATCAGATCGCCGATGTAATAAATACTTTCGGCTTTCAAACAGTTGGCTGACCGGACAGTCAACTCCAGGTCGTCAACCGGACGCAGCAGGATGGGATCGATCTCGTCTTCCCGCTCTTCTGGTTCGAGCTGTTTTTCGCTTTCGAGGTCAACAAAAACCGCTAACTGCTGTTGCAGAATGGTCGCCGCTCGCCGAATTGCGTCCTCTGGTTCGATGGTCCCGTCGGTTTCCAGGTTGAGGATAAGCTTGTCCAGATCCGTGCGCTGTTCGACGCGCGCACTCTCGACAACATAGGAAACACGGCGCACTGGGCTGTAAGACGCATCAAGTCGCAGTCGACCGATCGCCCGGGTTTCTTCTTCGTCACCGTCTCTCGCGTCGGCGGGCTGATAACCACGGCCCTTCATGACACGAAGGCGCATGTTCAGCGCTGTGTTGCCGGAAATATGTGCGATAACGTGATCCGGATTTTTGATCTCGACATTACTGTCACATTTGATATCAGCCGCTGTCACCGTACCGACACCAGACTTGGACAGCGTCACCTCAACCTCTTCCTTGCCATGCAACACGATGGCAACATTCTTAAGGTTAAGCAAAATCTCGATCACATCTTCCTGAATTCCTTCAATTGCACTGTACTCATGCAGCACCCCGTCAATCTCTACTTCGACAATGGCGCAGCCTGGCATGGAAGACAATAAAATCCGCCGTAACGCGTTGCCCAGCGTGTGTCCGAAACCCCGCTCCAGAGGCTCCAGTACAACCCGCGCGTGGGTCTCATCGTATTCGGTTACGTCTATAGAACGCGGTGTTAATAAGTCGGTCGATGAATGTTGCATATCGGTAGCTTTCCTGGGTTCGATGCCGTTACTTGGAGTAAAGCTCTACGATGAGGTTTTCATTAATCTCACTGGGCAGATCACTGCGATCGGGAGCACGTTTAAACACGCCTTCCATTTTATTGACATCAACCTCAAGCCACTCAGAACCGCCCCGTTGCGCCGCCAGTTGCAGTGCAGATTGGATGCGGAGTTGAGCCCTGGCCTTTTCTCGAATAGCGACAACATCACCGTCCGCAACCTGAAAAGATGCAATATTGGCTTTTTGTCCATTTACCAGCACACAGTTGTGTGCAACCAGCTGTCGGGCTTCCGCTCGCGTAGAGCCAAATCCCATGCGGTAAACAACATTATCCAACCGTCGTTCGAGCAAGCCCAGCAGGTTTTCACCCGTGGCGCCGCGGAGTCGGGCTGCCGCCTTGTAGTAATTGCTGAACTGCTTTTCCAGTACGCCATACAAGCGGCGTACTTTTTGTTTTTCCCGCAGCTGCACGCCATAATCCGACAGCCTGCTGCGCCGCTGGCCATGCTGCCCAGGAATGCTTTCCGCACGGCACTTGGATTCCAGAGGTCGAATGCCGCTCTTCAGGAACAGATCCGTTCCCTCGCGTCGACTCAGTTTACAGGTCGGGCCGAGATATCTTGCCATCGATGTTATTCCTCTTAAACGCGACGTTTCTTGGGTGGCCGACAGCCATTGTGGGGGATCGGCGTCACGTCAGTGATATTGGTTACCTTCAGACCCGCATTGTTGAGCGCCCGTACCGCCGATTCGCGACCAGGCCCGGGCCCCTTGACCTCAACGTCAACATTTTGCAGACCATATTCCTGTGCCGCGACAGCAGCCTTTTCCGCCGCTACCTGTGCTGCAAATGGCGTACTTTTGCGCGAACCCCGGAAACCGGAACCTCCCGAGGTGGCCCAGCTCAGCGCGTTACCCTGGCGATCAGTGATCGTCACGATGGTGTTGTTAAAAGATGCGTGAATATGCGCAATACCGTCCACGACGGTACGGGTAATCTTTTTGCGCGTTGGTTTAGCTGGGGTTTTTGCCATGTCAATTAGTTTCCTGGAACCACCTGTTCAACAAGTTGAGTCACTTAACGTTTGATCGGTTTTCGCGGACCTTTACGGGTGCGGGCATTGGTCTTGGTACGCTGTCCGCGTAACGGCAGTCCGCGGCGATGCCGAATGCCCCGATAACAACCGAGGTCCATAAGGCGTTTGATATTCATGTTCACTTCACGGCGTAGATCACCCTCTACCGTGTACTGCCCGATTGATGAACGCAAAACGTCCAGTTGCTCCTCGGACAAATCAGACACCTTCACCGAATCGGCGATACCCGCCTGCGCACAGACTTTTTTAGCCACCGTGCGACCGACACCGTAGATGTACGTAAGCGAGATCACGGCATGTTTGTGATCGGGTATGTTGACGCCGGCAATACGGGCCATCCTGTTTACTCCAAAATAGCTGTTAATTACACGCTTTGGTGTTCACACACCCACTAAAACTGTCCTTATTTTTGCCGTTAAGCAGCGTAAAAAAGGCGCAGTAGAATAGCTTCTAAAGCGATGAAAATCAATTGTTTACTTTACCAATTAACCCTGGCGCTGCTTATGCCGCGGCTCAGCGTTGCATATTACGCGCAGCACACCATTGCGCTTGATCATCTTGCAGTTTCGACAAATCTTTTTTACCGACGCCCTAACTTTCATAACATCCACCTCAATACTTAGCGAGTACCGCTACCATAACCCTTCATATTGGCCTTCTTTAACACCGAATCATATTGATGCGACATCAGATGGGACTGTACCTGTGACATAAAATCCATAGTCACTACAACTGCGATGAGCAGCGAAGTACCACCGAGATAAAAGGGCACATTAAAATACACATTCAAAAACTGAGGCAACAGGCAGACTCCCGCAATATAAATGCCACCAACCATCGTCAGCCGGGTCACCACGTTGTCAACATACTTTGCAGTCTGCTCGCCTGGCCGGATACCCGGTAAGTACGCGCCACCCTTTTTCAGGTTATCGGCCACTTCCCTCGGGTTAAACGTCAGCGCGGTATAAAAAAAACAAAAGAATATAATAAGTCCAGCAAACAAAATTACATGCAAAGGCTGACCCGGCCCTAGAAACAAGGATACATCCTGGAGCCAGTCTGGCGCGCCTGCCCCCTGACCAAACATTGCCGCCAGCGTCGACGGAAACAGCAGAATACTACTGGCAAATATGGCAGGTATTACCCCCGCCATATTAACCTTCAGTGGCAAATGACTGCTCTGTTGCTGGTAGGCGCGCCGACCTTGTTGGCGCTGCGCATAATTGACAGTGATACGGCGCTGCCCCCGCTCGATAAACACCACGAAATACACAATTGCGACAGCCAGCACCCCGATCAGAAGCAAAGCAATAATATTCAAATCACCCTGACGCGCGGATTCAAGTGCCTGCCCCAGCGCCTGCGGCAACCCTGCAACAATGCCCGCAAATATCAACATGGAAATACCATTCCCCACGCCGCGCTCGGTAATCTGCTCGCCCAGCCACATCAGAAAAACTGCCCCGGTCACTAACGATGTGATAGCGATCAGGAAAAAGGTGAATCCTGTGTAGTAAGCCAACCCCTGGCCAGCCAGGCCATAAGCCATTCCCGTGCCCTGCACGAGCGCCAAAACAACTGTGCCGTAACGGGTTAGCTGCGTCAGCTTTCTGCGCCCGGCCTCGCCTTCTTTCTTTAACTGCTCCAACGACGGTGTCACTGACGCCATCAATTGCATAATAATGGATGCAGAAATATAAGGCATGATACCCAGTGCCAAAATACTCATGCGCTCCAGCGCGCCGCCAGAAAACATGTTAAACATGCCCAGAATGGTGCCCTGATTTTGCGTAAACAGCGCCGCAACGCGATCCGGATCAATACCCGGCACAGGAATGTGCGTACCCACCCTGTAGATAACAAGGGCGAGCAACAAAAAGCGAAGGCGAGCCCACAGCTCGCCCAATCCTTTTTGCTTACCCGCAGGCAAATTCGCTGGCTTACTCATTGTCTATACGCGGCCCGTCACACAGCAGCCCTTACTCAGACTCAACAACTTGCCCGCCCGCTGCTTCAACAGCAGCTTTCGCCCCGGCAGTAATAGCGAGGCCTTTAATTGTGACAGGCTTGCTTAGCTCTCCCGATAAAAACACTTTCGCCCGCAACACGGAACTGGTGACCAAACCGGCCGCGCGCAGCGCTCCAAGATCCACCACTTCGCCCTCAACAGCATTGAGTTCCGACAGCCGAATTTGCGCACTGACCCGGGAAATACGTGATGTGAAACCGTATTTTGGCAGGCGCTTCTGCAGGGGCATTTGCCCGCCTTCAAAACCCGGCTTCACTGTACCGCCAGAGCGAGCTTTTTGACCTTTATGCCCCCGGCCACAAGTCTTGCCAAGACCACTGCCTATGCCCCGACCGACGCGTTTTGCGCTGGGTCGACTGCCCGCTGCGGGACTCATGGTATTCAGACGCATCTCAATTACCCTCGATTTTTACCATGTAGCTTATTTTGTTGATCATACCGCGCACCGATGGCGTGTCTTCAACCACCACACTATGGCCAATACGACGTAAGCCCAATCCGCTCAAGCATGCTCTATGATCTGGCAGACGCCCTATCTGGCTGCGTATCTGGGTAACTTTTACTTTTCCCGCACTCGTCATGTTCAATTCATCCCGTAGCTTTAAGTGCCAGGCACTAACCGCGTATCTGTTCGACGGTTTTGCCTCTTTTTGCGGCTATTTCTTCCGGTGCGCGCATCCCTTCAAGGCCTTTGAACGTCGCTCTAACCACATTCACCGGGTTAGTAGAGCCGTAGCATTTGGCCAGCACGTTTTGCACCCCCGCCAACTCGAGTACAGCCCGCATCGCGCCACCGGCAATAACCCCGGTACCCTCGGAAGCCGGCTGCATATAAACTCTTGATGCACCGTGACGAGATTTAATAGCGTACTGTAACGTATTGTCACTAAGGTCAACCTGAATCATATTTCTACGGGCGGCCTCCATTGCTTTCTGGATGGCCAATGGCACTTCACGCGCCTTACCACGCCCAAAGCCCACTCGGCCATTACCATCACCGACCACGGTCAGCGCAGTAAAGCCAAAGATGCGGCCACCTTTTACGGTTTTGGCGACACGGTTAACCTGAACCAGCTTTTCCATCAGCCCTTCATTGGGATCTACATCACGCGGGTTTTTCTTAGCCATTGTTCTACCTTTAGAATTCCAGTCCGCCTGCTCGTGCGGCATCAGCCAGGGCCTTGACCCGCCCATGATACTTAAATCCGCCACGGTCAAATGCGACGCGAGTGACACCAGCCTGTCTGGCTCGCTCCGCAATCAACGCGCCGACAGTTTCCGCTGCAGTAACATTGCCGCTACTACCCTGATCACGAATAGTACTGTCGAGCGTTGATGCACTGGCCAGTACGTTATCGCCCCCCGTTGTCGGCGCGATAATTTGCGCATAGATATGCCGGGAAGTTCGGAAAACAGTCAGCCGGGATGCGCCTAATTCGCGCATTTTGGCACGTGACCTACGCGCCCTGCGTAACCGTGATTGTTTCTTGTCGCTCATAATTAGAACCCGTTACTTCTTCTTCGCTTCTTTGCGACGCACAAATTCATCAGCGTAACGCACACCCTTACCCTTATAAGGCTCAGGGGGCCGGAAAGCCCGTATCTCGGCAGCAGCCTGACCTAACAGCTGCTTATCAGCAGACTTCAGCAAAATCTCCGTCTGACTGACGCTCTCGGCGGCTACGCCACCAGGCAATTGATACTCGACCGGGTGAGAAAAACCGAGTGTCAAATTAACTTTGTCACCCTGCACCTGTGCTCGATAACCAACACCAACCAACTGGAGTCGCCTTTCAAAGCCACTGCTGACCCCAGTCACCATATTACTTACCAGGGCACGGGTAGTACCCGTCAATGCACTGCCCTGCTTGTCGTTCCACCGCGGCGCAAATTTCAATAAATCGCCATCCCGGACAACTTCAACCACCCTGTGGCAGCTCATTGACAACTTTCCCTGTGCGCCTTTGACAGAAATGTCGTTGCCGTTGAGTGTCACTTCCACCCCCTTTGGGATGGCTATCGGATTACTACCTACTCTGGACATCTTATTTTCCCGTCAGAATACCGTGCACAGCACTTCGCCACCGACGCCAGCTGACCTGGCCTGGAGCGCGGTCATCACGCCTTTACTTGTTGAGACAATAGCTATGCCCAAACCACCACGCACCTCAGGCAACTCACCACCACCAGCATAGCGACGCAGGCCAGGGCGGCTCACCCGGTCTATTTGCTCTATAACCGCCTTACCTTCAAAATATTTGAGCTCCACGGATAACTCCGCTTTAACTCCTTGCGAAACGCTATATCCGCAAATATAACCTTCGTCCTGCAACACCTTCGCCACCGCGATCTTCAGTTTCGAGGACGGCATTGTAACCACTTGTTTTGACCGGCCGTGGCCGTTACGGATTCGAGTCAACATATCTGCTAACGGGTCCTGCATACTCATCGCATTCTGCTCCTCAGTTCCGGTTACCAGCTCGCCTTGACAAGACCAGGCACATCACCGCGCATGGCCGCCTCACGAAGCTTGTGTCGACACAAACCAAATTTTCGATACACACCATGCGGACGCCCCGTGACTCGACAACGCCTTCGCTGTCTGACTGGACTGGCGTCACGCGGCAATTTTTGCAACAGCACCTGGGCCTGCCAGCGCTCCTCATCGCCACAATTCACATCTGCTATGGCCGCTTTAAGCGCCGCCCGTTTTACAGCATACTTGGCGACCGCTTTAGTACGCCGCTTCTCACGCTCTATCATTGAAAGCTTAGCCATCGTCAGTCATCAACCTTTTAACGGAAAGTTAAAGGCGCGCAGCAGAGCGCGACCCTCGTCATCGTTACGCGCCGTGGTCGTTACAGTAATATCCAAACCACGTAACTTATCAACCTTGTCGTAATCTATCTCAGGGAAGATTATCTGCTCTGTCACACCCATGGCGAAGTTGCCCCGCCCGTCAAAAGATTTACTGCTAATACCACGGAAGTCCCTGATACGAGGGATAGCAATACTGACCAGCCTCTCGAGGAAGTCATACATGCGTTCTTTGCGCAACGTTACCTTGCACCCTATCGGCCACCCCTCCCGCACCTTGAAGCCGGCTATGGATTTACGCGCATGCGTAATCACCACTTTTTGCCCCGCAATCAACTGCAGATCGTTCACCGCGTTCTCAAGAACCTTTTTGTCGGCCAAGGCCTCACCAACGCCCATATTGAGAGTAACCTTGACTATACGAGGCACTTCCATGACGTTACTCAAACCCAGCTCTTTTTGGAGCTGCGGCACAATTTCTTTGTTGTAAAGGTCTTTCAGCCTGGCCATTTCAATCTTTCCTCTGAGCGCCTGCGGCGTTAAGCATCAACAGCTTCGCCACTGGACTTGAACACCCTGATCTTTTTTCCGGTCTCCAATGTCTTGAAGCCGACGCGATCCGCCTTTTTACTCGCAGGATTTAAAATAGCCACATTGGAAGCCTGGATCGGCGCTTCCTTTTCAACTATCCCGCCAGGCACACCCATCTGGGGGTTCGGCTTCTGGTGCTTTTTGACCATCTGGATACCGGACACCAGCAGACGATCGCCAGCGAAGACCTGCAGCACCTTGCCCCGCTTACCCTTGTCTTTACCCGCGATGACGATTACTTCATCATTGCGGCGAATTTTACTCATTGCCATTATCGTCGCCTACCTGCCTGTCGCCTAGAGCACTTCCGGCGCCAGGGAAATTATTCTCATAAACTTGTCGCCGCGCAGCTCACGCGTGACAGGACCAAAAATCCGCGTACCGATTGGCGCCAACTGGCTGTTCAGCAGCACGGCCGCATTGTCATCGAACTTGATCAAGCTGCCATCTGGACGGCGAACGCCATGCTTCGTTCTTACCACAACGGCGTCCATTACCTGACCTTTTTTAACTTTACCGCGCGGAATTGCTTCCTTAACAGTCACCTTGATGATATCGCCCACCGCTGCATAACGGCGATGCGAACCACCTAGCACCTTGATACACATCACACGACGGGCACCACTGTTGTCAGCTACATCGAGATAAGTCTGTGTCTGTATCATTTGTTTTCGCTACTCCGCACCGGTTAATAAGCCAAACTTATACGACTGTTGCACGCTCAACTATGTCAACCAGCTTCCATGACTTGGTTTTGGATATTGGCCGCGTCTCCGCTATGGTCACGGTATCGCCCAACCGACATCGATTTTCCTCATCATGCGCCTTGATCTTACTTGAGCGGCTGATAATTTTGCCGTACGCCGGGTGCTTAACCCGGCGCTCAATCAATACCGTTACAGTTTTATCCATCTTATCGCTGACTACTTTTCCGGACAGCGTACGGGCATTTGTTTCTGTCATGTCAGCTTCCCGACTTCTCATTCAACACGGTCTTAATGCGAGCAATATTGCGCCGCACCTGTTTCATTTCGTGGCTTGCTTCAAGCTGCCCGGTGCCACGCTTCATGCGCAGCTTGAACTGCTTTTCCAGTTCTGCCAGCAGGCTGTCTTGCAACTCCTGCCCTGACTTATCACGCAGTTCACCTGCCTTCATCACATCACCGACCGTTTAACAAAGGTGGTCTTTAGCGGCAACTTTGCAGCAGCCAACGCGAAAGCCTCTCGCGCAATCTCTTCTGACACACCCTCCATTTCATACAGCACCTTTCCTGGTCGGATCAGTGCCACCCAATATTCAACGTTACCTTTACCCTTACCCATTCGCACTTCTAATGGCTTCTGAGTAACCGGTTTATCGGGGAAAACCCGAATCCAGATCTTACCACCGCGTTTAACGTGGCGAGTCATCGCGCGGCGGGCGGCTTCAATCTGCCGCGCAGTCAGCCGGCCCCGTCCCAGCGCTTTCAGGCCATACTCGCCGAAGCTGACTTTGCTGCCACGCAGCGCCAACCCTCGGTTGCGCCCTTTTTGCTGTTTACGGTACTTGGTTCGTTTTGGTTGTAGCATTTGGCTCTAGCCTTTAAATTCCCAAATTACTTCTTGGCTTGTGTCTTATCGGGGTCTTCAGAGCCAAGCACCTCGCCCTTAAACACCCACACTTTCACACCGATAATCCCGAAGGTAGTCAACGCCTCGGCGGTGCCATAATCAATATCTGCACGGAGTGTATGCAGGGGCACTCGACCCTCCCGATACCACTCCGTTCGGGCGATTTCAGTACCACCCAAACGACCACCAACCTGAATCTTTATGCCCAGAGAGCCCTGCCTCATGGCATTCTGCACGGCGCGCTTCATCGCACGACGGAACATTACTCGACGCTCTAATTGCTGAGCAACGTTCTGTGCAACCAGCGTTGCATCGAGATCGGGTTTCCGGATTTCCTCAATATTGATATGAACCGGTATACCCATTTCACGGGACACCGCTGCGCGCAACTTATCCACATCCTCGCCCTTTTTGCCAATGACAATACCAGGGCGGGCTGTGTGAATCGTAATACGAGCGGACTCCGCAGGACGCTCAATCACAATTCTGCTTACCGATGCGTGGGCGAGCGTTTTTTTGATAAATTCGCGAACCCGCAGGTCGGCGTTTAACTTATCGGCATAATTCCCGTTGTCCGCATACCAGACAGAGGTGTGTTTTTTTACAATCCCCAACCTTATTCCAGTCGGGTGTACTTTCTGACCCATGTCAGCTCCTGCTACCCGGCACTACTGACCGGCTACTTTTACGGTGATATGGCAGTAACGCTTGAATATTCTATCCGCACGCCCTTTTGCTCGAGGCTTGAGACGTTTGAGCGTGGTGCCTTCGTTGACGTAAGCACTGGATACCACCAACTCATCAACGTCCGCACCTTCGTTATGCTCGGCATTGGCTATGGCCGATTCGAGCACTTTTTTTACAATAAAGGCACCTTTACGCTTACTAAATGCCAGAATATCCAGCGCCTCTTCAACAGATTTGCCGCGAATCTGATCGACCACCAACCTGGCCTTTTGCGCTGACAGACTCGCGCCGCTTAATTTTGCTGCAACTTCCATCATTCTTTACTCCCAGACTTAACGCTTGGCCTTCTTGTCTGCAACATGCCCCCGGTAGGTGCGCGTAGGAGCAAACTCACCCAGCTTGTGGCCGACCATCTCTTCGGAGACAAGAATTGGCACATGCTGGCGCCCGTTATGAACCGCGAGCGTCAGACCGACCATCTGCGGCACGATCATGGATCTTCGCGACCACGTCCTGATCGGCCTGCGATCATTAGCGTCTGCAGCAACCGCGACCTTGGCCATCAGGTGCAGGTCAATAAATGGACCTTTTTTAAGTGAACGTGGCACTATCAGCTCCCCTCTATTCGCCGCTGCTATTTCTTACCGCGACGACGCACAATCATATTGTCTGTCCGCTTGTTACTGCGGGTCTTGTAACCTTTTGTCGGCACACCCCAGGGCGAAACCGGATGCCGACCGCCTGAAGTCTTACCTTCACCGCCACCATGCGGGTGATCAACCGGATTCATCGCAACACCGCGCACGGTGGGCCGAACCCCCCGCCAACGTGTTGCACCGGCCTTACCCAAAGAGCGCAGGTTATGTTCGCTATTGCTCACCTCGCCAATGGTAGCTCGGCAATCTGTCGGCACTTTGCGCATCTCGCCGCTGCGCAGACGCAACGTTGCGTGGCGGCCTTCGCGCGCCACCAGTTGCACCGAAGTGCCAGCGCTACGCGCTAGCTGCGCACCCTTGCCAGACTTCATTTCAACGCAGTGGATGACACTTCCCACCGGAATATTCCTGAGGGGTAACGTGTTGCCAACCTTAATCGCTGCGTTTTGCCCAGACTGCACGACATCGCCAGCACTCAGACCCTTGGGCGCGATGATATAACGCCGCTCTCCGTCGCTGTAACAAAGCAGTGCAATATTGGCCGTGCGATTGGGGTCATATTCAAGCCGCTCAACCCTGGCCGGAATACCGTCCTTGTTGCGCTTGAAATCAATGACGCGGTAATGCTGCTTATGTCCACCGCCAACATGGCGAGTGGTAATGCGGCCCGCGTTATTGCGCCCACCATTTCTACTTTTGCTCTCCAGCAATGGCGCATGCGGCCCACCTTTGTGGAGATCCGGATGCACGATACTGACAACGAACCTGCGTCCGGGAGAGGTTGGCTTTCTCTTTACTACTGGCATGGCACTCCCCCTCAAACCGCTACAGTAAAGTCAATGTCCTGACCGGCGGCAAGGCTAACGTAAGCCTTTTTCCAGTCAGAACACTTACCCATACCGGTACGGGTGCGCCGGGTTTTACCCTTGACGCTGGCCACACGCACACCGACAACCTGAACTTCAAATAACTGCTCTACAGCCGCCCTGATCTCACGCTTTGTCGCACGAGGATCCACCTTGAATACCACCTGGTTGCCGTTCTCGGCCAGCATGGTCGACTTTTCAGTCACGACCGGTCGCACTAACACCTTGAAGACACGCTCCTGGTTCATACCAGCATCTCCTCAATTTTTCTCAGCGCCGGGACAGTCACCATTACTTTCTCGTAGCGAATAAGACTAACCGGGTCCGTACCCAACGCATCCCGAACATCAACTTTATGCAGGTTCCGCGCAGACAAATACAAATTCTCGTTGATCTCCTCAGTGAGGATAAGCACATCCCGCAAGCCAAACTCGTTGAGCTTCTGCACCAACGCTTTGGTTTTCGGAGACTCCATATCAAACGATTCCACGACCACCAGACGGTCCTGCCTGGCCAATTCAGAGAAAATGGCGCGCATGGCCGCACGATACATTTTTCGGTTCAACTTCTGGGAGTGATCCTGAGGGCGCGCCGCGAACGTAACACCACCGGATCGCCAGATTGGACTGCGGATAGTACCAGCCCGCGCCCTGCCTGTACCCTTTTGTCGCCACGGTTTTTTGCCACCACCCGCAACTTCCGCGCGAGTTTTTTGCGCACGCGTACCCTGGCGAGCACCAGCCATATAGGCTGTAACCGCCTGATGCACCAGATCCTGATTAAACTCTCTACCAAAAGCAGCGTCAGAAACTGTCACCGTTCCACTGCTGCCTCCGGGCGTAGCAATATTCAGCTCCATCTTCTAACCCCTCAACCCTTAACCGCGGGACGGACGATAACATCCCCGCCCGGCGCACCAGGCACTGCGCCTTTAATCAACAACAAGTTACGCTCCACGTCGACACGGACGACCTCAAGGTTTTGAACCGTCACGCGCTCCGCCCCCATATGGCCTGCCATTTTCTTGCCCTTGAACACCCTGCCCGGCGTTTGGTTTTGACCAATCGAACCTGGCGCACGATGCGATCTCGAGTTGCCGTGGGTAGCGTCCTGCATAGCAAAATTCCAACGCTTAATCACACCAGCAAAGCCCTTGCCCTTGGAGACGCCCGACACATCAACTCGCTGGCCCGCCGCAAAGCGGTCTACCGTAACCAGAGCGCCAACTTCAAACAACTCGTCCGAACCCTCGGCTCGAAACTCCCAAAGACCACGACCGGCTTCGGAGCCTGCTTTGGCATAATGCCCTGCCTGTGATTTCACGACGCGCGAAGGACGACGCGACCCAGTGGTTACCTGTATCGAGGCGTAACCATCATTTTCAGGGGTTTTGACCTGGGTAACGCGATTAGCTTCGACCTCAATCACAGTTACCGGTATCGACACACCATCGTCAGTGAATACGCGGCTCATGCCGCATTTGCGACCGACTACTCCAATACTCATTTTGAAACCTCTTAGTGTACGGGGCTATTACCCGCTATGGCCGCCCATTTCAGAGCGTTACACCCCCGGGGCGGCGCCCCGGCTAGGGTCGTTAATCCAGGCTTATCTGGACATCCACGCCTGCCGCAAGATCCAGCTTCATCAGCGCGTCTACAGTTTTCTCGGTTGGCTCAATAATATCGAGCAAACGCTTATGCGTACGAATCTCATACTGATCTCGCGCATCTTTATTGACGTGCGGAGAGATCAATATCGTGTAGCGCTCCTTGCGAGTCGGCAAGGGAATGGGGCCGCGTATTTGCGCTCCCGTTCTCCGCACCGTTTCAACTATTTCCTCAGTCGAGGCATCAATCAGCTTGTGATCGAAAGCCTTGAGGCGAATCCTTATACGTTGATCCTGCATTGAACTCAAAGCTCCAGTTCTAGCCGCTTAAACTCCCGGTATTTTGCGCCGAAAGCCCTGAAAAATGGAGGCGGAAGTCTATCTTCGCCCCCCTGCACTGTCAAGAGAAAAGTCCTGAAAAATGCGGTTTTTTATTAAGTAACTCTGTTTTACTCAATAACCCTGGCTACCACACCCGCGCCAACGGTTCGACCGCCTTCGCGTATCGCAAAACGCAGCCCGTCTTCCATCGCAATCGGCGCTATTAGCGTCACCACCATCTGGATGTTGTCGCCCGGCATCACCATCTCG
>JBFIEE010000020.1:0-51255 GCA_041603535.1 Porticoccaceae bacterium
AATGCCCAGGCGCTGGCGCAGGTGATGCCTGCGTGCCTGCAATAAAGCGATGGGGGTATGGATGACGACACCGTTGGGCACCACGCATGTTGCGGCGCCGGTGGCACCGTACAGTGCCTGCAGGCGCTGCAAGTCTGACGCGCTGCACGCCAGCACCCGTACCGCCTCGCGGTAACAATCACCCTCGACGCCGCGGACCGTTGCCAGCCAATGCCTGCCCAGGTCGGTATCGGGCAATATTGCCGCCTTCATGTCGTATTCAACGTTGTGGGCTTCATACCACACCGCGCCGCGATAGACATGGCGAAGCGCCCGGTAGGTGTAGGGGTGGGAGGCAATCACGACGTCGGCCTCGGCGGTTAACTGCTTTAACTCGGCCAGGTACCGGGGTGAATGCTGGAAATATTCGACGACGGCGATGTCGCCTACCGAGACCGCCTCACCCAGTGGCGTGGCCAGGCTGCATTCGAGCTGCCGCTGCCAATGATGATGCGCGGCAGATCGGGGCACCCGCACTTCGGTGAGACCCGGCGCAAGCACTGTGCTGGCGTAGGCGTCGCCCGGTTCGGTAAAGCAGAGAATGGTGACATCGTGCGTTTTGGCGATTTCGCGATACAGGTTGTAGACCCGGCTCTGACCGCCCCCGCGCGGCGGCCACACCGGAAAGGTTACGGTTACCAGCCAATTTTGGCGGGCGGGCGATCGCGACGAAGCCGCCTCTCCCTTATCACCCATACCCTCCTGGTCATTATCCCCGTCACCCAGCAGGCCACTAACCGTGGCTCGCCAGGTTATACCCTGCGTGAGCGCCGCCGCCCGCTGCCCCATGCGCCGGGTTTGAGGGCGATCCGCCAACAGGGTTGTCATGGCATTCGCGAGCGCAGCAGCGGTCGGTGCCACCGACAACCCGGTCTGACCGTGCCTGACAAATTCGTTCGGGCCACCGGCATCGGTGGTGGTGAGTACGGCTTTGCCCGACTGCATGGCCTCGATGGTAATGAGACCATAGTCTTCGTCGTAGGGCACAAAAGGCACAAAACAGGCGCCCGCATATTGAGCAATCGTTGCCGCGTCGCTGATGCCACCCAAAAAACGAATGCGTGGATCGCTGGCCGCCTGCAGCTGCAGGGCCGACGCCTGTGGCCCGGTGCCAGCGATACGAAACTCGATATCCCCCGGTGTTTGCATAAACGCAGCGATCAGCAGATCCACCCGCTTCGGCGCATCAAGCCGACTGATGGTAAAGATGTAGTCGTCCCCGGTGTTGCGAAACTCAGGTAAATCCGAGGGGTGATAAATCACCGCAGGTTCGACACCGGGCGGGAAATAACCGGTGCGCGTAGCGACGTTGTTTGCAATGGCAAAATAGCGCTGGATATATTGCGGCTGCAGCGCCACGGCATCGAGGAAATGCACCAGCCGGCGCGTCAGCGGGCCGGGGAAATCAAAGCAGTCCGGCGCAGCTGCGATGGCTTCGTCGAGCTGCTGCCAGAATTGCGGCAACACGTCACGGCCACAGCTCTGCTGGCCCGTGGTGCGGATTAGCGCCTGAACTGCACCGGGTGCCCTGCCCAGCGCCCCGGCATCCATGTGTTCTGGCTTGCCAGTAAAATGATAGGTGTCGTAGAGGCCGCGCAGCTTGTGCTGCAGGTACACCGTATGGTGGGGATGAGACACCATCCACGCCGGGTACTTGGTGGTGATAACCCGGTCAAAGCGGGACAGATCCAGCTCGCTGAACTGACGGTAGCTGGCCATCAATTCAGTGAAATTGCGTTCCGGCGATGCCAGCTTGATCAGTTCGGCCCGATGCGCCGTGAGCTGGTTGATGTGATCGGTGAGGCCCCACCAGAGCTTTTCCGCGCCACCGACAATAGCCGGCACCGAGCCCGGCGCAACGATGGCGATGTTCATGGGGGCGATGTTCATGGGAGCGACGGGCATCCGGGTGACAGGCATGTGGGCGATGTCATGATGATCGCTGACCAGGCTAGCGCCAGCCTTCGAGACCGACGATGACAGGGTTCACTGTGACTGCGGTGACAGCTACCGGCGATCATAGCGCTGCACCCCATTTGCGACAGCACACCGTTTGTAACGGCATATCATTGGTTGTAGCGGCATATCATTGGAAACATCATTGTAATAGCGCATCGACCACGTGCCGCCAGCTGATATCCCGCGCCAGATACTGCGCCCGCCCCTGCTGACCCATGGCCTCAGCCTGTTTTTTATCCCGGTAGATATTGTCGATAGCCTGGGCAATGATCTGTGGCTGCGGCGCCACCACGTAACCATTTTCCCCGTCGATGACAAATTCCAGCGGACCACCAGCATCGCTGGTGGTAATCACCGGCTTGCCAGACAGCATGGCTTCCAGGGTCACGTAACCGTAATCCTCATCAAACGGCCCAAAGTAGACCGCCAGACAGTGGGCGTAATAGACCAGCTTTTGAGTTTCGCTAATACGGCCTGTCAGGCGCACCCGCTCACCCAAGGCATATTTCTCGACCAGATTCTGGCAGTGCTCAAACTGGCCACCCGCCCCGGACAAAATCAGCTTAACCGGGGTCTCCAGATACCGTGCGGCTTCGATCAATAATGTCTGCCGCTTGAGGCTTTCAAAGCGACTGGGGAAAAACACATAGTCATGGGCCTCCGCACAGTAAAATCGCTCCGCCCCATGGGGGGGGTGATAGAGGGGCGTCGCATTAAGGCCATTAAACTGCCTGAGACGCTGCGCGACGGTCTGGGAATTGCTGAAACGTAATTTTGTTCTGGCCAGCGCTCGGTTATCGAAACCGATAACCTTGTCGCGAAAGCGATCCAGCTCGATACTCGCCGGCTGCTGCTCATACAGCTCATAGGCGACCCGGTGCTGGTGCATGAGCCAGCAGCGATGATCGTCGTGCTGGGCACCCCAGGCGGGAAATTGCAGGCTGATCAATTTGTCGATAGTGACGCCATTGAAGTAATTAAAATTCTGTTGTTCACAGAACGCCATTACCGATTCCATTTGCGCGTAAGAGGCGAAGTTAAAAGGCAAGCGCAGACTGCATACCTGATGACCACGCCGCTCAAGGTGGTGAACCAGTCCCTCGATATGATAATCAGCGCCGCCGTGCTGAAAGGGCACGCAGTTTGCCAGCACCAGTAGGTTCATTTATCCGCCTTAGGGCTTCCTGGCCAAAATAGCAAAATCCTGTGGCCCGCACAGATGACCATTAATTCGCTCGGTCAGCGGGTCTATGCCTTTGACTTTGGCACTTTCCGGGTAGGGGTGCAGGCGCCGTATTTCGATGTCGATATAGCCGAGAAAATTGGCCAGAAACTGAATGAACGTCGGGGTGATGGGATTGCGGTGAGACGGATCGTGATAAAAGGTATGGCTGCCCACCAGTATATTTTCCGGGTTGGGTGTTTCAAAAATAATCACCCCACCCGGCGACAACACCCTATACGCCTCGTCAAACAGGGCAAACAGGGCCGCAAAAGGTAAATGTTCAATAATGTGAAAACCGGTAATCGCCACGAGGGAGCAATCCGCCAGGCTTTGCAGGTAGGCCAGGCCGTCGGCCTGCTGCGCGGCGAGACCCAGTTCAAGGCAACGCTCAACCATCGCCGCATTGCTGTCAATACCCATGGCGGGCAGCGTCTGTTCGCCCAACAACTGCAACCACTCGCCGCGGCCGCAGCCAATGTCAACGATCGCTGACGCAGCGAGCCTCCGGCCTTGCTGGCGAGCCTGCGCCTGCTCAATATCCGGCAAATACACACGGAAGAGATCCTTGATCGCCGCTTCGGAGCCGCGACAGCCATCTTCGAATGCTCGGTAAAACGAGTCCAGTCGATCACTGGAGTCTAGTAATGGGGATGGTGATTGTGATGGTACCGCCTCATTTTCGGCGACCACCGGAGCACGCGAAATGCTATCGAGCAGACGCTGACGGCTACGTTGATCGTCGTTAAACTGACCCTTGATTTCCGCCAAATCGCACAGCGTTTGCGTCAGTTGCAGACGCAGTTGTTCAACATCTTCGGTGGCATTTCTCAGGTGCGCCCGATCTTCATTGAGCTCGGCCATGACACGCTCAAACTGCCGGGTGGCTGTGTCGGTAATATTCTGGTAATTGGTCGCAGCCGCGCCAGCGAGCTGATTTATCTCGGCGCGGATGGAAAACAGCTTTCTGGTCAATTGTGGCAGGGTGAGGCCTAATTCAATTAGCGGCTTCAAAATAGAACCAATAATTCTACGCCTCAATACCCTGTGCCCGAGGATGTAGGGACGCATGCCCTTGACAGGAATATTCTGAGCTCGACCTTCTTCAGAGCGCATCAAACTGGCGAGAATCATAACCTTGTCTTCGCCACGTCGCAGACGCACCAGGTATTCGGTCAGACCGTTTTCGTCGGCTGGCCTGCGCAACAGGCCCCGGTAGGCGCAGCTGATAAACTCGGCGTCGTCAAAACGCAGAAACTCTTCACGGTCATATTCACTTTTTACGCGAAACACAAACGCTTCCGGAATCGTCGGCGCCGCAAACCTGGCGGGTATGCCTGGTTGATAGGGCTGAAAATCTGCCGTCTTATCAGCTTGCGCCGCAAGCAGCTCGGCCTCCCTGTCGAGATTAACCAGCAGGGCATCAATATCCATATGCTGAGGCTTTTCTTTCATAGAACACTTATTTTATGAGTGAATATCTTTAATCTAATACGAGCGCTTAAATCTAATACGGGCGCCTAACTTTTGTCACCTGCCGAGCAGCGTAGTTTGCCGGGCGCTGGGAACCATCTGTATTCGACAGGGTATTCGCAGCTGAGCACTCTCAACAGGGTATTCTCAACTGAGGATTCTCAATTGGGTATGCAAACGGCAGACCCCGGAGAAAGACGCACCGGAAACGCCTGCCACTTCAAACCCCGCAGCATTATCATACCAGTGGTAACAATCTTCGAGGTGGTTTTCCCGCGAATGTAAGGCTGCCGTCAGGGTATATTTACCCGGCGCCACCGCCATATCAATAACAAAGTCGATAGTCATCTCCTGATCGGCATTGAGATCCATCCGCGCATCAAGTTGATGACTGTTGGTGCCGAAGATATCCTGCCCAAAACGATCGCGAATCATGATTCCGACAGTGACATCTTCAACCCGCTCCCTGGCTTTGATCTGCACCGAGACGACGGTCGCTTCACCGGCGGAGACAACCCTGCCCTGCGACCGCTCGCCACGCACCGCAACCGCGAGGATTTGCACCTGCCGCGTACCGTAATCGGTACTGCTGCGACTGGATTTGTCGGCTTCATCATCCAGCGCCGCGATAATCTGGTTATAGTGATTAACCGCGTCTTCGGCACTGCCTTGCGCCACCACTCTGCCGTTATCCAGCACCAGCACTTTGTCACACAGCATTTTTACTGCGTTGAGATCGTGCGAGACAAAAATAATCGAACCGCCACCGTCCCTGAACTCGCGTATTTTACGCATGCATTTCTGCTGGAAATGAGCGTCGCCAACCGACAACGCCTCATCGATAACAAAACATTTGGGCTCGGCATGGATAGCGATCGAAAATGCCAGCCTCATGGTCATGCCCGAGGAATAGGTGCGCAGCGGCTCGTCAATAAAATCGGCCAATTCAGAAAATTCGATCATCACTTCGCGCTTGCGTGCGATTTCATCGTGATCCATACCCAGCAGCAGGCCGTTGACCGTGATGTTTTGGCGACCAGTCAAGGCCGGATCAAAGCCGGTGCCAAGCTCAAGCAAACCGGTCACCTTGCCACTGGTGATTATGTCACCGCTGTCCGGCATCAGTACTCCCGTGAGAACCTTGAGCAAGGTACTTTTACCGGCACCGTTTTTACCAATCACACCACAGGTTTCACCCGACTCAACCACCAACGACACGTCGTCAAGTGCCTGGAAAACGTGATGGCACGGCCGTCCAAGGAAGAGTTCCCGCAAACGATCGGAAGGCTTTTTATAAAGCTTGAATACCTTGCTGATATGTTTGATTTCTATCATGGAATAGACGCTTACAAAAAGTCTCGCAGTTCCTTTTCAACTTTGCCACACAGCGCGACAGACAGACCCAGCACAACCAGACTCACGCCAAAAACCACGGCGAGACCGTAAAAACCCGGCAACTGATGATGAACAATGAGATCGCGATAACTGTTCACCAGCGTAAAAAATGGGTTTAAGGCAAGGAGACGGCGGTAGGGTTCGGGCAGAATCGTAATCACATAGACGACCGGCGTCAGCCAGAACCAGAGCTGGACAATGACATTGATAAATTCGCGAATATCCCTTAAAAACACACTCAGTATCGCCAGGCCAAAGCCGAGTGCGTAGGCAAATAATTGTTGCACCAGGTAAACCAGCGGGATAAATAGCCAGTACCCATCTATAGGGAAGCCGATTATCAGCAGAAAGACTGCAAAGAAGGCCATCGAAATCACAAAAATTGCTGCTTCCGAAACAAGGATATAAAGAGGTAGGGTTTTTAGCCCGACCTTCACCTTACCGATGAGCCCCGCCTTATCGCGATACACAGTTGTCGTACGCTGAATCGTATTGGCAAAACTGACCCAGGGCAGAATACCGGCAATCAGATAGATGCTGTAACCGTACTGTGAGAATTCCTGACCAAACGCCTCAAGTCTCGCACCCATTATTTTTGAAAAAACCAGGGTGAATATCAGAATATTGGTCAGCGGTAAAAAAAACGACCAGGCTCCACCCAGCACCGACCCGGCATAGCGGTCAATAAGATCCTGGCGCGCAAAATGAAGTAGCAAGGGTAAATTCACCACGCCGTCTGACCCATCATATGTGCGGTGTACAGCGAGGTAACCAGTGTCAGGCCAGCACCCGTACCGAGGATGTTGGCCATCATGTCATACCAGCAAAAACCCGAACCGTAACATTTATCCCAAAGCTCCTTGATATAACCTACCAGCAGCGTGAGCAGCACCGCATTTATCAGACTGGTCCAGCAAAATATTACCGGCACAAGCGCAAAGCATATCCAGAAATGCTTTCTCTTGTCCTCTTCCCGAAGTTTGGTTGGCAGCACCCTGAACAGGGTTGCGGAGAACCGGGCGTAACTGATCATCCGACCTCCTCCACCACGGCTTTCAGCTTATCTGCCGACGACGCCCAGGTGTACCGTCTTGCCGCCGCGCTTGCCGCGGCGAGCCCAGCTTCGTCGGCGACCGAACCGGCTTCCAATACATCCCGCAAGGCGCCAGTGATGCTGTCGTTATCCTCGGGATTAACCAGCGTCCCGTACCCACCGGCCGCTTCGGGCATGCTTGCCCGATCGGAAGTAATCACCGGTATACCGCTCGCCATGGCTTCTATGACGGGCATGCCAAACCCTTCGTACAGCGACACATAGGTGAAAAGGCTAGCGGACTGATAAAGCGCCGGTAAATCCTGCTGTGGCACAAAACCCAGACGCTTGATCTCGCCTTTAGCGACGAGGCGCCGAATAATAGAATCCATCTGGCCATGCTGCCAGCCCCTGCAGCCAGCCAGCACCAGGGGATAGCGTTTGCGCAGCGCGCCAGGCAAACGTTGGTGAGCTTCAATAAGCCCCTTTACATTTTTGCGCGGCTCCTGGGTACCGACTGAAAGAATATATTTATCGGGCAAACCGTAGCGGTGCCTAAATTCGGTCAAGGCTGGCGGGGAACACACCGTGAGGAAGCAGTCGGAGATACCGGGTGGCACCACGGCGATTCTATCAGGTGCCACGCCAAGGATTTGCTGCAGCTCCTGCTTGCCAAATGCCGACACGGTCATGACACGACTTGCTTCGGATAGCGTTTTTTCCAAACCGGCCTGCAACCAGCGTACCCGCTCTGGCGGGTGAAATTGTGGGTAACGGAGGTGCGACAGGTCGTGAACCGTGGCTATTTTGATGCCATCAAGCGGCTGCAGAACAAAATTGGGTTCCCAGTACACATACTGCTGATACTTGAGCCTGGTGCGTTGTAAGCGCCGGCGCTGTATGCCGTCACGAACTTTACGCGCATAGGGGATGTTTCTCGCTAGCGGTTTAACGGCCGCGTAGATGGCTTCCACCGGTGACGCCCTTGCGGTGCGGGGCAACTCCCTGCCGTTTGCGGTCACCGTATCAGCATGATCAACCAGCGCCTGTAACGCTGGTCGTTGATAGTGACATACATCGCTGAAACCGGCGATGTCAGTGACCTCTGGGTCACGTAGTAGTCTGGCCAGCAGCTCTCTGGTATAACGTCCAATGCCGGTCAGTGACGCCTGCAGCGGCGTAACATTAACGAGCAAGTTCACGTCACGCTCATGAGCACGTTAGGCAGGCTGACGGACCCGGTGCAACTAAAAATGATCCATTCGCCGCGGCCAGGCCATGCCGCTAATGAGCCAGCCATTGATTCATGACTTCCAGTTCCTGTTCATTAACCGTGCCGCTGACCCGCAACAAACGCGTACGATTGATCACATAATCGTAACGGGATCGATTTAAATCCCTTTGTGCCATGAAGCGATTACTTTGTGCATCGAGGACATCAGCAATGGTCGTGGCACCCAATTCAAACCCGCGGCGCATCGCCTCGGCCGACTTGGCTGCTGATCCCACGGCTTTCTCGGAAGCGCTGATGCGCCGGACACTGGCGTTAGCCTGGAGCAAGGCATCCCGTGCCTCCTTGATTAACAGACGATACTCCCGCTCGTATTCAAGTCGCGTCATCTCCAGCCGGTGTGCAGCCTCGCTGACCTTTCCTGAAATGACCCCGCTGGTGAATATCGGCACGGTAAAATTCACACCCGCATAGTCAGTGGTGGTGGTCGGGCGTTGCGCATTTTCAAAGCCCAGGTCACTTTTTTGATGGCTTAGCTGGAAATCCACCACTGGCAGGCGTTCTGATTTCCGTCCCTTGAAATCCTGTGTCTGTGCGTCCACCGCTTTGCCCAATCCGGTAAGGGCAGCATTTTGCACCTTGACTCTCGCCACCCAGTCTGCCAAAGCACCGTCTATTTCGGCGAACCGGACGTCAGCGCGGAGTGGATCAAGTTTACCGGGCTGTTCTCCAGTCAGCTCATGCAGGCGCTCCCTGGCGACAGCAACCTGACTAGCCGCCGCTACCTGGTCAGCGAATAGCCTGTCGAGATTTGCTCGCGCATCAAGCATCTCGGTAATTTTCGCCAGCTTCTTTTCATATAGCTTTTCAACCTGGGCCACCAAACTCTCGGTTGCGGTAATTTCGTGGGCCACCAGATCAAGATCGTCCTCATACCGCAACACCGTAAAATAAGCCTCTACCACATCCAGGACCAGCTGCTGATTAACGTCGGTACGTTCAGCTTCATACTGCCCCGTCAGCGCCTGCTGTTGACGCCACCGGTGGTAGCGGGGCAAATCAAAAAGCGGCTGCGAAAGCACTACACTGTAGCGTTCGCCAGGAAAGCTATCGGTGCCGCCAATCACATTGGCACTGACGTCGCGCTCCAGATCCTGGCTGTTCTCAGACACCGAAGCACGACCGGTGATCTGCGGTAATAAATTTCCGCCGGCCTGCTGTGCAACCGCCTCGCCAAGGCCAACTTTCATCTCAGCAAGCTTAATCCGCGGATCGCCACGCACTGCATTGTGATAGGTGCTGACCAGGTCATCTGCCCACACGGCTTTTCCCAGGCAGCAGAAACACAACACCAACATCACCCGCGACACATGCATCCCTGATTATTCCTCCAAAAACGATCGGGCAAGCATATCGGAAAACGGCTGGGCGATATAACGAAACAGGGTACGATCGGCAGTTTTGATCAACACCTCTGCTGGCATGCCCGCTACCAGTTGGACGTTAGCCGTATCCTTGAGGCTTTCGGGGGTTAACTCAACACGGGCGAGATAGTAGGAGGTTGTCTTATCTTCACTGACCAGACTATCGCTCGCTAGTGCGGTGACAACACCGACCAGCACCGGTGTTGCGCCCCGCTTAAAAGCGCTAAAACGTACTTCAGCCTGCATGCCAACACTGACCCGATCGATATCCAGGGGCGACACTTTTGCTTCAATAAGCAACTCCTCCGTGAGTGGAACAATGTCCATTATCGGTGAGCCTGGAGCAATCACGCCGCCCTCCGTGTGGGCAGTCAAACCCAGCACCATACCGCCAACCGGTGCAACCACCGCTCCCCGCTGCAAGCGGTCGGAGAGAACGTAGATCTTCTCAGTCAGCTCTGACAGCAAGCCCTGGGTTTCACCCAACTGACCAGCGACTTCTTTCTGCACCTCTTTTTCGAGCTGCATAATTTGCAATTGTGTTTCACCAATATTGATTTTCAGACCAGCAATGCGTGACTCCAGATCAGCAATATCGCCGAGGTTTTGCGTGTGGTTGCGATCAAACTCCCGCAATCGGCGGTTATCGGCAAAACCCTCTTCAAGTAACTCGTTTATGTCCTGTATCTCCGCAGCGTAGGAAGCGGCAAGGTTGCGCCTGGCGCCCTTTAGCTGCTCCAGACCCTCTATCTGCGAGCGCAATTGCTCTATGCGTTGCTCCAACACCTTCTTTTCACCGATATGAGCATTGGTCCGCGCAAGAAAAATCTGGTTTTGTACCGCTATAGCTTCTGCAGTTCGCTTGTCTGTGGAGTCACCCAGGCTATCTGGATAAACCACCTGAGCAAGACCATCCCGCTCGGCAATCAGTCGCGCCTCCATCGCTTTCGCCAAACTGTACTGCCCCCGGACAATATCCAGCTCTGCACGACTTCTCGTGTCATCCAGCTCTATCAATACATCCCCGGCGGCCACGACGTCACCATCGCGCACCAGTAACTTACGCACAATGCCGCCTTCCAGGTGCTGTACCGTTTTCCGATGGTTCTTTACCATCACCACCCCGGGGGCCAATGCCGCACCGCCCAGTGGCGCCAGCAGCGACCAGCCGCCAAAGAATACAAACGTCACAACGATGACGAGCAACCCGATATATCTTATCGGCTTATCATCAGTTTCCAGCTCCGGCGTTTTTTCATCACCTGCTTGAGCAGTCAGACTAACCATATTTTTTTCTAATCCCGGGCATACCGATGCAGAAGTTATTAAAGGAGTGACACAGAATTATCTGTCCGCTCAAGCCCGAATAGGCGTTGGCGGACTCGCCGCTGACGCGATAGCCGCAGGGGCTGTGGACGCCTGTTTAAGCTTGGCCAACACCTCATCACGCGGCCCAAATAGCGCAATCTGGCCATCACTCAACACCATCAGCTTGTCCGCCACACCCAGGATATTCGTTCTATGGGTAATGACCAGCACAGTGACCTTTTGTTGCTTTAATCCCATGATCGCTTTCGCGAGAGCCAGCTCGCCCTGGTCATCGAGATTAGAGTTAGGCTCATCAAGCACCACCAGTGACGGCTTCCCATACAGGGCCCTGGCGAGACCGATGCGCTGCCTTTGCCCGCCGGACAGGGTTCCACCCGCCGGGCCAATAAGGGTATCGTAGCCTTCAGGCAGACGGAGAATCATCTCGTGGACATCAGCGGCGACACTCGCGGCTACCACCTGTTCGGCATCGACCTCACCAAATCTGGCGATATTTTCACTGACTGTACCTTCAAATAACTCTACATCCTGGGGTAAATAGCCGATATACGGCCCGAGCTCCTCTCGGTCCCACGCAAATACATCGGCACCGTCCAGACGTATCTTGCCACTGGCTGTCGGCCAGATACCGAGCAGGGCCCGGGCAAGCGTTGACTTGCCCGCGCCACTGGCACCGACAATGCCGAGCGTCTCGCCCTTGCCGACAAAAAACGTTACGCCTTTGATAACCGCAGTCTTCGCGCCCGGCGGTGCCACCACCGCGTTTTCCGCAAGCAGATTACCCAACGGTGCCGGCAGGGACATTTTGTCCTGATCCTTCGGGATCGCTTTCAGCAGTTCATTGATCCTGCTGTACTGCCCCCGCGCACTAATAAACCCTTTCCAGCTGCCAATCATCTGGTCAATTGGCGCCAATGCTCGACCCAGGAGGATCGAACCGGCAATCATCGAGCCAGGAGAAATCTCTCTGTGGATGGCCAGGTAAGCACCGAGCCCGAGGATCAGCGACTGCGCCCCGATGCGTGAAACTTTTGATATCGACGTCAACAGCCCAGCCTGAGAACTCGCGACCGATTGAATGGCTAGAACTTTATGATTATCAGCCAGCCAGCGCTGCCTCATGCTGGCCAGCATACCCATGGATTCAATGACTTCGGCATTGACCAGGTTCTTATTCACCTTGGCGCGATTGCCCATGGCTAACGCGTTGGCTTCCGCTAACTTACCGCTGGTGATCTTTTCGTTAATAATCGCAATAGCGATCAGCAACAGGGCGGTGACAACGCCCATCAAACCAATCCAGGGATGAAACATGAACATCACTGCAATGTAGATTGGTATCCACGGCGCATCGAAGAAAGCAAAAAGTCCCGAACCGGTGAGAAACTGGCGGAGGGATGTCAGGTCATCCAGAGGCTGGGAAGATGCTTTCTGCCCCCCTGTGTACAGGGCCTGCTTAAAGGCAATACCGTATAAGCGCTCATTCAGCAGTGTTTCCAGCTTGCTACTAACCCGCACCAAAATTTGAGATCGCACCCACTCCAGAGCGCCCAGCGTGACGAACAGGAACATGACGATCAAGGTCATCATCAACAGTGTCGCTTCGCTGCCGCTGGGAATTACGCGATCGTAGAGCTGGAGCATGTAGATGGCAGGCACCAGCATGAGAAAGTTAACAAAGAGGCTGAAACCTGCCGCAGACATGAACGAATGGCGACAGAGATAGAGCGCCTCTTCCAGATCTGATCTCACTTTATCTTTCAAACTCATGCATCAAAACCTGACTGTCTGCTCGGTGACTATCTTCCACGGCGACTACTTTTCACGGTGACTATTTTTGCTAATAGGGGAATTATTTTTGCTAATAGGGAAATTTTAGGTGCGCGATGGTAGCACGATTCACCCTGCCGGAACATTAAGATCAAAGTCCGCAGCACGGTGACGAACCGGTAGCCTGGATGCTCGCCTGACAAAAACTACCCCATTTGCATATTACTTTGCCGCCGCGCCCCGCAAATCTCTATAATCGACCGCTTCACCGGAAGACTGCCTTAGTTAATGAAATCCATCCAGATCCGCGGCGCACGCACCCACAACCTCAAGAATATCGACCTGGATTTGCCGCGGGACAAGCTCATTGTCATCACTGGACTGTCCGGCTCCGGCAAGTCATCACTGGCCTTCGACACCCTGTATGCGGAAGGTCAGCGCCGCTACGTGGAATCGTTGTCGGCCTATGCCCGGCAGTTTCTGTCGATGATGGAGAAGCCCGATGTCGACCATATCGAGGGTTTGTCACCGGCCATTTCCATCGAACAAAAATCCACATCTCACAACCCGCGCTCGACCGTCGGCACCATTACCGAGATCTACGATTACCTGAGATTGCTCTACGCCAGGGTCGGCGAACCGCGCTGCCCGGATCACAACGAGCCGCTGGAAGCCCAGACGGTATCGCAGATGGTCGATCAGATCCTGGCCCTCGGCGACGACACGCGGCTGCTGTTGCTGGCGCCGCTGATTCGCGAGCGCAAGGGCGAGCACCTCCATATCTTTGATCAGTTGCGCGCTCAGGGGTTTATCCGCTGTCGGGTTAACGGGCGCGTTTACGAGCTTGATGAGTTACCCAAACTCGACAAAAACAAAAAGCACACCATCGAGGTGGTCGTCGACCGCATCAAGGTGCGCCCCGATATCGCGCTGCGCCTGTCTGAGTCAGTGGAAACAACGCTGGGGCTGTCTGAGGGCCTGGCGCTCATCAGTTTCATCGACAGCGATGCGCCTGAGCGGGTCTTCTCCGCGCGCTTCGCCTGCCCCGTGTGCAACTACAGCATCAACGAACTCGAACCGCGGGTGTTTTCCTTCAACAATCCCTCTGGCGCCTGCCCCGGCTGTGACGGCCTTGGGGTTAAACAGTTCTTTGATGTTGACCGGGTTGTCCAGCATCCGGACGCGACCCTGTCTGAAGGGGTGATTCGCGGCTGGGATCGGCGCAATCCGTTTTATTTTAATATGCTGACCTCGCTGGCGGAACACTATCAGTTCAGCATTGACACAGCGTTTCAGGATCTGACGGCGGTTCAGCAACAGAAAATTCTGTTTGGCAGCGACCAGGAAGAGATTACTTTCAACTACGTTAACGATCGCGGCACCGTTTACAAACGCAGCCATCGCTTCGAGGGCATAATCCCCAATATGGAGCGTCGTTTCCGCGATACTGAATCCCAGGCCGTACGGGACGAACTGGTCAAATACATGAACACCCAGGATTGCCCCGAATGCGACGGTCGTCGTCTCAACAAGGCCGCACGCCACGTTTTTATAGACGAAAAAACCCTGCCCCACATCACCAGCGAATCCGTCGGCGCACTGGCAGACTATTATCAGCAACTCGCACTGCCTGGCCAGAAGGGGCAAATCGCCGACAAGATACTGAAAGAAATCCGCGACCGACTGCGTTTTCTTGTCGATGTCGGCCTCAATTATCTGACCCTTGATCGCAGCGCCGAAACCCTCTCTGGCGGTGAAGCGCAGCGCATTCGGCTCGCCAGCCAGATTGGTGCCGGGCTGGTAGGCGTGATGTATATCCTCGATGAACCGTCGATTGGCCTGCATCAACGTGACAATGAACGGCTGCTCGGCACCCTCACCCGGCTGCGCGACCTGGGCAATACCGTGATTGTCGTGGAGCACGATGAAGAAGCCATTCGCGCCGCGGACTACGTAGTCGACATCGGTCCCGGCGCCGGTATTCACGGCGGTCAAATCATCGCTCAGGGCCAGGTAAAAGACATTATCGCCGCGCCGCATTCGCTGACTGGTGATTACCTGGCGGGCAGGAAAAATATTGCACTGCCGACACAGCGCGTGGCCGCCCGGCCAGAAAAAATGTTGCATATCAGAGGCGCTAGCGGCAACAACCTGAAAAACGTCGATGTAGAAATCCCCATTGGCCTGTTCACCTGTATTACCGGGGTATCGGGCTCAGGCAAGTCTACCCTCATCAACGAAACGCTTTTCCCCCTGGCTGCAACCGCTCTCAACAAGGCCTCGACACTGAAGGCGGCGGCCCACCATGGTATTGACGGCCTGCAGCATCTCGACAAATGTGTCGACATTGATCAAAGCCCCATCGGCAGGACACCGCGTTCCAACCCGGCAACCTATACCGGCATTTTTACGCCGGTGCGGGAGATATTCGCAGGTACTCAGGAGGCGCGCTCACGGGGTTACAAACCGGGACGTTTCAGTTTTAACGTCAAGGGGGGGCGCTGCGAAACCTGCCAGGGCGATGGCGTCAAGAAAGTGGAGATGCATTTTTTACCCGACATTTATGTAACCTGCGACACCTGCAACGGCAAACGCTACAACCGGGAAACCCTGGAAGTTCGCTACAAAGGCAAGAGCATACACGAAGTGCTGGAGATGACTATCGAAGATGCCCGTGAGTTCTTCGCTGCGGTGCCCTCGATCGCTATCAAATTACAGACGCTAATTGACGTCGGCCTGTCTTATATCAAGCTCGGTCAGTCGGCCACGACACTGTCTGGCGGCGAAGCCCAACGGGTCAAACTGTCCCGTGAATTGTCCAAGCGAGATACCGGAAAAACCCTGTACATTCTCGACGAACCCACCACCGGCCTGCACTTTCAGGACATCAAACAACTACTGGCTGTCCTGCACCGCTTTCGCGACCACGGTAATACGGTGGTGGTCATTGAGCACAATCTGGATGTTATCAAAACTGCAGACTGGATTATCGACCTCGGCCCCGAGGGCGGCAGTGGCGGCGGCCAGATCATCGCCACAGGAACACCGGATGAGGTGGCCGAGTCAAAACTGTCTCATACCGGTCGATTTCTGAAGCTAATGCTAAAAAACCACCAAAAGAAGCTGGCGGCATCCGCAAAGCCACCCGGTAAAAAGATGCCGACGAAAAAGTTACCCGCCGCTGTCTGACGTACGGCCACGGTTCCTGTGTCCGACCCGCGCTCAAGCGATGCACTGCCCCCCGCTCATGACATTAACCTGGACCTGGCCGGCAATCTGATTAATACCCCGACCAGTTACCCCAACACGATGGAACTGATAACGGCATGAACCCCACGACCATGAATTACGCAGCCCCATGAACCACACAGCTACTGGCCATTTATGATGCCACCATCATTCAGCCGGTGGTGCGTGATGGACCACTGTCGACCTGACGCGTTTGGGCCCGACAGCGCCGACCCAGTCTGGGTAGATAGCCTGCTGGATACTGGTACAGAAAACCCACCCTGCCATCTGTTCGATGTCACCTCGCTGTGGCACCATCGGTGCGTATGAAAACCTATCTGGTGGGCGGCGCGGTACGCGACAGACTCCTTGGGCGTGCAGTCGAAGAGCGAGATTGGGTAGTGGTGGGCAGCTCCCCCAAAGAGATGCAGGACGCGGGTTACCGAGCCGTCGGCAATGACTTTCCGGTATTTATTCATCCTCAATCGGGCGAGGAATATGCGCTCGCTCGCACCGAACGCAAAACCGGCCGTGGCCACGGCGACTTTCAGTTCCACACCAGCATCGAGGTCACGCTCGAAGAGGATTTACTGCGCCGAGACCTCACCATTAACGCCATCGCCGAAGACGACAGGGGTAATCTGATCGACCCTTATCACGGCCAGCAGGACATTGCCGACCGGGTACTGCGGCATGTCTCGGCCGCCTTTGTAGAAGATCCGTTACGGGTTTTGCGGGTCGCCCGGTTTGCGGCACGCTTCCGGCATCTGGGGTTTTCGATCGCCGATGAGACCCTGCAATTGATGCGTCAGATCGTCGCCACCGGCGGGCTCGATCATCTCAGCGCTGAGCGCGTATGGCAGGAAACCCTGAAAGGCCTGTCCGAGGGCTCACCACGCACCTATATAGAAGTGCTCCGCAACTGCGGAGCACTGATCGTTCTATTGCCCGAGGTGGAAAAGCTGTTTGGCGTGCCACAACGGGCCGACTATCACCCGGAAGTCGATACCGGCATTCATACCCTGATGGCCCTGGATAAAGCCGTCGAGCTCAGCGCCGCGCCCGAGGTGCGTTATGCCGTACTGGTTCATGATCTCGGCAAGGGCATTACACCCGACCACATATTGCCCCGCCATATCGGCCACGAAGAAGGCGGTGTTCCCCTGGTCAAGGCCGTGTCAAAGCGGCTGCGCGTACCGAACCGATTTATCAAACTGGCGGTCGCGGTCACCCGCTACCACCTGCTGTGCCACAAAGTGGCAACGTTACGGCCAACGACGGTACTGAAAATTCTCAAAGGCCTTGATGTATTCCGCAATCCTGACGTGCTTGAACCCTTCTTACTGGCCTGTGAGGCCGACGCCCGCGGTCGCACCAACTTTGAGCAAGCGCCCTACCCTGCGGCGCAATGGCTACGTCAGCTGGTCAACGAACTCGGGGCAATTTCAGTCCAGCAGTTTATAGACGAAGGCTTCAGCGGTGCGGCACTGGGCGCAGCGCTTGACCAACATCGCACCGACATGATCGCCAACTTCAAAAAAAGCCATGCCTGAACAAGCCCCTGTTGTCCTGATCACCGGCGCGGCGCGGCGCATTGGCGCCTGTATCGCACGGCGCCTGCATCAACACAATTTTCGTATCGTAATCCATTACCAACACTCAGCCGACGCTGCCAACGCCCTGTGTCAGGAACTCAACGAGTGCCGCGCTGACTCAGCCTGTGCCATCAGGGCGAACTTGTCTGATATTGATGCAGTCAAACAACTCGCCACGGCAAGCATTGCCCGCTGGCATAGACTGGATGCCCTGGTTAACAATGCCTCCAGTTTTTATCCCACACCCCTGCCAACTGCTAACGAAGCGCAGTGGCATGACCTGATGGGCAGCAACTTACGGGGGCCATTTTTCCTCTGCCAGGCCACCGCCTCAGAGCTAACGCAACGCCACGGCGCAATCGTCAACATTGCCGACATTTACGCTCGCCAACCACTCGATGCGCACAGCATTTACTGTATCGCCAAGGCGGGCAACATCATGCTAACCAGGGCCATGGCCCAGGAACTGGCGCCTCAGGTCAGAGTCAATGGCATTGCGCCTGGGGTTATTTTGTGGCCAGAAAAAACTACCCAGAAAACCCCTGGAAAAAACACCGATAAAATCCAGCAAAGTCTTGTTGAAAAAATCCCGTTAAATCGCATGGGAAACCCCGAAGACATTGCTCTATTAGCAGAGTTTCTCATTACTAATGCCAGCTATATAACCGGACAAACTATAGCCGTCGACGGCGGCAAACAACTGGTATAGTAGACCTTGACTTATATCAAGCGCCCGCATCTTTATAAAAATCTCCCTTGAAGTTTCTTCTGTAGCACCCATTAATTGCGCTGAGCGTGGTAACTATTAACGGCCTACGGAGGCAACATCCATGACATTAATACCGAGAGGAAACTTTTTCGATATCGATCGGGTATTCGACCATTTATGGCAGCCAGGCCAGCGTGCGGAAACTGTTGAAAGTGGCTTTTTTGCGCCGCGCGTTGACATCAAGGAGCTTGAGGATCACTACGAGATTTCCGCCGAGTTGCCAGGCGTATCCAGGGACGATATCACCGTTACCCTGGAGGACGGTGTACTGGCGATCACCGCGGAATGCAAGCAGGAAACCAGGGAGGAACAGCATGGCCGGACAATTCGGCAGGAGCGGCGCTACGGCAAGTACATGCGCAGCTTCACGCTGGGCAAGAACGTCCGCGATGGCGATATCAGCGCCGATTTCAAGGACGGCGTCCTGACACTGACCGCGCCCAAGGCACGGGAAGAAGAGCCGCAGAAGCGTCACATTCAGATCAAGTAAGCTGGCGCGCCACCACCGAACGTTGTACGCGGTGGTGGCGTTAGTTTTGCCTGCTGCTTACCTGCTAGACCCGCTAGCGCGGGATATTTGCTTGCCCTGCCAGACAAAATTAACTGGCCACAGCTTTTGCTGACCGTTGTCGAACTGTTGGGCGAGCTCGCCATAGGTTTGCCGGAGCACCGGGTGCCGTTGCTTGCCAGCGATATCGGCAAGCGGGATCAGCACAAAGGCATTCCTCAGTATCTCGTCCCTTGGTAACTCAACTTCATCGACGTCAACGCAACAATCACCGTACGTGAGGATATCGATATCGAGTGTCCGCGGACCAAACCGGACGCCGGTGCGACGGCGTGCGTTAGCGTATTCGATGGCCCGCATCAGCGTGGCCAGCTCGCGCACTTCGAGGGTGGTATCGAAACCAACCACGAGATTGAAAAAGTTATCACCGGTAAATCCCACTGACTCACTTTCGTATACCGGGGAAATCAGTAGCTGCCCAAATTCTTTGGTGAGTGCGTCAAGCGCCGCCCGGACATGAAGCTCGCGGTCGATATTGCTGCCAATACTGAGGTACACCCGCTGCTTAGTTGGCTTAGTCATCCTGTCATACCATTAGACAATCATTCCCTGGTGCTCCCCCTGATTCCCTGGCGCCGGCCTGGTGCCTCTTTCGATGATCAGGCCGACATCTCGGGAGCCACGCAAAGCACCCGGTTTACTGAGTCGCAACCTGACCCAGGGCACAGCAAACTCGGTTATGACGATCTGCGCCACCTGGTCGGCCAGACGCTCAACAAGCAGACAATTGCTGTTCTCTATAAACTGGATAAGGCGCTTGGCAACGGCTTTGTAGTTCAGGGCATCATCAATGTTATCGCTGTGCGCCGCCCGACTGATGTCAGTCGCCATATCGAGATCCAGGGATATGGTCTGACGAACCTCGCGCTCCCAGTCATAAATCCCAATGATGGTGTCAACCTCCAGCTCGCGAATATAAACCATGTCCACTACCGCACCTCCCCTGACGCCTCGCTACCCGCTATTCCCTTGCCGTTTACTTCGCCCGGGGCACTGTCGCCAGGCATTGACGCGGCGCCAGCCACCAGGGGCGGCAGCCTGTCCATGTGCCAGCGCGGTATGGCTCGTATAGCCAGATCATCGTGCTGGCCAGCCAACAGTCGCTGACAACCTGCATAGGCAATCATCGCGCCATTGTCAGTACAAAATTTATTGCGCGCATAAAATACCGACGCACCAAATTTAGCAAGGGCTGTTTCCAGCCGGTGCCGCAGCAATACATTCGCCGCTACACCGCCAGCAATCACCAGTACCCCGAGACCAGTCTGCTGCAAAGCCCGTCGGCACTTGATGACCAGGGTATCGACCACCGCCTCCTGAAACGCGCAGGCGATATCAGCCATGGTCTGCGCATCAGGCAACACGTCGTCACCGCGGTGAGTCGCAACAGTATTCAAGACAAAGGTTTTCAAGCCAGAAAAACTGAAATCAAGACCAGGACGATCCGTCATGGGCCGGGGAAAGGTAAATCGCTCACGGTCACCCTGTTCGGCAAGGCGGGCAATTCGTGGCCCACCCGGATAGTCCAGGTCGAGCATTTTGGCAACCTTGTCAAAAGCCTCCCCAGCTGCATCATCCAGAGATTCCCCGAGGGTTTCATATTCGCCAATGCCCTGCACCGCCACCAGCTGAGTATGGCCACCCGATACCAACAGCCCGACAAAAGGGAATGCCGGGGGGTTGTCCTCCAACATTGGTGCCAGCAAATGGCCTTCCATGTGGTGCACGCCGAGCGCCGGCACGCCCCAGGCATAGGCCAGGGAACGCCCCACCGCACCACCTACCATCAATGCGCCGATCAGTCCGGGGCCCGCCGTGTAAGCAATCCCGTCGATATCATCACGCCCGCACCCAGCACTCGCCATCACCTCGCGAATCATTGGCAATAACTTGCGCACATGGTCTCGGGAGGCTAACTCCGGAACCACACCACCATAGTCCGCATGAATTGCCACCTGACTGTACAGGGCATCGGCCAGCAATCCGGCCTCGCTGTCATAAATCGCGACGCCTGTTTCATCACAGGATGTTTCTATACCCAGTACACGCATACCGGCTTCACCGCTTCGGAGTCGCGCATCATAAGGCGCAAGGAGTACTAAAACCACCCCGAATTCATAAGCTTATCCCGATGTTTAGGAGGGAAATAGTTTTTGCAACCAGCGCGCTATGTGTTTAGAATAGCCCGCCTTTAATACGGCCACCTGCTGGCCATCACCTGAAAACCAGAAAGAGGACATATGCCTTCTGTACGCCTTAAAGAGAACGAACCTTTTGATATAGCGCTGCGACGTTTCAAACGCTCCTGCGAAAAAGCTGGTGTTCTGGCTGAGGTGCGTCGCCGCGAATTTTACGAGAAGCCCACCTGGAGCCGCAAGCGCAAAGCTGCCGCTGCCGTAAAGCGTCACGCCAAGAAGGTGCAGCGAGAGTCTCGCAAATTTCAACGCCTGTATTAAGGGCCAGTCTTAGAAATAATGATGACACCCTTACCGCTGTCACCATTATTTCGGCCAGAAGGGCACAGCGACAACATATCCAGGCATAACGCCTCCAGGTATAAGGTCGCTGATGTCGCCGCCAGAAAACGCGGAACGCAGAACATAGAGAGGCGCCATTATCAGGCGCTTTTTTTGTCACAAAAAATCGCGTATCGAAGTCATCGCTGCGCCGCATGAGTGACCCAACATGACTGAAGCCACCCTGAAAAACCGCCTTACTGATGCCATGAAAGACGCCATGCGCGCTCGCGCCAAACAACGTCTTGGTGCAATTCGCCTGATACTTGCCGACATCAAGCGCATCGAAGTGGATGAGCGTATCGAAGTGGACGATGCTCGTGTGCTGGCCGTACTCGACAAGATGGTCAAGCAGCGGCGGGACTCTCTAAGCCAGTTTCAGGCGGCGGCCAGGGATGATCTCGCCGCTCAGGAACAGGCTGAGCTCGATGTTATTGCAGAGTTTTTGCCGACAGCGCTGAGTGATACTGAACTGGATACATTGATTGCGGCGGCCATCAGCGAAAGTCAGGCAGAATCCATGCGCGACATGGGCAAAGTCATGGCCATTCTCAAAGCTCAGGTTCAGGGTCGCGCCGACATGGCCGCGGTCAGCCAAAAGATCAAGGCCAGGCTGAGCTGAGCGGATCGTTATAGCCTGTCGTTGTCCTCAATAGCGAGCAGTTATACCCCGCAAGCGGTGTCAATAGCCATAAGCAATGGCTGGCGCTCTTTGTAGAGCTTCAGGTCAAACCGGAACGGTTCAAACAACACCCGCAGCGTCAACCTGCGGCCAGGCCCTCGCCACGGAAAGCCACGGGCATATATATTTACTGGTGCCCCTAAACATTGTCGCCACCCCATGCTTCAATAACGCTGTTGCCCAGCGAGCGTCTCAATGGCCGGAAGAGTTCCGCAGCGGTTTATCGATGACCTTCTTGATCGCGTCGATATTGTCGACGTGATCAGCGCGCGGCTGGACCTGCGCAAAACCGGGAAAAACCATTCCGCACGCTGCCCATTTCACGATGAAAAGACGCCATCGTTTTCGGTGAATCCAGAAAAGCAGTTTTTTTACTGCTTTGGCTGCGGCGCGGGCGGCAACGCCATCGGCTTTGTCATGGATTATGACCGTGTCGATTTTCCCCGTGCAATTGAAACCCTCGCTAACCTGGTTGGCATGGAAGTCCCCTCAGAAAACCTACGTGATGAACAGCGCGACAGTCAACGCAAAGGGCTGTATGACGTACTCGACCAGGCCAGCCGGTTTTATCGCGACCAGTTGCGCCAGCACCCTAACGCAGGCGAAGCCGTGAATTATCTGCGCCAACGGGGTTTATCGGGCGAAATTGCCCGGGATTTCGGTATTGGCTACGCCCCGCCAGGCTGGGACAATCTGCTGAGTTGCGCCCAGAGCGACGAACAACAAATTGACCAGATGACAGCCGCTGGCCTGTTAGTGGTAAAAGAAGAAGAGCACAAAATTTACGACCGTTTTCGTCATCGCATTATGTTCCCTATCCGCGACAGCCGTGGCCGCACCATCGCCTTTGGTGGCCGCGTCCTCGGTGATGACAAACCCAAATACCTCAATTCACCTGAAACGCCCGTGTTTCACAAAGGCCGCGAACTCTACGGCCTGTACGAGGCCAATCGGGCGGGTAAAAATCTCAGCAATCTGCTGGTTGTCGAGGGTTATATGGATGTCGTCGCATTGGCTCAGCACGGCATTAGCAATGCGGTAGCCACCCTCGGTACGGCTACCTCCGTCGAACATCTGGAAAAACTGTTTCGCTACACCAGCGAAGTGGTTTTCTGCTTTGACGGCGACGAAGCCGGTCGCAAGGCCGGTCAACGCGCCATGGAAACCTGTTTACCAACCCTGGCTGACGGGCGCAGCTGCAAATTCCTGTTCTTAACCGAGGGTGAAGATCCCGATACGCTGATCCGCAAACTCGGCACAGAAGGCTTTAACAACCTGCTTGCCGATGCGATGCCATTATCGACATTTTTGTTTAACACCCTGCAGGAAGGCCTCGATCTCGGCCTGCCGGATAACCGGGCAAAATTAAGCCAGCGCGCCGCCCCCCTTATCAACCGCATCCCGCACGGTGTGTTTCAGCGGCTCATGCTCGATCAACTGGCGGAAAAAACCGGACTCGCCAGTGATACCCTGCGCGAACTGGTGATGGACGAAAGTACGCCACCTCCCTGGGATTCTCCACCTCCGGGAAACTACGAATACGACGAGCGGCAAACCCGCCGTACGTTACCGACCCACCACCCGGAAAAAAAAGTAAAGCTGTCGCCAGTACACTGGCTTATCGCACTACTGGCACACAACCCCCGACTGACCGCGACAATCGATGAGGATCAGTGCAAACAACTCCGTACACTTGAGCTACCGGGCATGGATATTCTGTTGCCTCTGATTAAAGTCCTGCGGGAGCACCCCGATTACACACTTAACCATCTGCTGGGCTACTGGCGTGGTATTCACGGAGCCGAACAGGGCGAGCAGCTGGCCAGAATGGCCAGCACCGATCTGGCCACCGCACCTGGCAACACGGCGGATTCCGCCCGCACCCAGGTCGAGGACATTGTCTCGGGCCTGCTCCGTAGCGCTGAGCGCGAGCTACCCGTTGAACAGCAAATCGCGCGCCTCGCCGGCAAACCCCAGCTCGACGACGAAGATCGTAAAATCGCCCTGACAATATGGCAGAATCTCACCGCCGAAAACGCCAGACAAGAATTAATTGTCGCTGTAAAACAACTACTTACTAATTACAGCCCAACAAAGAAGTAAGACTCGTCTACACTTGCATTTGAAAGACAAGGCCTCATATATCGGGTATACTCGCGCGTTTGATTTTCAACGCCCCGCCACTGCCACCACGGAAAATTTAATGAGCAACGCTGCCCAACAACAATCTCGGATCAAGGACCTCATTGCCAAGGGACGGGATCAAGGCTACTTGACCTACTCTGAGGTCAATGACCATTTACCTGAGGACATATCCGATCCGGATCAGGTCGAAGACATTATCCAGATGATCAACGACATGGGTATTAGCGTCTTTGAAACCGCTCCCGACGCAGACTCCCTGTTGATCAACGGCAGTAGCGACAACACCCCTGACGAAATAGCTGCCGCCGAGGCCGCCGCCGCGCTGGCCGCAGTCGAAACCGAACAACACAGAACCACTGATCCTGTGCGCATGTACATGCGCGAAATGGGCTCAGTGGAACTGCTCACCCGGGAAGGTGAAATCGAAATCGCCAAGCGCATTGAAGAAGGCATCCGCGAAGTGATGGCGGCGGTCGCTGAATGGCCCGGTTCGGTTGATCGCGTGATCGCTGAGTATGATCTCGTCGAGTCCGGCGAACGCAAACTCACCGACATCATCGCTGGCTACCTGAATCCCGTCGAACATGTTCCGTCAGCATTGGAACAAAGTCTCGTCAAAGCCGCTCTTGAAGAGGCCAAAGCGAATAACGATGACGATGACGATGATGATGAGGCAGAAGAAGAGGAAGAAACCGAAGGCGGCCTGGACCCCATCGAAGCCGCCGAGCGATTTGACGAAATTCGCAAACAGAACGAAAAAACCAGACGCTCCCTCGCACGGAATGACCGTAGCAGCAAAACGGCACAGAAGAATCTTGCCGACCTGGGTGAATTATTTAAATTTCTCAAGCTTATCCCCAAACAGTACGACCCGCTTATCCTAGAAGTGCGCAATTCACTGGATAAAATCCGCGCCCATGAACGTCGCATCATGACCATTTGTGTGCGTAGCGCAAAGATGCCACGCAGAGATTTCATCGAGAACTTCCCCGGTAACGAAACCAATGAGAAATGGGCGGCAAACCTCGGGCGCAGAAAACAGCCCTATGCGGCGGCCATCAAAGATTTTCAGGAGGACATACTTCGCGAGCAACACAAGCTTAAGATACTCGAGAATCAATACGAACTGAGCATTCCGCAAATCAAGGAGATCAACCGGCGCATGTCCATCGGCGAGGCCAAGGCACGGCGCGCCAAGAAAGAAATGGTCGAAGCCAACCTGCGACTGGTCATTTCCATCGCCAAAAAATACACCAACCGCGGCCTGCAGTTTCTCGACCTTATCCAGGAAGGCAACATTGGCCTGATGAAAGCCGTCGACAAATTTGAATACCGTCGCGGTTATAAGTTCTCGACCTACGCCACATGGTGGATTCGTCAGGCGATTACCCGCTCCATTGCCGACCAGGCGCGCACCATCCGTATCCCGGTCCACATGATCGAAACCATCAACAAGCTCAACCGTATTTCGCGACAGATGCTTCAGGAAATGGGTCGCGAACCGACACCGGAAGAACTCGGCGAACGCATGGAACTGCCGGAAGATAAAATCCGCAAAGTGCTGAAAATCGCCAAAGAACCCATCTCGCTGGAAACGCCGATTGGCGATGATGAAGACTCCCATCTCGGCGACTTTATTGAAGATGTCAACGTCGACTCACCGGTCAACTCCGCTACCCAGGAGAGCCTCACCGAAGCCACCCGCGAAGTGCTCAACGGGCTAACCGCACGGGAAGCAAAAGTGCTGCGTATGCGTTTTGGCATCGACATGAATACCGACCACACCCTTGAGGAAGTCGGCAAACAGTTTGATGTCACCCGCGAGCGCATTCGCCAGATCGAAGCCAAAGCGCTGCGCAAGTTGCGCCACCCTTCGCGCTCCGATCACATGCGCAGCTTCCTCGACGAGTAGTAGTGCAGGGGAACGCGAGCCAAAGGATGCGCTGTTGAGGCATAATAGTTCAGCAACATGTGGTGGGTATTCAACAGGCCTTTTATAATACTGCCCCCTGACCTTTTAAAAAGGCCGGGCGTGGCGGCAAACCGGTCGTAAAGTAGTTGACGGTCAGCCAGGGTTAAACATCAGCTGTAGCCGAACACACGCAGACAAGGCAAAAAAATTGCAGGGCCCATAGCTCAGTTGGTTAGAGCAGTCGACTCATAATCGATTGGTCCCAGGTTCAAGTCCTGGTGGGCCCACCATACAAAAATAATACGTAACTGATCCTGCCACTTAACATACGCTACCCGACGCCTTCGCCGCGCAAGAGGGTAAAAATTTCCGCACCGGAATATACTTGCCATTTCCCTCACAGAATAAAGATCAGGAAAAGCAGGCAACGCAAACTCGCCGCGGAAGCCACTCAGCCCAGCGCAATCAGAATCCGGGCAAGCATCTTGATTAATCCACGAAATGCCTATTTAATGAAAAATCGGGATGACGGCATTTTCCTGTGGGAATAGATCCATCCAGACCGCCGTGCCAATAACGTTACATAACCAAAAAAATTAGCCGGAATCCTGGTTACCATCACCGGTGTTTAACCGAAGTCTGGTAAGGATGACTCGCTGATATGGCAAGGAACATGACAAGCACACAGAAAAGGGAATACTGGCTTCTCGCAATACTGGCCATAATGTTGATTGGCTGCGAGACTACCAGCCCGCCCTCTGCTGCTGAGCCGGTGGCGGTCATCGCTCCTGAGGCGGTTGAACCATCGCCCGAAATCGTCGCAGAGCCCGGCCTGTCCGCCGATGAGCGCTTACGTAAAGTTATGCGCAAACTCGAGCTGGGAGAAGTAGCGGAGGCACGAGTCGAACTGGACGCCTATCTGGTAGAGAGACCCGACAGCAAAGTCGCGGCTGACCTGTTGCGCCAAATTGACGTGCCGCCGGAAGAGTATTACCCCGCCGAGTCATTTAACGTACGGCTGACACCCGGAGACTCGCTGTCCACTCTGGCACAGAAGTATCTCGGTACTTATTATCAGTTTTACGGGTTGGCAAAATATAACTCCATCACTCAACCCGGCACATTGACAGTGGGACAGATTGTTCGTATCCCCCTGACCGAGAGCGCGCGTCTGGCCAGACAAAAGCCTTCTGGATCCGATCAGACCGTAGCTTATCCTGAAACCAGTGCGGTACAACAGCCGCCTCAGCCGACGCTGAATGGGTGGCCAGCGGTATCGAATTTAGTCCTGCAAAACAACTATCAGGCGGCCGTCGCAAAACTTGAAGCCTCGTCGACGCCACCTTCCACCGCTCAGGAGTTATACCTGGCCGTACATGCCTACACAAGCAATGGGGCGGCGCTGGCGGCTGCCAATCCAGAACTGGCCGCCCGGCAATATTTGAAAGCTGCACAACTGCTCGAAAACGCCGAAAAAACTGACGAGGCGTATAAATCCGTGCAACGCAGTGTCCAGCTGGATGGCGACAATGCGGCGGCGGACAATCTGCTGCAGAGTTTGAAGGTAAAACTGGCCGACGACTATCACAAACAAGCCTCAACTGCATTTCGCCGTCAGGCGCTGGATGAGGCAATAGCCTTGTGGGATAAAGTTCTGGAAATTGACCCAGACCACCAATACGCTATCTCCTATCGATTACAGGCTATTGAGTTGAAGAAAAAGTTATCCAATTTGCAATAATAGACGTAAAAAATTTTACTGCAGTGACAAGCAGACTGTTAATAACGAATCAAACATTTCGAATAAAACGTTACGAGTAGTCAGTGAACAAACTAGGCATGATCTACGGCGAATTGCGGCGCAGAAAGGTGATCAACACCTTTGTCCTGTACATTCTTTCGTGCTGGGTTATTCTACAGGTGAGCGCGATCGCTTTCCCTATCTTTGGTCTTACTAACGATTACTACCACTGGCTGCTCGGTATATTTATTGTGTTTTTACCGGTGGTACTGACCATCTCCTGGCACTATCAATTTACCTCTGGTGGTTTTATTCGAATCGCACCATTCGCCGAGCGCAGAGCCCTCAATAATATCGAACCGCGAGCGGACCGGCGGCTCTCTCTGAAAAACAAAAACAACAGGGTGACAGAACATCACGGCTGGTTTATTTACGCTGAAGCCGGGCCAGTCGAGGGGCTAGAGTACAACATTACCCAGCCAGTCACTCTGGGTCGGGCCATCGAATGCGAGATTACCCTACTACGATCACACATTTCCCGTCATCATGCACGGTTACAGGTCGTGGAGAATGTCCTGACCGTTGAGGATATGGGCTCGTCCAACGGCACGTATGTCAATGGCGCAAGAATTACCGGGCAGCAAATCCTGCATCACGGCGACGAATTAAGTTTTAAGGACGTGATCTTTCGCGTAAAGGAATATTCATCACAGGTACGCAATGAAGCGCTGTTGAACCAGACGACGGTGATCGAAAAGATTTAATCTGCGATACCTGGTAATAAAACCTGTCGAGTTACTCCGCGCCGCTCTATTTTTTCCAGATTTTTCTGCATGCGCGTCGCCTGCGGCAGTAAATTTCGTGCCTGCGCGTGGTCGGGATTGTAGCGCAATGCCTGTTCCAGGGCCGCGATAGTGCCCCTGATATCTTTGGCGAGAATACCTTTGCCGTAATTGTAATTGTCATTGGCCAAACGCATTTTAAGTTTTTCCGCCCGAGGGTCCGTTCCAGCTGCACATGAAATGTTCAGTAATGCGCGATCCAGATGCTGCCCTGCTCGAAGACGATCATGCGAGGTGCTGTACTGTTGAGCGAGATAAATATCAGCCTCGTAGAGCAGAGGCCGTATCTTTTGGTCAACCCTGTTGATGTCAGCATCCCTGACCAGAGCGCTTAATTCCCGATATTTCTGCTGCGTAAACAGGTTATTTGCTGCAGCAAATTGCAGTTGCTTGCCTGCAGATGGCGGCATAATTTGCCTGCTATAGACTTTGGCTTCGGCGGCCGCTTTATGGCGCTGCGCAGCGCCCATACGCGCCGACATAATTTTCTTGAGGTAGGCAAAGGCTTCACTGTGACTCGGCTGCAGTGCAAGCGCGCCCAATAAATTTAATTCGGCCCGGTGTAAATCCCCCTTGTCAAACTGAGCACGCCCACGCGCAAATAATTGGCTGGCCCGACTTTCTGTCCGCTTCTTAAGCGCGGCTATAGCCTGGGCCGCCTCCGGGTCGTCAGGCGCAAGCGTCTGTACGATTCGCCATTGATCTAGAGCAGCGGCAAGATCATCCTGTTGCTCTAGCCCATGTGCCATGCTTCTGCGCGTCTCGATAAATTGCTCAGTGGTTTGTCCCGAGGGCGGAGCAGGAGGGTTTACGCAGGCCTGCAACAGAGAAATTACACCACCGATCAGCAGCCAGACAACAGTGTTGATCTTCATGGCAATACTTTTGCCACATAGCCTCGGACAATCTGTTTAAAGTCAGCGAGATCGTGATTGTTATAAATCATCGTGCGACGCAGTCGGTAGGGATCGGAAAAAGCCGGATTTGATCCCCGCTGTACTGTCATTGCCAGTGTATAACCGGATTGCCTGAGGGTGCTAACAGCGTACTCACTGTTATCGCCATAGGGATAGGACAGATAACGGGGTTTGCTGCCCAGATGCCGCTCCAGAGCGCGCTCCGCATCAGAAATCTCGCTGCGCACGCGAGCCTGATAGACTGCCTGGTTGGCATCCTCGGCGCTCATTGCTAAGGTCGCATGGGTTTTGGTGTGGGACTGTACGTCGACCAGGCCGCTGTCCTGCATCTCTTGCAACTGTTGCCAGCTCAGCGCAGCGCCGCCGCCAACAAAATCGGTGTACAGAAAAACCGTGGCGGGGAAGTTGTATTTCTTAAGTAGTGGATAGGCGATGGTGTAAATTGACCGATACCCATCATCGATTGTCAGCACCACGGTTTTGTCCGGCATTGGCAATTTGCGAGACACGATGGCCTCCAGCTCGGTCAGTGGTATTACCCGAAACCCATTGCTCGCCAGATAGGCGAGTTGTTGCTCAAACCCCTGAGCCGAAACGGCGAGCTGATTCCGGGCTGTCCCACCGGGGGAAAACTGGTGGTAACACAGTACGGGAATCGACCGATAACCATCGCTAAAAACCCCGGACTGGTTAACTGGCCTGACCGGCACCGCCAGTAACTGGCCTGCAGCAAGCGCCGCGCTGTTACTGGAACTGTAACCATTGAGTTCGTATATTTGCCAGGCCTGATTATTCGAACCCAGGTACCGTTGTGCAACGTCTTCGACGGTTTGTCCCGACGACAACCGAACGATAACAAAATCGTTGTTACGTGCTATTTCACCGGTTCTGCCTAACCCTTCGACGAGCGAAAAAGCCTGCGCATCAGAGACCAACCCGCTGCTAGCCAATATAACAACCACCAGTAAGAATTTAGTCGGCATCATTAATGCGCGTATCTATAATGGTGTAATCACCGCTGATGTTATTTTTATCGTTGCTTGCGCCAGCGCTTTTGATCACGCTGTCTTTGGCGGTTGCCATCGAGGTCGCTGCCTCCCTGGATGCATCGACAGCGCCATCGGCATCGGCATCGGCATCGGCATCGGCACCCGCCAGGGCCCTGTCGTCCTCGGTATGATGAATGGCATCTGCCATGGCATTGAACGCAGCTGCGACAGCGCCAAACTCATTCTTCCAGGGCCGGGAGATACGAATCGTGTGGTTACCCGCGGTGAAATCCTGAATCGAACGTTGTATAACTTGCAGATTCCTGGCCACCAGCTTGTTGAAGAAAAAGATAATCACCAGCACGGCCAGAATAACCGTGAGGGCCAGAGAAGTCATAATACGTTTGGTAACGGACTTCACTTCATCGAGACGATTCTGGCTAATACCAACGTTGATCTTACCAATATCGACGCCATTAAAAAGAATAGGCGTGGTAAAGGTAAAAATATTTTCCCCGGAAGCCGTGAGTACTGTAGCGATGACCATCGCATCTTGCGTCGCGACGACTTCCCGACTTTCCGGAGGATTCCAGGGCTTATCGAGGAGCTTCTTGTCGGTAGCAATGCGCACGATCGAGTCATGATCAATAACGGTCATATACGCAAAAGTCTGCCGCTTTTCGGCCTCTTCGATCAAGGTCTCAAGACCAATCCAGTCTTCGCCCAGCACCGGCACCGCGCTCTCCGCCGCAATAAATTTTGCCAACGCAACGCCGCCGTCAATGACCTGATCGGAGAGCACGCGGGCCTGCATTCGGAATACAACCAGCACACTGACAACCATAATCAAGGCGACCACGCCGCCCATCAATGCAGTCCATTTGACCTGCATGGGCAGATAATTCTTTGCGTCCTGGTCGTCCTGGAGTATCCGTAACTGTTTTTCCAGCGCATCGTACAGATCAGCACCACTCTGGAAGCGCTTTTCCGGCTTTTTCTGGAGCAATTTAGCGATGATACTTTGCAAGCCGGCCGGGGCCTCGGGGTAATACTGCCGAATCGGCGTCGGGTTTTTTTGAATGATTTGCATGATGAGCGTGGGAATGGACTCCGCATCGAATGCCTTATGCCCGGTTAATAGCTCATAAAGAATGACGCCGAGGGAAAATAAATCAGAACGGCCATCAATGGCTTCGCCTTTGGCCTGTTCAGGAGACATATAGCGGGGGGTGCCGAGAATCATTCCCGCCTGCGTTTTTTCTTTCGCTTCCGAGTCACCGACCCTGGCGATACCAAAATCGGCAATTTTTACGGTACCCTGTTGTTCGTGGAAAATTATGTTGTCAGGCTTAATATCCCGATGCACAACGCCCTGATTGTGAGCGTAATCCAGCGCGCTGGCGATTTGCATGGAAATACTGATCAGGGTTTTTATCGGCAGTTCATTCTTGTTTAGCAAAAACTCCGTCAGCGTACAGCCTTCGAGGAGCTCCATCATAATATAAGGGCTGTCGTCGATTTTACCCACATCGTAAACGGTGACGATATTCGGGTGGGTTAGCACGCCTGCCGCCTTGGCCTCTTTGAGAAATCGATTAAGATATTCCCTGTCCACCAAATGATCTTTTTTAAGTAGTTTCAGCGCGGCCGAGCGGTTAATTTCGGGGTCGTGGGTTCGGTAAACGTCTGCCATCGCGCCACTGCCAATAAAACCGACGATTTCGTACCGACCAACCCGTGTTCCGATTTTTTCCATGATGTAAATATCCCTTTGCTGGTATATCAGTAAAACGCAACGGTAATACCTGCTAGCCGCTTATTGTCAACCCGCGCTGTTAGTGAGCTCAAATAATCGTCAACTTGTTGATGTAAGTTTTACCTGCTTTATGCGACCTACAGTAGTGCAATCGTTGCGATGGCGAGCACCAGAACCATTCCCAATAAGCCTATTTTCCACCTGTGCGAGGCAAACAACCCTGGCGAACGTGCAGAAACCAGTGGCGCGGTTTGCACGATCGTCATATCCACACCCGATGGCGTTGAAGCAGATCCAGGGGTTTCGTTACGGGGGGATCTACTGTCGCCGCCGCTGGACACCCTGTCATTTTCGGCTTCAATTATTAACACGGTAATGTTGTCGTTGCCGCCGGCGTCCAGGGCGGCCTGCAAAAGTTCTGCAACCTGGTTGTCAGGCGAGTCTGGCTGCGCGAGTACGGCGGCGAGCTGGCTCTGACCCAATTCATCGTTGAGCCCGTCACTGCACAATAAAATCCGCTGCCCCGGGGCGAGGCTTCCAGTTACCGTGCCTACTTTTAAACCATCCTCCGAGGTGACACCAATGCACTGAGTGATGACATTGCGCCTGGGGTGACGCAGCGCTTCTTCTGGAGTAATGGCGCCCTTATCAATTAGCGCTTCAACATAGGAATGATCCCGTGTTAGCAGCTGTAGATCGCCATTCCACAGATAAGCCCTGCTGTCTCCCACCCAGGCGATTCTGTAATCCATGTCATCGAATGCGATGGCGACAATAGTAGAGCCCATATTCGACGCGCCGTCCCTTTCCTTAATAGCCTGCAGGACAGCTTCATGAGCGGCTTTGATGGCCGCGACCAGATCACCGGTTCGCCGAAAAGTGGCTGTGGTAACTTCGCTGGTAATGGCGCTGGCTAACTCACCATCGGTGTGCCCGCCCACACCGTCCGCCACCAGCCACAAACCTGATTCCGGGTCTGCGTGGTAACAGTCTTCATTGTATTCTCGGACACACCCACGATGGGTATCCGCTGCAAATATCATCATTAGCTCTGTGTTGGGCTCCCCGCATGCCGTTGTGTAACTTACTGGTTTTAGCGCACAAAAGCTACTTGCCAACGACGGATTAGCCAACGGTATTTAACCCGGCAAAAACCCCTGAATAATTCCGTTTAATGCCCCGAAGTACGGGGATTCTCTCCTTCGCTTAATCTGCAGATAAAAATTGTGCGCCTGCTCCAGGCTCTTATCCGGGCGCACCCTACCATCTAAATCAACTGCCGATAAAGACACGCCTCCGTCCAGAATTTTGTGGCGGTAGAGCAACCTCAATTCGGGATAAAATTGGGTGGAATCTATCGTTTGCTCGCGTAACTTCCTCTCGAGTGCAGAGGCCAGACTGACAATGTCTATTGAACCGGCACGACCGAGGCAAGAACACTCTTTGCGTTCTTCAATTGAGGCTACCAGCCGCGCCCCAGGCAAGTAAAAGCGCTGCTAACGTGGGCGCTAGAAGCAATATCAGCAGGTAAATACGGCTAAGTCTCACGGTATAAACCCGATTACCAATCATCAACAGGTCTCCCCACCTACCCTGCCCGCCAGGGCCCGGTCGCCTGTTACCTAGCCACATGGCAAGGATAAATATCGCAAACAGCGGGCCGGTTGAACTAAAGAGTACATTTAAAAGTAGTACTACCTTTGGTGACTTACCCGCCTTTTCTCCTCGCCCGAAATCACCAAAACCCCTATATAGCCTCGCGCCATTTTCTTCACCAGACCCTTGCGCTTTGTATGTAAGGAATCGATAGTTAGATCCTGCGAACAATATCCAGACAATAAACAAGTGCGCCGCTAGCTCAGGAACTGTTATACCGAAGGGCAGCTCAACAAGCCAATATCGGAGATCAGCAACAAAGCCTGTGTAACTATCCAAAATAAACCTGGGGACACCCACAAAGCCAATTTCCAGGAAATGGGTTGTCAGCTTTAGCAGAGAGAGTGCATTGGTCGCTATTCCTATAGCGCCACCAACCCAAAATAGCTGTTTATTCATACGCGCCACCTAAGGTATTTGGCAAAAGCGGGTGGTTAATGAGCCAGGGCCACCAAAAGCCTGTCTGTCGTAAAGGGTGATTCGGGATAAATGGTCTCCCACTTACCCTTTGTGGATATATTCTTCGCTTCCAGTTTATTTTTACTGACCTTTATATAAAGCTCATTGGCAGATAGTTTTTTAATCAAGGCCTTCGTCGCGTATCCGCCTGATAGCAGAACTCTTGTCTGAACTGACCATGACCTGACATGGAGTGCCACCCCTTGCTATCTATAAGTGCTTCCCTGTCCACGCAGCGTATTTGAGCACACCTGAAAACCAACACGTTAGTAATCATTGTGCAGTGATTATCGAGGCTGTGCCCGGCCACGCTGGGCAAAGTCGTTCATTGCAAAGATGCCGCTATCGCACGCGCAAGCTGATCGAGAAGTTTAATCTGCGCTTCGACAAACCCTTCATAACCAGCACTATCCTGATCGCGCGTCTGTGAAAAGCTGTGTTGGGTTACTTTTTCCTGGCTCCTGAAATTGGTGATCGACCAGCTTGCCACCAGCTGTGAGCGGCCATCAAGGGTGCCGTGGAATTTATCCACGCGCAGGGAGATTTGCCGTTCCCACGAGGTTTTTTCCGCCATATTTCGGTTGAGCGGATAGCCCAGTTCATTACCCAGCTGGGTGCCGACGTAATGCCATATACCCTGTTCAAGGGGCTCGGCCCAGATATGGTAACGGGCTTCGCGTACCTGGTTTTCGGCGACCTCGACAATGAGGCCAGCGCGGTTCAGGTAGGGCGCAAGCGTCACGCGAGGCCAACCGACAACGGGCGTGCTTGCCCTCGACGTCAATTCGATACGCGGCTCGGCCCGCAGTAAAAAACGTGCTGGCTCGGGCGGGCTGCTCATGCAGCCGACGAGTCCCGCTATAAGCAACAGGGCGATAGCCCTCATGGCCTGACCTCCGGTTCCGGATCCTGCTCTATCGGTTTTCGGAACAGGAGCAATCCGGGCTGCCTGTCCAGAGTCGTGGAAAGCCCACCCAAACCCTGAAGGGTTTGGTTTAGCTCCATCAATGTCTGCGCAAGGTCTTCATAAAACGGCGAGCCGGATGAATACGATTCGAGAGCCCGGGTAAGCTCCGACATTGTTTTGGTCGCAGTATCGGGCATGGACTGGATTTTATCGTCCACCAGGAGCTCACGAAGTTGTTTCACTGTTCCCTCCAGTTCCGCCAGGGTTTGATTGACTGCAAGCAGCGTTGTCTCTACGGGCAGGCCGTTCAACTTATCCAGAAGCTGTGAAACCTTGGCCTGAAGAGGCGCCAGGCCAGTGTCGATTGTGGGGATCACCGGATAGCCGTTGACGCTTTCCAGCGAAGCCGGTGGTGCCTCGGCAAAATAGTCGATATTCACCACAAGGCTTCCGGTTAACAGATTGCGTGCGCCCAGTGTCGCCCGCAGGCCGTTTGTAACACCGGTTGCTATGCTTTCCTTGAGTTGTTTGAGCGCGGCTCGAGTATCGCCGATGGCCAGTCGACCAGGCTCAATCTGTATTAACACCGGGATTGCTGATCCCGGCTCGGACGTGGTCATTTGTTGGGCGATACTCTCCAGCATGATTCTTTCGACCCGGCCAATATCAATCCCCCGGTATTGTACCGGTGCCCCAGGCACTAAACCTCTGAGGGATTGTTTAAACTCCACAACGTAGTGAGCAAAACGGCGGTAGCTCTGCGCGGCTGCACGTTCGTAATTCGGGTGCAGCACAAACTCGGCGCCGTCCCCCACAGAATCACCGGGTTGTCGGCCATCGGGAACACCAAAGGTTACGCCACCCTGCAAGAGCGACTGGATTGATGCCACATCGATGTGTACACCATCGGCCCCCGCATTAATATTAATACCGCTGACATTCCAGAAGCGGGTCGCATCATTGACCAGCACATCGTAAGGCGCATTGATGAAAATCTGGTGCCGAAAGGTTTGGTTGTCATTGTCAAACTCCGTGCTTTCAACCCGCCCTACGGGGTACTCCTTATACAGTATCGCCATGCCGGCCCTGACAAATCCTGCCTCTTCGCTGACCAGGCTTAGGCGTATGCCGGGCACACCGAGGGGTGTCAGGGGTACGTCGTCAAAACCATCAAATTGGCGCCTCCCTGGCTCCCCCTCACCAGGGTCGAGCTCAATAAAAGTGCCGGACACAATGGTATTTAAACCCGACACCCCGGCCGCGCCGAGGCGGGGTTTAACTACCCAAAAGCGGGTGTCTTCACGCAACAGTTTTTGTGCGACTTTATCGAGCTGGGCAACGACAACAACCCGCTTCAGATCATCGCTCAGCGTGACGCTGATGACCGTTCCGATTTCAACGCTGAGCGTACGAATCCGCGTCTTGCCCGCTTCAATGCCTTCGGCAGTCGGAAACGAAATGCGCACTTCTGGACCCCTATTAAGAGCCGTATAAATCATCATCCAGATGCCCAGCAGCAGCGCCACTAAAGGCACAACCCAGATTACCGGGATACGTCGTATCGGTGACACAAGTGCTTCAGTAGCCATCTCGATCTCTCACCCTGTTAGCGCGCACCCTGTCCCAGATAAGCCTCGGATCAAAGCTCTCTGCGGCAAGCATGGTGATGATCACCACCCCCGTAAACGCCAGCGCCGCGATACCCGGTCGAATGACCAGAATACCGCCGAGCTGGATGAGCGCCACCAGGATCGCGACAACGAAGACGTCAATCATCGACCAGCGCCCGACAAATTCGGTAATCCGATAGAGCATTGTGTGGTCGCGAGGTCGACCAACGTCGCCGCGAGATGCCGTCCAGACTAATACGGACAGGCTCAGCAATTTGCCCAGCGGCACCAGCACGCTGGCGACAAAAATGATTGCCGCCACCGGATAGGATCCCAGATGCCACAGTAGTATAACGCCGCCCAGGATGGTGCTGGGCGTCGAGCTACCGAACTGGTCAGTCACCATGATCGGATAAATATTTGCCGGTATATAAAGAATGGCCGCAGTCAACAGCAGCGCGGTGGTGCGCTGCAGGCTCCCCGGAATACGTAGATGCAAATGGTCGCCACAGCGCGAACAAAGCCCCTGGCTGACGGGTGAGAGCTTCATACAGGTATGGCAGTTGGCAAGTCCACTGATGGCAGCGGTCCCCTCAATATCTGCTGTCATAGGTTGCAATTGCTCAATGGCATTCCACACCGAGAAACGATCTAGATTGGAAACTGCCCCGACAAAACAAACCGCGAAGGCACTGTATGCCCAAAATCCAACTCCCAGTTCCACTGTCGCCATTGAGCTGAGCTTAACAAAGCTCACAATGACACCGATCACAAAGACTTCCACCATACTCCAGGGCGCGAGCATAAAAAGCGCCTTGCCCACCGCCCTGGCTAGCGCAGGTGGATGTGTGGTGGTGAGGAGCAGCAGCAAGCAGATGATTCCCGCGAGGAGCACAGCCGGCATGACAATAGTGAAACCCATGACCATCGTCGCAACGACCACAAGCCCTTCACGGTACAGTGCGAAAGTGGTTTCCGCCAGGGTCATCGCATTCGTTATGCCCCCCATTTTGAGTGACAGAAATGGGTAGACATTTGCAATTATCAAAAACACCGCGGCGCCCGAAGCCAGTGCCAGTGAGCGCGAAAAGCCGTCACGAGACCGGGATATAAGCACGTGCTGACAACGCGGACACGCGGCGCGCTGTCCATCCACCAACGCCGGAATATTCACGGCAATATCGCATTCCGGGCAGGCTATGAGTCCAGGCATCAGGAGGCAACTTCCACGATATAAATTTTTGACAGGGCCAGCGTTTTTGTCGGGCTACAGGGAAAAGGGCAGGACTGAAGCGTACTGGATATAACGTACATTGCAAACAACATTCACACAACCCGGGAAGTAAGGCAAAGACCTACCGTTTAATTAGCCGTGCTAACAGGGGGGATGACCGGTCGCTAAGCAGCGAACACGCATGATAATCTAGTGCCGTAACCAATTTATCGGAGCTCGTCATGAGTCAAAATCCCAACCAAAGCCAAAGCAAGGCCAGAATGCTCGAAGGCGTTCGCGTACTCGATTTCACCCAGTACGTCGCGGGGCCGACCGTGACCCGCATGATGGCCGAGCTGGGCGCGGAGATTATCAAAGTTGAGCAAACACCGGGTGGCGATCCGTCGCGGCAAATACCGGTTTTTAAAAATCGTCGCAGCCTTTACTACATACAGCACAATCGCGGCAAAAAAAGCCTGTGCGTGGATTTTTCAAAAGCCGAAACCATTGACTTGCTCCATGAGCTGGTCAAGACCGTGGATATCGTGGTCGAGAACTATGGTCCAGGCGTGATGAAGAAACGTCGGCTGGACTACGAGGCGCTCAATAAAATCCATCCCAAATTAATCATGTTATCGATTTCTGCCTTTGGGCGGACCGGACCGCTGTCCGACAAGGTGGGCTTTGACCTGATCGCCCAGGCTTTTTCCGGCCTCATGCATATGACCGGCGAACCCGATCGACCGCCACAGTTTGTCAACATGGCCATCGCCGACGTTAACGCCGGGGTGCACGGTTTTGCGGCGTTGGGCTATGCGCTGTTTCACCGGGATCGTACCGGTCGCGGGCAATACATTGATATCGCCATGGTCGATGCGCTTTACCACATGCACGAGGCCAACGTGCAAATGTGCGCCAATGCCAAATCCGAGTACCACCCCATTCGTTGCGGCACCCACAACAAGGGGCTGGCACCCTACGGCGTGTTTAAGGGGGCGGACGGCTGGATAGCTATTCTCGCCGGGGATTTGCAATGGGCCGGGCTGCCGCGCGCCATGGGCCGCGAAGACCTGATCGAGGACCCACGATTTGCCGATACCCGCAATCGCGCCAAACACGCTGACGAGTTAGTTGTGCTGGTGGAAGCCTGGATGGCGACCATGCCAGATGACCAGGCCATCCTTGATGCTCTGGGCGCGCAACGGGTACCCTGCGCGCCGGTGCTGTCGGTGGCGGACACCATCAAACACCCCCACTTTATCGCCCGCGAAATGGTGCGCAACGTACCAGATGCGGGCATCGACCAGAACATAACCATCCCGGGTTTTCCGATTAAATTCTCGGAAAACGCCGCACTCCCCGAGCTGTGGACTTCTACCCGGGGCGCAGACAATGGCGAAGTATTAAAATCCGCACTGGGTTATACCGATGAACAGATCGAAAAACTGGCGGCAACCGGTGTCATCCGCGCGGCATCGACGTCGTGATCGAACACTGGCGATACATGGACAACTTACAACCTTAAAACCTTAAAACCTTAAAACCAATTGGGAGACAAGCATGAGTATTTCATTCCACGATAGAGTCGCGGTCATCACTGGCGCGGGCTCCGGCCTGGGGCGCAGCCACGCCAGGTATTTCGCTGCGCACGGCGCCAAAGTGGTGGTCAACGACCTGGGTGGCACGGTAGCAGGCACCGGTGGCTCCACCAGCGCGGCTGATGCGGTGGTCAGGGAGATTACCGAAGCCGGTGGCGTTGCAGTGGCCAATTACGACAGCGTGGCCACGCAGGAAGGCGGCACCAATATCATCAAAACCGCTGTCGATAATTTCGGCAAGGTAGATATCCTGATCAACAATGCGGGCAACGTTCGCGACAAAAGTTTCGCCAAAATGGACCTCAAGGATTTTACCTCGCTGATGGATGTGCACCTGATGGGCGCCGTTTACTGCACCAAAGCTGCCTGGCCGATGATGCTTGAAAACCGCTTCGGACGGATTGTCATGACCACCTCAGCTGCTGGCCTGTTCGGCACCCACGGTCATACCAACTATTCCAGCGCTAAAATCTCTCTGGTTGGCTTTATGAACGCGTTAAAGCAGGAAGGCACGTCAAAAAATGTTCTGGTTAACTCCGTCGCGCCGATGGCCCTGACCCGCATGACTGAAGAGGTGATGTCACCGAAATTAGCGCCAAAAATGAAACCGGAATATGTGACCGCCCTGATGGGCTGGTTGTGTTCGGATGAATGCACGCTGGCTGGCGAAATCATCGAAGCCGGTATGGGCTACTACAGCAAGGTGCAGATTGTCGAAGCGCCAGGATATATTTTTAAGGGCGATGAGGTGCCGACACCAGAACAGATTCGCGACAGCTGGGGCAAGATCAGCGACATGACTGGAGCGCAACCTTACCCCGGTGCCGACGATGTGATTCGAGCGGTGTTTGGTAAGCTCAAAGCCAACGGCTGACCAACAGCTAAATAGACGTCGAGGGGGCCATCGCTTTTTTGGCGGGCACGCTCGCCGAACTCGCGCTGGCCTGGCAGTTTAAAAAGCCCTTCGCGCTGCCAGGTATCGAGGGCTAGCCGGGTAAATTGGGCGGGCAAAAGCTGGATATGAGACGAGAAGATGCGCTGGCGCATTTTCATTCGGTAGAAGAACTACTGCCTTGGATAGCCGATACCAAACGAAATATCGACCCCTGTATCACCGCCCAACGACGGACAGAAAAAACCCATGGCCTTTAGCTTTGAAGAACTCGACCATCAAACCACGTCGCTCGGCGAGATCAGTCTGCGACGGCGGGCCGAACCACGACTAAACGGCGAAATTCTGTTCGAGGTAAAGCTCGGCGACGAGTTTCTTATGTCGAGTCTGTTCACAGCCGGAGAGATAGCCCTGACGCGTCTGGGTCTTGCCGAGCTACACGGTGATGATCTGGATGTGATCGTCGGCGGCCTGGGTCTTGGCTACACCGCCCTGACGGCGCTGGAGAATCCGGCAGTTAAAACGCTCACCGTTCTTGAACTGCTCCAGCCCGTCATCGACTGGCACCAGCGCGGTTTGGTTCCTCTGGGCCCGCAACTCACCGCCGATCCCCGCTGCCAGCTTATGCAGGCAGATTTTTTTGCCGTGGCCGCCAACCCGGATTGCGGGTTTGACCCGAACAACCCCGCTAAACAGGTTCATGCGGTATTGCTCGATATCGACCACGCGCCAGATCATTGGCTAAATCCCCACAACAGCAGCTTTTATACCGAGGCCTCGCTGCGGATACTCCACAGCAAAATTCTGCCTGGTGGCGTGTTCGGGCTCTGGTCCAACGAGCTACCATCAGACGAATTTACAGCTCGTTTACAAACAGTGTTTCAGCGCGTGACAACCCACATCGTGAGTTTCCCCAATCCCTACACCGCCGGCGAATCAGCTAACAGCGTGTACCTGGCTTACACCTGGGGCCGCCACACCCGCCACACCTACTGAAACAGCCCGAGCCTGGGACACAAGCCGCGTCCAACCTTTAACTCACCATGATCTATACTGTCACAGCCAGACCAGTTAAATTTAACTGCTCGCGCTCGGGCTGCCGGTCAAGGCAACTGATAAAAACAACACGCAAAAAGGTGACTCATGGAAAAGCATCGACCTGACACACGGTTATTTACCCCCATCAAGGCCTGCTTACTGGCCGTCGTCGCTATGACCAGCGCCCTCACAACCAGCACCGTCACCGCTGACGAAACGTGCATGTCGCCCTATATGGCCAAGATTACTGGTCAGGAAGACTTCGTGTATATCTGGACGCTGGGTGCGTCTGGTGTCGGCGATGAGCAGGACAAGCTGGTGACCGTGGCGGTCAATCCGCAAGCACAAAATTACGGTAAGGTCATCAACAGCCTGTCGGTTGGCGGTCGCAACGAAGCTCACCACTCCGGTTTTACCGACGACCGCCAATACCTCTGGGCTGGCGGCCTCGATACCAATAAAATTTTTATTTTTGATGTGCATACAGATCCCGCCAAACCGACGCTCCATAAAGTAATCACCGACTTCGTCGCGAGCAGCGGTGGTGTCGTCGGCCCCCATACCACCTACGCCCTGCCCGGTCGCATGATGATTACCGGCCTGTCCAATAACCAGGATCACAGCGGTAAAACAGCTCTGGTGGAATACACCAACAATGGCGACCATGTCGCCACCCACTGGATGCCTACCGATAAAGACCTGCGCGGTGCTACTAAGACAGGGCAATTTGCCGACGGTTACGGCTACGATGTCCGCGCGCTGCCGCGCCGCAACGTGATGGTCACGTCATCCTTTACCGGCTGGTCCAACTATATGATGGACTTCGGCAAAATGCTTAATGACCCGGCAGCCATGAAACGCTTTGGCAACACTGTCGTGGTGTGGGATCTGCACACCCGACAACCGAAAAAGATTTTCGACGTCCCTGGCGCGCCGCTGGAAATCCGTTGTGCCTGGGGCGAGAATAACAATTACTGCTTTACTACGACGGCGCTCACTTCAAAAATCTGGCTGATTTACGAAGACGAAGCGGGCGCGTGGCAGGCCAAAGACGTCGCTGATATTGGCGACCCCGCAAAAATCCCCCTGCCCGTGGACATCTCCATCCAGAGTGATGACAAAATGCTATGGGTAAATACTTTCATGGATGGCAATACGCGCGGCTTCGATATTTCGAACCCTCACAAACCGGTGCAGATTTATGAAAAAAATATCGGCACCCAGGTAAACATGGTCTCGTCGAGCTGGGACGGCAAACGGCTGTACTACACCTCCTCACTGCTCGCCAACTGGGATAAAAAAGGCGCGGACAATGAGCAATATTTCAAATTATTCAGCTGGGACGGCAAGCAGTTAGTCGAGCAATTTACCATTGATTTTATGGCTGCAAACCTGGGGCGACCGCATCAGATGCGCTTTGGGGCCTATTCGCTTTATAGCGCCCAGGCATTAGACACAGTGACCACACCACTGGTAAAAAATTGAGTTAGATACGGCGGCGCTGGTGCTGTAACTACGCTGGAGTTTCGGTGCTTTAGAGTTTCGGTGCTTTTGGATTTCAGCGCACTGAATTTTCGGTGTGCTGAGCATCCGGATGCATTAAATAAGCATCCTGATTACCCGGTAGACGGCCCCTCTCCCGGTCACCGAGCTGACTCTCATGTGATTGATGGACTCATGTCGTGGTAGCCTCGTGTCAGGATAGCGTCAAGTCAGGATGGCCTCGTGTCATATCCAGCCAGAGCTTTGCCATTGGGGCGCAATACGTGTGCGCCGACGTACACCCCGGGACACATAAGCATGTGCCAGACAATAATCCCCCAGCGTCCCAACAGGGCCGATCGTGCGCTTTGCTCCAGACCGTCTTCTTATACCGGCGTGACAGCAAATACAGGCCTGGCAAAAAGACGTAGTCCTGCGTTTTTTGTGCCGGCCGTGATGGCCCTGATAACTGTGATAACCGCGCTAACAGCATTCTCCACACCCAGCCTGGCTGGTGAGGTACTGGCGCCTGGCTATAGCCTCCTCGAATATCCTGCGCCCATACCCAACAGCTACTCGCTGCCCGCACTGGGTAATGCCGCGGACGGCGACGTTATCGACTCCAGTGGCGAGGCTCTGCGCCTGCATCAACTGTTCGACAGGCGCATCGTGTTACTCAGTTTTATCTACACCACCTGCGACGACATTAACGGCTGCCCGCTGGCAACCGCTGTCCTCCACAAAATAAAACGCAAACTCGAAGAACGACCAGACTTGAGCTCCAGCCTGCGCATGGTGACGCTAAGTTTTGACCCGGTGCACGATACCCCCGAGGCAATGCAACGTTATGGGGAATATTTTATGAATGGCTCGGTAGACTGGAAATTCATCACCACCCGCGGCGATGACATGTTGCAGCCCATTCTTAACAGCTACAGTCAGACCGTTGCCAAAGTCGTCACTGCGGATGGCAAGGATACCGGACGCTTTTCACACATTTTGCGCGTGTTTTTGATCGACCCTGATAAAACCGTTCGCAATATCTACAGCACGTCTTTGCTGCATCCAGACACCGTCATTGCCGATATCGAGACACTGCAGGCAGCACAAAGGGCACAGACACTGAAGCCAGTCGCGCCGGCAACCTCATCCAGTCTCTCTCCCACCAATGCCACCAGACCACAGGCCCCATTGTACTGGGCCACCCAACCACAACTGGGTCTGCCCCTGCCACCAGTCCCCGACGCCAACCCGCTCACCGAGGCCAGCGTTAATCTGGGTCGCAAGTTGTTTTTTGATCGCCGGCTGTCGCTTAACGACACTGTTTCCTGCGCCATGTGTCATGTGCCAAATCAGGGTTTCAGCAATAATGAAATGGCCACGGCCGTCGGTATCGAAGGCCGTACTGTCAGGCGCAATACGCCGACGTTGTACAACGTCGCTTACCTGAACAGGTTGTTTCACGATGGCCGCGAATATTCGCTGGAACAACAGGTGTGGGGGCCGTTACTGGCCGCTAACGAAATGGCCAATCCCTCCGTTGGTTACGTGGTAAACAAAATAAGCGCACTGCCAGACTACGCCGGGCTCTTTGAAACAGCCTTTCAAACCGGGCCAGGCATGGCAACCATCGGCATGGCCCTGGCCAGCTATCAGCGCACCCTAAACTCCGCCGACTCTGCCTTTGACCGCTGGTATTTTGGTAACCAGGCTGACCACCGCAGTGCCACTACGGCGTTTAGCGCTGCCGCAATAGCAGGTTTTGATTTGTTTACCGGCAAGGGCAATTGCAGCAGTTGCCACAGCATCGGCAACATTAACAATACTCGTAATCCGAACGAAAAGTACGCCCTGTTTACCGACAACCAGCTGCACAACACCGGCATCGGCTACCGGGCCGCCATGCAAAACTCGCCAGGTAAAACCAGAATAGAAATCGCACCCGGCAAATTCGTCAACGTAGACAAGCAGATTATTGCCGCGGTTTCAGAAGCAAAACACCATGACCTCGGCCTGTACGAAATCACTCAGTCACCGCAGGACCGCTGGAAATACCGCACCCCCAGTTTACGCAACATCGCCCTTACTGCGCCCTATATGCACGATGGCTCATTGAGCACGCTGAGGGATGTTATCGAGTTTTACGACCAGGGCGGCTTTCCTAACGAAAATCAGGATCCACGTATCCGACCCCTGCATCTGGAGCCCGCAGAAAAACACCACCTGCTTGCTTTTTTAAATGCCCTCACCGGCTCAAATGTTGCGGCCCAGGTGGCAAATGCACTGGCGAGTGATATCGGTGATCCCGACTAGTTGTAGTCTTAAATGTCTAGCTGTAGTCTTAAATGTCTAGCTGTAATATTAAATGTCTCAAAGGCAGCGAATAAAAGCACCCCCCCAAAAAAGGTAGCAAACCATGACTGACGACTCGCCGTACACACCTCCCAAAGTCTGGAAATGGGAATCTGAAAACGGAGGCGCATTTGCAAAGATCAACCGGCCGACAGCCGGTTCTACTCACGAAAAACCGCTACCCAGAGGCCAACATCCACTCCAGCTCTACTCACTGGCAACGCCCAACGGCGTCAAAGTGACCGTCATGCTCGAAGAGCTGCTGGCGCTTGGCATGACCGGAGCAGAGTACGACGCTTACCTAATCAACATCGGCGAAGGCGAGCAATTCGGCAGCGGCTTTGTCGACATTAATCCCAATTCCAAAATCCCCGCTATGGTCGACTACAGCACAGCTACGCCCACGCGGATATTCGAATCCGGCGCCATCCTGCTCTACCTGGCGGAAAAATTCGGCACGTTCGTACCCACCGACCCAACAATCCGTGCCGAGTGCCTGTCATGGTTGTTCTGGCAAATGGGTAGCGCGCCTTACCTCGGCGGCGGTTTCGGCCACTTTTACGCTTACGCCCCCAGCAAAATCGAATACTGCATCGACCGCTACACCATGGAGGTCAAACGCCAGCTCGACGTGCTGGATCGCCACTTTGCAAACAACCGGTATCTGTGCGGCGATGAGTACTCGATCGCCGATATGGCCATCTGGCCCTGGTACGGCGCACTCGTGTTAAACAAGCTCTACGATGCTGCCGAATTCCTCGACGCCCCGTCCTACAAACACATGAACCGCTGGACGCAGGAAATCCTCGCGCGACCCGCCGTGCAGCGCGGGCAAATGGTTAACCGTTCATGGGGTTCGCCGGAGAAACAGCTTCGCGAGCGCCACCACGCCAGCGACTTTGAAAACCGCACCCAGGACAAAATTGCAGCGCCGGAATGAGCCGGTTTAGCCGACTAATCAGGCAGTTACGACGGTCACCACCCCGGCATTGACGATGCAGGTTTTGTTTGTTGAGACGTTGGCGCTTAGTCGATAGATTGTTTACTCGCGAAGCCAAATGGTGGCGCCGGAAACGACGATGACAAAGATAACGGAAGTGGCGAAGCTGGCCAGGCTACTCGCAGTGCGGGTGTTCGTCGTGTTCTTCGCCAGCAACGCCCTCGCGTTGATGGACGATCAAACTGTGGTTGATCGTCCACACAATGTAGACGAAGCGAACGCGATTGCTTTCGCCGACTCGGTGCTTGAATGTGGTGTTTATTACCAATATAGCGCTAGCGGGATGAAAAAAAATCCGCACATCCCCAGCGCAACGGTGCAGTCAGTTGCCCAAAACGCCGCGTCCCTTTTAGAGACCGCCGACCTGATCTACACATCTGCCGGGATCTCAACAAAAGTAAAGCACGACGCCTTAATGCAACGCGCCAGAACCACCATGCAACAGCGGCAAAATAGCGGGCTAAGTCTCTCCAACATGATTTATGAGTATGGCGAAAAATGCCGCCAACTGCTGGTGATTTACCCCTCAAAGCTCCGGGATATCGCCCAGTCCCGGGACATCTACTGAGGCCAGTTTGGCTTCATATTGCGCTTCATATTGTGCTTAAGGAGAGCAGACCGTTTTGACAAAAAAACAGAAAGCCTCGCCTGAACCCTGCGTCTGCGGTCGCCTCCAGCCTTTTGACCAATGTTGCGGGCGCTTTCTCAGTGCAGCGCAACACGCGAAAACGCCGGAACAATTAATGCGCTCCCGTTATGCAGCCTATGCGCTGGGCGGTTACGGCGACTATTTGCTGACCACCTGGTTTGCGGCAACTGCCAGCGCCTTAACAGCCGAAGCGCTTTCCGAAAAAACCGTCGCCTGGACAGGTCTGGAGGTACTGGCCAGTGAACAGACGGGTGACAAAGCCACCGTAGAATTTAAAGCCTGTTACCGGGAACACAATAAACCAGACCTGCAAACCATGCACGAAACCTCGGTGTTTCAACGTACCGCCGGTCGCTGGTTCTATGTGGGCGGGGAAGTGAAACAGCTGTGCAAGTAAAACTGGAGGAGAGGTCGAACACGAAGAAGTAAGTCGGCTCAGGACGCAAGCCAGGTCGGGATACGAGCCAGGAAAGCGAGGGCAGAAAAAAAGGTTGGCGGAAAAATCTCCCGCCAACCTCTGAGTATCACAGACGAATACCGTTTCTAACCTGTACCTGCTGGATCAGCCCGAACCGGAGCCTCTGCTCCCGGTCCAGGCACAATCACGTGTAGACGATCACTTGTAGACAATCACTTGCAGACAGCCAGTTATAAACGGCCAGTTATCACTTAGCCGATGCAGATTTAAACACGTAGGGCGCCAGCGTCTCCTGTGCCGTCAGGCGATATTTGTGCCAACGACCACCACCGTAATAAACAAGCTGACCAGGCTTCGCAGTACCTTCATGATCGTAGTAAGAAATACAATCACGTAGCGGCTGTGTAGCTATGTCCGCCTGAGCGCAATGCTCAGCATATTCAGCCTGAGACTCTTCAGTAATGTCGACCACGTCAGCGCCTTTTTCGGCCATCGTATCGAGCATCCACTGCACATAGTTACCGTGATCTTCGATGGTATCGGTGAAGTTAAAGCTACCGCCGCCGCCCTGAGGACCCGTGACGACAAACATGTTGGGGAAGCCCTTGGTTTGCATGCCCAGCCAGGTTTTAGTGCCATCTTCCTCCCAGGTTTGCTTCAGGGATCGACCATCACGGCCCTTGATCATGTTAAATGTGGCAGTCGCCATCCACTGGAATCCAGTCGCGTAAATCAACACGTCAAGGGGATACTCAACGCCATCATGGACAATACCCCTCTCATTGATTTCGGCAACACCACGGGGTGCCGTGTCAATAAGATGAACATTAGGCTTGTTAAATGTCGGTAGATACTCGTCGTGGAAGGTCGGTCGTTTACAGCCATACGCATAATAAGGTTTCAATGCCGCTGCAGTTTTAGGATCTTCGACGATAGCATCAACACGTTCGCGAATTTGCTCCATGATGCGGAAGTTGGTATCCAGCATTTTCTGCATACGCTCTTCAGGTGACAATTCCGTTTTATGCTGTTTCTTGGGAGCCGCAGTCTCGATTTTACCGGATAGATAGTCGTCATTGGCTGACAAAGCTGTGCGGCCCGAGGAGATTTTGGCAAACCTGGCGCGTCGTTTTTTCGCCCAATCGTCTTCAGTCTTCCAGGTTTCGAATTCTTCGTCAGTGGTCGCCCGCTGATCACGCACATCGACCGATGAAGGCGTGCGCTGAAACACATACAGCTCTTTAACGGTCTTGGCTATTTCCGGAATAATCTGCACCGCTGTGGCACCGGTACCGATAATGCCGACACGCTTGTTGGTGATATCGACGTTGTAATCCCAGCGTGAAGTATGGAAGGCGTCCCCTTTAAAGGTTTCCATACCCTTGATTTTTGCCAGCTTCGGTGTCGTCAAAATACCATTGGCAACAACCAGATACTTGGCCTTCATCTTGTCGCCGCGATCAGTGCTGACCTGCCAGCGGCCAATTGAATCGTCCCACGTGGTCTCTTCAACCGTGGTGTGGAACAGGCATTTATCGTAGAAACCCGTTGTTTTCGCAATGTTCTGGCAGTATTCCATAATCTCGAAACCACTGGAGAATTTCATCGACGGGATGTAACCCATTTCCTCCAGTAAAGGCAGGTAGCAGTAGGACTCAACATCGCAAGCAATGCCCGGATAACGATTCCAGTACCAGGTGCCACCTACGTCGCCGCCTTTTTCACAGAAACGCACATTTTTGTAACCGGCCTTACTCAGCTTGTACCACAACAGGAGACCGGCGAAACCCGCACCGATAATCAGAATTTCACACTCATCATCCAAGGCTTCTCTTGGGATTGGCGGCTGGGAATGGACGTCTTCAAGGTACTTACTAAACTCGCCATCCATTTCAATGTAATCAGCGACGCCGATTCTCGATGCTTTCAACTCCAGGTATTTTGCTTGCTCCTGCGCATTAAACACCGCACCGGGTTTAGCTTCCGGCAGCGCCTTGAGCGCTGCGTCCTTGACAACCGAGTAGCCCTTACCGGTAATTTTGTCATTGGCTTTTTCGGCGCGGGTATTGAAGATTTTTAAACCCGTTTCGGGGTCTACTGTGATCGGCATATTGGTCGGCATATCTCTACTCTCACTATTTCAGGGTTATAAACAATCCAGGCATTGCCGTCCATTATTGGAGGGCCCGCCGTTCATTTGGGATGATTAGATATTATTCGGGACCGGTGAGCATAAATTATTTCTGCGCCTTTGCATATACGGAATGGGCGCCATCGGCCAGTAACCAGCGCCTGCTGAGCGGCGTCGGCACTCTGTGTCGATCTGAAAAAAATACTGCCAAAAACGCTAATAGTTCTTTAAAAACAGCGGCTTATAAATAATCAACCAGTAGGCTAAAAAAGCTCACGAAGCGACCGCGGAGCCTTTTTAGCCGGTCACTGATACAGCCGACATCACCTCACCAGCGATACCGACCGACAGTCCTTACTGACCAGAGACAGATTCAAATACGTAGGGTTCCAGGGTCTCCTGGGCATGAACGCGGAACTTGTGCCAACGCCCACCGCCATAGTAAACAAGGGCGCCCGGCTCCGCCTTGCCCTCGTGGTCATAGTAGGAAACACAGTCCCGTAGCGGCGCCGTGGCCAGGTCGACCTCACGACAATGCGCTGCATAGGTGATTTCCGGCTCCGCCTTGATATCGACAATGTCAGCACCCTGCTCGCGCATGGTCTTCATCATCCACAATACATAGTCGCCATGGTCCTCAATGGTATCTGTGAAATTAAAACTGCCACCGCCACCCTGCGGGCCGGTCATCACAAACAGATTGGGGAATCCTTTGCTCTGCAGACCCAGAAAGGTTCTGGTGCCGCCTTCAGACCATTTTTGTTTCAGGGATTTGCCTTCACGCCCGATGATCATTTCGAAGGTCTGGGTCGCCATCCACTGGAATCCGGTCGCGTAAACCAGCACATCAAGGGGGTATTCAACGCCGTCGTGAACAACGCCGCGCTCGTTAATTTCACTCACACCACGGGGTGCGGTATCCACCAGGGTAACGTGGGGCAAATTAAAGGTCGGCAGATATTCGTCATGAAAAGTGGGCCGCTTGCAACCATAGGAATAATAGGGTTTCAGCGCAGCAGCGGTTTTTGGATCCTTAACAATGGCATCAACCCGGGCGCGAATCTGCTCCATGATTTGAAAATTATCATCCAGTTGCTTCTGCATATGAGCTTCCGGCGACAGGCGTTCGGTTTTGCCGCTGCGCTCCTTGAAGTGCTCAACCTTGCCGGACAGATAATCATCGTTGGCTTTTACCGCCGTGCGCACGGATGATATTTTCGCAAACCTCGCTCGTCTGGCTCGCGCCCAGTCGGGCTCATTCTGCCAGGTTGCAATCTCCTCCGGCGTCGTCGCTCGCTGATCACGCACATCGATG
>JBFIEE010000021.1:0-50488 GCA_041603535.1 Porticoccaceae bacterium
AGATCGGTTACCTCGATAGAGATCAAACATTGTTTGGCGTGTAACTAACAGTGTCCGACGTGGGTCGCCATCAGTCCGGGTAAATAATAAATTCGAGGAGGTTATTGTCCGGATCGCGAGTATAAACGCTGGTGCCCGTATCCGCGCCGCCGTTGCGCCCACCCTTGCGCTCAACCGGTCCTTCTTCAATTTGAGCGTGCAGGTTTTTAAGGGTGTTATGCAGAGTCGCCTCGGAAGCATCCCAGACAAAACAAAAATCTCCGCACCCTGGCTGCGCCGTGTGTCCGCGCAGGGTAAACCGGCCAGACTGCCAGATTTCCGGTGTATGCAGGTTTATTTTGTTGTCACCACAATGCACTGCATAAACGCGCTTGCCGTAGTCATCGGTTATTCTAAAGCCGAGCCCTTTGTAAAAAGCCAACATTGCAGCCACTTGCCCCATCGGAATAGCGACATGGTCAAAGCCTTTTATCATGCTTGCAAGCCCCCTTGCTTTTTATCAGCGCCGCCTTTAATCGACACCGTCAACCGTATACATGCGAGAAATCGCGGATTTATGACGCATCTTGCGAGCCTCCCGATACTCAGGCGAGTCCACCCATTCACGAGCCCGCTCGAGACTGGGAAACTTTAAAATCACCGTCCTGTTGGGGGAGCAATTACCCTCAAGTACATCCATTTTGCCGCCCCGAGCGAGGTATTCACCCCCAAATGCGCTGACAATCGCCGGCGCGAGCTCCCGATACTGGGCGTACAGATCCGGGTCCGTCACCTTGATATCAACGATTACATAAGCAGACATAATTTCCCCTTTAAGTCGCTTCCGCAGTGCCGAGACGCGCGGCTTATCGTCGGCTCGCCGCTCGGCAGCCGGTCCGTATTAAATGGCAGCACCAGGCACCACCAAATTATTGGCGAAACCATCCAGCAGTCGGTGCATGTTGTCCATGCTATCGGCAAAACCGACGACAATGATCTGCGCAACGCCCAGCTCGGCAAAGCGTTTTATTGTATCCAGGTCACAGTGCGCATCATAAGGTGAAATGGCGATCTCTATATCGTCTAGCGTGCGCCCATAATGGCTTAACATGGCGGTCAGTTTTTCGAGTCGCTCCGGTAGCGTCTCTGGCGTCAGCCGGTAACCCATCCAGCCCTGACCAAACTCCGCAACCCGCCGCAATGCTGGATTGCTCTCGCCGCCAAAAAACAGCGGCGGATGAGGCAGCTGTACCGGCTTTGGGTTTTGCACACACGGCGGCAGCTGATAGTACTCTCCATCAAAACTCGACACCTCATCGCACCACAAACTTCGTAACACATTGAGATAATCGTGGGTCCGGGCGCCACGGTGTTCAAAGGGCACATTCAGGGCACCAAACTCCTCCGCTGACCAACCAGTGCCGATGCCAACTACCAGCCGACCGTTGGATAGCACGTCAACGTCAGCGGCCTGCTTGGCGAAATAGACCGGATTGCGCTGCGGTAAAATCGAAATGCCTGTGCCCAGCTTTATTTTGCTGGTATGAGCGGCAAGAAAGGACAGGGCCGTAAAAGGTTCAATTATCCCGGTATCTGCAGCAAAGGGCGGCACCCCGTCATCACTGTACGGGTAGGCCGAAGTATAGTGGTGAAAGTTGACCACATGTTCTGCCGCCCAAAGATTGCTGAAACCCCGTTCTTCCAGCGCCTGACCCGTGGCGACAATGAATTCTGGTCGCGAAGCCACCGGCCCGCCAAATAAGGTCTGTACGCCGAACTTCATAATATCCCCCCACATGTTATTGTTGGTCCGGTCTTTAAATCTGGCCGCTAAAGGAGTCAGCCTGGCAGCCCGAATCCTGCCACAACCAGATCAGTTCGCCGTCGCGCTGCTGTGCGCGCCGCGACGACAGTTGCTGAGATTATTGTCTTCAGCAGGGCACTTGTCCAATACTGATCAACAGGCCCCAGGAGGCAGCCTTAACCCTTAAAACGTAGCCCGCAGTGAGCGCCAGACAACACGTAGACTGCCATGGGCGAAAGGTGGGCGAAAAAATCCCTGTAGCTCACCATCAGGATTGACCAGCACCAGATTACCGCCGTGCTGCGGCTCCGCCTGCTCTCCAGGCAAGGGCGGTCGATAAGCGACATTCACCTGACTAGCAAAATTAATCAATGCGCTGGCCTCACCAGACAATGCGACAAAGTCCTGATGGTATTTGGCGATATACTCCTTCAGAACGGGCAAGGTATCGCGGTCCGGATCGACCGTAACAAACACCACGTTGAAATCCTGTTGTTCTACCGGCTTTAGCTCGGCATAGGTTTTGGCGAGCTCAGCCATTGTTGTGGGGCAAATATCGCCGCAATGGGTAAACCCAAAAAAAACCACGGTCCACTTTCCCATCAGACGCTGACGATTAAACACCCCGCCGGACTGATCAACTAACTCAAAATCAACCAGTGGCCTTGCCTCTTCAAGCAGCAAAGCCCCGTAGTCTCGCAGCTCATACTTGTTGAGAATCCGGGGCTGAGAAAGTTTGTTAACCAGCGCACCGATGGTAATTGCGCTAAAGGTCAGGACGCCCAATATCACCAGTCGCACATTGCGTTTGATCTTTTTAGCGTCGTCAGTGCTTGTCATATGTCGACTCAGAATTGCCCCATTAACCGCTCACATCCGCTAGCGGCGGTGCAATCAGATAGTGATCCACCAGCATGATGGTAAATAACGCCATCAAATAAACAATGGAATATTTAAATGTGATCATCCCCAACCCGGGCCGGTCACTAACCATCAAGGCAATCGCCCAGTATAAAAACCCGGCGCCAAGCACCAGAGCGCCAAGCAAGTACATCCAGCCACTCATACCGACCAGCCACGGCAATACAGTGACCAAAATCATTAACACTGTATAAAGCAAAATATGTAGTTTGGTATAACTTTCACCATGGGTGACCGGCAGCATGGGTACTTCGGCCGTGGCATATTCATCCTTGCGATGCAAGGCCAGCGCCCAAAAATGCGGTGGCGTCCACACGAAAACAATGAGCGCCAGCAACAATGCGTGGGGATGGACGTCACCGGTGACAGCGACCCAGCCTAACAGCGGTGGCGCCGCACCAGCGAGCCCACCAATGACAATGTTCTGTGGCGTAGCGCGCTTTAAAAAAATCGTATAAACCACCGCGTAACCGAGCAGGGATGCCAATGTCAGCCATGCGGTCAGTGCGTTAATATAAACCACCAAAATGGCCATGCCGACACTGCCGAGTAAAGCGGCAAAAATAATAGCCTGTATCGGCTCGACTCGACCCATCGCGATGGGCCTGTTCAGTGTTCGAGCCATCTTCAGGTCTATGCGCCGGTCCACCAGATGATTAACGGTTGCCGCGGAGGCAGCGCTCAACGCAATCCCAAGGTTGCCGAGGATCAGCACATCGAGCGGCACCATACCCGGCACCGCCAGGAACATGCCGATCAGAGAGGTCACTATCATCACTGTGACCACGGCCGGTTTACACAGCTCCAGATAATCGCGCCAGCTGGCTTTTTGTGTACTCAGTTCAACGCTACTCATCAGGGCCTTCATCCAGGGGTTTGTCAGCTGTCCACATTTTTACACCCGCTGTCACCAGGGACAACATTAACAGGGCAGCACCAGCATTATGCAAAACCGCCAGAGGTAACGGAACCGCAAAGATCACGCTACTGACACCCAGTCCAACCTGCACCAGCAAGGCCATGAGAATAATTTTCGCCAAGCGATTTACGCTGCACTCACCGACGCCAAACAAGGCAATACAGAAACCCACAAGGTACGTAAACGTCACCAGCGCACCTATCCTATGCACCATATGAATAGCCGTTCTCGCCTCGCTGGCGAGTAAACCGCCGAGGTAATTGGGCCCCACATTCTGCAGAACGTTAAAGCCCGCCGCAAAATCCATGTGTGGTAACCATTCAGCATTGCAGCGCGGAAAACCGCTGCAGGCAAACGCCGCATAATTAGAGCTTACCCAGCCGCCCAGCGCGATCTGTATAAACACGATCACCACACCGACAATCAACCACGGCCGACGCTTTTTTAGCTTGCGCCAGCTCGCATTCGTCAAAATCCAGCGTCTATTTTGCAGGCGTAACGTCAACAGCCACACCAGAGAAAAAATACTCATGCCACCCAGGAGATGTATGGTCACCACCTGTGGCCACAGCTTCAGCGTCACCGTCCACATACCAAACAAACCCTGCCAGATCACGAGAAACAACAAAAACACAGGCAATCGAAATGGGAAATCCCTGCCCTCGCGATTGCGCCAGGCCAGTATCGCCAGGCCTACCAGCAACAAACCCAGAAAACTGGCAAAGTAACGATGGACCATTTCTGGCCAGGTTTTGGCTACTTCAACTTTGGTGTCTGGGAAGCGTTGTTCAGCGCTCGCAATCTCGTGCGCCTCATTGGGCCAGAGAAAATGCCCGTAGCAACCCGGCCAGTCGGGACAGCCAAGCCCCGCATCGGCAAGTCGCGTATAGGCACCGAGCATGACGACCACTGCGGCCACCACGGTGGCCAATAGCGCCAGACGATAAGCTAGTTTGAGTTGTTGCTCACTAATCATGAAAAGCCCCTGCGCGCCGAACCGCTCTGATATCAGCGTTCCGGCGAATATTTAAGCAAATGCTTAAGATCGGCCAGCATATCCTCACCACTGTGCTGCGGTGTGTACCACATCATCAGCTCGCTGCGTTGGTCGACCACAAAAAGCATCGCAGAATCAGGTTGCCACCCGGCATTGGTGCCCGTGAGCAACCCAGCAAAAGCCTCGGCATCCGCCGAAATAACCTTCAGATAAACGTGTTCACGGCCTAGCAGCTCCAGCGTTTGCTGGTCCAGCGGCGCGCCGAGATTAAGTAAAATTCGCTGTAGACGGTGTGCCTGTTTATCGAGACGAACATGTACCTGTCGCGATAAATAAAGCATGTCCATACAGGCAGCGTCGCAGCCGTTGACAACGGGTAGCACCAGCCGCCATTTAGGTTTTGGTTCGCTCCACAACCAGGGTTCTCCCTGATATTTCGCGACAAGCGTCGTCATCGGCACCGTCGGCTGGAGCAAAATGCCTCGATTACTGGTGCCAAGCACATCGAGCAAGTGGTTTCTTTCTTCTTCACTGTCAGGAAAAATGAGAAAGCCACCGAGCAACACCCCGCCGGTCATTATTAAAATCAACCAAAGTTGCCACTTTCTCCCACTGCGCCCATCAACCTCACCCACGTTTTTTCTCCCGTCGCCATTGCTGCAGTACCTCAGCAAGGTTCGAGTTGGCAAACAAACTCAACACGATCAAAGCCAAACCCATTAAAAACCACTGCACCGCATAGCCCACATGCTTCGCCGGGCTCGCATTTACAATCTGCCAACCTGTTTCTAGCTCAGTAACTGGTCTGTCATTTGAACCGTCATCTGAGTCGCCACCTGGATTGTCGCGCAACCGCAATGTGTAGGCATACACAACACCGCCCAGATAATCGGCTGCCTTCACCTCGTCGACAGCCTGAATAACCTGTGGTGACACCCCACGCAGCCAGGCTTCATCTTTAAGTACCAGCCCTGGCTCGCTGCGGTACAAATACCCCTGCAGTACGGCGGCCTTCAGTTGCGGCACGTGCGGTAGTTTACCGCGGTCCTGGCCCCCCGCCAGCCAACCGCGATTGACCAGTATCCAGAGTGGTTTTCCCTCGCTAACAAGCCTGAGCGGGGTTAACACCTCATAGCCTGGCCGCCCGTGACGCACCCTGTTATCGAGTAACAGCGTTTTGTCGTTATCAATATCGCCAACCACCCAGACATTTCTAAACTGATTGTCGATTGCTGTCAGCACGCCTTTTAAATCGACCGCAGGGGCATCGATCCGCGCGTCCTGCGCCGCCAAAATCGTGTGTTTCTGCTCAGCTCTTTGTAACTGCCAGAAGCCCAGAGACACCGTGATCGGTAAAAAGATAAGTGCAAAGCACAGTATTTTTGCGTTCCACTGCCAACGCAGCGAAATTTTTCCGCCCAGCTGCAGATCATCAGTCATCTGTGGTTAAATCAACGCTCTCCAGAATCGGAACAACTCTGATGTGGCTCAAGGTAATCATCGTCGTCCTGTTCATTGGCATTCTCATCAGTTTAAGCAGCGCCCTGGTCTTCCTGATGAAAGATGTCGGTAATTCCCGCAAACGTACGCTATATGCCCTGGGCATTCGTATAACCCTGGCGACAGCCCTGATTGGCTCCATTATCTATGGCTTTTACTCGGGACAGTTATCGAGCAAAGCGCCATGGGATAGGCAGCTCCACCCCCAAAACGCTCAACCTGTCGATAGGCCATGAACGACGGTCTTGCCGCCACGAAAAAGGCCAGGGATAAGCCTGGCCACTAACCGTCTTCGTACTACGCCGTTTGTCTAACCCAGCACGTAAACAAATATAAACAGGCCCAACCACACTACATCAACAAAGTGCCAATACCAGGACGACGCTTCAAAACCAAATTGATCATCCGCAGCGAAATGCCCCTTAAGGCCTCGCATCCACTGCACAAATAACATAAAGGTACCCATGGTAACGTGGAAGCCATGAAAGCCCGTCAGCATAAAAAACGTGGTTCCATAGATGCCGGATTTCAGGGTGAGGCCCATTTCGGTGTAGGCTTCGTGATACTCCACGTATTGAACATACAGAAAGGTCACACCCAGTAACACCGTAATACCCAGCCACAAGTTAAACTTGCTGCGATTACCGTGTTTCATGGCATGGTGCGCAATGTGCACGGTCCAGCTGGAACTCAGCAGAATAACGGTATTCCACAAAGGCAACCACTCGAACAATTTACCCCAACCTGGGAAGCCCATATTTTCGTGAGGCGCTATAAACTTTTCACCACCAACGACCTGATCGGGGGTCGTCATCAGTGGCCACTGAGCCTCGAAACCGGGCCAGATCAGATTAATCATGTCGCTTCTATCACCTTCACCCCCCAACCAGGGCACTGCCAGCGCGCGGATATAAAACAGCGCGCCAAAGAAAACCGCGAAAAACATGACTTCCGAAAAAATAAACCAGCTCATACCCCAGACATAGGAGCGCTTCAGCCGCGCGCTGTTCATCCCGGCCATATTTTCCCGAATGACCGCGCTAAACCATAAGTAAAGAACGGCGACTAAAAGCAGCGACCCGACAGAAAAAATCCCTGCCCCTTCACCGTTGACCCACAAGCCTGCACCCAAAGCCATGAGCCCCAGACCTAGCGCTGTAAAGACCGGCAAGCGGCTTTGCTCGGGTATATAGTAATCAGAACCTGTAGCCATTTTAATCCTCCCGTAGTCCGCGCCAGGTCGTGCGGAGTCTAGCCATCAATTTGTTACCGCTACTGCCTCGGCAGCGCGATCAGTTACATCAAACAAAGTATAAGACAGGGTTATCGTCGTAACGCTCTTCGGCAAGGCCGGATCAACAATAAACACCAGCCCCAAATTCGCCTCCTCGCCCGCCTTGAGCTCCTGCCTGTTAAAGCAGAAACACTCGGTTTTGTGAAAAAACTCCGCGGCATTGTTCGGCGTGACATTGGGCACAGCCTGCCCAACCATATCCCGCCCCGTGGGGTTTTTAGCATGGAACTCGACCGCTGTAGAAGCGCCGGGGTGAACCCTCACCTCGTAGACCAGCGGCTTAAATCCCCAGGGCATGCTGCCATTGTTGGTGGCGACAAACTGAACCTTTACCTCACGCTGCGTATCAACCATCGGCATTTCTGCCTGATACTGCCCTCGCGTTTTACCCCCAATACCCGTTAGCTCGCAAAACACGTCATACAGGGGCGGCATGACAAACACCGCAAAAACAAACATGCCAACCGCCCCGATCAACAGCTTCAGCGTGATCTTGCGGACCGGGCTAGCTGGCATGTCGATTAACCCCCGGCCTTACTTAACTTCAGGCGGCGTGGTAAACGAATGGTAGGGCGGCGGCGAGGAAAGCGTCCACTCCAGACCTTCTGCACCTTCCCAGGTTTTTTCTTCAGGTGCCGGTGTACCAGCGACAATCGTGCGAATCACGTTGTACAGGAAGAGTATCTGTGAAGCGCCATAAATAAATGCGCCTATGCTCGACACCATGTTCCAGTCGGTAAATTGCAGGGCATAGTCAGCGTAACGCCGCGGCATCCCCGCCAGACCGAGAAAGTGCTGCGGGAAAAATGTGATATTAAAACCGATGAACGAGATCCAGAAATGGGTTTTCCCCATGACCTCGCTATACATCTTGCCGGTCCATTTCGGTAACCAGTAGTAAACCGCTGCCGACATGGAAAACACCGCACCCGCCACCATTACATAGTGAAAGTGAGCAACCACGAAATAGCTATCGTGATACTGAATATCAGCTGGCGCAATGGCCAACATCAAGCCGGTAAAGCCACCCAGGGTAAACAGAATAACGAACGCGATGGCAAACAACATGGGCGTTTCATAGGTTATCGCCCCGCGAAACATGGTTGTTATCCAGTTAAATACCTTCACACCCGTGGGCACCGCAATCAACATGGTGGCGTACATAAAGTACAACTCACCGGCCAGCGGCATCCCCACCGTAAACATATGGTGCGCCCAGACGATGAACGAAAGGAAGGCGATTGCCGATGTTGCATACACCATTGAAGAGTAGCCAAACAGCGGTTTGCGACTGAACGTGGGGATGATCGCCGAGATCACACCAAACGCCGGCAGGATGATGATGTACACCTCCGGGTGACCAAAGAACCAGAACACGTGCTGGAACAAAACCGGGTCGCCACCCCCCGCAGCGTCGAAGAAACTGGTGCCAAAGTTAATATCCATCAACATCATGGTGACCGCACCGGCCAGCACCGGCATTACCGCCACCAACAGAAACGCGGTAATCAACCACGTCCAGACAAACAACGGCATTTTCATCATGGTCATGCCGGGCGCACGCAGGTTAAGCACCGTGGCGATAATGTTGATCGAGCCCATAATTGATGACGCGCCAATAATATGCACGCCAAATATGAAGAAATTGACCGTAGACGGTGCGTACGTAGTGGACAGGGGTGCGTAGAAAGTCCAACCGAAATTGGGTGCTCCCCCCTCCATAAACAGCGTCGAGGCCAACAGCGAAAATCCGAAAGGGAGGATCCAGAAGCTCAGGTTATTCATCCGCGGCAACGCCATATCTGGCGCACCAATCTGCATCGGTATCAACCAGTTTGCCAGGCCGACAAAGGCCGGCATGATAGCGCCGAATACCATCACCAGACCATGCATGGTGGTCATCTGATTAAAAAATTCGGGCTTGATGATCTGCATGCCGGGGTGAAACAGCTCGGCACGAATGATCATCGCGAACGTGCCGCCCAGAATGAACATCGCAAAGCTGAACCAGAGATACATCGTGCCAATGTCTTTATGGTTGGTGGCAAACAACCAGCGACCAATACCTTTTGCGGGACCATGTGCCATGATTAATTCCTCCCCTTATTGGCCTTGTTTGAATTTGAGTACATCGACTGGCTGCACGACATCACCGACGTCATTGCCCCAGGCATTGCGCTCATAAGTAATAATCGCTGCCAGATCTACCTCTGAGAGCTGACCGCCGAACGCCTGCATCGCAGTACCGGGAACGCCGTTAATCACCATATCAAGGTGCCTGGCTATCGGTCCCTGCGCAACTGCACTACCCTTCAAGCCGGGGAACGCGCCAGGGATACCCTCGCCATTGGCCATGTGGCAGGCCGCGCAAGAGCGGTTATACGCTGCTTCGCCTTTAACCATAAATTCTTCCAGCGTAAATTGCTTTTTGGCCAGCTCCCGCTCGGCCGCAACAGCGGTCTTTTTATCCGCCAGCCAAGCCTGATATTCCGCCTCGGGAAGCGCATTAACGACTATCGGCATAAACGCGTGACCCTTACCGCACAACTCGGCGCACTCCCCACGATAGATACCGGGCTCATCAATCTTTGCCCAGGTTTCGTTGATAAAGCCGGGGATAGCGTCTCTTTTCACGCCCAGATCAGGCACCCACCAGGCATGAATTACATCTTTTGCGGTGATCAGAAATCGAACCTTTTTGCCCACTGGCAACACCAGGGGTTCACTGACTTCCTGGAGATAATACTGGCTTTTCGGCGACGTATTATAAATGGCCGTTTCGGGCGTGCTGAGCTCACTCATGAACTGCACATCTTCGCCAAGGTATTCGTACTGCCATTTCCACTGATAAGCTGTGATCTTGATGTCCATATCAGCTTCACTGGTGTCGTACAACTCGACCAGTGAAGTCGTAGCCGGGAACGCCATGGCGATCAGAATAATCGTTGGCACGATCGTCCAGGCCAGCTCAACCGCCGTACTTTCGTGGAAATTCGAGGGCTTGCGCCCGGTCGATTTTCGATGGGCAATCATGCTGTAAAACATGACCGCGAATACCGCGACGCCGATCCACACGCAGATCCAGAAAATGAGCATGTGGAGCTCATAAATATCGCGGCTTACGCCCGTCACCCCTACCGGCATATTCAGTAGATGCCAGCCACTCTCTCCATCTGCACCGCTGTCTTTGGCGCTGGCCAGGCCAGTGAAAGAGAGCGATAACAGTGGGCTCAGCGTATAGACGACAAGCTGCTTTAGTCTCGATAACATTGCCCTAGTTTCTCCGTATTGCGTGTTAACCTTTAATTTCAGGAAATGATGATAGGGCTGCCAACAGTAACAGCGACCCAACAGCTACCATGCCCTGGCGAACATGGGCGCGAAGTATACCAGAAGCTTTTTTAAAAGGTCACGATCTTATCCAAAGTCGTCCTTATAATGTGCTGTTCTAGAAGCCTCTTCATTGACACAGGTCAATGCCCATCCTCGCCTGGTCGCGCGCGACGCAATAAACCAGTCCTCAAAACTCATTCACGCTCGACACAAAATGCTTGAAAGCCGGCCGGCCACCAACCGGAAGTAAATTCGTCATCTAGCGCTACAACGACGGTTTTTATACGATCTCGTTCTTTGCTTTTTAGTAGCCTTCAACTAGCTTTCCACCATGGACACCGTCAACATCCGACTGACCATAGCCCGCGCTGTAGCCGATCCAGGGCAAACTGCCGCGCTAGCCCACCACCTCCAGACCAGGCTCAGCTGCCTGCACAGGACCATCCACCTTCAGGGTGTCGATGCCGTGCAAACGCTGTTGGAATTTGTCGTCGGCTACACTGAACGCGTACCCGAGTTCCTCGACGCCCTCAACAGTATCGGTCGCAGTGCGCGCTGTAGCGAATTTATTGAGCCTCTGATTGCCATCAGTACAGAATTTTTCGAACAGCCGCCGGAATTGCTGAATGGCCATGACGGGCTGCTTGCTTTAATGGACGAAGCCTACCTGGCCCACCGGCTTATTGAGGAGGTTAATGGTCACTTTATCGCACAGTGTGGCGACAACCTGGTGCCCATGGATATGACGCGCTCTAATCTGATCATTCATCATCTGATTGGCGAGCCTTTTGCCAACCAGCTTGATGAGGCTATACGGCTTGTTGTAGATCGTCTGGAAACAGAGCACCTGTTCATCGTAGATGGGCGCTTCAATCCAGAGCTTAGGCGGGAGTTTTACTGGGGCACGGAAGGCAATCACTGGCCCTGTTTTACCGATACGCTATCGATCAATCTGTTTTTTGGCGTTAACCCCGAGCCTGACGTTATTCACTAAAGCCGAGCAAATCCCTTTGCATAACCAAGCTTGCTGTTTACATGCACCAGCGATGACGACAGGCAACCCAGGTTACGGTTTTGTCGGGGTGACTATTTTTACAATGCTCACCGCCGCTTCGTCACTTCTGTTCGTCAGACGCGTTGCGGGTTGGCGCTGGATCGGGGGAAAGTGCATTTCTTCAATAAAATCACAGCTCACACATTCGCGGAAGTCCTCGCCCTCGCGCCGATAAACCACCAACCTGTCCAGTTCCGCACAGCGGGGGCATACCGCGCCAGCAATGAACCGTTTCTGTTCTGTTGCCATATTCCTCTGCAAACCTCTACTTTTACCCGCCACTATTTTCGCCCGGGCACTATATAATCCACACTCTACAATGGATACATTCGCTGAGCACAAATCCGACCTTAGAGCTTAGCTGCTCAAAGTGAAGCACAGGAACACTCAACATGCCGTCACCAACAAACTCCGTTCGGCGCTTCAACGGTCATACGCCCAGCCTTGGGCAAGGCGTTTATGTGGACCCGGCGGCGACCGTCATCGGTAATGTCTCGCTCGGTGATGACTGCTCTGTATGGCCTGGCGCGGTGATTAGAGGCGACATGCACGCTATACGTATCGGGGCGCGCACCAGCGTTCAGGACGGCTCCGTACTCCACATTACACATGCCAGTAACTATAACCCGGGCGGCTGGCCGCTACGCATCGGTGACGAAGTGACCATTGGCCATAACGTGACACTGCATGGCTGCACATTAGGCAATCGCATCCTGGTGGGCATCGGCTCCACCGTGATGGACGGCGCGGTGGTGGAAGACCTTGTGGTGATCGGCGCGGGCTCCCTGGTGCCGCCTGGCAAGCACCTGACCAGCGGCTTCCTCTATATCGGTAGCCCCTGCAAACAGGCGCGGCCACTGAGTGAGGCGGAACTCGCGTACTTTAGCTATACGGCAACCAACTACGTTAATTTGAAAGACCAGTATCTGGCCGCTGAGCTCGAACCATCACTGCTACCGCCGCAAGGCTGCTCCTAACAAAATTAAACCATATCGTCGTAGGGGTTCTCGCCTAACAGCGGTACTGGCTTGCCATAGCCGGGCACGCTAATGGCCTCCGCCGAAATCAACACCTGATCGTCCGCAACGGCACCTTCCCCAAACCGGTACAGTGGAGCCATTTCACCACGATCAGCCCGACACTCGTAATCGGCAGCCCGCGCTCGGGTTTGCTCCCGCTTTGCGCAATAATTTTGCCATTGATCCGCATGGCGCTTGCCGACCATCGCCTGTGCTGCTTTGCCCGATAACAACACCCCGGTGGCGTTGTTGCCGCCAAAACCCTTGGCATTGATAAACGCTATGTCCTTGCCCGCTGGCCCGACAGGTAAATCTGCCAGTGGAATGAGCAGACGCTGTCGATAAACATCGTCCGCCAGCGCTGTCATAGTCTTGATGCCCGGAATCAGACCGTGGCGCATCGCCCCCAGTGCAACCATAATCTGGTCACCGCTGGCAGGCGCGAGGGAATGGCCGACGTAGGCCTTGACTGCGCACACCGGCCAGTCACTGATGCCAAACACCTCTGCTACCCGGTCGAAAATAATCGATTCGGTCACACGATTTTGTGGTGTACTTGAACCATGCGCCATAATGAAGCTGCGGGTTCGCACAGCCTCCAGGCCGAGGATGCTGCGCGCTGCGGCCACCGCCTTGCTAAAACAGATATAGTTACCCGGTCCGGGGCCGGAGATGGATTTCTTGATGCCGTCGGCGTCAATAAAAACATCCGGCACGGCGCCGTGAACATCCGCACCCAGCTCCACGGCCAGCGCGTCATCCATGAGCACGATATATTGCGCCGCCTCGCCAATCACAAACCCACCGTTGTCGCCAAATGGGCGGCTGTAATGCCGCGGGTTGATATTACCAATGCGAGCCATGCTCTCTTCCGTAGCGAGCGCTCCCATGTTGGTATAACCCTCGATGACATCTGGCAGTATCGGGGCTTCGCTACACCCCACCACAGCCACGCGACGGATACCGGCGCGGATGTCCTGTACGGCGGCGCGTAAATTATACAAAAAGCTGGCACAGGCGCCGGCGACAGCCTCCGTATGCCCCATATTGCCCAACACATAGGCGTTGACGAAATCCGCTGGCATACTCGTCAGACCCATCGGCACCTGTTTCGCCGTCGGTCTGCCACCCTGACAACGCGACCGCATTAAACCGCCCAGACCCTCATCACTGAGTTGACCCATGGCGCTGGACGCATATACACCCATTTCGTCGGGTCGCACTGCATCGCAAATTACCTGCCAGTCAATGCCAATGGAACGCACCGCATCAGTGGCCCCAAACACAGCCAGCTGCAATCCCCGGGGCTGGAAGCGCGAGCTGTAAAGCTCACCCGGTTCAAAACCACTCGGTAGCTGGCCGGCCACCTTGACCCCCATATCTCGAGTGCTCGATACCAGCCATTGTTGGGTACCGCTGATCGCAACGGTCGCTTTGCCGTCAGACTGCTGCTGTATCTGCCATCCCGGCGGCAACGGTTCCGGCAGCTCCCGGGTAGCTATTTCAAAAACTGCAGCGCCGCTGGCTGAGTTGGTCGTCATGGCTTTTTGCCATACCGCTGCATCCGGGTCGTAATGGCTGATTTCAATAGGTCGGATCAGGGTTTTATCCTGAACGATCTGCGCAAAGCGCTGGTACAGACCCGCCGAACTGTGTATTTCACCGTCATTGTCCCGATAAGCCGCACCGTCCCAGGACACCAGACCCATCATGCAAGCCAGTCCCGCGATGGTTTTGTATTGCTCGTCCAGCGCCAGACTTTCCAGCACCATGCGTCGATATGCCTGATCAAACGAACTCCTGCCCGCGGGGCCCACGCCCCCATAACCAACAATCACCGGGAGTATCGACATAGGTTGTAATTTCCTGTTAGATCTGTGCGTTTACCGTATTTCGGCCCGAACAGTTATTTGTACGCTTGCCAGTTGCTCGCGGCGGACCGCAGTGTAACGGTAGCCCACCCCTTGCTTAATTGGCATATCGGCCAAATAATAGGGCGTTTTGGACACTTATGGAAGCATTGATATGACCACGCCTTATCGAGTCGCCATTCTGCTAAGTGAAAACATTCTGGCCACCAGTGCCACCCTGCCCATGGAAATTCTCCATACAGCGGAGGGTGCAGCACGCGGGCAGCATCGCAATGCGCCGCGCATTGATATCCAAACCGTAACCCTGAACGGCCAAGCAGTGACCACCTCATGCGGCCTGCAACTTAGTCCCTCAGCAACGCTTGATGAGCTTGAACAGTGCCACCTGATTCATATCCCGGGTTTGTGGCGCAACCCGCGGCCCATTGTCAACAGCCACCGTGACTGGTTGCCCTGGCTGCGGGACCAACACTTAAAAGGTGTCGCCATCAGCACCGTAGGCACCGGCTGTTGTTATCTCGCCGAAGCCGGGCTTCTCGACGGCAAAGCGGCCACTACCCACTGGCATTACTTCGATCAGTTCCAGCGCGACTACCCCAGGGTCGATCTCAAACGACAGTATTTTATTACCCGCGCTGACAACCTCTATTGTGCCGCCAGCGTCAATTCGCTGGCGGAGTTGATGGTGAATCTGGTCTTCCGCTGGTATGGCAAGACGGTCGCCAACCTGGTGCAACGCAATTTCTTCCATGAAATCCGTAATTCTTTTGAGCCAGCAAACTACTACACCGAGGAGGCCGAGCATCACCCGGACGAAAATATTTTGCAGGCGCAAATCTGGATGCAGGACAACTTCAGCAAGACCGTGACCATCGCCTCCCTGGCCGCGCAGTTTGGTATGAGTGTGCGCACCTTCAATCGACGCTTTAAAAACGCCCTCGGTAAAGCTCCGCTTGATTACCTGCAAAGATTACGACTTAACACCATTAAAGATTTGCTCAAAAGCACCAATCTGACCCTTGCCGAAATCGCCAGTCGCTGTGGCTATCAGGACGTTGCCCACCTGACCAGGCTGTTTCGTCGGCACTTTAATACGACGCCGGGGCTGTATCGCGAAACCGTGCGCGCCAAGCTGTTTAGTGCAAACCAGGTTAGTGCAAACTAAGATTTCCTGCTGAGACTGAGGGCAATAACTGCTCCAGCAGTTATTCCATGCGCCGCGACCAGTCGCTACAAAAACCACAAAACCGACTACACTCGAAGAACAGCTTTCACCAGATCACTGACACGTTACCCACTCTTTAAACGAGGACAACAAGCATGGCTATTAGCGAGGTACATCACGTTGCATTAACGGTATCTAACCTGGATAAATCGATCGCGTTTTACGAAAAATATCTCGGCTTTCGCAAGACCCTCGATATGCCATTGAACGGCACCATCACAGAAAAACTGTTGAAGCTTAAGCCTGGAACGGTTGGTCGCTCCGTCATTTTACAACAGGGGGACCGCATGACTGGAGAGGTCGAGCTTATTGAATTCGAGCCTCCCGCTCAGCGGCAAACCGGGCCGAAACGGCCAGGAGATCCCGGCGTGTTTCTCCTCTCTTTTGAGGTCACGGGAGAACAGCTGGTTGATACTCACCGCCGACTTAGCAACGAAGGTATTACTTTCTATGAAGAACCCGTGGACCTGGAACTAAAAGGCTATGGCACCGTAAAAGCCATTATTTTTGAAGACCCTGACGGCGTGATGATAGAGCTTATTCAGCTTCCCGCACTAACCGATGTTAAAGCCCATCGCGCCAAATATGGCACATGATAATCTCTGAACTCCAGGTGCGGGCGACCCGCTGTATCGCGTACGTGGAAAACCAGGGCCAATCAGGGACAACCGAAAAATTGGTGGTGGGTAGCTATCCACAGCGACCCACCTCCGGTTATTTAAGTCGGGTAGCTCCGCGCCTTTATCTGCGCTTATTATCTGCGCTTTTCCCATAATATTTGCGTCATGCCTCGTCGGCATACCCAGGCCAACGCTGAGGCTCAGGGCGCGGCTTTTAAGCGCCGCGCCTGATAATAGGCTTCCTCCGATATTTCATGGTAATCGGTCACCTGGGCCTGGAACGCTTTAACAGACTCATACACCCGTTTCGCCAGCGGATCTTTGTCGGTAAGCTCCGTCAATACCTCGTCGGAGATGCGATGTAACTCCACCAGGACATCATCGGGCAAACGCCGCAGCTGCACACCGTGCTCATCAACCAGCTGCACCAGTGCCGCGTTGTTGCGTGCCGTGTATTCATCGAGCAAGTCCTGGTTAACTGCTCGAGCGGCGGTCTCGACAATCGCCTGCAGATCCGGCGGCAAGGATTCCCAGGCGTCTTTGTTAATAATCAGCTCCAGTGTGGAACCGGTTTCCTGCCAGCCGGGGTAGTAGTAGTATTTGGCTATCTGATGAAAGCCAAACGCGAGATCGTTGTAAGGCCCCACCCATTCTGTGGCATCTATCACACCTGTTTGCAGGGCTGTATACAGCTCGCCTCCCGGTATCGTCACTGATTCACCGCCGGCCCGCGTAATAACCTCACCACCAAGGCCGGGTATGCGCATCTTCAAGCCCTTGATGTCAGCCAGGCTATTGATTTCCCGATTAAACCACCCGGCCATTTGTACACCCGAATTGCCTCCAGCAAAGGGCACCAGATTGAACGGCGCATACACTTCCCGCCACAACGCCAGGCCGCCACCGTGATATAACCAGCTATTCATTTCCTGCGCGTTAAGACCAAAGGGCACCGACGTAAAGAAAACCGACGCCGCCGTTTTACCTTTCCAGTAATAGGCCGCACCATGACCCATTTCTGCCGTGCCCTGGGATACGGCATCAAAAACCTCAAGCGCGGGGACCAACTGGCCTGCACCAAAGACCTTAATTTTCAGGCGATCATTGCTCATGCGAGCCACCAGATCAGCAAGGTGTTCCGGCGCGGTACCAAGTCCTGGGTAGTTTTTTGGCCAGGTGGTCACCAGCTTCCACGTGAAGTTTTGCGGCCCAGCTGCGGTTGTAGTGAGTTCCGTGGCGGTCCTGTCACTGCCGCAACCAACCATCAGTACTGACACAACAACCATCATCAACGTTCTTATCACACGCTTTCTCCCTGTTTTGGGCATTCGTTTTTAAGCCCTGGTTTGAGGTTTTATGCTCACATCGCCCGTAACTTGGCGTATTGCAGCACCAGCCATTTGGCGCCTTCATTATCGAAATTGACCTGCACCCGTGCTTGCGCCCCTCGACCTTCGAAGTTCAATACCACGCCTTCACCAAAAATGTGGTGTAACACCCGCTGGCCAAGGCCAAACTCGTTTTCAGTGCCGTCATTAGTCCCTCCGGATGGCTTGGCATAACTGGTCGGCCGACTGACACCGGTGGACAAGCGAACCTCTTCAAGCAACTGTCCGGGAATATCACGCACAAAGCGCGATACCGGATTAAAGTTCTCCTTGCCATACAGTTGCCGGGCCTCGGCAAAGGTGATGTAGAGCTTTTTCATAGCCCGGGTAATGCCGACATAGCAAAGGCGGCGCTCTTCCTCAAGACGGCCGGGCTCTTCCACGGACATTTTATGGGGAAAGAGGTTTTCCTCCACCCCGCTCATAAACACCAGGGGGAACTCCAGGCCTTTCGCTGAATGCAGCGTCATTAACTGTATGGCGTCTTCGTCGCTATCTGCCTGGCGATCGCCAGCATCCAGCGCCGCCGCATCGACGAACTGCCGCAATGCCGATTGCTCGTCGTCTTCAGGTTCAAACCCGCGACACGCATTGAGCAATTCCCCAAGGTTCTCAACCCGGGTCTGGCCGCGCTCGCCTTTTTCACGGCTGTGGAAATCTAACAGGCCAGAAACGGTGATCGCGCGCTCAGCCAGCTCATGAAGACACAGCCCGCTGTCTTCCGTGGGCAAACCGTTGATCAAATCGCGGAAGCTACTGATCGCCCCCGCCGCTCGCGCGGGCAACTCAGACAACAGTGTTTCCGCTGCCTGCCAAAGCGATATTTTCGCCGCTCGCGCCGTGTCGCGCAACCGCTGCAGTGTTTTGTCGCCAATACCCCGTGTCGGGGTATTGATAACCCGCTCGAATGCCGTGTCATCGTGCCGGTTAATCAATAGACGCAAATAGGCGAGGGCGTTTTTGATCTCCGCGCGCTCGTAAAATCGATGCCCGCCATAGATTCGATAGGGTATCTGCAAGCGCAATAACGCTTCTTCCAGCACCCGGGACTGCGCGTTGGACCGGTATAAGATACCCACTTCGCTACGCAGGTTACCGATGCTCTCCCAGTCTTTTATTCTTTCAGCGATAAACCGTGCTTCGTCCTGTTCGTTGAAGCCGGCATAGAGGGAAATCACCTCACCATCGTCTTCTTCAGTCCACAAGTTTTTGCCGAGACGTTCCGCGTTGCGCGCAATGACCGCGTTTGCAGCCTTGAGGATAACGCCGGTAGAACGATAATTTTGTTCCAGTTTAATCGTCTGAACGCCGGGGAAGTCCCGTGTGAAATGTTGAATATTTTCGATCCGCGCGCCACGCCATCCGTAGATAGACTGATCATCATCGCCCACCGCCGTGACCCGCCCGCTATCCCCCGCTAACATTCGCAACCAGGCGTATTGAATGGCGTTGGTGTCCTGAAATTCATCCACCAGAATATGGCGAAAGCGCTGCTGGTAGTGCTTTAACAACTCGGGTTTATTAAGCCAGAGCTCATGGGCACGCAGCAGCAGTTCGCCAAAATCAACGGCTCCAGCGCGATCGCAGGCTTCTTCGTAGCCGCGGTAAACCTGCAACATGACCGTCGCAAACGGATCTCCAGTTTGCTGGAGATGACGAGCCCGGAGGCCCTCATCTTTTTGCCCGTTTATAAACCACTGAGCCTGGCGCGGCGGCCAACGATCGCCGTCCACCCCGAGGTTGTTGTACACCCTTTTGATCAGGCGCAACTGATCTTCCGCGTCGAGCACCTGAAAGGTTTCACTGAGGCTAGCTTCCTGCCAATGCATCTTCAACAGACGGTGGGCAAGCCCATGGAATGTACCCACCCACATGCTGCGCGGCGCGCTACCAAGCAAAGCATAAATACGTTCGCGCATCTCCCGAGACGCCTTATTGGTAAACGTAACAGCGAGGATTTCGTGGGGCGACACACCTTCAACCTGCACCAGCCAGGCGATGCGGTGGACCAGCACCCGGGTTTTGCCACTGCCGGCGCCAGCAAGCACCAATAAATGACTATCAGTGTTGGTAACAGCCTCTCGCTGCGGGGGGTTTAGCGGATCAATAATTGCGGTAACATCCATAGCGGCAGGATTCTAGCAGATTTACCAACGCTTCCCCCGCACCCGCCTAAAACACTCAACCCGCCCATACTCTTTATGTGCAAATTAATTACAATCAGGTTCAGATCAACTACGTGGAGAACACTTTGAAACCGGCAGAACTGACCCTGGCCATTAGTACAGAGCTTCCCGCCATGCGCCGCTCCGAACGAAAAGTGGCGGAATTTGTGCTGTCCCGGCCTGCCGAAGTCATCCGCATGCGCATTGTTGACCTTGCCGAGCAGGCCCAAGTCAGCGAACCCACCGTGATTCGGTTTTGCCGGGCGGTCGGCTGTAAAGGCTTTCTCGACTTCAAGCTGATTCTGGCGCAACAGCTGGCCGCCAGTCCGAGTTACGGACAAATCGCCATCACCGACACGGATTCCCTGGCCGAGTGTACATCCAAGGTTTTTGATTCAACTGTTGATACGCTCCTCAACGTAAGAGATCACCTTGATCTCCACCGGCTCGACGAAGCCGTAAAGGCGCTGTGCGCCGCCAATCGCGTTGAGTTTTACGGTTTTGGCGCGTCTGCAGCAGTGGCCTTTGATGCCCAGCACCGCTTCTTTCGTCTGCAACTGGCGACCGCCGCCTATTCTGATCCGCATCTGCAGAATATGTCTGCAACATCCCTGTCGCCTGGCGATGTCGTGGTGGCCTTTTCCCAGTCCGGACGAACCAAAGCCATACTGGACTCTATTGACCTGGTTAAAAGTAATGGCGCCGCGGTTATTGCGCTGGCACCCAGCAAATCGCCAGTAGCCATGGCCGCCACCATACCCATTAATATTGATGTAGAGGAAGACAGTCAGATTTATACACCACTTTCATCACGCATAGCGCACCTGGCGGTAATCGATGTGCTGGCCATTGGTGTGGCGCAGCAAAAAGGCCCGGAGCTTCAGGAGCACCTGCGACAACTTCAGGCAAACCTCAACAGCCTGCGGGTTAAATAATCTCTCCGCTAGTGTTGCTTAACAGCTTTTAATAGCGGCCCCCGGTGACCTGTCGTGGCACAGTTGCTTTATTCCACTGTCACTGACTTGGCAAGATTCCGCGGCTGATCAACGTCGGTGCCTTTTAATACGGCGACATGATAGGACAGCAATTGCAGGGGTAAGGTATAAATAATAGCCTCAAGACTTGGCGGCACGTGGGGTATTTCTAGCACGGTGACGCCTTCCTGATTGACAAACCCCGCGGCCGCATCGGCAAACACGAACAAGCGACCGCCGCGAGCCTGTACTTCGTGGAGATTGGATTTCAGCTTTTCAAGCAACTCGTTGTTCGGGGCAACCGCGACCACCGGCATGTCGGCATCAACCAGCGCCAACGGTCCATGTTTTAGCTCTCCAGCCGGGTAGGCTTCGGCATGGATATAGGAAATTTCCTTGAGCTTCAGTGCACCTTCCATGGCGATCGGGTATTGCACGCCGCGACCCAGAAATAGCGCATGATGCTTATCGGCGAAACTCTCAAACGTACGCTCTATTTGCCCATCCAGGGCGAGCACCTGGCGGCACAACCCGGGCAACCGATGCAAGGCCGTTACTAGCTCCTCTTCCCGCGCCGCACTCATACTGCCGCGAAAGCGGGCAAGGGCAATACATAATAACTGCAGCGCTACCAGCTGGGTCGTAAATGCCTTGGTGGACGCCACACCAATTTCCGGTCCCGCCTGCGTCATAATCGCAAGGTCTGATTCCCGCACCAGCGAACTATTGGCCACATTACAAATCGTCATGGCCGCCAGATATCCGGCTTGCTTTGCCGATTTCAGGGCGGCCAATGTATCCGCGGTTTCCCCAGACTGGGAAATACTCAGGAATAAACAGTTATCAGGGACCACCACTGCGCGGTAGCGGTACTCACTGGCGACTTCTATCTGGCAGCTGATCCCCGCCCAGTCCTCAAGCCAGTAGCGAGCGACCAGCCCGGCATGATAACTGGTGCCGCAGGCGATAATGTGAACGTTCGTCACCTGAGGTAATAACGCCGCTGCCTTTTCCCCAAAGGCTTCCGGGAGCACCCGTTTGGTGGATATACGCCCCTGCAGCGTAGCCTCGAGAACCAGCGGTTGCTGGTAAATCTCTTTGAGCATGTAATGACGAAAACCGTCCTTGTCAGCCTGATCAGCGCCGTCAGCCAGGGTAACAATTTCCCGCGTCGCTGGCCGACCCATCGCATCAAACACCTGATACCCTCCGGCGCGCACCTCGACCAGGTCGCCATCCGCCAGGTACGCAAAGCGGTCCGTGACCTGACGCAGTGCCAGTGGATCCGACGCAATGAAATTTTCTTCGATACCCACACCGAGCACCAGAGGACTGCCGTGCCGCGCGCCAATAAGAACATCCGGTTGCCGGGCGTCGAGCACCGCCAGGGCGTAGGCGCCTTGCAGACGAGCGAGGGCCTGCCGCACCGCCGTTTGCAAGCTTTCAGTACTCAGCCGATAAAAACTAACCAGGTGGGCAATAACCTCGGTATCTGTGGCCGAAACAAAATGGTAACCAGCCGCCTGTAACTCCTCCCGCAGTACGTCATGGTTTTCAATGATGCCATTGTGAACCAGCGCGATATCACCCGATACGTGTGGATGCGCATTAGTCTCGTTGGGCACACCGTGTGTGGCCCAACGCGTGTGCGCGATGCCAACACTGCCGGGTGCCGCCTGTTGACCCATGCTTTGTTCAAGCTCTGCCACCTTACCTGCGCGCTTGATGCACTGGATCGTATTGGTCGCGTCCAATATGGCGATACCAGCAGAATCGTAACCGCGATATTCCAGCCTTTTCAGGCCTTCTAATAATATCCCCGCGACATTGCGCTGGGCCGCAGCCCCCACTATTCCACACATATCACTATTCCTTCAGATGCTCACTTTTTAATCGGCCGCTTCCAGCCATCGATGTTGCGCTGTTTACCTCGGGCAATAGTAAGGTTTTCTGGCGGCACCTCCCTGGTCACTGTAGAGCCAGCGCCAACCGTCGCGTTCTTACCTATTGAAATGGGCGCTACCAATGAGGCGTTGGAGCCGATGAACGCGCCATCCCCAATCGTGGTTCGATGCTTGTTGACACCATCATAGTTGCAGGTAATGGTGCCGGCACCAATGTTGACCCCCTCACCAATTTCCGTGTCACCCAGGTAACTGAGATGGTTGGCCTTGCTACTCCGCCCGAGCCGGGTTTTTTTTGTCTCGACAAAGTTGCCGATGCGCACATCATCGGCCAGGTCGGTACCCTCCCGAAGACGCGCAAAAGGGCCTATCTGCACCCGGTTGCCGATCTTTACGGGCCCCTCTATCACCGAGTTGGCCTTGATCACTGTATCGTCGCCAATAGAGGCGTCCGTAATGACACAGTTGGGGCCGATTTGTACGCCATTACCGAGCCGAACTTCGCCCTGGAAGACACAGTTTACGTCGATAAACACATCTGTCCCGCTGGTCAGATTACCGCGACAGTCAAAACGCTGCGGATCAGCAAAACCTACGCCGACATTCATCAGCTGGTTGGCCACAAGTCCCTGATAAACCCGCTCCAGGGTCGCCAGTTGCGCGCGCGTATTGATACCCTCTACCTCATGATCAGCGTCGGGACTACAGGTTTTAATAACTCGGCCCCGGCCTTTGGCGAGGGCAATAATATCCGTTAAATAATATTCGCTTTGCGCATTATCACAACCAATTTCCGGAATCCAGGCCCGTAAGTCATTGCTCGATAAGCACATGACGCCGGTGTTTATTTCTCTAATCTGTAATTGCCGCGCATCGGCATCCTTTTGTTCAACAATCGCCGTCACGGCACCATTCTTATTGCGCACGATGCGACCGTATCCGAGGGGATTAGGCAGCTCAACTGTCAATAAACCCAGCTCACCTGCTGCGGTGTTGGTAAGCAATGTTTCCAGGGTAGCCAACGCGATGAGTGGCACATCGCCATAAAGTATCAGGGTCTGGCTGTCGCGACGGAGGTAGGGCAAGGCCTGCGCGACGGCATGGCCGGTACCCAGTTGCTCGCTTTGTTCTGACCAGTTCAGCGCCGCGCCAGTAAAATAATTGGTGACCTGCGCCGCTCCATGCCCAACGACCACGGTTATCTGCACATCATTCAGCTGCCTGGCCGTATCAAGAACATGCGCCAATAACGGTTTACCGGCAAGTTTATGCATTACTTTTGGTAGCTGCGATTGCATCCTGGTGCCCTGACCAGCAGCGAGCACTATCACGTCAATAGCCATCGGCTTCCCTCCACTTCCAACGTGTACTCTATTGATTCGAGCGGGAATTATAAACCAACAAACCAAATACTCCGGGAAATACCTGGTTTGGATAGCAACCACAAAAAAAGGCAGCTTAGGCTGCCTTTTATCCGATCGCTTGCTACAATTTATGCTGCCAGCATCACTGTTGGTATCAGCCTCGTTGTATCTGATTCACCCCATAGAACGAGCCCGCTTACGCAGCTCCTCAATCGTGCGCAACTGCGCCGCTGCCTCTGCCAGGCGAGACGCGGCGAGCGTGTAGTCCATTTCTCCAGTCTGGTTCTGCATGTCCAGTTCAGCCTGCTTTTTGGCTTCCAGCGCAGCCGCTTCATCGATACTGTCCGCTCGCAACGCCGTGTCCGCAAGAATAGAAACCACACCCGGCTGTACTTCCAGAAAGCCACCGGACAGGTAAAAAACCTCCTCTTCGCCATTATTTTTGATCAACCGCAAAGCGCCTGGCTTCAGCCCTGTTAGCAAGGGCGCATGACCATAGGTTACACCCAGTTCTCCCAGGGTTCCGGTGGCGATAATCATCTCCACCAGGCCGGAAAACAGCGCTTCCTCCGCACTTACAATATCGCAATGTATCGTCATGGCCATCAGTACTTACTCTCGGCTCGTATAATATCCATCCGCGCTAGCTTTTCTTACCTTTTTCGACGGCCTCTTCAATGGAGCCGACCATGTAAAAGGCCTGCTCCGGCAAATAGTCATATTCGCCGTCTAGAATTCCTTTAAAGCTGTTAATCGTTTCCTTCATCGATACGTATTTGCCAGAACTGCCAGTAAATACCTCAGCAACAAAGAATGGCTGGGACAGAAAACGTTGAATTTTCCGTGCCCGGGCGACAATCAGTTTGTCGTCTTCTGACAGCTCGTCCATACCGAGAATGGCGATAATATCGCGTAACTCTTTGTAACGCTGCAGGACCGACTGGACGCCCCGCGCGGTGTCGTAATGATCCTGGCCAATAACCAGGGGATCCAGCAGGCGCGAAGTCGAGTCAAGAGGGTCAACGGCCGGGTAAATACCCAGCTCGGCAATCTGTCGAGACAGTACCAATGTCGCATCAAGGTGGGCAAAAGTCGTCGCTGGCGAGGGGTCAGTCAAGTCATCCGCCGGCACATAAACGGCCTGAAACGACGTAATTGATCCTGTTTTGGTCGACGTAATACGCTCCTGAAGCACACCCATTTCCTCAGCCAACGTCGGCTGGTAGCCAACCGCTGATGGCATTCGACCCAGCAACGCCGATACTTCCGTACCGGCCAGCGTATAACGGTAAATGTTGTCAACAAACATCAACACATCTCGTCCTTCATCACGAAAGTGCTCTGCCATGGTGAGACCGCTGAGTGCTACGCGTAATCGGTTTCCAGGGGGCTCGTTCATCTGCCCGTACACCAGCGCCACTTTATCCAGTACGCTGGACTCCTTCATTTCATGATAAAAATCGTTGCCTTCCCGAGTGCGCTCACCCACTCCCGCAAACACAGAAAACCCGGAGTGTTCCATAGCGATATTGCGAATCAACTCCATCAACGTCACCGTCTTGCCCACACCGGCGCCACCAAACAGACCAATCTTGCCACCCTTGGCAATGGGCATAATTAGGTCGATCACCTTGATGCCAGTTTCAAGCAGCTCAATGGCCGACGATTGCTCGGCGTATTTAGGCGCCTTGCGATGAATAGGCATGTATTTTTCGGCAACCACTTCACCGGCTTCGTCGATGGGCTTGCCCAACACATCCATGATCCGACCCAGTGTGCCCTGGCCAACCGGCACACAAATCGCTCCGCCGGTGTTGCTGACGCTCAGGCCGCGACTAATGCCTTCGGAGGCACCCATGGCGATGGTTCGCACAACGCCATCACCCAGTTGCTGCTGAACCTCCAGTGTCAGGCCTTTGCCCTCAACTATCAGCGCATCGTAAATATTCGGTACCAGATCCCGTGGAAACTCCACGTCGATAACCGCGCCAATAATTTGTACGATTTGTCCGCTACTCATTTCCGGTTCCTCTTCGCGTTCACGTCTATTCTGTTAACTGACCACTGCGCCGTGCCACACTGCTTACACAGCAGCTGCACCGCTGACGATCTCTGACAATTCCTGGGTGATAGCCGCCTGTCGCGCCTTGTTGTACAACAACTCCAGTTCTTCGATCAGTGTGCCCGCATTCTCGGTGGCATTTTTCATCGCCACCATGCGTGCAGCCTGTTCACAGGCTTTATTTTCAATAACGCCCTGATACACCTGAGACTCCACATAACGCGTCAACAAGCCGTCCAGCAAATCTTTTGCCTCTGGCTCGTAGATATAATCCCAGTAATGCTTCAGGTCTTCTTCCTCGGAAGGGGGCAGCGGCAATAACTGCTCCACCTGTGGCTTTTGCGTCATGGTATTCACAAAGTCATTGGACACCAGAAACAGCTTGTCAATACGGCCTTCATCAAAGGCGTCCAGCATTACCTTGACGCTACCAATCAACTCCGCCGCCACCGGCTTATCACCCATGTCACGCACGGTTGCCACAAGATTAGCGCCAACGCTGCCAAAAAACGCCGCGCCCTTGCTACCAATCGTACAGAGGTCGACCTCGACACCCTGGTCAGCCCACCCCTTCATGTTCTTGATAACAGTTTTGAACAAATTGATGTTCAAGCCGCCACACAAACCGCGGTCCGTAGAGACCAAAATGAAAGCTACTCGCTTCACTGCGCGCTCTTCGAGATATTTGTGGCGGTACTCCGGCGACGCATTGGCTATGTGCCCAATAACATTGCGAATGCGCACCGCGTAAGGCTTGCCCAAAGACATGCGATCCTGCGCCCGGCGCATTTTACTTGCGGCTACCATCTCCATAGCACTGGTGATCTTTTGCGTGCTTTTGACGCTGTTGATCTTTGTTTTTACTTCTCTGCCGATGGCCATAAACGATTACCTGTTATATCCCGAGGTCTCAGTGTGCCCTGAAGGTGTCCCCGTAATCACCAGGTCTGACTGGCGGCAAATTTGTTCAGCGCAGCCTTGAAGCTCGCCTCTATATCATCGTTCCAGCCACCGCTTTCATTCACCTGGGCAATTAGTTCTTTATGCTCAGTATTCATGTATGACAGAAGGGCCGACTCAAAATCACCGATTTTGGCCACCGGCACCTCCTTCAAATAGCCTTCGTTTGCCGCGTACAGCACGACACCCATTTCAGCAACACTCATGGGCGAGTACTGGTCCTGTTTCATTAACTCAGTGACCCGCTGGCCGTGTTCAAGCTGCGCGCGTGTCGCCTCATCCAGATCGGAAGCGAACTGGGAGAATGCCGCCAGCTCCCGGTACTGCGCGAGAGCCAGACGAATACCGCCGCCTAGCTTTTTGATAATTTTGGTTTGCGCAGAGCCACCGACACGGGACACTGACAAACCTGCGTTCATGGCCGGGCGAATACCTGAATTAAAGAGGTCAGTTTCAACAAAAATCTGGCCATCGGTAATAGAAATAACATTGGTAGGCACAAAGGCGGACACGTCCCCGGCCTGTGTTTCGATGATTGGCAATGCAGTAAGTGAACCCGTCTTGCCCTTCACTTCACCGTTGGTGAATTTTTCTACGTAATTTACATTGACACGCGCAGAGCGTTCCAGCAGCCGCGAGTGCAGGTAGAAAACATCGCCAGGGTACGCCTCTCGGCCAGGCGGACGGCGCAGCAACAGAGAAATTTGCCGATAAGCCCAGGCTTGCTTGGTTAAGTCATCATACACAATCAAGGCATCCTGACCCCGGTCACGGTAATACTCACCCATCGTACAACCTGTATAAGGCGCCAAAAACTGCATCGCAGCCGGGTCAGAAGCCGTGGCCGCAACAACTATCGTGTGCGCCATGGCTCCGTGCTCTTCAAGCTTACGTACGACATTGGCTACCGTTGATGCTTTTTGACCAATTGCCACATAGACACATTTAACGCCGGTGCCTTTCTGATTAATGATGGCATCAATGGCGATAGCGGTTTTACCGATCTGGCGATCGCCAATAATCAGCTCCCGCTGACCGCGGCCGACCGGCACCATGGCATCAATAGCCTTGAGGCCTGTCTGCACCGGCTGATCAACGGACTGACGCTCAATAACGCCCGGCGCGACCTTTTCAATGGCGTCCGTCAACCTGGCTTCGATAGCCCCGCGACCGTCAATCGGGTTACCCAGCGCATCGACGACCCGCCCTTCAAGCTCGGGGCCAATCGGCACTTCCAGAATACGACCGGTGCAGCGGGCTTTGTTACCCTCCGCCAACGCCTGGTAGTCGCCGAGCACCACCGCACCCACCGAGTCTCGCTCCAGGTTAAGCGCCATACCATACAGGCCGCCGTCAAATTCAATCATCTCGCCATACATCACGTCGGCGAGACCATGGATACGCACAATACCGTCAGACACAGAGACTATCGTGCCTTCGTTTTGTGCTTCGGTGCGAATTTCAAGGTTGCTAATTCGCTGCTTGATGATCTCACTGATTTCGGATGGATTCAGTTGCTGCATTCTCGATTCCTCGACCCTACGAATTTAATGCTTCGGCGAGCTTGGCCAGACGGCCACGAACAGACCCGTCAATAATGGTGTCGCCAGCGCGTATAATCGCACCACCCAGCAACGTCGGATTAATTGTTACGTTAATACTCACCTCTCTTTGCAGCCGCTTTTTTAGCGTCGCTGCCAGCGCGCTTTGCTGAGCATCTGTCAATTCACGCGCTGCGACAACTTCTACCTCTACAGTTTTTTCCAGGTTCGCTTTTAGGGCGTGGAACTGTTCGCTGATAACGGGTAGTAAAGGCAGTCGTCTATTTTCAGCCAGGGTATGAACAAAATTAGCGCCCTCGACTGTCAACTGATCGGCACAGATGTTGACCAACTGCGTCGCTTTGCCAGCCGGTGTTTCTCCGGGCGACCTGAGCAACTCGGCAACTGCGCTCTGTTCCGTAAGCGCCGCTAACAGCATTAGCATCTGCGACCATTGCTCCAGCGCCTCAGCCTGTTCTGCATATTCAAAGGCTGCCTTTGCATACGGTCGAGCCAGCGTGCTTAATTCGGCCATTGCTACCTCTAAAGCTGCGCAGCCAGCTGGTCAAGAAGATCGCGATTAGCGTTCTCATCAACCGCTCGCTCAAGAATTTTTTCAGCCCCTGCGAGGGCCAGTGCTGCGACCCTGCCTCGCAACTCTTCTCGAGCTTGATTAGCCTGCTGCGTGATCTCAGCCTGAGCCGCTGCTATCAACCGCTCACCTTCTTCCCGCGCTCGGTCCTTAGATTCTTCAATAAGCTGGCTGGCTCGCTTTTTGGCGTCATCGACAATAACCGCCGCTTGCTGCTTGGCCTCTTTCATCTGGTCGGTCGCCTTGTCCTGAGCAAGCTGCAAATCGCGCATAGCCCGATCAGCGGCATCAAGCCCATCGGCTATTTTCTTTTTGCGTTCGTCCATGGCACCGATCAACGCGGGCCACACATACTTCATGCAAAACCAGACGAAAATGGCAAATGATATTGCCTGCCCTAACATCGTTAAATTGATATTCACGCCAATACCCCTCGAGTTAACGGCTTAGAGTTCAATTTGCGAACTCAACCTCCAGCGGCTACCGCGAACAGCAGGTAAAGGCCGATACCAACGCCGATCATCGGCACAGCATCCACCAGGCCCATCACGATGAAGAACTGGGTACGCAACATAGGAATCAGCTCGGGCTGGCGTGCGCCACCCTCAAGGAACTTGCCCCCAAGTATGCCTACACCAATGGCCGCACCGACTGCGCCCAGACCCATCAGAATCGCACCTGCGAGGTAAATTACTGAAGTTTCCATTTTTGCTCCCGTTGTGTTGTCAAACTTTGTGTCATCAAACGTTAGATTTAATTTTTCAGTTTTATCTTAGTGCTCGTCGTGGGCCATGGCCAAATAAACAATGGTAAGCACCATGAATATAAAGGCCTGTAGCACGATGATTAAGATATGGAATATAGCCCATGGCACAGACAGGGCCCACTGCGCCCAAAACGGCAACAGCGCTATAAGAATAAAAATCATCTCCCCCGCATAAAGGTTGCCAAACAACCGCAAACCCAGAGAGATCGGCTTTGCCACAAGGTTGACGATTTCCAGAAACAAATTAACTGGCAAACCCCACTTCCCAAAGGGGTGCAGCGACAACTCTGCCGCAAAACCACTGATGCCTTTCTGCTTGATGCTGTAATAGATCACCAGCGCAAAGACACTGAGCGCCATACCCATGGTGATATTTACATCTGTTGATGGCACCACCTTGAGATAATGAAGACCCAGTAATTTACCCAGCTCCGGCAGGAAATCAATAGGTATTAAATCCATGATGTTCATCATCAACACCCAGACAAACGTGGTCAGCGCCAGGGGTGCAATCATAGTATTTTGGTGATGAAACATGCCTTTGACGTTGTCATCAACGAACTCTACAACCATTTCGACCATATTCTGCAGGCCGCCGGGCACGCCGGTCGTTGGCTTTCTGGCTACCAACCAGAATATCAGCATGAACAACACGCCGAGCACAATGGATATGCCGAGGGTATCTATATTAACAGCCCAAAATCCCATCTCCGCTGCTTCCTGAGCGTTGTGCGCAAGGCCCCAACCGCCCTCAGGTAACTTCCCGTAGGTTAAGTTTGTCAGGTGATGAGCAATATATTCTTCGGAGGTAATGGTTGCACTCGCCATTAAAAATATCCGTCTGCTTCCAGGTCTGTTTATCTATAGGGGTTGTCGATACACGCAGTATCAATAACAACCATTAATAACGCGCAATTTTACGAACCCTTTTCTATGAAAGCCGGCGCTACAATATATGCGGCTTGCGTCAATAAAAAAGCGCCAAATAGCGCCAGGGCGTTAAAACCTTCCTGTATGCCTGGCCAGTATCTGAATACAGCCACCATACAAACCACTATCACCACTAGCTTGCCGACTTCTCCAACGTAGAAGTCAAACACGATCCTAGCCGAAGAGGCCTGTCCTCCAGACCGCAAAGACACTGCAGCGAAACATCCGCTCGCCAATATGCCCGTCAAACCGCCCGCCAGTGCCGCCCAGGCAGCTGCCGGTTTTATCAGCATCAGCACGCCGGCTAAAACCAGGCTTGTCACTAGCTGAAACCCAGCTAAACGTAGAGCCATCTTCAGGTCGCGCTGGTGTGCACTCGCCATCAGCATCTCTTTGCCAATACGTATACCGGCTGAAGAATTAACAGTCGCTGTAATCCGCCATTGGGGGGTGCCGAGAAGCGCCGCGCATTATAGACAGATTGATTCATCGAATCAACAAAGTCACGGTTAATCCCGGCTTTCGAAGAAAGCAACACCGGTTCCTGAAAACCCAGGGTCACTTTATATGGCCCAGTATACCTTCCAGTTCTTCGACGCTGGTATAGGTTATTGTCAGTTTACCCCTGCCGTTGGTGCGATGTGCTATCTGCACGCCTGCACCCAATAATTCTGACACCTTTTGTTCCAGTATCCGTATGTCTGGGTCACGCCTGGCTGTGTTATCTGCCGGTGCGTCAGGCGGCCCCCCCGGCTTCAACCTGTTGCGCACCAGAACTTCGGTATCACGAACAGACAGGGCTCGACCGACAACGACCCGTGCAGCCTCTATCTGCTGCAAACCAGACAGCGCCAATAGTGCACGACCGTGACCCATTTCAAGGTCACCGCGCTCCAGCATTATCACGACGTCTTTTTCAAGCGCGGTTAATCTCATCAGGTTTGCAACGGCTGGTCGTGATTTCCCTACCGCTGTCGCCACCTGCTGCTGACTATAACCGAACTCTTCCTGCAATCGGACAAGCGCTCGCGCTTCCTCAATGGCGTTCAGGTTTTCCCGCTGGATGTTTTCGATCAGAGCAATCGCCAGTGTTTCTTTGTCACTGAGCGTTTTGACGATGGCCGGCACCGTATCTAAACCCGCCAGCTGTGCCGCCCGCCAGCGACGCTCACCGGCGACTATCTCGTAACGACCAGAACCTAATACCCGCACCAGGATGGGCTGCATGATTCCCTGTTCTCGTATTGAATCGGCCAGCTCCTGAAGCGCATCCTGGTTCATTTCCTGGCGCGGCTGATACTGTCCCCGCTGTAACCATTCTATCGGCAGATCCTGAAGTTGCCGGGCACCATCGGATCCCCCCATCGACAACGGCTTTTCGCTACCCTCTTCCTTAAGCCCGAGCAAGGCATCTAAGCCTTTACCAAGGCCTTTCCGTTTACCATTCATAAAATTTGTCCGTCATACCTTTGCCGTCTTGCCGCCCCACTGCTCGTTAGTTAGCGCTCGGCGAATCAACTCTTCAGCCATACCCAGATACGCTATCGCTCCCTTTGAATAGCGGTCATACAATAACGCTGGCTGTCCGTAACTGGGTGCTTCAGCAAGGCGAATATTGCGGGGTATAGCCGTTTGATAAACCCGGTCGCCAAAATATTTGTGCAACTGGTTTGATACTTCGTTAGTCAGGCTGCTGCGGGGGTCGTACATGGTACGTAATATTCCTTCAACCCGCAGCCCTGGGTTTACTGATTTACCAATTTTGGCGATAGTCCCGACCAGCGCCGACAAACCTTCAAGGGCATAATATTCGCACTGCATAGGAATTATCACGCTGCCGCATGCCGCCAGCGCGTTGACGGTCAACATATTCAGCGCCGGCGGACAGTCGATAACCACCACATCGTAATCTTCCTTCACCGCAGCCAGTGCTGCCCGCAGATTTTTTTCGCGACCCGGCTCTTTTAGCAGAAATACTTCTGCTGCTGTTAAATCACCGTTAGCCGGCAACACATCAAAACCGGCGCGTAAACCCGACATAATAATATCGCGGACGCTTCCAGCTTCCATCAAAACATCACCGATAGTGGCCTGCAGTTCGTTTTTTTCAACGCCACTACCGGTCGTGGCATTGCCCTGTGGGTCCATATCAACCAACAACACGCGCTTGTTATAAAAAGCCAGTGATGCCGCCAAATTGACACTGGTGGTCGTTTTCCCCACCCCACCTTTCTGGTTTGCTATGGCATAAATCGGTGTCAAAGTGCAGCCTTGGTATTTAGCTTCGCTGGATAATGATCAAATGTCGCTCTTCATCTAGGCCTGGTACGTTCAGCTTGACGACAACATCGACATTATAGTGTTTTGGTAGCTCGCTCAACTCGCGATCAGGAAACCGACCTTTCATGGCGTAAAACCGCCCCCCCGGCCCCAGCATGTGGTCGCTCGCTCGCACCATTGCAGACAGGGACGTAAATGCGCGACTAACAACCCCATCATAACGCCCTTCTGCGCGGTAATGTTCGGCACGCTCCTGAACCTCCTTCACATTACTCAAACCGAGTAGCGAGCGTACCTGGAAGAGAAAGCGGATTTTTTTTCCGTTGCTATCCAGTAACACAAAATGGTGTTGTGGTTCGGCAATGGCCAGGGCGATTCCGGGTAAGCCCGCGCCCGTGCCTACGTCAATAAAACGCTCCCCCACCAGGTAGGGTAACACCGATAAGCTGTCGAGCAGGTGCCTGGTCAACATCTCTTCAGGGTTTTTAACCGCCGTTAGATTAAACGCACTATTCCAACGATCCAGTAACAAAACATACGCAATGAAAAGCTGTATTTGTTGATCAGAATAGTTCTGGCCCAGGTGCTTGAGACCTGTTCGCAACAGGGCGTCAAGAGCCCGAGCCAATCGCTCTTTTGTTTGATCAGGCAATGCGCTTGTCCGCACTCGCCCCTTTTTTTATAAAAATTAACAAAATAGACAAAGCTGCCGGTGTTACCCCTGGTATACGGGAAGCCCGCGACAGAGTTTCCGGCCGGCTATCCATAAGTTTCTGACGAACTTCGTTAGACAAGCCTGTCACCCGCACATAATCGAAATCCGCCGGAATTGGTGTGTTTTCATGACGCCGCATACGCTCAATGTCGTCTCGCTGTCGACCGAGGTATCCAGCATAGCGAGCATCCACTTCTAGTTGAAAAGCTGCCTGGGGATCCAGTGGCTCGCCCTCAAACAAACTAGCGATCGTTTGATAATTGATTTCCGGTCGCTTCAGCAAATCAGCAAGATTGTACTCTCTCATCAATTTCGCTCCCGTCAGTTCTTCAAGTTTTTTCGCCTCTGACGACTCCGGTTGGACCCAGGTTGTTTGCAATCGGTGCTTCTCGGTAGATATTACTTCGTTTTTCTGGTTGAACTGCCGCCAGCGTTGTTCGTCTATCAGACCCAATTCGTGAGCCTGAGCAGTAAGACGCATATCCGCATTATCTTCGCGCAACAATAGTCGATATTCAGCTCGGCTGGTGAACATTCGATAGGGCTCTCGCGTACCCTGGGTTATGAGATCATCTACCAACACACCGATATAGGCTTCGTCGCGCCGCGGACACCAGGCCGCCTTCTCTTTCACCTGTAACGCTGCATTTAGACCCGCCAGCAAACCCTGTGCCGCCGCCTCTTCATACCCTGTCGTGCCGTTGATTTGTCCAGCAAAGTACAGCCCCCTGACAAATTTAGTTTCCAGTGAATACTTCAAATCCTGTGGGTTGAAATAGTCGTACTCTATGGCATAACCAGGGCGCGTAATATGGGCTTCTTCAAAGCCTTTTATAGAGCGCACCAGCGCTAGCTGGACATCAAAGGGTAGGCTTGTCGATATACCGTTTGGATAAAGCTCATGGGTAGCCAGACCCTCTGGCTCAACAAAAATCTGGTGGCTGGCTTTGTCTGCAAAGCGCACCACTTTATCTTCTATTGAGGGACAATAGCGCGGCCCCACACCGTCTATCATGCCGGTATACAGCGGCGATCGATCCATACCCTGACGAATAATGTCGTGGGTTTGCTGGTTGGTATAGGTCACCCAGCAACAGGTTTGCTGAGGATGGTCTTCAACGCGCCCGCCGAAGGACATCACCGGACAAGGCTCATCGCCCCACTGCTCAGCAAGACCGCTAAAGTCGACACTTCTGGCGTCAATTCTGGGTGGCGTACCCGTTTTAAGTCTGCCCACTCGAAACGGCAGTTCTCGTAACCGTCTGGCCAACGCCATGGATGGTGGATCACCCGCGCGACCACCGGCGTGGTTTTCCAGGCCAATGTGAATTTTACCAGCAAGAAAAGTCCCTGCTGTCAGCACCACGGCTTGCGCCATGAAAGTAATGCCCGCTTCAGTCACAACACCACGGACGGTATCATTTTCCACAACCAGATCAGCCACGCCCTGCTGGAAAATAGCCAGATTCGATTGGTTTTCCAGAAACCCTCTTATCGCTTTTCTATACAAAACCCTGTCGGCCTGAGCTCTGGTGGCCCTCACTGCTGGACCTTTGCGGGCATTGAGGACACGAAACTGGATGCCGGCGAGATCCGTGGCTTTGGCCATGACCCCACCCATCGCATCTATCTCCTTTACCAGATGGCTTTTGCCTATGCCCCCAATCGCAGGATTGCAGGACATCTGGCCGAGGGTCTCTACGTTATGACTTATCAGCAAGGTCTTACAGCCGGCACGGGCGGCAGCCAGACAGGCTTCCGTACCAGCGTGGCCGCCGCCGATAACGATAACATCAAATAAATCAGGAAATTGCATGTTGGTTGGTGTCGATCTGGTAAGGAGCGGCGATTATACGCGATATAAATCGCTGAGAAGAGCCTTGTTGCTCAAGCAATAACCATAATCTTTGTGTTACCTGCTTATATATAGTAATTCTATATATCTATAATGTTATGTAAATATTGTAATAATTATTAGCGCGCGAGTATCTGTTGGTAGCTTAGTTATCTCTCTGTTATATAAAGAGATTTAATATATATACCCTGTGTCTATCAGGTGTTCTACCGGGTTATTTGTTGCGACAAACCTGTTAGCGTTAGGCGCGCTTATCCACAGCCTGGCGGTTTCAGTAAAACGCTTCACAAAGCGTACCGCAGAAATACCGATAGCAGACATGGTTTGCTAACAGGTTTGTTGTTAGGTGTTGGTGATTTATGTATTTCCTGTGCATATCCATGTATCGATATACCGTTGCTACTGGTAACGTTTTTCTTTAGAATCCCCGACCCTTTGACACGAGTGCAAGCTGGATTTCAGTGCGTGTTGGATGCTCGATAGCTTACGGATCCCATAGTCATGAAAAGAACTTTTCAACCAAGTGTTATAAAACGCAGTCGTACCCATGGTTTTAGAGCCCGAATGGCGACTAAAAATGGACGTCTGGTGATCAACCGACGACGAGCCAGAGGTCGCAAGCGGCTCGCTGCATAGCAACGATTAATGCCGTTTGGTAATTCGCCGGGTAAAAGCGTGTCTCTGGCGGCGTTTGGCAGAGATAAAAGACTGCTAACGCAGCCTGACTTTCAAAGGGTCTTCGACACCAGCGATTACCGGGTGTCATCTCGGCATTTCCTTATTCTTGCTAGTCACAATCAGCAAGGCGTGCCGAGGTTGGGTCTGGTCATCGGGAAAAGGAACTGTCGCCTCGCCGTAAGCAGGAATAAAATAAAGCGCTTGGCCAGAGAGTCCTTTCGGCATCGACAGTGTAGTTTGCCGACGGTAGATATTATTTTCCTGGCTCGCCGTGAACTGGAGCTACTTCCCGCAACAGAGTTCAGGGATATGTTGGCCAAAGCATGGCAAAAGCTCGAGCATCACTCCAATCAAGCAAACGGACAATCAGATAAAAATGATCGCTAAACTGATCGTGCGACTAATTCGGATCTACCAGTACCTGTTAAGCCCGGTCCTTGGGCAGAACTGTCGGTTTTACCCCAGTTGTTCACATTATGCGGCAGACAGCATTGCTGCTTATGGGGTCTTTAAAGGCACCTGGTTAGTTATCAAGCGCTTGTTAAGGTGCCACCCGTTCCACCCCGGGGGGTACGACCCTGTGCCAGAGCGAGATCCGTTCTCACAACAATGTAGCAGGCAGCCGCGATGATGGACTGGCAGCGTAGTGGTCTGATAGCCAGCATCGTCGTGGTATTCGGTATCTTGTTTGTCAGGTGGAATCATTTCGAGGAGACGCGCCAACCGGTTGTTATGGCAGAGAGCGAGGAGACTCTTGTTGTGCCGGCGAATGTGGCCGCTATGGACAGAGTTGCTTCACAACCGCGGTCAGGACAGACAGGTGTGCCAGAGTTATCGGATCCGACGACAGATCCAGACCTGGGTTCTGCAATGTCAACCGATGGAGACAGATTAGTCTCAGTGGTGACGGACGTTCTCGAGGTTACCATTGATACCCTTGGCGGCGATCTTGTTAGAGCGGCTTTACCTAAACACCTCTTGTCTTCTGGAGAGAGTGGAAAACCGTTTGTGCTGTTAACACGTACGACGCATCAAACATACATTGCACAAAGCGGTTTGATCGGACCAAATGGCACAGATACGCGAGATAAAAGGCCTTTGTTCGGTGTGGCAAAACACCAGTTCTTGCTACCTCGTGATGAAGAGACCCTGTCAGTGGAGCTAAAGCTGGAACAAAATGGTGTGTCGATAACCAAAACATACGTGTTTCGGCGCGGCGATTATCTAATTGATGTCATTTACAGCATCAAAAACGGCACTGATACCGACTGGCAGGCAAATCTTTTTGGCCAAATCCAGCGCGATACTTACGATCCAGAGACGCATAATGCCATGGCGCCCAGGCCTTACCTCGGCATGGCGCTGACGACGGTAGAGGATAACTACAAAAAGATAACGTTTGACGACCTCACGGAGGGGCCTTTCAAGTCGGATAAGCAGGGTGGCTGGGTAGCCATGGTTCAGCATTACTTTGTTAGTGCCTGGGTGCCGGATCAACAACAGCAAAACCAGTTTCAGTTGCGAAAGCTGGGTCAGCGAGATGTATATGCAGCGGGCTTTACTGGTCCCTCAACAGTGATAGCCGCAGGCGAGACCGGACAGATCGAGGCCAGTTTTTATGTCGGACCGAAAGACCAGCAGCGGCTGGAGGGTATTTCACCTTATCTTGATTTGACGATTGATTACGGTTGGTTGTGGTGGGTGGCCAAACCTTTATTCGCTGGGCTTAATCTGATCAACACATTTTTGGGCAATTGGGGTTGGTCAATTCTGATACTAACGGTTTTTGTTAAATTGCTATTTTTCCCCCTTTCTGCGGCCAGTTACCGGTCAATGGCGCGTATGCGGAAATTGCAGCCCGAAATGTTGCGCTTGCGCGAGCTCTACGGCGATGATCGGCAAAAACTGTCCCAGGAGATGATGGGTCTTTACAAGAAGGAGAAGGTTAACCCGCTGGGTGGTTGCCTGCCAATGTTGATCCAGATGCCTGTGTTTATTGCGCTTTACTGGGTTCTAAATGAAAGTGTTGAGCTTCGCCATGCGCCGTGGATACTCTGGATCACCGATCTGTCGGTGAAGGATCCATACTATGTATTGCCAGTGTTAAATGGAATTAGCATGTTCGTATTGCAAACTTTACAGCCGGCACCACCGGATCCAACGCAGGCTAAGGTAATGAAAATCATGCCGATAGCCTTTAGTTTTTTCTTCATGTTTTTTCCGGCGGGTCTGGTGTTGTACTGGACGGCGAACAGCGTCCTGTCTATTGCCCAGCAATGGGCAATAACGAGGAAAATTGAAGCCGAATAACCCGACCATGTTTTTCGATCCATGGCTTCCAAACACTCTGTGCGATGCTTGCTTACCTGTTGAGGCACAGTGAACAACGATACTGACACGATAGCGGCGATTATCACGCCTCCTGGCCGTGGCGGTGTTGGTATTGTCCGTGTTTGCGGAAAAACCATTGAACCCTTTATCGTCCCCCTGTTGGGCGGCACCAAGCTGGCCCCTCGAATGGCCGTCTACAGACCGTTTCTAGATGGGAATGGTGAAGATATCGATCGTGGGCTGGCGCTTTACTTTCCAGCGCCAGGATCCTACACCGGAGAGGAAACGTTAGAGCTGCACGGCCACGGCGGCCCGGTGGTTATGGACCGGTTGTTACAGCGTGTCATTAGTATTGGTGCTCGACAGGCGCGCCCCGGGGAGTTTAGCGAAAGAGCATTCCTGAACGGCAAGCTAGATCTGGCGCAGGCAGAGGCGGTTGCCGACCTCATAGAGGCAACAACAGAACAGGCTGCTCAGGGTGCTGCTCGCACGCTGAGGGGGCAGTTCTCGCGGCGGATAGACACCCTGCGAGAAAGCCTTGTTCAACTGCGGGTATACGTTGAAGCAGCCATAGACTTCCCCGAAGAAGAGATAGATTTTCTTAGTGACGGTAAGGTGGAGCGGGATCTACACGCCCTGTCCCGTCAGATAGCGGAGCTGTTACAGCAGACATCACAAGGTGTTTTGTTGACGGAGGGCATGGCTGTCGCCATTGCCGGGAAGCCCAACGCCGGAAAATCCAGCTTGCTGAATATGTTGGCAGGCTACGACAGAGCCATCGTCACCGATGTGCCCGGCACCACCCGCGATATTTTGATGGAACAGATAAACCTTGATGGTTTGCCTGTGCGCATCATCGATACGGCGGGGCTGCGGGACAGCATTGACCCTGTTGAGCAGGAGGGTATTCGCAGAGCCTGGCAACAAATAGCAGAAGCTGATCAAATTCTTTGGGTGGTGGATAGCAGTATCGGGGCAGAGCTGGCTGCGCCGATCTGGCCGGAATACCAACAGCGGTTTCCCGGCGGGAATAACGTCACAGTGGTACTTAACAAGATTGATTTACGAGCCGACCAACCGAAAATCGAACGCCATGGTAGCCAGCATCACCCGACAATAGCTATATCCGCGCAGACGGGTGAGGGCGTGAACAGTTTGCGGGATCACCTGAAAATGGCTGCCGGGTTTGCCGGCGCCAGCGAAGGTTTATTCACTGCCCGAAGGCGACACCTCAGCGCGTTGGAATACGCCCGAGCAAGCATCGAGTTGGCGGTTCGGCACCTGCAGGGTGTCGCGGCTGGGGAGCTGGTTGCCGAGGAGCTCCGCCAGGCGCAGAACCAACTGGAGGAAATTACTGGCATGACGTCAAGCGATGATTTGTTAGGTGTAATTTTCTCCAGTTTTTGTATTGGCAAGTGACTTTTTTGCTGCGGAGAGTCATAAACTTTAATCGGATTTTGACGGACGGCTCTCTGTATGCCATATACGCCTAATTCACAACTCGTGCACGTGATACTCCCTGAAAATGCACAGGTTATGCACAGGGTGTGCTCAAAAAACGAGCAGTTCTTATTTTTTCTCTGTGATTAAAAAAAACAGCTTGAAATTGGCAACTTATTGAGTATTAAACAAAATTTGTTTTTTTGTCGAAGCGGGAGAATAAATAAATTTGTGGATAAGGGGGCAAATTACCCATAGACTACACGGGCTAAAACGGCGACGACTGTGGCACGGCAGGATCGCAACAAAAACCTTAAGCACAAGCGCGAGTTATCACAATAATAAATTGTCTTGATCCGCTACCAAACATACACATTTTGTACCGGGGAGGTCGCTTTGGCTGATGCAATCTGGCAACGCTGTCTCGGACAGTTGCAAGACGAGCTGCCAGCTCAACAATTTAATACCTGGATAAGGCCGCTGCAGTTAGAGCATGACCGTGTTGCGAAAAGCGTCTGCCTGCTAGCACCTAATCGCTTTGTGATGGGCTGGGTAGAGGAGAAGTTTCTCGGCCGAATAAATGAACTTTTTGCACAATTTGATGGCCAGACCGGGACGGTGAAGGTTGCTACTCGCGTGTCGACGTTACGAGAACCGGTTGTTCCTGCATTTTCAGCTGACTATCGGCCAGCTGATGAGCCCCCGGCGACCACTGATAACTCAACCGTTGATAGTTTAAATGGCAAGGTTGCCTCCGGTCGAGGTAATGGTCTCAATGGTGATGGTGTCCGACACAAGGCCGAAGCGCTAGCTTCCATGGCTTCGAGTGTGATCGCTCGAGCTACACCAGCGGCCCGGGAAAGTGACGCGGTTCAAGTTTTGGTCAACGGTAACGCAGCAACAGGTGGTGGGGGGGGCTCCTCACGCGGTTCTGCCGAGATCCACGATGACTACCTGAATGAAGTTTTTACCTTCGATAATTTTGTTGAGGGCAAGTCAAACCAGTTGGCCCGCGCCGCCGCGCAACAGGTGGCTGAAAACCCTGGCGGCTCCTACAACCCGCTGTTTATCTATGGCGGTGTGGGGTTGGGCAAAACCCACTTGATGCATGCTGTCGGTAACGCGCTGCGGGCGCGATCCCCCAATGCCAAAATTGTCTATCTGCATTCAGAGCGTTTTGTGGCCGACATGGTCAAAGCTCTGCAATTAAATGCGATTAACGAATTCAAGCGGTTTTATCGATCGGTGGACGCGCTATTAATTGATGATATCCAGTTTTTTGCGCGAAAAGATCGCAGCCAGGAAGAGTTTTTTCATACCTTCAATGCATTGCTGGAGGGGGGGCAGCAAATGATATTGACCTGCGACCGTTATCCAAAGGAAATACAAGGTGTTGAGGAGCGGCTGAAGTCGCGGTTTGCGTGGGGTTTAACGGTCGCTGTCGAGCCGCCTGAGCTGGAAACGCGGGTGGCAATATTGATTAAAAAAGCGCAGCAGGCAAATGTCGAGCTACCCTACGAATCTGCATTTTTTATCGCGCAACGGATTAGCTCCAATGTTCGCGAGCTGGAAGGCGCGTTGAAACGGGTCATTGCCGGGGCGCATTTTACCAGACGGCGTATAGACATAGACTTAATACGGGAATCCCTCAAAGATTTGTTGGCCCTTCAGGACAAGCTGGTTACTATAGACAACATCCAGCGAATTGTTGCTGAGTACTACAAAATTAAGATGTCGGACATGCTCTCGAAGAGGCGGAGCCGTTCGGTGGCGAGGCCGAGACAGGTTGCGATGGCGTTGGCTAAGGAAATGACCAATCATAGCCTGCCGGAAATTGGTGAAGCCTTTGGTGGACGTGATCATACCACCGTCCTGCATGCGTGTCGGAAGGTTAAAGAGCTGCAGGGAACCAACGGCGAAATTCGCGAAGACCTTAAGTTGTTGACGCGTTCCCTGAAAACATGAAGTAAGTGTTTACTGTCTGTGAGTGGCCTGAAAACAAAGAGATCCTAACATGAAGTTTAGTGTATCTAGGGAAAACCTCCTGAAGCAATTGCAGCTTGTAGTTGGCGTTGTTGAGCGGCGTCAAACACTGCCCATCCTGTCAAATGTGCTGATTCAGCTTGAAGGTAAGCGGCTTGCTATAACAGGCACAGACTTAGAGGTGGAAATTATCAGTCATAGTGATCTTGATGTCGCAGAAAGTCATGACGCTGGTGAGGTGACTGCCCCTGCACGGAAGTTGCTGGATATTTGCCGTTCTCTTCCGGAGCAAGCGACGGTGAACGTCAGTAGTGAAGGTAATCGCATGGTGATTACAAGTGGGCGCAGCAAATTTGCACTGTCAACTCTGCCAGCCAACGAGTTCCCGGGCGTTGAGCAGGGCCCGGGCGCACTGGTCTTTAACTGTCCCGCTCAGGAGCTCAAGCGCTTGATCGATAGCACAGCCTTCGCGATGGCTCACCAGGATGTCCGCTACTATCTTAACGGAATGTTGTGGGAGGCAACGGAAGGGCAGTTGCGAGCTGTCGCCACCGATGGTCATCGCCTGGCAATGACCACGCTGAGCTTACCCCTCAACAGTGGAGAAAAAGTCCAATCCATACTACCTCGCAAAGGGGTTGTGGAGTTGTCGCGCTTGCTGGCGGAAGAAGGAGATGTACAGGTAGCGATCGGCGATAATCAGGTGCGGGTAAAAGGACATGACTTCCATTTTACTTCCAAGCTGGTAGATGGCGCGTATCCTGATTATGATCGCGTGCTACCAAAAGGGGGCACACGAATCGTAACTGGTGACCGCGACGCATTGCGGCAGGCGTTCAACCGAACGGCAATTTTATCCAATGAAAAATACCGGGGTGTTCGGTTGGGGTTGTCGGAGAATCAATTGAAGATGCTCGCGAATAACCCAGAGCAGGAAGAAGCGGAAGAGGAAATAGAGGTAAGTTACAGCGGCGATGAGCTGGAAATCGGTTTTAACGTCAATTACATTCAGGATGTACTGAATACCTTAAAGGGCGACAAAGTGTCTTTTACCCTGTCAGACGCCAACAGCAGTGCTCTGCTTGGCGATGCTACCGACAAAGATTCTGTCTACGTCATTATGCCAATGCGGCTATAAGCCGAATCCGGATTATCGATTCGCGCTTTATAAGTGCGGCCGCCGCGCTTCAACAGATGTTCCTTAAAAAGTTGGACATACAAGGTGTACGGAATATTCGTCATGCCGTGTTGTCCCCTGCGCCAGGCATTAACCTTATCTGCGGAGACAACGGCAGCGGGAAAACCAGCCTGTTGGAGGCTATTTACCTGCTTAGCCGGGGCCGATCCTTTAGAACGCGAAACCTAAAAGCCATTATCAATACCGCCGCGGAACAGTGCACGGTGTTTTGTTTGCTGGCTGATCGTGATGCTCCAGATCAAAAAGAGACCCCGCTGGGGGTGACGCGGGACGCTCAAGGGGGGTTTCAGTTCAAAATATCTGGTCGACATATTCGTACCGCATCCGAGCTCGCGGAAACCTTGCCGGTGTTGATGATGAACAGTGACAGCATCGGCCTGATTGAGGGTGGGCCTGGGAGCCGTCGGAAGTTTCTTGATTGGGGTGTGTTCCACGTGGAACACGGTTTCCGAGAAGCCTGGCGCAACTTTCAGCGTTGCCATAAACAACGGAATTATTTGCTCCGCCGTGGTAACATATCGCTGCCCCAGCTCCCTGTTTGGGACAGGGAGTTTGCGCTTTTGTCTGAGCAAGTAGCGGATTATCGCCAGCGGCATTTCGAACGGCTGGAACCAGCTTCCTGTCGCGTTCTCGCGGCGCTATCGGGGGTGGAGAGCCTTGATTTGCGACTGTTCCGGGGCTGGAGTCCGAACACCACCATGCTAGAGGCGCTGGAGCGGGATCGCGCACGGGATCTGCAGGCAGGGTTGACGCACAGCGGTGCGCACAGGGCGGACCTAAAGCTGCGGTGTGATGGTCGACCGGCTGCCGAAGTGTTGTCGCGAGGGCAGGCGAAGCTCGTGGTTTTGGCGTTGTTAATCGCGCAGGGTCAGATACTCGGTAGTGTTGCAGAGCGGACGGGTGTGTATCTGCTCGATGATCTCGCCGCGGAGCTGGATTACAAACACCTGGCAGGCGGCATGGATTTGCTAGCGGATATGGGCGCGCAGGTCTTTATTACAGGAACTAGTAAAAAAACCCTACAGGCAGTTTTACCTAAATCGTCGGTTGGGCAGACAGCCCTGTTCCACGTGGAACAGGGCGCGGTCAAGCAGGAAAACTCGGAGTTGGCTTAGGAAGCAAAGTATGAGCGGTGTAGATAATTACGATTCCTCCAATATTAAGGTACTAAAGGGCCTGGATGCCGTACGTAAGCGTCCCGGTATGTACATCGGGGACACGGATGACGGTACCGGCTTGCACCATATGGTTTTTGAGCTCGTAGATAACTCGATTGACGAGGCGTTGGCAGGTCATTGTGGTGAAATCAGGGTCATCATTCACCCGGATGAGTCAGTGTCGGTGTCAGATAATGGCCGGGGTATTCCAACGGATGTTCACGAAGAGGGTGTGTCTGCTGCTGAAGTGATTATGACTGTGCTTCATGCGGGCGGGAAATTCGATGACAACAGTTACAAAGTGTCAGGCGGATTGCATGGAGTAGGTGTTTCCGTCGTTAATGCACTGTCTGAGCGACTGCTTTTGACAGTGCGACGTGATGGCAACGTACACGAACAAACCTATAGTCACGGTGTCCCACAGGCGCCCCTGGCGGTTGTGGGTACAACGAGCAATACAGGAACGAAAGTACATTTCTGGCCCTCTGCAGGCACTTTTACAGATATCAATTTTCACTACGACATCCTGGCTAAGCGTTTAAGAGAGCTATCTTTTCTCAACTCGGGCGTGAAAATAGTCTTGCTGGATGAGCGCACTGGCAAGCAGGACACCTATGAATACGAGGGTGGCCTCAAGGCTTTTGTTGAATACCTTAATGTTAATAAAAGTCCAATAAATTCAGTAATTTACTTTAGTGCGGAGCACGAGGACGGCGTTGTTGTGGAGGCCGCGTTGCAGTGGAATGATGGCTTTCAGGAAAATATTTATTGTTACACGAACAATATACCTCAGCGGGACGGGGGCGCGCATCTGGCTGGCTTTCGTGCGGCACTGACGCGGACGTTAAATACCTATATAGAAAAGGAGGGTATTGCTAGCAAAGCGAAAATCGCAACCACCGGGGACGATGCGCGGGAGGGCTTGACGGCCATAATATCGGTCAAAGTGCCGGACCCAAAATTTTCATCGCAGACGAAAGATAAGTTGGTGAGCTCTGAAGTCAAGACTGCAGTTGAGCAGGAGGTGGGTAAGCGCCTGGGAGACCACCTGCTCGAAAATCCGCAGGAGGCTAAAAGTATTGTCGGCAAAATGATTGATGCGGCAAGAGCTCGCGAAGCGGCACGCAAAGCCAGGGAAATGACCCGGCGCAAAGGTGCTTTGGATATTGCTGGGTTGCCCGGCAAGCTGGCGGACTGTCAGGAAAAAGACCCCGCTTTGTCTGAGTTGTACCTGGTGGAGGGTGATTCCGCTGGTGGTTCAGCAAAACAGGGTCGTGATCGTCGGGCGCAGGCGATTTTGCCCTTGAAAGGGAAGATACTAAACGTTGAAAAAGCGCGCTTTGATAAAATGCTATCAAGTATCGAGGTGGGAACGCTCATTACAGCGCTTGGTTGTGGTATTGGTGCCCAGGAGTTTAACGTCGACAAGCTGCGCTACCACACGATTGTCATCATGACAGACGCCGATGTCGACGGCTCCCATATTAGAACCCTGTTGCTGACGTTCTTCTTCCGACAAATGCGGGAGTTGGTTGATCGTGGCCACATTTTTATCGCGCAACCACCACTCTACAAAATAAGTAAAGGCAAGCAGGAGCAGTATCTAAAAGACGATCAGGCTTTAACCGCATTCCTCACCCAGTCGGCCCTTGACGGGACGAGCCTACATGTCAACGCGGAAGCGCCAGGTATTGGTGGTGAGGCCCTGGAGGCGCTGGTTGTCCAGTACCGGCAGGTGGTGGCAATGATTGCCCGAATGTCCCGCTCCTACCCCAGTGAGGCACTGACGTACATGCTTTCTGCGCCCGGTTTGACTGCGGATCAGCTAAAAAATCGGTCAGTAATAGAGGCGTGGTGTGCCGCGTTTAGCGTGGGGGTAAGCGCTGAAAAAGGCAATGCTAGCCAGTATCAGGTGAAGGTTGTACAGGACGATGAACGGGGTAGTTACTTACCGGAAATCCATCGGGTCGTGCATGGCGTTCCTTCGGTTTTCCGTTTTAGCCACGACTTTTTTGTATCGGGTGAATACGCGGCTATTTGTGCACTCAGGGAGAAGCTAGTGGATCTGCTGGAGCCAGGGGCCTATGTGAAGCGCGGCGATAAAGTCAAAATGATAGATAGCTTTCAAGTCGCTATCGACTGGTTGATGAGTGAAGCGCGTAAAGGCTACTACATCCAACGCTATAAAGGGCTTGGCGAAATGAATCCGGAGCAGCTCTGGGATACTACAATGAATCCGGAAACCCGTCGTATGCTCAAGGTAACCGTCGAAGATGCGATAGCAGCCGACCAGATGTTTAATACCTTGATGGGTGACAATGTTGAGCCGCGCAGGCAATTCATAGAGACGAATGCCCTGGCTGTTGTGAACCTGGATATTTAGAGTTAGTAAGTACTCACTTTACTCTTCGCCTCTTTTGTTCCATACATCGCCGTCAGTTTTTCTTCGTCCCGGATTCCGCCTGCGGTCATCTTTGTCAGGCTCGAAGCGGATCTCTTCGCGTCGATGGGTCTTTTTGCGGCGCTGTTCCTTGCGTTTTTCGGGCCCGCGATGGAGATCATCTGTCATTGGTCTTTTTCCTCCGAAGGTGTCAGTCTAGCAGAGATTGTGGTTTATAGAGATTGTGGTTTGTCCAGGAGTCTAATCAGGCAACGCTGTGACCGTAGACTCAATCCACGCTTGAACCTGTTCCGTTAATTGTTTGCTGTCCATCTGTTCAGTGAACAGGGGCTTACCGATCACCACGTGAATAGTACCTGGACGCTTACTAAATTTGTGGGCGGGCCAAAAGGCGCCAGCGTTGTGGGCGATGGGTAGTAGCGGTACATGCGCTGCAATTGCCAGCGCTGCGCCACTGCGCCCATACCGCCCTATGTCGCCATACTGGGTGCGGGTGCCTTCCGGGTAAAGCAGTATGTTGTTGCCTTCCGCGAGTCGCTTTTTACCCTGTTCTAACACGTCCCGCAGTGCTTTCCTTGGGTTTGATCTATCGATGGCGATGGGTCTGGTCATGGTCAGACCCCAGCCGAAAAACGGTATTTTTAAAAGCTCTTTTTTTAGGACCGTACTGACCGGGCGCAGAGATCTTTGCAAAAAATAGGTTTCCCAGCTCGACTGATGCTTACTCACCGCGACAAAGGGTTGATCGGGAATGTTTTCCAGGCCGGTAACATCGAACCTGATGCCACAGGTGATACGAAGCCAGAGAACGACCAGAGCATTAGCGGTGGTGAGCAAATCCTGTCTGAGTTTATAGGGCAGCAGTAGGCCGACCGTAAAACCTAATATCGGAAAGACGCCAACGATGGGGATATAACCGCAATAAAAAATTAATGAGCGCAGTGCCAGAACAGGCTTCAAGTTAAGTCCCTTTTTCAAGTAAGAGGTGATCGGTTACTGCGGCTAAATCGTCAAAAACCAACGTGTTTCTAAGATGGGGGTCGTCCTGTTCGTGAAGCAAAGGCTCGGTCGTACGACCTTTACCGGTGCGCACCAGTATCGGCATACAGTGGAGCAACAGGCCTGCTTGCAGGTCGCGTAGGCTGTCGCCAACAACAGGGACCCCTGCAAGGTCTGCGTTGAACTCCCTGGCGATGGCTTCAAACAAGCCCGGCGCCGGCTTCCGGCACCTACAGTGTTCTTCCGGAAGATGGGGGCAGTAAAAAATAGCGCTGATACAACCGCCAGCCTGCTCAGCGAGGCGACACATTCTATGATGGATGCTCTCCAGCTCGTCGAGACCAAACAAGCCCCGCGACAGCCCAGACTGATTGGTCGCTACGACAACGCTGTACCCTGCGTCGCCAAGTTTGGCGATGGCTTCTATACTGCCGGGAATAGGCCGCCATTCTTCGACCGATTTAATATACTGGTCAGAGTCCTCATTTATAACGCCGTCCCGGTCGAGAATAATCAATTTCATGATCAGGGTTATTTGGTTGGTGCCATCACGGCAATGTCAGCGACCTCTAAAAACAGATCGCGCAACTTTTTGAGCAGAGCAAGGCGATTGTTGCGCACGGCTTCGTCATCGACCATCACCATCACGTTATCGAAAAAGGCGTCGACAGGTCCGCGCAAAACGGCCAGCCCGTTTAGTACCTCTGCGTACTGCTGACGGTCCATAAGACCCCGGGTTTGTTCGCCGAGGTCTGCCAGCAAACGGGCGAGATTAACCTCTTCGGGAAGGGACAGCAGGTGTTCTGCGATACCGGCGTTAGCGACTGAGGTCCCCTGCTTATCGAGGATATTAGCGACCCGCTTGTTGGCGCTGGCCAGAGCCAGGGCTTCGGGTAGATGCGAAAACTGGTTCACGGCGTAAATGCGTTGTGTGATATCCAGCGGGTTGGAAAGCTGCTTGGACATCACCGCCTGAACGGCCGCTGTCGAGACACCTTCTTCCTCAAACATGGATTTAAAGCGATCTATAACGTAAGTGAATACTTGCTTTTCAGTCGACTCTGAAACAACAACCTTGTTGTATAGCTGCGCTGCGTGGCGCACCACGGCGCGTAGATCCAGATCGATACGGTGCTCGATCAAAAGCCGCAATACAGCGAGACTGGCTCTGCGTAGGGCAAAGGGATCGCTGGAGCCCGTTGGCGCCTGACCGATTGCAAAAATGCCGACCAGGGTGTCGATGCGATCAGCAAGGGCGAGCGTTGCACCGACGGCGCTGGGAGCCACGCTGTCACCGCTAAAGCGCGGTAAGTATTGCTCTGACAGAGCGGCGGCAACGCAGGAGTCCAGCTTTTCCACCCTGGCGTAATGCTCACCCATAGTGCCCTGCAAATCAGGAAACTCCTGCACCATCTCGGTCAACAGATCTGACTTGCTCAGTTGCGCGGCCTGACGGCACAGCGCCGGGTTGGCGTTGGTAAAAGCCGCCAGGTATTCAGCGAGCCGGGCCACGCGCTCGGTTTTGTCGAAAAGGGAGCCAAGTTTTTCCTGGAAAATGACGTCGCGCAGGCGCTCGCGACGTTGCGTAAGCGATGTCTTCAGATCTGTTTCGTAGAAAAACGCGGCATCCGTGAGCCGCGGACGAATAACTTTCTCGTTGCCAGCAATAATTTGTGCTGCGTCGTTACTGTTCAGGTTAGCGACGGCAATGAAAACTGGTAATAGCTGCCCTGCTCCGTCAACAACATGAAAATACTTCTGGTGTTCCTTCATGGAGGATACGAGCGCGGCTGCGGGCACGGCGAGGAAGCGCCTGTCGAAGTGTCCTGATAAGACCATGGGCCATTCAGTGAGGGCGGTTACCTCATCGAGTAATGCGTGATCGATTACCGGCGATCCGCCAAGGCGCGTTGCCTCTTGCTTGATGCCGTCGTGAATTGTTTCGCGTCGCTCAACAAAGTCGGCAACGACATGTGCGTCGCGTAAGGTCTCCAGGTATTCCAGAGGGCTGTTAAGAACGACCGACGCTGGATGGTGAAAGCGATGGCCGCGACTACAGTTTCCCGTTTTGATACCCATGACTGTTCCGGGAACCACGTCGCCACCAAATAACATCACAACCCAATGAACCGGTCGCACAAATTCAACCCGGCTAGCTCCCCACCGCATACGCTTGTCGATGGGCAGCTCAGTCAGCGCCTGACCGACCAGAGCGGGCAGCAGATTTATTGTCGCCTGACCTGGTTCTACGCTGCGAAACACAAGTCGG
>JBFIEE010000022.1:0-50297 GCA_041603535.1 Porticoccaceae bacterium
GCCCCTGCGCTTTTCCGGTTTTCCCGACGAGCTGCCGCTGGAAACCCCATTTCTCGGGGAGCATAACGGCGCCATCCTCAGCGAACTGCTAGCAATGACCGCTGAAGAGATAGCAGCCTTGACCGCAGAAGGCGTACTGCATGCCGAGCTGCCGGAATGATGCCGGCTTTAAGGTAAAATTGGATTTTGAAGATAGCCTGGATTTCAAAGACAATACGAGATTGCCGGCCAACTGATGTTAACTCCAGGCGGGGCTCAAGCTACGCCAGGTAGGAGCCAAGAGTCGCCTCGCATTTAAGTGCCAAAACGTCACATAATTGAGCGCATGCGTCATATCTGAGCGAATCTGGCGGTCTGTTGCTTTTTTCTTTTAAATCAATGTATTGTGGCGCGAATAACTAATCAATCAGGGAATGATATGTCTCATCTGCGCGTTTATGTCCAAATACGGGTACATCATGCACACCCGCACACATTCGGAACATATGTCGGATGTGGCGTTTTTTAATAGCTAGCGCTAGAGGACTAATGTCAGACAAAGAAGACAAGGCGCCAGATCGCATCATCGATTTAACGGCGAAAAAGACTGAGGATGAATGGGCTTATGCGGCTCAAGAGTTCTATGAAACGGTCACGCCCCTATGGTTTAAATGGATCGGGTGGACAATCGCCTTAGGTGGCATATCGTACTTGGTGGACAAGACTGGAAGCACACCATTAAAGGTGATCGAATCGATATCGTATTTTCTATTGAGCTTCTATTTTGCATATGTCTTCGCATCTTTCAGAATCGAACCATTCCACTCTTGGGCAATAAGAAGCAGAACGTCAAGGAAGGGGCGCTTTTTCGCGCTGCTACCCTTTTTCATTCTCGCTGCAGCTATGTTTTGGGGTACTCGAGAACTCATAGAGCATGTAGTTGAGCAGGTTAAATTGGTAAAATGAGGGCGCTAACAATGTGTTCAAGTGTGCTCCCTGCGGTCGCTGTGAGCTCCGGGCCCCTTAACACAAAGTTACGTCCCTGCTCAGCCTTGGAGGCTTTGACTATGCCTTCATATGAGATGTTGAGATATACGATTTTTATGCTAGCTGTGAGCTTCCCCCGCTTCAGTGGACACCTTCTGATAACTCAGGAGGTGGCGAGATGCCACTTATCCTTGCGACCATTTTTCGGCTCCACCGTCTATCAGTATGCATTGATCTTGATGCGACTAAACAAGGAGCTAACCATGAAACGCTTTCATATCCACATTGCGGTAGGGAACATTGGAGCCAGCATTGATTTCTATAGCAAGTTGTTCGGCCAGCAGCCGACCAAACAACAAGATGATTATGCGAAGTGGATGCTTGACAGCCCACGAATAAATTTCGCGATTTCATCCAGAGGTCACGCTGCAGGATTGAATCATTTAGGTTTCCAGGTTGATTCAGCCGAAGAGCTCGTCGAGCTGAAAAAGCTGGCTGACTCTGCTTCTCCTGGGGAAGTGTTAAACCAGGGAGAAGCCGCTTGTTGCTACTCCAGGAGCGAAAAACATTGGACAATTGACCCTCAAGGGCTTGCCTGGGAGCATTTTCATACCATGTCTGATGTTCTTGAATTCGGCAACGACACCGTCAGTCAGGCGGGTGCATGTTGTATTCCTGTGCGTGGGTCGGAGCTGGATGCGCCATCCGCGAGGGCTGCTTGTTGCATTCCAAACAGTTTGCCGGTGGCCGAGGGTACTTGTTGTGGTTAAAGAGGAAGTATTACCGGTCACGCCAACGACTTCAGAAGACCTTGGTGAAGCTTTCTCCGTTTTGCGGGTTAGGCTGCGCAATTATTTGCGCAGGCGAGTGAGTGATCCGGCCTTGATAGAAGATCTGGTTCAAGATGTGTTCGTTAAGGCGTCGGCTGCAATCGGCGACAAGCGGGCACCCAGAAATCTTGTAGGCTGGCTCTATGCCGCAGCACGTACCACCGTGATCGACTACTATCGTTCGGCGCGTCCTGACACCGCGGAGTTAGACGAGAACTTGCCGGATACGCAGCTTGGCAATGACGAGCTTTTGCATCAACAGCTTGCCACTTGTCTTAGACCTTTCACCCAGCAGCTCCCGGCAATATACCGGGATACCTTGCTCACAACTGATTTTGAAGGCAAGACGATGCGCACCCTGGCTGAAGAGCAAGGTGTATCGTTGTCGGCAATCAAGAGCCGAGCAAGTCGGGCGAGGCTAATGCTCAAAGCAAAGTTACTGGAATGTTGTCATGTGGAGTTTTCTAACGGCATCGTCACAGACTATAGCCGTCAATCATCCTCCTCATGTGGGGACGGATGTGTATAACCCTGCATTCGAGCTGGGCGCGCCGGAAGCGGTGCGCTTGCAACCTGAATACGGGGCTGGGCGAATTTAGTCGTCAAAAAAAGCGGACTATGGCCAAATACAAAGACTTTGTTCGGAAAGGTGTGGGCTTGCCGCCGGTTTGGGGCAATCTAAAGCAGCAAATATACCTCGGAGATGATCAGTTTGTTGAGCCGATGCAAAAGCACCTTGCAGAAACCCTCAAAGTCAAAGAAGTCCCGAGAGCACAATGTCGACTATCGGCCAAATCACCGGCCTATTACCAGGTGCGCCATAAGACCCGTGACGTTTTGATGGTCGCAGCTTATGCGACGGGCGATTAAAAATGCAGGGGGTAGATGCATGATTGCCGTATCTACCCCAGGAATTTGGGGATGTCGCAAAAGTTGGCTTTTGTACGCCTCACTTCTACGCCGAGCGTGCCACAGGCGACTCGGGCTTAAGTGGCCAGGCATGTATTTAACGAGACGCAGATAAGCCAGTTTGCGCCTCAGTGAGTAGTATTGTTGGCATTTCGCAGCTAGCGCCGGAGGGGGCGACACTGGCGAGTTGCAGGAAGTCACCGCGGTAGTCATGTAATCGATGCCAGAAATGGGCTTTTTGTTCGGTGCTCGCCAGACCATAAAAATCCACGGCCAGTGCTTTGCTTTGCGACATCATTTCTGCCATCAGGATTTCAGTTTTGTTTGCGGTATCGTCGTCGCTTTTAGATGGTAATTCCATCGTGATCCACATGGGTTTGAGTGCGTGGGCGATGGTTTCTGCGTCAACGTTCGCCCGTAGTAATTCAATTAAGGTGCTGTCTCGTTGCTTGCGATATTGCAGCCAGGGGGCATACGTATCGGGTAAGGCCTTGCTGCGTTTTTTAATCCAGGCCACCTGCGCGCGGGATAAATTACCAAACCATTTTTCCACACCAGCTACTGTTTTTTTTGCGCGGCGGTGCAATCTACGTTCGTGACTGAATCTGAGTTGCCGGGCCAATTTTCTGTGGTCTTTGGCGAGGCGTTTCTCCAGATGATTTATTTGATCAGTATCGAGACTACTAAGAACGTGCGCTGCGGGCGCCGCCGCGCTGGTTATAACGGTTTCGTAATGTCCCTTTAGTTCCGCTTCTAGCCATGTCACGTCGGCGCCGGTCAGGTCAGTGCGCGCGCGGGTTTCAAACTGGCCGATCAGTTCGGCGTAACAGGTTAACTGGGTGCGCCGATGCCAACTCAGCCAGTGGTTTATTGCCTGGTTGACGCTGGTTGTCTGGATTTTGTTCAGGTCGAAGTAACGGTCGGCCTGGTAGCTAAGTAACCAGTTCGCGCGATTGTAGAAAAATTGGGTGCTATCGCAGCCCGTAAGAATAACGCAGAGTGCAAGAACGCATATTTTGGCGACATGAAGTTTCATGTTGCACGCATATCAATTTGTTCGCCGTAGCAGAGCACATTAGATTCGGATTTAGCCATCATGCAACGTCGCCTCCGTCTTTTTAGGTGTCAGCCTCACGCCGGTTGTCACGGCTGGTTGTGACAAGAGATGATACGGTAAAAACCACCAGCCAGTTTTATTGTTGATGGTTTATCTGTTGTTGGTGAAGCGCGAATTGTTGTTGGTGAAGCGCGAGATTGCTGTGCCTGTGCAACGGCATTGGTAGTCAACGTCGTTAGCGGAATTCCATATTGACGTTGCAGCGTGTTTAATAAATCTGGCGGCGTCTAATCACAGAAACGCGTTGGCGACGGGCGCAATAAGAAGCTATATTAAAAATGGAGGATCTTATTTTGAGCTAGGTAGGCCTGGCGCCCTGGTGTATTTAGCTCATCAATATTGTGTTGCGGTGATATGTTGCTGCGGAATTAAAATTTTCCATTAAATTAATAAGATACGGAGGGTTATATGACACAGGTTCGCACACTGCTTTCGCTGACAGGCCTGATGACCGCGTTGGTTATTGCGGTGCCGGCTATTTCGGCACAGGATCAATCTACTCGCGCTAAATATGAGCCGGCACGCAACTCGCAGGGTAATCCTAATATTCAGGGCGTCTGGGATTTCCGTACACTGACTCCCCTGGAGCGACCTACAGCGCTGGAGGACAAAGCCAGGTTTTCCTCAGCCGAAGAGGAGGCGGCGTTTCGCGACAAGGCCATCGCACTGAGTGATGTTGATGTTCAGAGAGATGCCATGGGCGATCTGGACGTTGAGGGTGCCTACAACAGTTGGTGGATGGATTACGGTACCGAGCTAAATGAGGATAAAAGGACATCTCTCATTATCGATCCGCCGAATGGACGTTTGCCAGCACTCACCAGGGCGGCGGTGGAGGGCTTGAAGAAAAATCGCCTGCGTGTTCCACCGGTGCGCGACATTTTGTCGCTGGAGATGGATAACCTGGTATTTCGGCCGGAAGGTCCGGAAACACTGGGGCTTTCCGAGCGCTGTCTGCTGAGCTTTAATGCCGGCCCGCCACTGACGCCAAGTGCCTACAACAATAACATTCGCATCATACAGACGCCCACTTACGTGGTGATTTTTACCGAGATGATTCACGACGCGCGAATTGTTCCGATGGATGGCCGTCCACATTTACCAGCGGAGCTTGAAAAGTGGACGGGGGACTCGCGGGGTCACTGGGAGGGCAATACCCTGGTTGTTGAAACCACTAACTTCACCGATAAAACGCCAACTTATCAGTTGCCCTTATCGCTTAATGATCTGGACAGAAATGGCTCACCGGGGTCTGGTAAAAACTTGAAGCTGACCGAAAAATTTACACCGGTTAGCGAATCGCGGCTGGTTTATGAATATACCGTCGATGATCCCACCACGTTTACCAAACCCTTCACCGCTGCTATCCCGATGCGAGCTACTGATGATCAAATTTTTGAATATGCCTGCCACGAGGGAAACCACGCGATGGCGGGGATGTTGAAAGGTGCGCGGCAGCTGGAGAAGGAAGCGGCGCTGGCCAGGCAATAGGCCAGGAATCGGGGCGGCTCTGATAATATAAGTCCGTTAGGTATATTGGAACGTTATGTCACCAGGCTGCCCAGCCAGTATCTTTACTGACAGGCTCCCGGGTTTCACCCGGTGAGCCAGATTTTTCCAGAGCGCCACGGTTTTCTGATCTCAAACCAGGCGGTGGTCAAGCAGTCGTAATGCCCATTAAAGCCTTCACCGCAGGCTTCATGATCTTGCCGTTGGCATTGCGGGGCAGCGGTTCGGGGTGCTGATCGATGCGGATGGGTACCTTGAAGGCTGCGATAAGCGCGGCGACATGATCCTGTAGTTCTTTCTCCGTGACGATTGTGCCGGGCCGCACCTGCACCAGCGCGCCGACTTCCTCGCCGAGGATGGGGTGGGGAATGCCGACCACGGCGGCGTCGATGACAGCGGGGTGATCGTACAGCGCGCTTTCGACTTCGATGCAGTAAATGTTTTCGCCGCCGCGCAGCAGCATGTCCTTGGCGCGGTCGACCACAAACAGAAAATCTTCGTCATCCAGGTAACCCAGGTCGCCGGTATGTAGCCAGCCATCGGTGAAGGCGCTGGCTGTCGCTTCAGGATTGTTCCAGTAGCCTTTGATGACCTGGGGGCCTTTAACCCAGATTTCGCCGATTTCGTTCGCGGGTAACTCCTGGCCTTCTTCAGCCATAATTTTGATATCGCACACCGCAGCGGGCATGCCGGCGCTTTTCGGTCTGGCCATGTAGTCTTCGGCGACACAGACGGTGCTCAGGGCGCTGGTCTCGGTTAAGCCATAACCGTTGCTGGAACTGGAGTTGGGAAAAGCCTGTTTTACCCGCTCTGCTAGCTCCGGGGCGGGCGGCGCGCCGCCAAATAAAACAGCGCGTACGGAGGAGGTGTCATGCTGGGTCAGAATAGGGGATTCCAGCACCTGTAGAGGCATGGAGGGCACACCGCCGAAGGAGTTGAGCTTTTCTTTTTCGATCAGGCGAATGGCGGTATCGGCATCCCACTTGTACATAAAGACGATTTTGCTGCCGGCGATGGTGCTGCCGCAAAGCATGGCCAGCGAGCCGGTAACGTGGAACAGAGGCGCGCTGATCAGCTGACCCATTTGTTCGGTGGGCATGATCGGTTCGCGACCGTAGCGGTATTCGGTGCGTACCCGGCAATAAACGCCGCTGACTTGATTGGTGCAGATGTTGCGATGGGTGTTGATCGCGCCCTTGGGGTTGCCGGTGGTGCCGGAAGTGTAAAAAATGCTGGCATCGTCATCGGGTGCCAGGTCAACCGGTGGTAGCGTCTTCTGCTGATTATGTCGGGCCAGTAGATCCTCGAAGCGTATCTCGTTGGGGCTGACTGCGTTGTCTTCACCGCGGATGACGATGAGTTGTTCCAGCGCCGGGAGGTGGTCACAGCTCCCGGCCAGCAGGCTGGCGCGCTGCTGATCGACAAAGGCCACCCGAGCGCCGGAATTTTCGATGCTGTATTCCAGTTCACGGGTGGTCCACCAGGCATTGAGCGGTACGATGATGGCACCTATGGATACTGTGGCCCAGAACACGACCGGCCACTCTGGATAATTGCGCATGGCCAGCGCCACGCGGTCGCCTTTGGTAATACCGAGTTCACTGACCAGGGCATGGGCCAGTGCGACCACCTGCTGGTAGTGCTGGGCATAGCTCACGCGCTCGTCTTCAAACACCAGATAATCGCGGTCGGCAAACTTCAGTGTGTCTTCAAAAATGGTGCGCAGGTTGGCGGGGGCGTTTTTCCAGATACGTGTCGGAATGCCGTTGATCACTGCTTCGCCCATTTCAAAAGGTGAACCGGCGGCGGTCATTTTTTTATCGAGGATGGCGACAGGTACAGGCGACGACATATTATTATTCCTGATAGATACATTAATGGCAGTTTAAATGGCAGCACAGTTTGCTGAATCGCTGCGTGACCGACTAGCAATTGAAACGGAGTGTGGCTTTGGTGGCAAGTCGACGCGGTGCAGCGAGGCCATTTAAATTTGGCCACGCCGGGCTAGAATGGGGCGCGCCGCTGGCTCAGCAACCGATTTCAGCGCATTATTCGATACAATCCGGCCCAACACCAATAGCAGCAGAAGGAAGCAAGACCATGAATTTATTTGATTTGACCGGGAAAGTCGCCGTAATCACCGGCTCCACCAAGGGTATTGGCAAGGCTATTGCCGAGCAAATGGCCCTGCATGGCGCCAGTGTGGTGGTATCCAGTCGCAAGGCTGATGCCTGTGATGCGGTGACCGCGGCAATTAATGAGATGGTCAAGGACGGCCCTGGGTCGGCATTCGCTGTGCCAGCGAATATTTCCCGCAAGGAAGACCTGCAAAACCTGGTTGATAAGGCCCGTGCCCAGTACGGTAAAATCGACGTGCTGGTGTGCAACGCTGCGGCCAACCCCTATTACGGCCCGATGATGGGTATCAACGACGAGCAGTTCGACAAGGTGATGGACAACAACATCAAGTCCAATCACTGGCTGTGCTCAATGGTAATTCCCGAGATGCGAGAAAGAAAGGATGGCTCCATCGTCATTATCTCTTCCATCGCTGGACTGGTTGGCCACACCACCCTGGGTGCCTATGGCCTTTCCAAAGCGGCGGATTTCGCGTTGGCGCGCAATATCGCTGCCGAGTTCGGGCCAGAAAACGTGCGTGCCAATGCCATAGCGCCGGGCCTGATAAAAACGGATTTTGCCCGGGCACTGTGGGATAACCCGGAGTACCTGAAAGCCGCCACAGCCAACGCGCCGCTGCGCCGCATCGGTACGCCGGAAGAGATCGCTGGCGGCGTGGTGTTTCTGGCATCGGCCGCGGGCAGTTTTGTCACCGGTCAAACACTGGTGATCGACGGCGGGCGTACCATATCCAGCGAATAGTGCGCCAAGCGCTGACCCACGGGTAAGCTTGAATCGTCGTCGCGCGGGAACTAAACTCAAGCGAGTACGTATTGAGCAGGTAGCGTTACAAATGCTAGCGAATGCTGCTTATACAACACCAGTTTATTCATAACGGGGGTAACAAAAATGGACGTAGGCATGTTGAGCGTGTTTCAGGCGGAGCTGGGCCAGAACCTCTCTGACCTGGAAGTTTACCAGCAACAGTTGCGCATCTGCGATCTGGTGGAGCCGCTGGGCTTTGATTCCATATGGGCAGCGGAGCACCATTTTACCGATTACACTATGTGCCCGAGCGTCACCGAGTTACTGGCCTACATGGCCGGGCGCACCGAGCGCATCGGCCTGGGTACAGCGGTGTTGATTCTGCCCTGGCACAAGGATCCTGGGCGTATTGCGGCGGAGATGTCCATGCTCGACAACCTGTCCAACGGACGCGCGCTGATGGGCTTTGGCCGCGGTATTGGTCGGGTCGAGTACGACGGTTTTGGTATTGCTATGGAAGAATCGCGGGACCGCTTTGATGAGTCGGCTGAGATTATTATCACCGGTCTGGAAACCGGGTTTATTGAATACGACGGCAAGTTCTTCAAGCAGGAGCGTCGCGAGCTGAGGCCGCGGCCATTCAAGTCGTTTAAGGATCGTTTATTCATGGCCTGTCAGTCGCCGGACTCGGCCGATGTCGTGGCCGATCTCGGCGCGACCATGATGATTTTTGCCATATCGCCCTGGAAATCGCGGGCCAAGGATGTGGACAGGTATCGCGCGCGTTTTCGCAAAGTGCAGGGTACCGAGCCGCCGCCCATTGTCGCCAACATCTTTTGCGTGTGCGATGAAGATGAAGCGCGCGCTGAAGACATGGCCATGAAATATATGCACGACTACTGGATTTCGGCGCTGGATCATTACGAGATGGATGGCACCCACTTCGCCGATAAAAAGGTTTATAACTTCTATGCGCAAAGCGCCGAAATTATGCGTGATCGCGGTCGCGAATCGGTTACTGAGCTGTTTACCAATAATCAAGTACATGGTACCCCACAGCAGATACTGGAGAAGATTCGCTGGATTCGCGAACAGGCCGGCCCGATGAATCTCAACGTATCGTTCAGCTTTGGCGGCATGCCCTTTGAATATGCAGAAAAGAGTATGCGGTTGTTTGCTGAAAAAGTACTGCCTGAGTTGCACAGCTGGTCCTGCGCGCCGGATGAGCAAAAGGCCAGCGCTTGATAATTCGCTGCGCAAGTGCCCATTGAAAGCGCCCCGATTGGGCGCTTTTTTATTGTGTGTGGTTGTAGCCGGGATACTTTGCTAACTGAGAGTGGTTTGTCTGGTGGGCTGCATACCATCGTCATGGATTGCCACTGTGCGTCCTTTGTTGCACACTACAGCGCTCGCAGATGCGCTGTTACAACCATCTTGAAGCTGATTTAGGGGTAGGGATTATGGCCAGTTTACGTAGCAAACTTTTATCGTCCGCCATGCGCGTGACGATGAAAAAAATGTTGGGTCGCAGTGGCGACGTCGTCAAGGAAAGGGCCTCGCTGGACAAGATGAGTTCGCTCACCGCCAGCCGAAAACTGGGCAAATCAGTCACCGTGGGTGGTGTGCCTGGCGAATGGCAAATGCCCGCGAAGGGTCAACCCGAACGCACCTTGCTGTATCTGCACGGTGGCGGTTATGCGCTCGGTGGCCCTGATAGCCACCGCGACATGGTGGGCGCTATCGCCGATGCGACCCAGGCCAAAACATTGATTCTCGATTATCGGCTGGGACCAGAGACTTTATTTCCCGGTGCGGTAGAAGATGCCGTCGCTGCCTACAAGGCTTTGTTGGATGATGGCGAGGTCCCCGAAAAAATGTTTATCGCTGGTGATTCCGCTGGTGGTGGTCTAACCGCGGCGACACTGGTATCGCTGCGCGATCAAAAGGTGGCGATGCCCGCCGGTGGCATTTGCATTTCACCCTGGGCAGATCTGACACTGAGCGGCGCCACGATGCGCACCAAAGCGCTGGTCGATGCCATGCTCAGCAAGGAAACGCTGGCCTGGATGGCGAGTTTGTACCTGGGTGGCCAGGACGCCAGTGATCCGTTGGCATCGCCGATCTTCGCGAAACTCAAAGGTTTGCCGCCCCTGTTGATTCAGGTCGGTAGTGACGAGGTGTTGCTTGACGATGCGCTACGTCTCCATGACGCGGCGAAAGCGGCAGGTGTGGATTCAACCCTCGAAGTATGGGACGAAATGATGCACGTCTGGCACCTCATGTCGAAATTCGTACCGGAAGGAAAACTGGCCATTAAGAGCATTGCCGAGTTTATGGTCGCGCGTACTGGCTAGCACGAATTTGTTAGACGAAGGTGCGGCGCACCACAGCCGTCGCGCCTTTTCTTCGCCAAAGATATCGCCTCGTCGCTAACCATTTCAAAAACTGATTCTCGACCTTTAATCCAGCATCATCGAGTTGCTGAAAAAGGCGATGGCAATAAACATTGGGGCTATAAAGCGCAGGCAAAAAAGCCAAATTTTGCCTGTGGCATTATCGTGAAGGTCGGCTCCGGGCAATGCCCTTATTCGACCCCAACCCCAGCCGGTAAATAAGGCCGTGGCAATGCCCCCGAGCGGCAGCAGAAAGTTCGCCACGCCAAAATCGTACAGTTCCAGAATATTTCGTCCCGCGATGGTTATAGTTGCCAATATGCTATATCCCAATGAAGTTGGTACCCCGACCAGGAAAATCACGGTGCCGAGGCTGAGGGTAACCGCGCGGCGCGACCGCCCGGTGCGGCGCATAAAATAAGCGACAGGCACTTCCATGATCGAAAACATGGATGTCAGCGCAGCGCCCACTAACAGGCCAAAAAACAGCGTGCCAAACCAGTGCCCGGCGGGCATCAGCGCGAACAAGCTGGGCAGCGTGATAAACGCCAGCTCCGGCCCCTCAGCAGGGTTCAAACCAAAGGAAAATACCGCCGGGAATATAGCCAGGCCAGCGACGACGGCGAGCAGAGTGTCTCCTACAACAATAAGGGCGGCGGCAGATGGAACGCGCTGACTCCTGGCCAGATAACTGCCATAAGTCAGAAAAATAGCCATACCAATACCCAGCGAGAAAAAGGCCTGACCGATGGCGGCCACGTAAATCTGTGGATGCTGCAGGGCGCTCCAGTCTGGTGCAAACAGAAAACTCAGGCCCTTAGCCGCGCCGTCCAGAGTCAGCGCATATGCCGCCAGGACAACGACAATTGCCGCGAGAACGGGCATCAGCCAGCGGTTGACGGTCTCGATACCGCGTTGCACGCCGCTGGCGACGACGCCGGTCGTGACAGCCATCATCAAAAACTGCCAGATTACCGGCGCCAGAGGTTGGGCCAGAAAATCCTTAAAATAATGATTGTGTTGCGGCGCCTGCCAGAGCTCGCCCGAGAGGGCGGCGACAAAATATTTCAGTGCCCAGCCCGCTATTACGCCGTAAAAGCCAAGAATAAAAAAACAGCCCGCCACCGCCAGACCACCCGCCACAAACCAGGGTCGATCTGGTCTGGCGCTGCGAAAAGCCAGCACCGCATCACCCTGTGCAGCGCGACCAATACTTATCTCGGCGATGACGATAGGCAAGCCGATAAACAGCACACAGAGTACATACACCAGTAAAAAGGACGCGCCGCCGTTTTCGCCAGCGACATAGGAAAACCGCCAGATATTACCCAGCCCGGCTGCAGAACCAATACTGGCTAAAAGAAAGCCGGTGCGGGATGCCCAGTGCTCCCGAGTCACTTGAGTCATAGTCTCAGCAGCCCTTCAGCGCCTAGATGGGCAGATTGCAATAACTTCAGATCAACTGGGATAGGCAGAGTATCATTGTATTTGTGCAAGGGTGTTGCCATTTATTGGGAACCGGGTACGCTAGCCATGTTTGGTGGGGCCAGTGACAAACAGCTAGCAAGTTGACACAGCTAGTAAGTTAGACACAGATTACATGCCTCGCACTTATTCGATATCAAAACAGGAACAGTAACAGGAACTGACCATGGATTTTTCGCTCTCTGACGAACAACAAATGCTACTCGACACGGCAGACAAGATCGCCCAGGACTTCCCGCGGCAATATTATGTGGACTGCGCCAAGACCCAGACCTTTCCGCAGGAGCAGTGGGACGCGCTGGCGCAGGCGGGTATTCTTGGTATTAATACGCCGGAGGCATACGGTGGCTCTGGTATGGGCATGCTGGCACTGGTGTTGTTGCAGGAGCGGCTGGCGGAACACGGTGTCGCGCCGCTGTTTTTTGTGGTGAATCAGGGTATTGCCGTGCCGAGTATCTCGCGCCACGGCACCGAGGAGCAAAAGCAACGCTGGCTGCCGGCTATCGCGTCGGGTGAAAAGCGCTGCTGTTTCGCCATCACTGAGCCCAATGCCGGTACCAATACCTTCAAGATCCAGACCGTGGGCAGGGATGCCGGCGATCATTTTGTGCTTAACGGCAATAAGCTGTTTATCAGCGGTATCAACGATGCCCAGCAAGTGCTGGTGGTCGCCCGGACTGACGGTGGAGAACCGGGTGAAAAAGCTAAATTGACCCTGTTTGTAGTGGACACTGACTCCGCGGGGCTGTCCTGGGATCGCATGGATACCATGCTGATGATGGCCGAGGGCCAGTTTTTTGTGTATTTTGACGATGTCAAAGTGCCTAAAGAAAACGTTCTCGGGCAGGTTGGCGGCGGTGTCAACGTACTGTTTGACGCGCTTAATCCCGAACGCATGGTGGTGGCTGCCGGCTCAATTGGTGGCGGACGCCACGTGCTGAAGCGTGGCACGGAGTACGCCAACGAGCGCAAAATATTCAACGGCCCCATCGGCGCGTACCAGGGTTTGCAACATCCTCTGGCCGAGGCTAAGGCGCTGCTAGAGTCCGCTTCGCTGATGGTACAGAAAGCGGCGTCTCTTCAGGATCAGGGCGCGCACCCAAAGGTCGTCGGCGATATCGCCAACATGGGTAAGCTGGTGGGCACCGATGCTGCCTTTAAGGCCGCCGATGCTGCGATACAGTGCTTTGGCGGATACGGCTTTTGCGAGAGCTACGACATGGTCAGCCATTTTATCGGCGCGCGATTGGGTAAGGTGGCGCCCATCAACCGGGAAATGACCCTCAACTACATTGGTGAATATATTTTAGGTTTGCCGAAGAGTTACTAGTAGCACGACTTATTTCCGTTCCCGATTGATCCTGCCGATTTGATATCGCGAAGAACACTGCGCTCTGGTGCTGACTCCTGCGCTTCAACCCTGCGCTTCTAACCGGGTCTAACCGGGTCGCAAAAAAAAGGCACCGCTCTGCCAGGGCGGTGCCTTTTTTGGCTTTGCAGGCAATGCCAACTCGAGTGGGGGAAAATAATAATATGTTATAACGTATATTATCGTAATCCGGGCAAGATAGCGCCCGATTGAACGGCGCCACCAGCCAGTCCAACGTTATGCCCTCCAATCTATGTCTTACGACATTATGTCGTGATCGTAAGATCGTCACTGTGACGCTCCCCGCTGCCAACCCGCTTGAAGTAGCTCTTAGTTGAATTCAAGACATTGAGTTGTATCCAGCCCCATTCTCGTCGCTTGAGTCGTTATGCGCGGTCATGTGTGAAATGGTGGTATTGCAACCGCGAGTGCCACAAAATGAACGCTGGAAATCAATTCTCAGCTAGATAACGGCGAAACCCCATGCCACAAATCATAAGTCAGGAACAATTTGTCGAACTGCTGCGTCCGGGCCACACGGTGTATGTACAAAATGGCTGCACCCAGCCAGTTACGCTGGTCGATGCCATAAAAAATGCGCCGGACTGTGCTGCGCAGGTAACTTTTATCAGCATGGTGAACCGGCTCAACCCTTATAATTTTGCAGCGCTTAATCCGACGGCTGAGCAGGTTACTTTTTTTATGTCGGGTTTGTTGCGGAAAGGCTATGACCCAAAACGGCTGCACATTTTGCCGTTGCATTTGAGTGAAATTTTTCGTTATCTGGCCGATGTGGCTGACATAGACATTGCCTGTGTTCAGGTGGCGCCGACGAATAACGGGGGCCGCTACAGCTTCGCGCTCGCCGGGGATTACGTGCCAGCTGTCACGCGCCGGGCCAAAGTCGTTGTCGCAGAGCTAAACTCGGCATTGCCTGTATGCGCCGGCGCACCCGAGATCGCCGCCGAAGATATCGATTACATTGTCGAGTCGGCCCACGCGCCACTGATCTGGACCTCCCGACCACCCAAAGATGAACTGGCAGCATTGGGGCGTAACGTCGCCAGTCTTGTGGCGGATGGCGACACCATTCAAATGGGGGTGGGTAGCGCTTCCGATGCGGTACTGGCAGCGCTCACCGGCCATCGCAATCTGGGCATTCACACGGGTCTGGTGCCAGAGGCCCTGGTCGATATGGTTGAAGCAGGCGCGATATCGGGCGCGAAAAAATCGATTGATAAAGGCCGCATTGTTACCGGTTCGGCCATGGGCACAGAGCGGCTCTACAATTTTTTGGCGAGTAGTGATGTTGTCGATTTTCGTCCGGTCAGTTATACGCACGATATCAATGTCCTCACTCAGATCGACAATTTGCGGGTGATCAATTCCGTGGTCGAAATCGATTTGTTCGGTCAGGCCAATTGCGAATACATGGGTGGGCAGCAAATCGCGGGTATTGGCGGCCAGCTTGACTTTGTGCGTGGTGCAAGGAGCGCCAGCAACGGGCTCTCGGTGCAGGCCTTGCAGGCGACGACAGGCAAGGGCCAGGTGTCTCGAATAGTGGCGAGGATCCCTCAGGATGCCATTGTTTCCGTGTCGCGCAGCGATGCCGATTTTGTGGTGACCGAATACGGTGTTGCCGACCTACGCTTCGCGTCAGTGCAGCAACGGGCCGAGCGTTTAATCGCCATTGCGGCCCCACAATTTCGTAGTGAACTGGCTAACGCATGGGATAATATGTCGCGCGTTTCCAGTGGCAGTACCGGTGGCAGTAGCAGTGATAGGAACCGAGTCGGTGCGTGACGTTTTAGCCATATAGTTAACTTTGTTGTAACACGTGAAAATGAGGCGAGTATGAAGAGAACACTGAGCAAAATATTATCGGTCGTGCTGGCGGGCTCAGCACTGACGGTGTCATTGATGGCTCAGAGCTATCCGCAGATAAACGAAGCGGATATGCAGGAATTGATGAAACATGCACAAACAATGCAGGCCTGCATGGCTAACGTTGATCAGGCGCAATTACAGGCGCTTGAGCAACGCGGCTTGCAGATGGAATCAGAGATAAAATCGATGTGTACCAACGGCCAGCGTGATGCAGCCCAGCAAAAAGCCAAAACCTTTGCTATGGAGATCGCGCAGTCTCCGGTATTGAGAGACACTGAACATTGCAGTGAGCTGGCAGCAACGGTGACGCAGCTCATTCCCTATGCCGATGTCAGCGGCTACCATGTCTGTGACTAGACGGAGATCGCCGGCTTGCTCGGGCGAGCGCTACTTGTGCCATGCAGGCCTTCGCGAAATTTCTCGCAGCAGGTGCACCGACAGTCAGCTTAAGCGGATTTGGCTGGCGTAATTTTTGGCGCGGGCAGTTTTTGCAATCTGGGCATGACTTCCTTGGCGAATAAACGCATGCTCGCTTCGGCCATTTCAGGCGCAATGCCACCGAAGGAAAACATGCCGTTGAATTTATCATTGCCGACAAACTCGCGGATTTGCAGTATTTTTTCGTAGCACTGATCGGGTGTGCCGCACACATGCAGGTCGACAAAAAATTGCCTGGCGATCTCCGCACCGTCCTTATTGATGTGATTTGATGCGCCCGCATACCACTCATAACCCTTGATGTTTTTAAAGTGCGAACCGTCCATCTCGTAATGTTCCACCATGGAGTGCCAATAGGCGCCAAGGTTATTGTTAGCCACTTCTCTGGCGCGATCGGCATTCTCATCACAGTAAACAAAGCTTGCCACAAAAGGTGGTGGGGCCTGTTCTTTGTGAATAGTGAAGAACTGCTGGCGATAGTTGGCCAGTTCCTCCGCCACTGTGCCCCAGGGTTTTTGCGGGATAATCAATAGCCCCAGGCCCAGCTCTGCCATGATGGACAGGGATTCAGGAGAAACCGCTGCGCCATAGCGGCGACCGACGAAAGATTTATAGGGTGCTGGTCGAATATCACGGCGCACCTGCTTGATGATTTCGCCGTCCATTTCGCAATAGCCGTTTTCCAGACCGTCCAGAATCAGCCTGGCCGACTCCCTGAAGCGCGGTCGGGCTTCATCCATCGACATACCAAAACCATCAAATTCGACGCGACCCAGGCCTCGACCGATGCCGAGTATTACCCGGCCCCTGGATATGTTGTCGACCACGCTGATTTGTTCGGCGACGCGAATCGGGTCGTTGTGCCAGGGTAGAATGACCGCCATGGAACCCAGTTTGACCCGTTCTGTGCGACCCGCCATATAAGCGAGAAATTGCATGACGTCCGGCATCATCGTATAGTCGGTAAAGTGATGCTCGCTACCCCAAACCGCATCAAAGCCCAGCGGCTCAGCCAGGTTGGCGAGCTTTAAATCATTTTGGTAGATCTCGAAATCGCTTTTCTTGTGGCCGGGATTCTGGAATACCAGTGTTGCACCAACTTCCATCTTGATATCCCCCCTGTTTTTTACGTTGAGTAGATCAATTGAACCTGCTTACTTGGCGCCGATGTTGCCTGATATTCCTGCTTAAGCGCTTTCGAGTAAACGTTGACCATTAAACGCTGTTGATTAGAAAAATTGACTAAATCCAGTTGACAAAAACCTGCCCAGAAATCGCTGAATAAAAACGCTACTTTTCAAAAATTTATCAACTAAGCATGGCGCCAGTCTGTGGAAGCATAGCCCGCGAATTAGTGAAATACCAATAGAGCAGCTAAATTGAGCTGCCATTTGAATTACCATTTGAGCTGCCATTTGAACTGCCGAGCGCAGCGATACCGCATAAGGGATGTGCTAGTTGGTTGAATCAGCTTTGCCAGAGCCGAGCGCCTGCACAATGACTTTGCGAGTATCGATGGGGTCGATCACCGCGTCGATTTCCAGATAACTGGCCGCAGTAGTGGCTTTGCCTCGTTCGTACATGGCTTCGAGTAGCTTGTTGAACAGGATTTCCTTGTCTGAGGACGTTTGCTGCGCTTCCAGTTCTTTTTTAAAGCCAAGATGGACAGCGCCCTCAAGACCCATGGCGCCGAACTCTCCGCTCGGCCAGGAAGCGCTGTAAACTGGGCGTCCGAAACTACCGCCGGTCATGGCGATGGCGCCCAGGCCATAACCCTTGCGCAAAAAGATTGCGACTATCGGGGACTGAAGGCGAGCTCCGGCGACAAACATATCAGACATCTTGCGCACGGCGCCTTCCACCTCGCTGTCCGGCCCGACCATAAAACCCGGTGTGTCGCAAAGGGATAGCACCGGCAGGGAAAAACTGCTGCACAGGTCAAGGAAGCGCGCCGCTTTTAACGAGGCTTCAGCATCAATAGCGCCGCCGAGAAAACGGCAGTCGTTGCAGATAAGGCCGAGGGCTTTACCCTCAATACGCAGAAAGCCGGTGATAATGCCGCGACCATAGTGCTCGCGCAGTTCGATAAACGAATCTGTATCTGCCAGCGTGGTAATGATGTCTCGTACTTTGTACACATAGCGCCGATCGGCTGGCAGCAAGGGCCAGAGTTTCTTCTGATCTGCGCAGGTCCAGACGTCAACGCTGCCCTGAAAATAAGACAGCACCTGACGGGCGATGCGTGTTGCATCGGCTTCATCTTCCGCAACAATGTCGACCACGCCATTTTTGGTTTGCGTTTCGATGGGACCAATGTCGGTAGGTTTATAAACCCCCATGCCGCCGCCCTCGATCATGGCCGGGCCCGCCATGCCTATCCACGAACTCCGGGTGGCGATGGTGATATCGGCACAGCCAAATAGCGCGGCATTGCCAGCAAAGCAGAACCCGTTGTTGACCGCGATCATCGGCACCCGCCCACTGAGCTGGGCCCAGGAGGCAAAAGAATTCAGGTTCAAACTCAACTCGTAATCCGTATCTCCTGGTCTGCCGCCACCACCCTCGGCATACATTACCACTGGCAGGCGCAATTCAGCGGCCAGCTCCAGAGCCCGGTCGAGTTTTTTATGGTGGAAAACCCCCTGGGTTCCGGCCAGCACCGTGTAGTCGTTGATGATGACAATGGCGCGGCTGGTTTCGGCATCAAACAAATCCGCATTAATGGTCGCCAACCCGGTAATAATGCCGTCAGCCGCCGTATTCACCTTCAGGTCATCAAACGACCGCCGCCGCCGCTGCGCCGCCACTGCCAGCTGACCGTACTCGAGAAAGGAGTCGTTGTCGCAGAGATCATTCAGATTCTCCCGAGCGCTGCGGTAACCACGGGCATGGCGTTTGGCGATGATTTCCTTGCGGCCTTCATCGAGAGTGTCTTGCAATCTGTCCCTGAACTGCTTGAGTACCTCATCCTTGTCGACATTAATGCTGGGTTGCGGCTGGGTTTTTATCTTGGTCACAGTAGTGGTTGCCTTTGCTAACGACGGAATTTGGTTCTGGTGATAAGGTGTTTAGTGTAACGCCATTATTAAATACCCGGGTATCTTCCAGAGGCCGCGGTGCTGTATCGGTGACCTGATTAAGAACCCACTAACAGAACTTCCTGGTAATGGTATTTCGACGGGCGTACAAGCGCTGGCAGACATATTAGATTGCTGATGTCAGAAATACGTCTATTGCTGCTGACCACAGCGGCATCTGGTCTTTGTGTCAAACCTCCCGAGGTGGTAGCTTATGAGTGGTAGAGGCAAAAGTAACCGATTCCCGATAAGCTATGGATTTGTGGTGCTTGACCACATCACTTCAATAATACCCCGACGGAGGTAATAGACATGAAACTACCCCTGCCTCAGCAACGCCCGGTCGATGCGGGCGAAGCCTTTGCGCAGCTCTGTGCCAAAGACCATCTGAATACCGATGATCTGATAATGCTCGCGCTACTAGAGGCCTCGGGGCAATCTCTCTACGGTGCTATTGCCGACCTTAGCGACAGTCTGGAAATAGATAATCGGGAAATAAAGGCGCTGCTCAACCAGAACGGTCAGGAAGAGCTTGGTCACGCTCACCGTATATTGAAAGCACTGTCTATTCTTACCGGTAATCAATATGAACTCCCTGAAGATGAGCACAACCCCATGGTCGGCGCCTGGCCCGCGCAGGAGTTTAGCGCCGAATTAATGGAGTCTTTTATCCAGGCAGAGCTTGACGGCGAGGCACACTATAACCGGTGGGCAGAAAACGAGACCAACAAAGACGTCGTTAAAATCTACCGGCTGATTGGCGCCGATGAGCGCAGGCATAGCGAAAGAGATAAGCGGGTTCTGGAGATACTGCAAGGACACCAGTATTAGAGCAGTCGCCAGCTGGAGTTTGTTCCGGGCTGCTATGTTTGTTCCGGACTGCTATGGATGTTGCTATGGATGTTGATGCGGATAATCGGATAACATCTACCGCGAGTGGTCATGATGTGTCGGGGACCAGGCGATTTAAGGGTGGAGGTCGCAGGTACATGGTGCCGCCGGATACCATTACGGAGGCGCCACCGGGGCCACAACCGGACGGCCAGCAGAAGTAGATAAGCCAAAATAAGTGCGATTTATTTCGGGTTATCTCCTACAACAATAAGCATTACTTGCAAGCATCAGATGTCAGCATCGGAGAAAATACTTATGACAACTCTCTATGATCTCAGTGTGGGAACTTACCAGCGTGTGCTGCAGGCTACAGTTGTCGTTATGGAAAAAGGCGCCAGTTATTTTGATGAACAGGGGCTTGTTTTGAACGACGTGGTCGAGATGCGCCTGGCGCCAGATATGGCGGCATTTCCGTTTCAGGTGAACTCTGTTAGACACCACTCGCTCGGCGCTATCAAAGGAATAATGGCTGGCGAGTTCGGCCCGCCGCCTGAACTTCCAGATATGGACTATCGCGGGCTTATGGCGTTATTAACCAGTGCGTTAGCTGAACTCGACACGATACAGGCCGAAGACATCGTTCCGGTAAGGGGCAAGGGGATGCACTTTAGAGCCGGCAGTTTTGAAGTACCCTTCACCACGGAGAATTTTATTTTATCGTTTTCGCTGCCCAACCTCTATTTTCATGCCACGACCATTTACAACATGTTACGCATCAAAGGAGTGCCTCTGGGTAAGCTGGATTTTCTGGGCAAGATGCTTGTCGGGTTGCCCAAAAACTAGATTGTTGCAGGAGCTCGTCAGTTGTTCAACAATCAGCCAGGCAGGGCTCCTATGGTTTGTGGTTCGTTTAGATTCGTCCCTGCTATGACTCTGTGGAACAAAAATCCTGGATCGGCCATCTGCTTACGCTAGTACTTTCGGCTTAGCTATCGGGGCGACGACAATGACGTATCGGACTACTTGCTTGTGTACTCATGGCGATCCTTGCTAAGTCTCAGATGAAATCCAGGTCAGATTTACCTGTTCAATGCATTGAATCCCTTCAACCCACGCATTCCTTATAGGTGCGAATAGCATCGATATGGTCCTGCGGTGTTTTTAAACCCGCGTTCATAGTTGCGATCGCCAGGTGAGTGGTGCCAAGTTCGTGCCAGGCTTCGGCGTTTTTTAACCAGCGTTCCGGGCTGCCGCCTGCAATTTGTGCCTGGGCCTGAATACCAAAGCCAGTCAAGCTTCTGCCGTGGACGGCCAGTCGCTGGTGAAGTTGATCGATACTGTGTCTGGATTGTTTGTGGCCCAGCAGCGGAATCCAGCCATCACCCATACGCGCCGTGCGATCAATGACTGCGTCGGCAGTGCCGCCAAACCAGATTGGAATTTGCCGGGTGGGCAGGGGGTTGATACCGGCTTTGGTGACTTGGTGCCACTTGCCTGCAAAGCTGAGGCTATCTTTACTCCACAGTTCACGCAGTAGGGTGACCTGTTCTTCCTGGCGTTTGCCGCGGTTGCGGAAATTCTCACCCAGGGCTTCGTATTCGACGTCGTTCCAGCCTGTACCAATGCCCAGACGCACTCTGCCGCCGGACAGTACGTCGACTTGCGCCGCCTGCTTGGCGACCAGGGCAGTTTGTCGTTGTGGCAGAATCAGTACGGCAGTGGCGAATTCCAGGGTGGTGGTGGCCGCTGCTAAATAGCCCATGGTTACGAAGGGCTCATGGAAAGGAGTGTCTTTATTGTAGGGGCCGGTGAAGCCACCGGGTCGGTCCGGGTCTGCGCCCAGTACGTGGTCGTAGAGGAGCAGATGGCTGTAGCCCAGCGCTTCGGCAGCCTGGGCATAATCGCGGATGGCGATCGGGTCATTGCCAATTTCTGTCTGGGGGAATACTGCGCCGAATTCCATGTGGGTATCCTCAGGTTTGGTGATGCCGGTTAGTTAAGATTTACGTGTGGCTCTGGATCCTGGGTTTTCGATGTCAGGTTCTCGACTTTAACTGCTCGGTGCTAAGTGAACGGTTTTGGGCATCGGTCCCCCGGTCGCCCAGTCGATAGCCTGAGCGAGATGAATCACAGGCAGGCTGTCGCTTTCGGACTTATCGGTGGTCAATTGCGTGATGCAGCCAATATTACCGCTCACCGCAAATGCGGCACCGGTTTCTCGGAGTCTGGCGGTTTTATCGGCGCGTAATTGTTGTGCAAAGTGTGGTTGTAATAAATTGTATGTGCCAGCAGAACCGCAGCAAAGATGGGCGTCACGAGGCTCTTTAACCGTAAACCCGCAGGCCTGTAATACGCTGATGGGCGCATTTTTTTCTTTCAGGCCGTGTTGCAGCGAACAGGGGTTTTGCCAGGCGATAACGGGGTTCTGGTTCAACCCAGTTAGTTTGGGTTTCGTTGTAATAAACAGGTCGGCAAGAATTTGCGACAGGTCTTTGACCCTTGTCGATAGTTGTTGCGCGTTTTGGTCGTCTCTCAGCAGGTGTGGGTAATCTTTCAACATGGAGCCACAGCCGGAGGCGGTCATCAATATGGCATCGACAGGCGCATTCGTATTCACCGGCATGGCTGGTGTATCTGCAAGGTTGTCGGGTTTGCCGTTCAGTAAGGTGTCCCACTTCGCCAGATTTTGCTCGGCCATGGTACGGGCCTGGGCGCTTTTACCCAGATGATGGGGTAATGCGCCGCAACAACCGGCGCGGGACGATTCTGGCACAACCACCGTGCAGCCGTGGCGGGTTAACGCGCGAATGGTGGCCGCATCTATATCCGGTGCCAGGACACTTTGTACGCAACCAGTGATGAGGGCGACGCGTTTTAATTCTCGTCCTTCGGCGGGGTAGACGCCCGGTTTGACAAGGTCAGTTTGTTTGGCCAGTTGATCGGGTATAAGCCTCGCCAATGTTGCAATCCGCATTGAATAGTTGCCGATAATTTGCAACATGGGTCTGCCCAGTCGGCCGATTAACAGGCTACGGCGGAACCAGTTTTGCCGTGGCAACAACCAGGCGAGCAGCGCGCGCAACGCGCGGTCGGCAAGCGGGCGTCGGTATTGCTGTTCGATTAATTCGCGACCCTGGTCAATCAGACGGCGGTATGAAACGCCAGACGGACAGGTACTTTCGCAGCTCAGGCAGGACAGGCAATGGTCGAGATTGGCGACGGTCTCGGCCGTTGGCCTGTCGCCGCTTTCCAGTAAATTCTGAATCAGCGAAATACGGCCGCGGGGACTTTCCAGTTCGTCGCCCGTGATGCGATAGGTGGGGCAGGTGGCCGTGCAAAATCCGCAGTGCACGCATTTGCGCAATACAGCATCGGCTACCTGAATGGCCGGGTCAGTGCGCTGGCTATCACTAAAGTGTGTTTGCATGACCGGTGTTCGTCCTATAAATCTTCATACATGCGGCCTGGATTGAGAATCCCGCTGGGGTCAAACCCGGCTTTGACCCGGCGTGTCAGCGCTGCCAGAGCCTCCGGTTGAGGATGAAACACCGCTGCGGTTCGCCGTACTGCGGCTTCCGCCCGCCACAGCGTGGCGTGGCCGCCGTGCCGTTCAAGAGGGGCACGAATGTCTGCGGGTTCAACGCTGTCTGCACAGGCCAGCCATAGTACGCCTCCGGCCTGGTCAAAGAACCATTCACTGATGCCCAGTGCAATGAGGGCGCTGACGGTATCCCCTGCGCTGGTGGGGGGTAATGATAAACGCCAGATATGTCGGTTGCCCCCCCTGGGGTTTTTCTCTAATGTCTGATTCAGGAGTGCCAGATCAGCAATCTCGTGCCACAATATTACCGAGTTGTCGCTGTGTAGTTCTTCCATTGAATTGTTTTTACTCGCGGTTATATCCCCCTTGCTCGTGTCCCCCTTACCAATATCACCCAACAGAGACTTAAGGGCTTCAAGCCGGTGGCTAACGGACGGCCCGGGGCCTTCCAGCCTCAGCGCGGTGACGGAGGTGCCGGCGCCGACCACATAGGACACTTTCGACCTGGGTGTGAGCCCTGCGGGCAAATGTGTCGCGCCGCTGACGCTGTGAGGTGAGCTTACCGCAGCGGTCATTGCGGTGATGGCCTGCCTGACGTCGAGGTCAAAAATAAGCAATGTGCGGGTTTTTTCTGGAACGGGCAGTACCTTGACGGTGACTTCCCATAGCGCGGCGAGCGTACCCCAGGAACCCGCGACGAGCTTGGACAGATCAAAGCCGGTGACATTCTTTACTACCCGGCCCCCAGACTTGAAAGGTTCGCCGCGCCCGCTCACCGCTTTAAAACCCAGAAAGTGGTCCCGCGCTGCGCCAGAAAAAAAGCGCCGTGGTCCACTGATATTCCCCGCCAGCGTGCCGCCGAGCGTCGCTGTATTGTGGACGTTAGCGGCATTAACAACGGCTGTGTCAACAGCGCCGGCGTAATTTGGCGGTTCAAAGGCCAGCATCTGACCATGTTCGGCAATTAACATTTCGATATCGCGCAGGGGGGTGCCCGCACCAGCGGTAAGCACCAGTTCAGCGGGATCGTACTGGCTGACGCCGTTGAAGCCGGAAAGGTCCAGCACGTGTTCGGTCGCTACCGGTCGACCAATCCCGGCTTTGCTGCCGCCGGCCTGTACCGCCAGTGGTGTCGCCCTGGCTACCGCCCACTGTATAAGTTCGATCAACTGGTCGGGGTGTGTTGGTTTCAGTATTTCAGGCATTGGCAGATTGGCTTCGCTGTTTTAATTTTAGCGCTATTAATTTAGTTTTTAGTGCTGGTGATTTAGAACCGTAGGCATTTCGGTCACGGGTAAGGGATTCGTACAGTGCACTGCCTAGGTTTAGTCGCTGCTATAGCTGTCACTTAAAAGCGGGGTAGATCCGGGAAGGGCAGCTCTCCATTGTGAACATGCATGTTGCCCAGCTCGGCGCAGCGATGCAGAATGGGGAAAACTTTACCGGGGTTGAGTCGACCTTCGGGGTCAAAGGCACACTTAACGCGCATCTGCTGGTCGAGATCGCTCTGGTCAAAAATCACATTCATTAAATCGCGTTTTTCAACCCCGACACCGTGTTCGCCGGTCAACACGCCACCGACTTCGACACAGAGTTTGAGAATGTCTGCGCCAAAGGCTTCGGCGCGCTCCAGTTCGCCGGGCAGGTTGGCATCGTACATGATCAGGGGGTGGAGGTTGCCATCACCGGCATGGAAGACATTGGTCACGCGTAAGCCATACTGATCACTCATCTGCGCCATGCGTTTTAATACATGGGATAACTGATGGCGAGGGATGGTGCCATCCATGCAGAAATAGTCCGGTGACAGGCGACCCACGGCCGGGAAGGCGGATTTACGCCCTAGCCAGAAACTCAGGCGTTCCGCTTCGCTGTTGCTGACTCGTACTGACGTTGCGCCCCCCTTGTTGGCCAGTGTAACGACGCGCTCGATCAGGTAATCGACTTCCACAGATGGGCCATCGAGCTCGATAATAAGCAGGGCTTCCACGTTCAGCGGATATCCCGCATGACAGAAATCTTCGGTGGCCTGGATAATAAACTTATCCATCATTTCTAGTCCGGCTGGAATAATGCCAGCGGCAATGATGGCGCTGACCACGTCGCCAGCGCTTTCGCTGTCGGCAAAGCCAAGCAGTATTGCGCGAGCGGTTTCTGGTGTGGGCAGGATACGCGCGGTAACTTCGGTGATGACACCCAGCAATCCCTCCGAGCCGGTGACCAGACCCAGCAGATCGTAGCCTTCACTGTCCATGTGTTTGCCGCCGAGGCGGACTATGGCACCATCCATTAACACCAGCTCGACACCAAGAATATTATTGGTAGTCATGCCGTATTTCAGGCAATGCACACCGCCGGAATTTTCTGCCACGTTGCCGCCGATGGTGCAGGCGATCTGGCTGGAGGGGTCTGGTGCGTAATAAAATCCGCGTTCAGCAACGGCTTCGCTGAGGGCCAGGTTGGTAACACCGCTTTGTGTGATGATGCAGCGGTTGTCGTAGTCGATGTCGATAATTTTGTTAAACCGGCCCATGGCCAGTAGTACACAATCGGCCAGTGGCAGGGCGCCACCGGACACAGAGGTGCCGGCGCCACGGGCGACGACCTTTATATTGCGGCGATTGCAGATAGCGAGGATTTTCGACACGTCCGCTACGGTATCCGGCAAGACCACCACCATGGGCATTTGTCGATAGGCCGTCAGGGCGTCGCAGTCATAGGCGCGCAGACTGGCTGTGTCAGCGATGACCTGGCGGGTCGGGAGAAAGCCGCGAAACTCGGCAATCAGGTCGTCCCGTTGGGATAAAATTTCCGGCTCTGCGGCAGGCATTTTCATAACGTTGTAACGACCAGTGTTGTAAAGATCAGCGTAAGACGGCAGTTTTATGCACAGAGGCAATTTTATGCACAGAATAGTCGCTGGCGGAATCAATTCATAGCGTCATAGCGTCATAGCGTCATAGCGTCATAGCGTCATAGCGCACAATGACGGTCGAGGGCCGTATTTCCGGTTAACGGTTTTCGACAGCTCCGGCTTTTGGTTCCACCCCTGGCTTGGGATGTATGGGAGTATAGCCTTCGTCACTGAGAAGTGATCACTTTGCTCTCAGGCAACTTTTTTGGCTTCGCGAGATTATTTGCAGGACACTTGTGCCTCTTGTGGTTGAATGTGCTTGAATAAGGCACGGGAAGGTTGCCTGACGTGTCGACCGGCCTTCGACGGTATCGGTGGTACGGACTAATTATTGCCAACAGTGAGCCACCTGCACTGCGGCACGTACGACGCTGCCAACGCTGTCGGGATAACGACAGGACCGCGATGGGTTAACGCACGGTGCCACAGCAAGGCAGGTTTGCAACATGGCAGACAACAGAACGGCGGGCTAACAAGCAGCCGTCCACGACGAAACATAAAAATGGAGTTAACAAAATGAAAGTAGACGGCGAACTGCCTATTGGCATGGGCAAAATCACTGAGCGTATTGGCCAGATGGTCGACGCCGGTTATTCCGGTGCGCAGACCATCGAGACCGGGCACGACCCGTTTTTACCTCTGGTGCTGGCCGCGGAGCACAGCAAGGATATTGATCTAATTACTGCGATAGCCGTGGCTTTTGGGCGCAATCCTTTAAACATGGCGGCACTTGGGAATGATCTTAATAGCTACTCAGAAGGGCGCTTCATTCTCGGTATGGGTTCGCAAATCAAAGCCCATATCGAAAAGCGTTTTTCCATGCCCTGGTCGCAACCTGCGGCGCGTATGCGGGAAATGATTCAGGCGATGCGGGCCATCTGGGCCAACTGGTACGATGGTGAGCAGCTTAACTTTCGTGGTGAGTTTTACAACCACACGCTGATGACACCAATGTTTACCCCCAGCGTCAGTGAGTATGGCCCACCCAGAGTTTTCCTTGCTGCTGTCGGGCCGCTGATGACGGAGGTCGCTGCTGACCTCTGCGAGGGTATGCTGGTTCATCCCTTGACCTCAGTTAACTATTTGCGCAATCACACCTTGCCGATTATCGAGAAGGGTCTTGCCGCGCGGGGTTTGATGCGCAGCGACTTTGAGCTGTCCTACCCGGTGTTCGTCGTCTCCGGTCAGACCGACGAGGAATTCAGCAAGACCGATAAAGCGGTGCGGGAGCGAATCGCTTTTTATTCATCGACCCCGGCTTACAAGCGGGTACTGGAGTCTCACGGCTGGGAAAATCTGCAGCCTGAATTAAACCAGATGTCCAAGCGCGGCGAGTGGGTTGCCATGGGTGATTTGATTACCGATGAAATTCTCAATACCTTTGCGGTGGTGGGGGAGCCAGACAAAATCGTGCCCATGATCAAGGAGCGTTACACCGGTCTGGTTGACAGGATTAGCATTAACTTCAGCTATGCGCCACCGGAGCAGCGTCCGGAATTGATCAGGGAACTGGCGTCCTGACAGCATTGCCATCGCCAGGGTCGTCGGCTTGCTGATGGCAGGCCGACCAACAGAACGCAACACACGAGGAAGATTCAATGATTGTTGAACAGGTATGGACCGGCAACGACTACCGCAACTTTAATTACCTCATCGTCTGCCCGGAAAACGGCGAGGCGCTAGCCATTGATCCGCTTGCCCATCAAATGTGTCTCGATATCTGCAAGAAAAAGGGCTGGGAAATCACCCAGGTATTGAATACCCACGAGCATTTTGATCACACCGGCGGTAACCAGGGCATCGTCGATGCAACCGGCGCCAGGGTGTTGGCGCACAAAAATGCCAAAGACAGTATCCCTGGCATGGATAGGGGGCTATCCGCGGGCGATGTGATCAAGGTGGGTCGATCCGTTGAGTTACTCGCGCTGGATACCCCGGGTCACACCATGTGCCATATTTGCCTGCTCTCAAAAACCGATGAGCCGGGCCTGTTTAGCGGAGACACGCTGTTCAATGCCGGTGCCGGTAACTGTCACCACGGCGGTCACCCGGAGGAGCTGTACGATACTTTTGTACAGCAACTGGCCGAGCTTGATGACGGTACCCGTATCTATCCAGGCCATGATTACCTTAATAATAATTTGGGGTTCACGCTCGACCGCGAACCTGACAACGCGAAAGCCAGCGCTTTACTGGAGCAGACCAAAACCCAGAATCCGGCCCACGCGCTGATTACGACACTGGCACAGGAAAAAGAAATCAATACATTTTTCCGCCTGCGCAGCCCGACAGTGATCGCTCGGCTTCGACAGGCCTTTCCAGACTTGCCAGAAAACCCTGATGCGAAGACGGTGTTTGTAAAGCTGCGCGAGTTGCGCAATAACTGGTAAGACGACACGTATAACAAAATATATTTGTATATTCATAAAGGAATCAAATAGATGCATGGTAAACCTAATGTAGATATGGAGGAATTTTGGAATGGTGAGGGAGGCCTGAAGTGGGTTAGCCTCGATGAGCGTCTCGATGAGAGCCTCAAACCATTTGGCGCGGAGGCCATGCGTGTGGCGAAGGTGGCGACAAACGCCCGGGTGCTTGACGTCGGCTGTGGCTGCGGCGATACGTCGCTGGACCTGGCGCGGCGGGTCGGCCCCGAGGGCTATGTTCATGGCCTGGATATCTCCACCACTGTGCTGGAGCTGGCACAAAAAAAAGCCCGGGCCAGTGGTCTGACAAATATTGCTTTTGAGTGCGCTGATGCGCAAACCCAGGTGTTCCGGGGTGGTGAGTACGACCTTGTTTTTTCCCGCTTCGGCGTGATGTTTTTCGATGATGCGGTAGCAGCGTTTAAAAACATTCGCACCGCGCTAAAACCTGATGGACGCGTTGCCTTTGCCTGCTGGGCAGCACCGCAGGAAAACCCCTGGGTGCAGGTGCCATTGCAGATTGTGGCCAGGCACTTGCCCTTGCCGCCACCAGTCGCAGCGGATACGCCGGGACCCTTTTCTCTGAGTGGTGAGGGTCGCGCGTCCGGAGTACTGACCAGCGCGGGCTTTACCGATGTGACGGTGACGGCCTTTTGTGCACCTTTCGTGGTGGGTAAAGATGTTGCCGAAGCTGTGCGTTTTTTGATGCAGCTTGGCCCCGCCGCCGGCGCATTGGCCAAAGCCGAACCGAGCGTCGAAACGCGGGCGCTCATCGCGACTGAAATAGGCGAAATGCTTAAGGACTTTAATACCGCTCAGGGTATTTGTCTGGATGGCGTGGCGTTGATCGTAACGGCAGGCACACCTTAACGTTGCCTGTGTTGTCGCGCCAGGTGTTGTTGCGCCAGGCGGCGATGACAACAGGAACCTAATGTTATTTATAACATTAGGTAAGAGTTATAACATATTAATAATTATATAATTATTATATTGACTAGCACCTGGATGCGTTGTCTGCGACGATGTCTGCAAGCAGTGCTAACGACATCCGCTGCTCCTCTTCCAGGGGGTTGCCGACCCGAAGGCGCGTGACGATCAAGTGGGTCATGCCAAGGGTTTGCTGGTACTCGGCGATTTTTTGCCGGGCAAACTGCTCATTACCAATGATGGCCCAGTCGTCCAGCGCGGCCCGGCGATCGCGCCAGGTACTGGTTTCGTTTTGATTGTTCATGTGTTTGTTAAATAGAGCCCGCAAGTTAGCCACGACCTTACTGTCGTTACTGACGTGGACGGTTCGCATCACGGGTCTGATGAGCGGGGTGGCCTTGCCTGCTATCTGGCACTCCTGACTATGCAGGTTGAAGTTTCGTTTCAGGCCACCGAGAGTTTCGATGGGGGAGGCCAGATAAGGTAAACCGAGTCGACCGGCCTGAGCCAGTGCTTTTGGCCCAAAGGCTGCCACCCATATTTCCGGATGGGGTTGCTGTACTGGCAAGGGATGCAGGACGACCTTGGAATCGAGATCCGGATCAGTCGCGGAACTGGTTAAAATCGCCTGGCCCGACCAGGCCTTGATCATGATATTGAGGTTGCGTTCGAACTGTCGGCGCTTCTGATGGGGCTGTACATTAAAAGCCCTGAGCATATTGGCGCCAACGCCTCTGCCGACGCCAAGAATTACCCTTCCTCCAGAGAGTTGGTCGAGTACGGCAACCTGCTCAGCGGCCTGCAGGGGGTGGCGCAGCGGCAGCAGATAGGAGCTAGTGGCCAGTTTGATATTGCGGGTTGCGCTGGCAATGGCGGCCAGCAGCATCAAGGGATCAGGAATTGCGCTGTCATTGAAATGGTTTTCGGGTAACCAGAATGATTGATAACCGAGCTGCTCGGCAAACAGTGCCTGCTCAACCAGGGACAAGGCGTCGCCTTTGGTCGGTCGCCAGGGGGTTAATCCCAGATGCATGGTGTTAGTCCGCCTGCCAACTGTTGAAAGCGGTGGGTGTCATTAGCAGCAGTGTCGGCGGTTCGACGAGAACAGGGGTTGTCTGATACTGCGGGTATTTGTCTTGCAGCGCGACAACGGCCCTGCTGGCCTCTGCTTTGGCGCCCTGATCAATCGTCTCGAAATCGGTGGACTCCAGATTGATGACCTGTAGCGCGACATTGACGCGAATCCACCACAGCCTTGACCAGTTATCATCGTAATGGTCGAGTAACAGGCTGCCAGCGGGATTGCTCTGGGCGTTCTGGATACGTTTCAATGGCCCGCCGCGCTTGGCCTTGCCGTCGACGGGCGACCATAGCCGGTCAGCGTGCCAGACAAAGACGATGGGAACCTGGTGGGGCGTCCCCGCTGCGTCTACCGTTGCCAGTCGCGCCACTGGCCAGTTAGCAAGATGCGCCAGCAGGGTGTCCTGGGATAGTTTCACAAGTTGTTCTCGTTGTTCTCGTTGTTCGAGTCGTTGCGACAGAGAATTTAGCACACAGAATATCGGGCAGCACCAGCTTCCATCTATACCTGGTTCGACGGGTGCCAAAACCGGCTTAGTATGCCTGGCCTGGAGATGCTATGTAGATATCCATGTAGATATCTATGTGGATACATCATGATTAACTTACTAAGCTGGCACTCAGCAAGACGACACCATTAAATTCACGCATTGGAGAGCAACATGGCTCATATTGGCGTTTCAATTTTCCCCACGGACTATTCCATTCAACCGGTTGAACTCGCTCAGGCCATTGAAGAGCGGGACCTGGACTCGCTCTTTGTTTGCGAGCATACCCATATTCCCGCCTCGCGACAGTCCCCCTGGCCCGGTGGCGGTGAGTTGCCGAAAGAATACTGGCACACTCACGACCCATTCGTGGCGCTTGCTGCCGCAGCAGCCGTGACCAAACGAATCAAATTGGGCACGGGGATTTGCCTGGTGGTGGAGCGGGATCCGATCCAGCTGGCCAAAGAAGTGGCGTCGCTGGATATGATCTCCCAGGGGCGACTTATCCTGGGCCTCGGTGCTGGGTGGAACGCCGAAGAAATGGCCAATCACGGCGTCGAGTTTGACACGCGCTGGAAAGTGGTTAAGGAAAAAGTCGAAGCCATGCGAGTCATCTGGACTGAAGACGAGCCAGAGTACCACGGCGAGTTTGTCAATTTTGATCCGATCTGGTCCTACCCGAAACCCGTGCAGGTGGGCGGGCCGCCCTTGTGGATGGGTGCGCAGTCGAGATGGGCGTTTCCGAGAACCGTCGATTACTGCGACGGCTGGATGCCAATCAGCTTTATGCCGGGCCTCAAGGACGGACTCGCCACATTACGCGCCGCCTGCGAACAGGTCGGGCAGGATTACGATCGTTTTGACAAGGCCGTGTTTGCCGCCCCAGCTGAGCAGGCCGCCTCTAGCGACTTGATCAATGCCGGGTTTTCGCATCTGATTTACCCATTGCCTTCAGAGACTCGTGACAAGATTCTGCCGATCCTGGATCAATACGCTGCGCTGGCAGCGACATTGCGTTAGGTGGCGATAAGGCCGATATATGAGTACAAAATTTGACGGGACCCAGAGGGGATCACGTCAAATTTTTCTGGACGGTTAAGCTACCAGCCTTGCTGGTGCAACCGCCGCACCCTCTGCCGATGGCGTCCCTGAAAGAAAAATGTTACGGCAGTAATTTCTGCGCTGCTGATGCCCTGGCAGGGGTGGCGCTTAGGGGGAAGTGGCGAGTTTCAGCCCGCTTCTTTTTTGGTGTCACCGGTAAAGTGCAACGGGTAAACTTCCTGTACCGCGGGACTGTCACTGCGCCACGTATAACACCCGTTCAGCACAAAGGGTTTTTGCGCGGGGTCTGGTTCGGCATCGGCGTACAGCGCTGGATGAGCTTTACGGGCGATTTCCCTCGCTACTGCTGAGGAGGTAGTTTGAAACGCGACGGTGGCAATGGGGCCGAGTAATTCAACCAGATGGGTACAGCCTTCAACACCGCCCAGCAGCTCCTTGACCTTGCGGTTCCAGCCTGGGCCGATGCGTAAGCCGATCAGGCGTTGAAAGTTATCCAGCACGTGGTGGCAGATCTGGTGGGGCTGATCGTCCATGGTGGTAGCGACCGCATGCACCGTGAAGTTGTGATCAAGCGTGAGGCGCAGGCCCATATTGTGGATGGGTACACCCGGTTCAAGGTCGCCCCGCCAGCGGTTTTCGATCACGTAGGTTTTGGTGTCGACGATACGCGCCTCAATATCCCACATGCCGTCGTCGCGGAGGTAGCCCTGACAGTCAATGGCGCGATTGTGCAGGTGGGTTCTTGGGGCCGGTGGAGGAAAAGGCATTACTGGCATCCTTTAAGCTTGCGTGGGTTAGGTGTGATTGGGTTAAGTGTGCTTGGCGCAGAAATAATACGCGGACGACAACATACTAGCGGCGAGGGGTTTCTGCAAATTTTGCGTGTACTGGAAATTAGCGTGCGGGCTTAGTCACAACAAGAATTGCCCAGTTGGATGGGTGGGCACTTAGCAGAACCGTAGGAGCAAAAGACACAGCAATGACCGGTCAGTGGATGTAGGAGGCTCGCGCAGGATTCGCATTCGTAGCACCACTGACAGTATGCCATTGGCATGGTTTCGGTTTTTTTGTGGCCGCATTCGGGGCAGGTAATTGTTGACTGGGGAATCAGGCCTGAGGTTGTTGCAATTGCAATGGTGGTTGACATACCTGAATCCAAAATTCCTCAGTGAACTGGTTGGGCTGGCTCATGGTCCAGATCAAGTGGACTCAGCGGTGTAGGCCCGGCCTGATGAAAGACCATTCGGTAACGGTTCTGTCCTTTCACAAAGCCATTGGTGGCCAGCAGGATGTTTTCGGGTTTGCGCTCGTCCCACTCGTAGCAGGTCACTAGCACCATACCTTTGAATTTAAACACCTGATCGGTTTTGTGGATAATCCGGGGACAGGTGTTGTGGCCAAGGATGCTGCGCCAACTGGCGATAATACGGTCGCGGCCACTCAAGGTCAGGCCGCCCGGGTGAATACAAAGCAGTGGCAATTCGTCGGCCCAGATCTGCTCCATGACCGTGATATCTCGGCTTAAAAATGCCTGATAAAAGGCATCGTTACAAAATAGGACTTCCTGGGTACTGTTCATCGGGTCGCTTTGCGGGTTATTTATCAGAAAGTGTGATCAGTTCGTCAGTTGTAGGAGCGATCAGTTTACAGGGGTTATTAGTCTATTTGCTGATTCCCTGTAGTGAAAGTAGCCCATTGGTCGAATTGCGCGCGGTGTCCGCTGATTCACCATGACACGATCGTCCCGTACAGGCAAACTCAGTGGAAGCGTGGTACAGGTTTTTTGTTTTGGTGTACAGCTTACTCCAATGTCGCTATTGAAGTTGTACTAGAATGACTATTAATCAAAGGGTGCGAACTGTATGCGTGAACAACGTGATCAGCAAATGAAAGCCAGTTCAAACGATAACGGCACCGCGAACTGTCGCATAGAAACGCGGCAAAATGGTGCCGAAGTCGCGTGGATCACCCTCGAGCACTCGGGCAAGATGAACGCTATCGGCAGCGCAATGATCGCTGAATTACTCGATATTTTTGCCGGTCTGAAAGCCGGTGATGCGCTGCGGGCGGTAGTGATAACAGGCAGTGGTGATAAAGCTTTTGTCGGTGGCGCCTTTCTGCCCGAGCTCAATGGGCTGACGCCGCAAACGGGACGCGAGTTTATTACCCGCTTGCATGTTGCCTGCCAGGCGGTGCGAGATTGCCCGGTGCCGGTGATTGCCCGGATGCGGGGTTACTGCCTCGGGGCGGGGGTCGAGCTGGCGGCAGCCTGTGATTTTCGCGTCGCTGATCGTTCTGTAATTTTCGGCATGCCCGAGGTGAAAGTGGGTTTGCCCTCGGTCATCGAAGCAGCGCTTTTACCGATGTTGGTTGGCTGGGGCAAAACGCGGGAAATGCTGTTGACGGCGGCTAACTATAATGCTGATGAAGGCCGTGATATGGGGTTTTTAGAAACCCTCGTCGATATCGGCGCGCTGGACCAGGCCATTGAGGAAAAAATTGCGCACATCGTCGCGGCCGGGCCGTTGGCGGTACGTGCACAGAAGCAGCTGATTAATGCCTGGGAAAGTATGACGCCTGCTGAGGGTATTGCCCTGGGCATAGATTATCTGGCAGCCGCCTACGAAACCGATGAGCCGCAGCGGATGATTGCGCCGCTGCTCACCAGGGCAAAAAAATAGTGGCTTGTACAGCGGCTAGCCATATGCAGCTGTACATCTTCCGGCGTACTTTAACTATAACCCTGCTGAAACTGTAGCCCTGCTGACCTAACAGCCGATCACCACCTTGCCAAAGTGCCCCTGTTGCTCGAGACAGCGATAGGCATCGGGGGCCTGCGCGAATTCAAAATGCTGGTCGATCACCGGTTTTGTCTGATGTGCCGACAGGGCGCGGTTCATGTCCTCGAACATGGCGCGACTACCCACATAGACACCCTGCAGGTCGATGGATTTGCGTAATATTGCGTCGGGATTTACCGACCCGCCAAACCCGGTGAGTACACCGATCAACCCCACCATGCCGCCAAATCGAGTTGCCACCAGGGATTTTTCTAAAGTACCGGCGCCGCCCACTTCAAGAACCTGATCGGCACCGCGGCCATCGGTCAATTTCAGCACGGCTTTTTCCCAGTCGGGATCTTGCCGATAATTGATGGTTTGCCAGGCACCCAGTGTTTTGGCGCGCTCAAGCTTGTCGTCGCTGCTGGAGGTGATGATGATCCGCGCGCCGTGCATCACTGCAAACTGCAGGGCAAAAATAGACACGCCGCCGGTGCCCAGCGTTAACACCACATCACCGGCCTTGATGCCGCCCTTGACCACCATCGAGTGCCAGGCGGTGAGTGCCGCACAGGACAACGTTGCGCCTTCTGCAAAGCTCATATGCTCGGGCAGGGCCACCACACCTGTCTCGTCGAGGACGACTTCTTCGGCCAGCACGCCATCCACGGTACCGCCGAGGGCACTGCGCATCACATCGGCACTAATGGCTCCATCTATCCAGCGCTGGAAGAACGTCGTAATAACGCGATCGCCGGTCTTAAAAAGGCTAACCTCAGCGCCGGTTTCGATGATTTCTCCGCAGCCATCCGAATTGGGCACCAGGGGCAGTTTATTGCCCATGCCAGCGTGCAGCACGGTCATCAAATCTCGATAGTTTAAGGAGGACGCGCGAATGCGCACGCGTACCTGCTTGGGCCCGAGCGTGCCAGGCGCGCGTGCCACCAGCGCCAGGCCGTCGATGCCCTGTTTGCTCTGAATTTCGTAGACTTTCATGATTTTTTCCTCTTTGGTATTTAGCTGACGACCCCTATTTGCACGGTTACCTTATTTATACATTTGTGCCGCGAGGGCCACATCTCGCCCCAGGTCGAGCGCGCTGGTGACGGATAAATCTGCGCTACGGCGGATGATTTGCTTGGTCTGCCATAGCGCTTCGTGGTTGAAGGCCGCCAGCTGTCGAGCTACTTCGGTGGCCTGGTTAAGCACGTCATCGGCGGCAACGATACGGTTGATCATGCCAAATGCTTTGGCTTGCTCAGCGCCGATGTTTTCACAAAGTACCAGCAGTTCAAAGGCGGCTTTGCGGCCAATTTGATGCACCAGGGGGGGCGCTACGCCAGCGGCAGCCATGCCCAGCTTCACTTCGGGATAGCCGAAAATGGCGTTGTCGGCGGCAATGACCATATCGCAGGCAATGGCCAGGTTACACCCGCCACCGAGGGCATAGCCGTGCACGGCGGCGACCATCGGGGTATCGAGGCTGACCAGAAGTTTATAAAAAGCAATGGCGTGATTTACCGAATCTGCAATGTCTCTGCTGGCGGGCGGCATATCGCCGTGACCGGACAGATCAGCGCCAGCACAAAAGGCGCGCCCCGCGCCAGAGATCACCATGACAGCGACGCCTGGGTCGCGATCAGCCTCGACCAGTTGCGCGGATAGCTCATCGACCAGTGCGGTGTTCATGGCATTGAGTTTGTCCGGGCGGTTCAGTGTCATAAAACGAATGGCGCCGTCATTGCGGATGCTTACGGTATGGGTCATCAAACTGCTCCTGTTAAAAAACGGGATGCTAGGGGCTTGTCGTTTACCGCCTGGGCATCAAAATTTATTTGTTTATTTATTGCTGGCCGGGGTGGCAGATGGCTGATTTTTACTGGCTTCTGTGACCAGTATGCCAGCCGCTTCCAGTGCACTGATGTCCGCCTCATTCATGCCTAAATATGCCCGCAGCACCTCGGCGTTGTGTTCGCCACGGTGCGGCGCACGCAAATCAAGTTGCTCGGGAAAGTCGGAAAATCGTAGCGGAAAACCCGGTGCGTCGAATTCTCCGAAGTCGTCATCTTTGAGGGTGCGGACGGTGCCGCGCTGGCGATGGTGGGGGTGGTTAACCGTCTGGCCGATATCCAGTACAGGCGCGTGGGGTACCCGAAAGTCATCTAACTTGGTCAGCGCCTCTGCCGTCGTTTGGTGACTGGCGATCCAGTCATTAATCAGTGTAATAATTTCATTTTTAAGTCGCACCCGGCCATTGTTGTTGCCGTACTCCGGATGCCGCGCCAGATCCTCTCGGTCCATGGCGGAACATAGTTGTCGCCACTGCCGATTGGTGGGGCAGGCAATGGCGATATATTCCTCGGGGTCCTTGCCATTGAAGATACCTAGTGGTGCACCTGCGCCGAGATGGGAACCGGTGCGGGTGGGGTTTATTTTGCCGGCGGATGCGCTATAAAGCTGCACGTTGAGGTCGTGGCAGTGGTAATAACTATCGAGCAGGGAAATATCCAGGTGCTGCCCGCGCCCGGTTTTTTCCCGGTACAGCAGGGCGCAGGCGACGGCGCCCAGGCCGTGCACGCCGGTCATGACATCACCAATACCGAGTCCGGGCAGGGACGGCGGCCGGTCTGGCTCACCAATCACATGGGTAACGCCAGAGAATGCTTGGGCGATAAAATCGTAGCCAGGTCGCGAGGCAAGGGGGCCGGTCTGGCCAAAGGCGGAAATTGAGCACATCACCAGCCGGGGATTGATGGCAGACACTGTCTCGTAGTCCAGGCCCATGCGGCCGATGGCCCCTGGGGCGAAATTTTCCACCAGCACATCCACTTCTTTGAGCATGTCCTTGATAATAGCCAGCCCCTGGGGTGTTTTGACATCGATAAACAGACTTTTTTTGCCGCGGTTTTGCTGGATATAAAACGCACTGCGCTTGTTGCGCAGCGTCGGGAAGGCGTGGGTCATGTCGCCAACCGGCGGTATTTCCACCTTAATCACCTCGGCGCCCATCTCCACCATTAAGCGTGTCACGGTGGGTCCGGCGAGCGCGTGAGTAAAATCGAGAACCTTGTAGCCGTCCAGCACATGCTTGAGTTGCGTATTTGACACGGTAGCCCCCTGAAGTATTCGTTTTTCAAGTATAAGTGGCATCGGGAATTTGTCGCTGTCCATACTAGCGCGTATATTCGGTGTGATGAAACAGGAGTATCAGTTTGCCCTATCGCCTGAATGATGAGTTACAAACGACGCTTGCCAGGCGCGTCGACAGCTTTCCGTCGCAGACGCGATCTGCCAACGGCCTGAAACACGCCGCGGTGGCCTGTGTTGTTGTCGCCGACGATGACGGTCAGGGCGCTATAGTACTGACGCGTCGCTCCGCCAAACTAAGGGCTCATAAAGGCCAGTGGGCTCTGCCTGGCGGGCGTATTGATGCCGGTGAAACACCGCTTGAGGCCGCTTTGCGCGAGGTGCATGAAGAAATTGGTTTGTTGTTACCGACCGCCAACGTACTGGGCCAGCTGGATGACTATCAGACCCGCTCAGGGTTTCTGATCACGCCCATGGTGGTGTGGGCCGGGCCGGGCGCGGATATGCAGGCCAATCCCGATGAGGTCGAGTCCATACACCGCATCAGCTTCGCCGAATTAAACCGCCCCGATTCGCCAATTTTTCTCGATATCCCGGAAAGCGATCGGCCGGTAATCCGGCTTCTGGTTCACGACAATTTCGTACACGCGCCTACGGCCGCGGTGATGTACCAGTTCCGGGAAGTCTGCTTGCATGGGCGGCATACCCGCGTTGACCACTTTGAACAGCCGGTCTTTGCCTGGAAGTAACCTCAGCGCGGCGGAGGAAAAATTGTGGCAAAAGTAGAGTTTTTCTTCGACTGTTCCAGCCCCTGGACCTATCTCGCATTTAGCCGCATAGAAGGTGTCTGTCAGAAAACAGCTGCTGAACTGATATGGCGTCCCATTCTTGTTGGCGGCGTGTTTAATGCTGTTAATCAGGATATTTACCAAACGCGTGCCAACCCGCATCCGGTAAAGGCGCGTTACGCCGACAAAGATTTACAGGACTGGGCGCGGTACTGCGGCGTGACAATAAACTGGCCGGAGGTGTTCCCGGTGCGCGCCGTGGATTGTATGCGTGGGGCGTTTGTGGCCCTTGATGCGGGCGTATTGCCGGCTTACGCCCGCGCCCTGTTTGAGGCCTACTGGGGCGCGGGCAGGGACATATCTCAGGTCGAGGAACTGGCGCTAATTTGCCAACAGGTGGGCCTCGATAAAGATACATTTTTCCAGAAAGTCGCCACCGCCGACGTCAAATACCGTTTGCGCGAAAATACCGAGGAACTGGTCAGACGCGGTGGCTTTGGCTCGCCGACTATGTTTGTCAACAGCGATGACATGTATTTTGGCAATGATCGGCTGGCTCTGGTGGAAGTGGCGTTGCGTTCCGGCGGCGACGCGGAATAATGGGCTCAGGCTTACATTGCTCTGGCGAGGCTGGCGGTGAGTGGCCTGATTTTGCTGGCCAATAGAGGGTCGGTGAGTATCGCGCCGAGAGACTGAAGTTTGCATAATTCCAGGTAGTCTTTTAAATAATAATATTCGTCGGCCTGCGTCAGTAACTCGAATGCTTCGCCGATATCGGCAATCCGCTCCCGGATCATGTGGTCGGCGAGACGATAGCAGGCGTAGCTCAGCGTGAATGGTGCAAGATCCTCAATGGCGGAGTCTTCCGGTGCTGTTGTCAGCGGAGCCAGGCTGTTGGCCAGTCCGGTAATGAGTATGTCTGGCAGTTTCCAGGCACGAGCCAGGACGGCCGCGGTGATGGCGGAGTTAAAGCCGAGTTCATCCTGAACGGCCTGTATGCGCTCGGTAAAGCTGAGCGGGCTGAGATACAGTTTCTTCAGTTCGGGTATGTGGGTCAGCAACGTGATATCACCGATCGAAAAAAGTAATGACTGGGTGGCGATGCTGGAGGATGTTTCGTAGCGCAATTGTTGTGCCGCCAGTGATGTCATGCTGCTGGCGATATAACTGGTCAGCCAGAACTTCTGCGCAAGTTGCTCAATCTCCCGGTCGCCCACCTTGCGATCACCCTTAATAATGTTGCTCAACACAATATCTTTTACCAGTTTAGAGCCAAGATAGGTGATTGCTCGCTGAATGCTGTCTATCTTGTGGGACAGATTAAACTGCGCTGAGTTGACCGTTCTGAGTAGCAGCGCTGTGCTGCCCGGGTCTGTACTGATCAGTCGGCTAAGCTGTACGGGATCGTCTTTGCCAGCGACCAGTCGCAACATGATGGATTTTGGGCGGGGCACTTCATTCGTCAGGGTAGCTAAACGAGTTTGAACGTCGTCGCTCAGATCCTTTTTTCTGATACAGATGTAAGGCGGCCAGGCTGGCAGGCATGACGCGGCGTGGATTTAATGGATGTACTGACTCGACAAGCAGTTGCGCCTGTTTACGGACGTCGGCTTCACTCAATTTAGGTGGGGTGTTCGTTGTTGTCCTTGAGCGATTCGAAGTTAGCGTCCCTGCGTGATCAGAAGCTGTTGAAGATCGGTTAGGTACCTTCACGGCGTGAATATTCTGCACAGGGGCTGGCGTCGCACCCTTGCGTACCCAATACCCAACCACGCCGAGACCCACCAGCGTGATTATCAAAACTACGTAAACCATGGGCAGTCCTGTTTTGCCGAGTATATTATTTATCTGGAACGATCCGCGGTAGTATAAGCTCGAATCCGTAGCCTGACATTACTGGTCAATCTACACCTGTTGCGGGTATTACTCCATACTTTCTACCTTGGATGGGTGGGGTGCGCGGGTGCTAGCGCAGGGCTTGGCTAAAGTATTTTCGAAAACGGCGATTGACATTGGCATACAAATAAGCGCATTTTTCAGGACTATAAGAGTGTACCCAGCGCTTTTTATCCTGCGCTAAACGGGGTTAAAAATACCAGCCGGGCTAAAAACGTAAGCTAAGCTAAAAATAAAAGGAGAAGTTTTATGGTCGATTCACAACCCTTGCTTGATGGGATAAAAGTGCTGGAGATAGCGACGTTCGTGTTTGGCCCCGGCTGTACTGCCATTATGTCGGATTTTGGTGCCGACGTTATCAAGATTGAGTCGCCAGGTACAGGCGATCCGATGCGCCATGCGCATAAATCACCACCATTTATGCCACTTGAATTTCCGTATTTATGGCAACAGGATAATCGTAATAAGCGCAGCATAGCGCTTGATATGAAGCAACCCGAAGGCCGTGAGGTGCTGCTCAAACTGGTGCGGGAGGCGGACGTGCTGGTCACTAATTTCCCTCCCAATGTGCTCGAGCGACTGAAGATTCGTTACGAAGATCTGCTGCCAGAAAACGCGCGGCTTGTTTATGCGCAAATCACCGGGTATGGGGAGAAGGGGGATGATGCCAATACGCCCGGTTTTGACGGCAACGCCTACTGGGCGCGCACCGGGTTAATGGACATTGTGCGCACTGCCGACAGTGAGCCAACACTGCCAGCTATTGCAATGGGTGATCACCCCAGCGCCATGACCATGTATGCCGGCGTGATGACGGGGCTGTATCAGCGGGAGCGCACAGGTAAGGGCAGCAAGGTGTACAGCAGCCTGATGGCTAATGGCCTGTGGGCGGCGGCCAGCAATTTATCTGGTGTGCTAGCTGGCACCGCTCCGGCAAAACGCATGAATGTCAGCGGTCCGGGGAATGCACTGGTTAATCACTATCAGACCAGGGATGATCGCTGGTTATCGATCATCGTTTTGCAGGAAGAAAAGAACTGGCCGTATTTCATTAAGGCGATAGATCGAGCTGATTTGGCTGAAGACCCACGTTTTATCGAGAAAGGGATACGCCACAAGAACGGTAAGGCGCTGGCACCCATTCTTCGGGAGGTTTTTCGCTCGCGTGATAGCGCGGAATGGAAGCAACGGCTGCGTGATAACAACGTCACATTCAGCGTTGTCGCCACGTTTGAAGAGGTGGTGAATGACCCGCAGGCGTTACTTAACGATATGTTTATCGATGTTGAAGGGCATAACTTTGGTCGTGGCCAGCAAGTTAACAGCCCTTTCTGGGTACAGGGTTCAGCGAAGGTGCCAGCAAAAGTAGGGCCGGAGCTAGGCGCAGACGCCAGCGATATTTTGCGAGAACTGGGTTACGAGGATGCCGCGATAAAGCAACTGACTGACAAAGGGGTTATTTAGGCCGCAGCGCAAGCTCATTAGCGCTCACAAACCGCAAACCGGCACGGATGCATCGAATTTGCGGTTTGTGAGCGTGGGGAAAACTTAACGAATGCGCTCTGACGCCTTAGCTGGCAAGGCGTCCGGCAACAAAGTCCTCAAAAGTCGGCACCGCGAGCACCCTGTCGCCCCTGCCGAGGACTTCGAATATCTGGCCATCCACGACTTGCATACTGAAAAATACCAGGGAACCCTCCGGACCTGCATATTCCATGTGCAAATCGCCACCGGGTTTGCGCGCGTAGTCGCCAGGTTGACGTATTTTGTGGACTTCTCCACCGTCTGTCATTTCAACGGTGTGGTGCTCGCCTTCCAGTATCAGTGAGGTGGTGTCGCCAAGGTGTCGATGGTAGTGGCAGTACGAGTTAGGTGCCCATTTGCCGAGAAAATCAACAGAACTCCCGTCGGGCGCGGTACCGAGGATGCCTATCTGGTAGTCAATAGGGTAGTCGAACTTGGGGTCCGCTTCGAAATGCGTCCATTTGATATCACGGGTGTTAATGCCAGAAAGTGTAAGAGGTTTAATTGACGTTGCGTTGCTCATGATGCATGCCTCAATGTAATTTACGTTAGCCGCGTTACGTCCTGTATCTAAGGATGAATGAGTGATTGTGGGTGCGCCTTTGACGACGGCAGAAATCATTCTACACCTATCTGCCGTACAGCCAAGCTCCATTTTTCCCCCCTGAAACTAGGTTGCCCCCCGAACCATGGTTGTGCGTCAGCGATTCGGCTCTGGCGTGGCCCCCGCGACGGGATACAGGTCACTTTATTAAGAACCAGGAAATCTGTGCTGGTGGTCGATGGGGATCATAAATCAGCATTATCGCGTTGAATAAACACCGGGCTGTTGCCAGAATAGGCCGCACCAATAAACAGGCCGCGCCGATAAACAGATCGTTTCGATAAGCAGGCGACACCAACAACCCACAGGCAAAGGGAGTTAGACTATGAAAACTGCAAAGATAATTGTAATGCTTGGCTTAACTTTGCATCTGCTGCTTACTATCCCCGTTATTCTTGCTGATCCGATGCTGACGACGTTTCTGGAGATATTTAGTCAGCGGGAGACCTGGGCATTTCAGATTACTTCGGATTTGCTGTTTGGGTTTTTATTGTTTGCGATTCTGGTCTATGGGATCGAGGGCTCGGTAAAGACCGCAGCCCTGTGGTTTGTTGCGGCTAATTTGCTGGGTAATCCGGCGTTTGCCATTTATCTTTTGTTGAAATTCGACAAGCTGGGTGCAGGTCAGAGAAAGCTTCCGAGCAGTTAATGCCCCACTGTCTGCCTATGGCGCAGCAAGCGCTTGAGCTAGCGCCAGATGAGACTGTCGGCTAAGCTGTATTCCATCTTCTGGCCTTAAACATTACATGTAGCGCGATCTTTACATGCAGCGCGATAATATTGAGGAGTAACTAATGTTCAAACCAATTATTTCGTCGGATTCCCATGTCTGTGAACCCCCTGGGACTTTCGTTGATCGTATTGACAAAAAATACCTGGATGTTGCGCCGCGTGTTGTTCACGACCCGGTGCGTGGCGATATATTCGAAATAAAGGGTATCAAGAAGGCGATCCCGCTCAGCCTGATTTCGGCCGCTGGTATACCCCCTCAGGAGTTATCGACGAAGGGCGCGAAGTTTGAAAAGTTGCATAAAGGTGGCTGGGATCCCGCCGCGCGCCTCCTCGACCAGGACAGGGATGGCATTGCCGCAGAGGTGATTTATCCCTCAGTGGGCATGGAGATATGCAATCTGGCTGATCACGATTATAAAAAGGCCTGTATGGACGCCTACAATTTGTGGATGGCGGAGTTTAGTGATTATGCGCCCCAGCGCCTGGTTGGCCTCGGTCAGACACCTCTGCGCAGTATTGATGAAGGTATTGAGGATCTACGCAAAATCAAGGCCCTTGGCCTCAAGGGGGTCATGTTACCGGGCATGCCGGCTATTCCCGATGTCGATTATGATCACGAGATGTTTGACAGTTTCTGGCAGGCAGCCATCGATCTGGAGTTACCCCTCAGCTTCCACATACTGACCTCCGGCGAAATGAAGTCAATGCAGTTTCGCGGCACCAGTATCAACTCAGGGTATGCGATTATTCGCGCCAACCAGGACATTATGAGCATGTTCGTTAATTCCGGCGTGTTTATGCGGAACCCTAAACTGAAAATCGTCTGCGTTGAAGCTGACGCGGGCTGGGTGCCGCATTTCGTCTACCGTCTGGATCACACCTACAACCGCCACCGCTTCCGTTTGCGTGGCGCCGAACTGGATAAAATGCCCAGTGAATATTTTCTGGAGAATATCTACCTGACCTTTCAGGACGATATCGTGGCTTTTACCATGCTCGAGTCCATGAATCCCCGACGCATCATGTGGGCGAATGATTTCCCACACAGTGATTCCACCTGGCCCTGGTCACAGGAGTTACTGCAGAAGTATGTTGCGCCCCTGCCACAGGCACAGCAGGACATGTTGTTACACGACAATGTTAAGGAACTTTATCATCTGGCTAACTGAGATCGTCGTATAGCGGTCGTTGGATAGTTGATGGCCTGCCCCCTTGCGGGCGGGCCGTTTGCTATCCGCGATCCACAAGTGGAATGGCGGGAATTTCTTTAGTGACGAGTAAGGGGATTAACTCGAGTGGCGGTTGACCAGCACACAACCCTGTGGTTATTCACGGTTTGTGTGGATTTGGGTGCGGCGATATTACTCTTTCGTATTTTCGGCAAGCAGGGGCTTTATGCCAGTGTGGTGCTGAGCTTATTGCTCGCTAACTTGCAGGGCCCCAAGCTTACCCAGGTGCTGGGCATGCAGACGAGCGTCGGGGTCATCCTTTATTCGGGTATTTATTTTGCCACTGACCTTTTAAGCGAGCGCTACGGCAGACGGGAGGCTAACCGCGCTGTGCTGATTGGCTTCGCGGTCAGTTTGATTATTATCGTGATGATCTCGCTGAGTCTGAAATTCGCGCCATCAAACGAGATTAAAACGGCCGAGTTTGCCAATAAGATTCATCAGTCGATGACCACGTTGTTTGATTTCACGCCCCGCTTTGTGCTCGGGTCACTGCTCGCATATTTGATCAGTCAGAGTTTTGATGTGTGGATATTTCATGTTATCAAGACCAAAACCGAAGGTCGGCATCTGTGGCTGCGCAACAATCTGTCGACCATGCTTTCACAGCTTATAGATACGTCGATTTATTGTCTGGTGGTATGGTGGGGTATTGTTGATTTGGCCACCGCAGTGCAGCTCGCCATGGCGAAATATGTGTTTAAGGTGTTAATCGCGATTATAGATACACCGTTTATTTATGCGGCAAGATACTGGGATGTATCCAAAAAGGACTGGGGTTGATGGCTCCATTGTCAGCGAAGCGAGGTTGATTTTGCGACAGATATAGTCTTCACAGATACAGAACAGGGCGTTTCTTTGAAGCGCAATTGCTCGATATCAAATTTACCATTAACCGCTCGGGGATCAACGAACATGACAGACAAACACATGAGCCTGGAAGTTATCGACGGTGTCGGCGTAATTACGCTCAACCGACCGGATGAAGGTAATCCGGTGGTGCATGGCATGGTTCAGGAGTTGCTCGAAAAAGCCATTGCCTGCGACGAAGATCCGGCCATCGGCGCGGTTGTGCTTACCGGCAAGGGACGTATGTTTTCAGTCGGCGGGGGGCTTAAGGATTTCGCTGAGCAGGGCGACAACATATCGCGGCATTTAAAACTCGTCACGCAACTTTTTCACGGCGCGATTGCAAAATTTAATCGTATGGCGCCGCCGGTTATTGCTGCCATAAATGGCACGGCCGCCGGTGGCGGTTTAAGTTTGGCGCTGACCACGGATCTGGCAATTGCCGTAGAGTCGGCAAAATTTACCATGGCCTACACCAACGCGGGATTGCCCGTTGATGGCAGCGCAAGTTTTTATCTGGCAAAAATAGTGGGTATGCGCCGTGCCAAGGAGATGGCTCTGCTAAATACGGTTTTGACGGCCGAGCAAGCCCTGGATTGGGGTTTAATCAACCAGGTTGTGCCAGATGGCCAACTAATGGACGCTGCGATGGCAATGGCGGGCAAACTGGCACAGGGGTCTACCATTGCTTATGGCGAAACTAAACGGCTGATTCTGTCCGGCGCGACTGAGGGGCTTGAATCGCAAATGGAACAAGAGTCTCGCGCTATTTCGGCTCTGGCTGGTGGTGTCGATGGTCGAGAGGGGATCAAGGCCTTTCTCGAAAAGCGTAAGCCACAGTTCAGGACGTGATACGCCAGCTCTAAGCCGAGACGAGATACAGGCCAGCATTTAAATGCAAAATGAAGATCTGGGACGGTATCTACGCCGTCCCGAATCTTTGGCTTGCTGCTCAGGTTTACAGTCGGTTTCAGGCTGAGCCCTGGACTCCGTGAATATTACCTGGGGTTTAGTGAACGGAAAATATGACGCATCACATCATTAGCTGAGGCATAGGGCTGAGCCTGGCTCATATCGGTGATGGCGTCGTAGTTGGCTCGAATATCTTCCGGTGAGGGTATCTCGCCGCCGCCGAGGACAGTGCCGGCACCTTCGACGATTTGTACTTTAGCGTAGTAACCCGCACCAGCTTCCACCGCATCGCCGGTTGTAGTGTTTTCCTCCGCGCAAAACCAGGCTACCAGTGGCGTGACGAACTCGGGTTTGACCAGTGGTTTAATTTTGTCGGACATGATGTCAGCGGTCATGCGGGTCAGCGCCATCGGCGCAACGGTGTTGACGTTGATGTTGTATTTGGCGCCTTCGTGCTTGAGGGCGTTCATCAAGCCCACCACGCCAAGTTTGGCAGCCGCATAATTGCCCTGGCCAAAATTGCCAAACAAACCCGCAGCCGACGTGGTCATGACGATGCGACCGTAATTGGCGTCTTTCATGTGATTCCAAGCAGCCAGCGTACAATAGGCAGAGCCTGACAGGTGCACGTTCACCACCGCATCAAAATCTGCCGGCTCCAGCTTGGAAAAGCTTTTATCGCGCAGATTGCCTGCATTGTTAATCAGAATATCTATTTTTCCCCAGGTATCGAGGGCTGTTTGAATGATGCCTGCAGCGCCGTCCGGTGTGGCCACCGAGTCCGCGTTAGCCACCGCTTCGCCGCCAGCAGCTTTGATTTCATCAACCACGCGCTCCGCAGCCGTCGCCGAACTGCCGCTGCCGTCGACGGCGCCACCAAGGTCATTGACGACCACTTTGGCACCTCTTGAGGCCAGAAACAGTGCATGATTGCGGCCAAGCCCGGCACCTGCACCGGTGACGACGGCGACGCGGTTGTCATATCTGATAGTCATGATTTTTCCTTCCGTTATTTTGTTGGGTCAATGATATTCAGGGCAACCACGAACAGTAACTATAAACGTGCATGTACAGAGCGAACCTGGGAATGCACGGGGCCAGACTGTTCTCATGGAAATTCCTGTTATCAGCACAGATTGATACCGGGCTAAATATACACCACTGTTGGCGCACTGTGACAGAAGCCAGTACAGGACCGGTTACACCAACCTCGACAAAGCAGGGTAAAGTAATGACAATCAGCCTCCTCTACAGCATTATTTTTGCCAGACAAGCCTGGCGTTACGACGCCTTGGGTGTGTGGACAAGTAAGCTTCTAACACTACAATCGATAAGGAAAACCCGTGGCCATCAATCCCAAAACACTACCCCAGCCGACGCCGGAAACCCAGCACTTCTGGGATGGCACCAGGGCTGGACAATTGCTTTTGCAGCAGTGCGACGCCTGTGAGCATATTTATTTCCCACCGCGACCTTTTTGTCCGGACTGTGCTTCCAGGGAGGTATCCGTCATCAGGGCCAGCGGCAAGGGTGTACTGTATAGCTATGTGATTAACCACCGCTTACCCAAATGGATTGACGAGCCTTACTCTATTGCCGTGGTCGAGCTTGCCGAAGGCCCTCGGATGATGACCAATATTGTTGAAGTGGAGCAAACACCTGAGGCGCTGGTACTGGATATGCCGGTCGAGGTGGTATTTGACGCAGTGAGCGATAACATAACGCTGCCGAGGTTTCGGCCGGTAGGGGGTGCGCAATGAAACCTCGCTCAATAGCCATTGTCGGCGCCGCTGAAACGACCCAGCTGGGTAAAATCCCCGATACATCGCAAATCCAGTTGCATGCGGATGCCGCCCTGAACGCGATGGCAGAGTGCGGCCTTGGCCCGAAAGATATCGATGGCATTGCCTGTGCGGCGGAATGGCCGACGGATCTGGCTCACTATCTCGGTATCACGCCCACCTGGGTAGACGGCACCATGGTGGGTGGATGTTCCTTCATGATTCATCTGCGCCATGCGGCGGCGGCCATCAATGAGGGCTTGTGCACCACGGTGCTGATTACGCATGGTGAAAGCGGACGCTCCTGGATCGGCAGTAAGGCGATGGGTAACAACCCTGCTAGCCTGGCGGGGCAGTTTGAAATTCCCTTTGGTTGTCTGGGCCCACCGACCATGTTTACGATCCCGGTGTTACGCTACATGAAAGAGCGGGGTCTGAGCCACGAACAACTGGCTAATGTTGCGGTGGTGCAGCGTGAATGGGCGGCGATGAATCCGCGGGCCAGCCAACGCGATCCGATTACAGTACAGGATGTACTCGAATCGCGGATGATTGCCTATCCTTTTCATGTGCTCGAGTGCTGTCTGGTGACCGACGGTGGTGGTGCGCTGATCCTGACCACTGCTGAAAGGGCCAAAGACTTCCCGACCAAACCTGTCTACATACTCGGCACGGGCGAGAGCGTCGAAACGCCAATGATCAGCCAGATGGCGGACTTCACCTCATCGCGGGCTTTTCGAGTATCTGGCGCCAGGGCGTTCCAGGAGTCGGGCATCAGCCACGGCGATGTCGATCATCTGATGATTTACGATGCTTTCGCGCATTTGCCGATTTACGGGCTTGAAGACCTTGGTTTCGTTAAGCCTGGTGAGGCGGGGCAGTTTATCTGGGAACGTAATACAGCGCCCGGTGGCGCATTGCCCATGAATACCAACGGCGGCGGTTTGAGTTACATGCATTCGGGTATGTATGGCATGTACGCCCTCCAGGAAAGTGTGCGGCAGATGCGGGGTATTGCACCGGCTCAGGTGGATGGTGCGAAAATTTCAGTCTGTCACGGTGTTGGCGGTATGTTCGGCGCCAGCGGCACGGTGGTGATGACAAATGAGGCCTGATCGGTAAACAGGGCTGATCAATTGCCGAATTGGCAGGTTAGAAGGTCGTCGGCAGAACGCGGAACAGGAAGCTGACTGATACGGCAAAGCTCGGCACTATTGCGCAGCTTTGCCGCCAGTTGACCTGGAGTTTTGCTTTCCTGTCGACTGGTGGAGTGATGCCAGTTTATGCCGGGCGTGCGGAAAGCGTTCTTACCTGATTAATATCTGGCGGTCACTGCGCTTAACGTATATATAAACTGGATTTTATAGGCCGAAAATACACAATCTTTGTGTGCCTGACAGCGACGGTATATGGTGTGTCAGAACAGCGGCTCGGTACGGAATACAGTCATTTATTTTTCAGGCCATTGATATAAATCATTTGCAACGCGCGGAAATTAGACATAGAAATCAGCAAAAGCGTGGTTTATGCTTAATCCGATATCAGAATTTTGGGTTCCCCGTGTTGGGGCGCCTCGGACAGCGCTAACAACGGAACGACAGTGGCAAATGTTGGTGAGACGGCTGGCTTCATCTGTTGTAGGACACGGCACGGGCAGAATGTTTATTTTTCAGCCCTGAACCTGGATGAGATTACGAAACTGCTTATTAAAGGTGTGTGAGTTGCATCAGGAGAATATGACATGACGTACGATATTGTGATTAAAAATGGCACGGTAATAGACGGCACTGGTGCGCCCCGCTTCCAGGCCGATATTGGCATTGTCGATGGCAAGATTAAAACCATCGGCGTTGTTACTGGCGAGGCCAGGGAAACCATCGACGCCACAGGGCAGATAGTCTCCCCCGGTTTTATCGACGGTCACACCCACATGGATGCCCAGATTTCGTGGGATCCGCTGGGCACCTGCTCGGTGTGGCA
>JBFIEE010000023.1:0-48311 GCA_041603535.1 Porticoccaceae bacterium
AATGACCAGGGGTATGGCCGGGAGTGGGTACTAGTGATATCTGGTCATCGATACCCCAAGCATTGTCGACCCATTGCACCTGACCTGCTTCAATGATGGGTAGAATATTCTGCTCAATAACTGCGCGGTTGTGTTCGTTGTCAGAATCTTTCCAGCAATCCCACTCACCTCGGTTAAATAGATATTTGGCGTTGGGAAAAGTGGGTACCCAACGACCATCCTTAAGTTGAGTGTTCCAGCCAGTATGGTCGACATGCATATGGGTACAAAATACGAAATCCACATCTTCTGGTCGACAGCCTGCAGCGGTCAGCTCGGCGAGGTAGTTGCCTTCGCGGTTGTTCCACTGAGGAAAGCCCGAGTTGGTTTTATGATTGCCTACGCAGGTATCGACCATAATCGTGTGATGTCGAGTTTTTAAAACGAAGCTGTGAATGCTCAACAGCATGCCTTTCTCGTCATCGAGAAAATGCGGCTGTAGCCAATCGAGGTGGGGATCAAATGAGCTGCGATCCTTTTCTACGTAGAGCAATTTGGGGCTGAAAGACTCTATGGTGTCGACGACCTTGGCGACCTGGATATCACCGATATCGAATAGTTGCGTGTTGCTTGACTCTTGTTCTTTAGCCATGATCACTCCTCGTTATTAGAATTTATTCCAATGAATAATCAATCAACTAAGAGCAGCGCGTCACTTTGAAGGATATTAATCAGTTTTACTACACTGCTTTGTTGTTCCACTGGATTACCTGCAGCCACCCAGTTGGGCAAGCAGTGTGACTGACACAGACCAGGTTATCAATGCCAGCCAAAGAGATTGGTTAGTGCGGGTTGGGCTCCGCCACTGGAGCGACGATATAATATAGGCTCCTGCGTATTTATTAGGGTGACAGCGTCTTCAGCTTCTTTGATAGCCGTCGGTAGCCTGAGTGCAACCTGGCCAACTCTGCAACACATTCAGGTACGTGACCACTACAACGGGTGCAGGAAATGGGTTCCGCTCCTGAGTGGGTAGCCGCCTTTAATCGAGGAATGGGGAGGTTCAGAGCGATTTCGACCTCACCATCCTGGCGCGTCCCTTCCTATCATTACCCACTTGCGGGTAAAATGATCAGCTCCGTGGTGCCAGGCTTCGACAGTTTTAATTGTGTCCGACCGTATGGTTAGGCTTCCCACGTTATAGATACGCATCCAGATCAGGATTTACTCATTTCTAACGCAGGACAGATTATGGTAGGAATTACAGCTTACGGTGCTTATTTGCCTCGCTTGCGGCTGCAAAAGAAGGTCATCGCCGATGCCAACGGTTGGTTCGATTCCGGGCTGGTTGGCCTGGGTAAGGGCGAAAAGGCCATGTGTAACTGGGATGAAGATGCCGTCACCATGGCGACCGAGGCCTACGCCGATTGTATGGGGCGTGCTTCAGGGCAGACACCCGCGGCATTATTTCTTGCTTCCACCAGCCTGCCCTTTGCGGATCGGCAGCATTCTGTGATTGTAGCCGAAGCGCTGAATTTGCAGACCGCTGATCTGCGCACGATGGATGTTACGTCGTCGCAGCGGGCCAGCACCTCGGCGCTTTTGTCGGGTCTGGATGTTGCCGCGGCGGGACGAGGTACGGCCGTCGTTGTGGCTGCTGAACACCGCCTGTCGAAGTGTGCCTCCCGTGACGAAATGTTGTTTGGCGACGGTGCCGCCGCTATTGCTGTGGGCACGGAGAATGTTATCGCCGAGCTGGTTGCGAGCTTCACACAGGCCACGGACATGATCGATCACTACCGGGCGGAGGGTGAAGATTTCGACTACGGCTGGGAAGAGCGCTGGGTGCGTGATATTGGCTATATGGGCATACTGCGTCGCGCGGTGAGCAGCCTATTGAGCAAGGCGAAGGTTGATCCTGCAGATATCAGACATTTTATTCTGCCGACTGATCAGGGGCGTGTGCCCGCTGCGGTGGCTGAAAGCCTGGGGATTAGCGATGCTGCCGTCGCTGATAACCTGCTGCAATCGGCTGGCATTGCCGGCACCGCGCAACCGTTGGTGTTGCTGGCTCACCGACTTGAGCAGGCGGCCCCTGGCGATCTGATTCTGGTGACGGGTTTTGGTCAGGGTTGTGACGTTCTGCTGTTTCGGGCAACAGATACCATTGCCAGTAAAAAGCCCCTGGTCGGTGTATCCGGCCATTTGGCGCGGGGTGTTGCCGAAGAAAACTACAACAAGTTTCAGTCATTCAATAATTTGCTCGACAAGGACCTGGGCAAGCGGGCGGATACAGATAAAACGGCGTTTTTGTCCGCCATGTACCGCAACCGGGGGCTGGTCAACGGTTTTATCGGCGGCAAGTGTTCGGCGTGCCAGACTGTGCAAATGCCAAAACACAATTACTGTGTCAATCCTGAGTGTGGCGCCTACCATACCCAGGAAGATTACCCGATGTCTGGCGCAACGGGTCATGTTGCAACATGGACCGCCGACCGCCTGACGTTTGATTTTAATCCGCCAGCTTATTTTGGTCTGGTAGTATTCGAGGGCGGTGGCCGGATTATGATGGACATGACGGAAGTAGATCCGGAGACTTTTGATACGGGCGCGGAGGTGAGCGTGCATTTTCGTATCAAGCAGATTGACAGTCAGCGGGGTTTTCGGAAATATTTCTGGAAAGCTGTACCTGCCAGGTAACCGAGATAGCCAATTCATAGCTAGGTAATCGCGAGGAATCATTGAGATGGCCAGTGGAATCAGAGACAAAGTTGTTATTTTAGGTGCCGGTTGCAGCAAGTTTGGTGAGCGTTGGGAATGTGAACCCGCTGACCTGATGGCCGAGGCTTTTGAAGAATGTATTGCCGATGCGGGCATTGATAAGAGTCAGATTCAGGCGGCGTGGCAATCGACCGGTGTCGATGCCTTTAGCGTTGGCCCGGGTGCCATGCCGCTGAGTATGGGCTTGCGTTTGCCTTATATCCCGGTGACGCGACTGGAAAATTACTGCGCCAGTGGCACCGAAGCGTTTCGCGCCGCCACCTATGCTGTCGCCTCCGGGGCCTGCGATATAGCGTTGGCCCTGGGCTTTGAGAAGCTTAAGGATACTGGCTACGGTGGTCTACCGCAGCGTTCGCGCGGGGTCAGCAATGATATGTATTACCCCAACCTGTCGGCGCCAGGCATGTTTGCCCAGCTGGCGGCGGGTTATCGCGCCAAGTACGGAACCAGTAAGGAAGACCTGAAGCGGGCCATGGCCCATGTGTCGGTGAAGAGTCACGCCAATGGCGCCAAGAACCCCAAGGCACATCTGCGTCGTGCGATTTCGATAGAGCAGGCCATGAACGCGCCGATGATCGCTGAACCGATTGGTTTATTCGATTGTTGTGGCGTCAGTGACGGTGCGGCCTGTGCGATCGTGACAACGCCCGAAATGGCGCGCAGCCTGGGTAAAAAGGATCTTGTCAGCGTCAAGGCCTTGCAGTTGTGCGCTTCAAACGGTGAAGAGGGTGGTTTTGGCAACTGGGACGGTTCCTACGTGGCGACGACCCGCATCGCTGCCAAGCGAGCCTATGAAGAAGCGGGCATCAAAAATCCCCGCAAGGAAATCAGCATGACCGAAGTCCATGACTGCTTTTCGGTCACTGAAATGGTGACCATGGAAGATTTGTTTCTTTCCGAAGATGGCGGTGCGGTGAAAGATGTCCTCGACGGCGTTTACGATGCTGATGGCGAAGTGCCCTGCCAGATTGATGGTGGCCTGAAATGTTTTGGTCATCCGATCGGGGCATCCGGTCTGCGAATGTTGTACGAAATGTACCTGCAGTTGGGTGGTCGTGCGGGCGACCGCCAGTTGGCAAATCCGAAGCTGGGCCTGACGCATAATCTCGGTGGCTTCCCCCATCAGAATGTGGTGAGCGTAGCCATTATTGGGCAATACGACGTCTAATCGATTACGCCATCGAGCGGCGAGGAATATGCCCGGTGCCGCGCGCAGGGCATTGTTTCCGCCAACGGTTTGCGTCAATGGTTGCTGCCGACAGTTTTGCCCAACGGTTCTGCCTGATGGCTACGCCGACGGTTTTGTCCAACCGCTCGCCCCGTGTTCCTGATCGGGTCATGTAAGGCCCCGAAAAGCAGGTGTCTTCATGACGAGGGGCGTCTGTCTGGGCACTAATGAGCACATAAATACACGAGCGTAAAAGATGGAAACCCTTTCTGGTTCTGCTGTAGCAGACCTCGATATCGCGCACGCTTCCCTCGGCGAAATCAATCAGCTGATCGATGTTGCGTTGAGCCACCTGAAACACGTGTGCAGTGTTGATGGTCAGCTGTCGCCGACCCTGCTCGATGAAAATCAGCTGGTCAGTTACGATATTTCGTTCTGTGTTGCTGAACAAAGCGCTTCGCAAAACCTGATTGGTTATGCCCGTGAAGTTTGTCACGAGGACGCACTGGCGGTCTGGGTTGCCTGTCAGTTTGTGGCCGAATCGACCAAATCCATTGCCACGCGACTGGGCAGTCGACCGGCAGACTATGGGCTAACCAGTCAGTTAGTCGCCAGCGCACTGGCGAAGAGTGACGCCCTGGGTTTGACGGATTTCTATCTGGCTGGCGCACGCATGGCGGCATTGGGTGCAGCCCTGATCAACCGCGAAGGTGACTATTTACCTGCCAACCTCGACGAGGAAAAGCTGATTATCCGCGATACTTTCCGGCGGTTTGCCAGTGAGGTCGTGATGCCTCTGGCCGAAGACATCCACCGCCAGGACCTTGATGTCCCGGAAGAAATTTTGCAACCACTGCGCGAAATGGGCTGTTTCGGTATTTCCATTCCCGAGCGTTTTGGTGGCCTGCAACCGGACGCGGGTGACGATAGCCTGTATATGATTTTAGTTACCGAGGAGTTATCCCGAGGTTCACTCGGCGCTGCCGGCAGTTTGATTACCCGGCCAGAGATTCTCGCCCGGGCCCTGCTCAAGGGCGGTACGGAGGAGCAACAGAAATACTGGTTGCCCAAAATCGCCAGCGGCGAAACCCTCTGCGCGATTTCCCTCACGGAACCTGATTACGGGTCGGATCTGGCTTCAGCCAGGCTTAAGGCGACTAAAACCGCCGGTGGCTGGTTGCTCAACGGCAACAAAACCTGGTGTACCTTTGCCGGCACGGCAAGCGTGATGTTAACGCTGGCGCGCACCGGTACTGAGAGTGAGGGTTATAAAGGGCTGAGTTTTTTCCTGGTTGAAAAGCCCCGCACCGAAGGCCATCAATTTGATGTTCATCAGGACTCGGCACCTCTGGGCAGCAGCGGCACGTTAGCCGGCAATGCCATTGCAACGCTGGGTTACCGGGGGATGCATTCCTTCGATGTCAGCTTTCAGGATTATTTTGTTCCGGATGAAAATCTGGTCGGCCGCGAGGCAGGTATTGGCAAGGGCTTTTACTACGCCATGATGGGGCTGACCGGCGGACGCATGCAAACCTCAGCTCGCGCCGCTGGTGTGATGCAGGCTGCCTGCGAGCAGGCCACGGCCTACGCCAAAGGCCGCAAGGTCTTTGCTCAGCCGATTGCCGATTATCAACTGACGCTGGTAAAGCTCAGCCGTATGATTACCAATTTGCTGGCATCCCGACAGTTCAGTTATGCGGTAGCGCGCAAGGTTGATGCCGGTGGCGGTAAAATGGAGGCCAGTCTGGTTAAGTTGTTTGCCTGTCGGGCCGCCGAGTGGGTGACGCGGGAGGCCTTACAGATACACGGCGGTATGGGTTATGCGGAAGAAGTGCCGGTGAGTCGCTATTTTGTCGACGCGCGGGTGCTGTCGATATTTGAAGGGGCGGAAGAAACACTGGCCCTCAAGGTTATTTCAAGAGAACTGATTGCCGGCGCTTCTAGTGAGGTGTCCGCCAGCGTATCCGCCGATAAGCAGCAGCCTGTCACCGGGAAGCTGGTTTGATCACGAGATAGCGCTGCCCGTTTGGGTCGGTGGTTATTTGTCTATATTGAATGTTTAACGGAGGAAAATAAGCCATGAGTGAAACGAAACATTTGGCCGGAAAATCAATTGTCGTCACTGGTTCTGGACGAGGTATAGGTCGCGCTATCGCGCTTGAGGTGGCCAGAGCTGGGGGCAACGTGGTGGTTAACGATCTCGACCGGGATGTCGCCGAAGAAGTGGTCGCCGAAGCGAAGGCGCTTGGCGTTGATGCAGTCGCCAATACCGATAGCGTGGGGGACTGGGAAGGTGCTAACAAGATGGTCACTCAGGCGGTCGACAGTTTTGGCAGCGTCAGTGGTGTGATCAATAACGCCGGAAATTTGCGTGATGTCATTTTTCACAAAATGACGCAGGAAGACTGGGACGTGGTGATCAATGTTCATCTGAAAGGCAGTTTTAATGTCAGTCGCGCTGCGGCCACGCACTTTCGTAATCAGGAAGGTGGTGTCTGCGTCCACATGACCTCAACATCGGGTTTGATTGGCAACTTTGGTCAGGCCAATTACTCAGCCGCCAAGGCCGGTATTGCGGCGCTGTCCAAGTCCATTGCTCTGGATATGCAGCGTTATAACGTGCGATCTAACTGTATTGCGCCTTTTGCTTGGAGCCGTATGACGGCGAGTATTCCCGCCGACACCCCCGATCAGGTGGCGCGTGTTGAAAAACTTAAAAAAATGGTGCCCGAGAAAGTCGGCATTGTCGCCGCGGCGCTGTGTAGCGATAAAGCCGCGCACATTACCGGGCAGATTTTCGCGGTGCGGATGAATGAAATATTTCTTATGAGTCAATCTCGCCCGGTCAGGTCTAGCCATTGTGGCGACGGCTGGACTATCGACAGTATTTTTGAAACGGCAATGCCGCAACTGGAAAGCCATTTTTACCCGCTGCATCGTTCCCAGGATATTTTCAGCTGGGATCCGGTTTGATTGCCACAGGGACAATTACTGGAAGCGCCTGGGTGAAGATTGTTTAACGGTACAAATTAAAGATAAAAAGGGGCGACCAGGTTCGGCCCTTTTTTTATTAATCATGAAGTTGTTTGTTGACTACGACTTCGTCATATCCCTGAGCAAGTGTTGGTGTTGATCCAATACCGCTTCAGGCGAGGGGCTTTGTTGGGGCTTGGTGCAGAGTCGATGCCGCGCCTGGTGAGGTTTGGTGTGTCAGGCCATTGATAACAGTATTGCCGAAGTGAATTGCTTGCATGGGCCTTGAATTGATTGCATAGGCTTATAGTTGCACCTGCCCACAAGTGCATAAGCCCACAGGGGAGATTAAGACAATGGAAAATATACTCTCTGGTTTGCGAGTAGTGGAGGGCGCGGCCTTTATCGCGGCCCCGTCCGGGGCTATGACTCTGGCGCAGCTGGGCGCGGATGTCATCCGTTTCGACATGATTGGCGGTGGCCTTGATTATCGTCGCTGGCCGGTCGACAAAAACAACCAGAGCCTGTTCTGGGCCGGATTAAACAAGGGTAAGCGCTCCATTGCCGTTGATTTTCGCAAGCCCGAGGGGCAGGAGATTCTTACCCGGCTGATTACTGCGCCCGGAGACGAGGGTGGCCTGTTACTGACCAATTTCCCCGCACGGGGATGGTTGAGCGACGAAAATTTACGCAAGCACCGGGCTGATCTGGTTTATATGAACTTGACTGGTGATCGTCATGGCGGTTCGGCAGTGGATTACACGGTCAATTGTGAGGTTGGATTTCCCTATATGACGGGCGCTTCCGGTGAGCCAGTGAACCATGTGCTGGCGGCGTGGGACGTGATTACCGGTCAAACCCTGGCGCTGGGCTTGCTTGCCGCGGAGCGGCACCGGCGCATCACCGGCAACGGGCAGATGATAAAACTCGCGCTGGCCGATGTGGCGCTGGCCACCCTCGGCAATCTTGGTTTTATTGCTGAGGTGCAAATAAATGGTCAGGAACGGCCGGCTTACGGCAACTATCTGTTTGGTGCCTACGGTAAGGATTTCGTGACTGCGGATGGTCGTCGAGTGATGATTGTTGGGCTGACCGGCAGTCAGTGGCAAGGCATTGTGAAGTCCACCGGGCTGGCGGATGCGTTCGCGCAGCTGGGTGAGCGCCTTGAGCTGGATTTAGCTGAGGAGGGCAATCGTTTTCAGGCGCGCGAAGATATTACGGCGCTGCTGACGCCGTGGTTCAGCGCGCGGAATTTCGCGGACGTCACGGCTTTGTTTGACGACAACAACGTGTGCTGGGGTAAATATCAAAGCGTTGCTGAGCTGGTGGGGACCGATCCGGAATGCTCTACCGATAACCCGATGTTCCAGAATGTCGAACAGCCTGGTATCGGCGCATACCTGATGCCGTCCAGCCCTCTACAGTTCAATGGATTTACACGACAGCAAGCGCGACCAGCGCCAGCTGTCGGTCAGCACACCGATGAGATTCTTGCCGAAGAGCTGGGTCTGAGCAGTGTCGAGATTGGTCGACTACACGACAATAAAATAGTCGCTGGCGCAACACGTTAGATTAATCTCCTCACGGAACGTCAAACCTCTGCGGGAGGCACCTGAAAATTTTTGCTCAGCAGACCCGTACTGTCATGAGCGTGTCCTCATTGTCGAGGTTCGGCCTGCGAGGCCCATAGGCAAGGTGGCAGCGGTAGTGTGCCGATTGACGCAAGTCCTTACACTGCACAATTACCCCTTGCTGGGCTCATCAGTGGTTAATATGATAGCGACTAAATGGGCTGTTAAATGGGCTATTAATTGGACTATTAATTAATTGGACTACAGGGCATGGCGGTTTGAACCCATCCCCTGCAGTGTTTTCAACTATGCTGGTAAGAGGAGAGCTGGGTGGGGGCCTGCATGGGGGGCGACCGATAACAGGTCGTGTGGTCTGAGTACGAGTAGACGAAGATGCCCGAGTTGAAAAGACATGATGGGTAAGGGACTAAACAAAAATTATTAAACTAGAGGTGGGAAGAATGGCCAGTAAACAAGCGCAGGCAATCGTTGATTTATATAAGGAGTGGTCCGGTAAACTGACCATGACGGGGGACATGACTCTGGATCAATTAAGAGAGTTGTTTGATGACTGGGGGGATCTGAGTACCGAGCCCGCCGGTGTGAAATTCCATGAGGCGACCCTGGCCGGTGTGCCGGGCGTTTGGGCGACGCCGGAAAATGCGGATAAAAGTCGCGTAGTGATCTGTTGCCACGGCGGCGGGTTTTCCGTGGGTTCATCCAAAAGCCATAAAAAAATGTATGGCCATCTGGCCAAAGCCGTGGGTTGTCCGACCTTTACGCTCGATTACACCCGAGCTCCGGAAAATCCTCATCCCGGTATTGTGGAGGAGGCGGTCGCCGTTTACGCGCAGTTGCTGGATCAGGGTTTCAAGCCGGAGCACATTGCCACCACCGGGGATTCCGCTGGCGGTAATTTATGTACCTCGATGATTCTCTATGCCCGACATAAAGGCTATCCGCTGCCCGCTTGCTGTGCGCCCCTGTCGCCCTGGTACGACATGGAAGGCAAGGGAGCTAGTCTGGTGACCAACGCCGATAAGGATGCCCTGGTGGGCAATGATATTCTGGAGGGCATGGTTGCCGCGTTCCTGGGAGAAAATGGGTCGCGAACCGATCCGTTTGCTAACCCCTTGTACGCTGACGTTAAGGGATTTCCGCCGACCCTGATACAGGTCGGTGAGTACGAAGGCTTACTCGACGATGCCCGCCGCTTTTATGAACAGGCCAAAGCTGCTCGTGTCGACGTTGAAATTCAGATTTTTCCGGAAATGCAGCACGTGTTTCAGTTTATGGCAGGTAATGCCCCGGAAGCGGATGATGCTATCAACAAGATTGCGGCGTTTATGCGGCCAAGGCTGGGCCTTGCCTAGTCGGGTCTCGCCCGGGTATTGCAGTGTGCATTGGGGTCGTGTAACCGGGGCATTGCTGAGCCTGGTGCACGATCTGGTGGTAAAGAAGTTCTATACCTTGTTTTAATGGCGGTTGGCTGCGCTCGGAAGACGCGCTCAATAATTAAATTGAATCAGTACGGGGGCTCCAATGATTGAGTACAACAAAATTTATATCGATGGCCAGTGGGTCGCATCGTCAGGCGACGGTGTTTCACAACTGGTCAATCCAGCTACCGAGGAAGTCTTTGCCAGAGTGCCGATGGCCCTGCCCGAGGATGTGGATAAAGCCGTCAGGGCTGCGCGGCGTGCCTTCCCCTCCTGGTCACAGACGTCGGCGGCGGAGCGCAAGGGCTATATTGAAGCCATCTGTGCAAAATTGACGGAGCGCAAGGATGAGCTGGCTTCGCTGATCAGCCAGGAGATGGGCATCCCGGTACATTTCTCCCTCGGCATACAGGTCACCGGGCCCATTTCTGGTCTGGCTATTTTTGGCGACCTGGCAGAGAGCATGGATGAAGTTAAACAGCACGATGGTGGCTACATCACCGTTAAGGAGCCAATCGGTGTCTGCTCTTTCATCACACCGTGGAATTTCCCCTTGTTCCAGGTCATCGCCAAGGTTGGGCCGGCATTGGCTGCGGGATGTACGTGTATTCTGAAACCGAGTGAGCAAACCCCGTTGTCGACGTTTATTTTCGCTGAAGTCTGCGAACAGGTGGGATTGCCAGCGGGCGTTTTTAATCTGGTAACCGGCAAAGGGTCGGTGATTGGTGAAACCCTGAGTTCACACCCGGAAATCGATTTGGTGTCATTTACAGGCTCGACCGAGGTCGGTATTGATATCGCTAAATCTGCGGCGGGGACGGTAAAGCGGGTGTGCCAGGAGTTGGGCGGTAAGTCACCATTCATCATCGCTGCCGACGCGCCCATTGCCAAGGCGGTGAAATATGTTGTCAAGGACTCCATGTTTAACTCTGGACAAATGTGTGTCCAGCTGAGTCGCATTCTCGTTCACGAATCCCAATATGAGGAAGCTCTTGAAGTGGCCAAGACGGTGGCTGACTCGTTAGTAGTAGGCGACCCGACAGATAAGGGCTCGTTTCTTGGTCCGCTCAGCTCGATGCAGGCGCGGGCCAGTGTCGTGCGTTACATTAACAAGGGACTGGCAGAAGGTGCCCGACTGGTTACCGGGGGTGTTGAGCTGCCGGAGGGAATCACCAGGGGCGCGTTTGTGAGGCCGACTATCTTTGGCGATGTAAACAATGATATGGCGATAGCGCGCGAAGAAATATTTGGGCCAGTGCTGTGTTTTATCCCTTACAAGGACGAAGCCGAGGCGATAGCCATTGCCAATGACACCGACTTCGGATTATCGAGTGGGGTATGGGCTGAAGACAAAGATACCCAGATGCGCATCGCCAGACAATTACGCGCCGGTCAGGTTAAGGTAAATGGACCAGCATTCAGTTTCGCAGCGCCCTTCGGCGGTTACAAAATGTCTGGTAATGGCCGTGAATGGGGCGCCAGTGGGCTGACCGAGTACACGGAAGAAAAGGCCATCCTCATCGGCAAATAAGCCAGACACGACGGGTTGTCAGAATACAACCTGGGTTGGTGATAACGGGTGGGCTGTCCCCACCCGTTATTGTGTATAGCGCCGATAACTGAAGTACGTCAGTATTTGTTGGGCGTCGGTAGCTACTGTCTTTGGAGGGCGCTGGTACTAAAGTCGTGCCCGGCAGATACAAGTGTTGCGCCCCGAAGCTACCATCGTTGCGTCCAGTTGATACAGTCAAATAGCAATAAATTCGTAAGCAGGAGATAGTAACCATGTCGGTAAGCCGATTTCGTTTCCCCTATGTGGAAATGCCTGAAGTAGCAACCAGGCTGCGGGCAGAGGTGCGGGAGTTCCTCGCCGAAGAGCGTGCCAACGGCGGTTTTGTGCCCATGGCAGACTGCTGGGCGTCGGGCATGAGCGCTGAATACAGCCGTAAGGTTGGCCAACGTGGCTGGCTGGGTATGACCTGGGACAAAAAATACGGTGGCCATGGGCGCAGCTTTCTGGAGCGCTATGTGGTTACCGAAGAGATGCTGGCCGCTGGTGCACCGGTGATGGCGCACTGGATTGCTGACCGTCAGAGCGGCCCACAGATTATCAAGCATGCCAATCCCGAGATCCGTGATCTGGTGATTCCGCGGATTGTCGCCGGTGAATGTTTTTGCGCGATCGGTATGAGCGAACCGAATACCGGCTCTGATCTGGCATCTGTCGCTACCCGAGCAGAGAAGGTGGATGGCGGCTGGCGTGTGAACGGCACCAAGTTGTGGTCCACCGGGGCGCATGGCTGTGACTATATGATCACCTTGCTGCGCACGTCGCCGCTGGATACAAACGCCCGGCATAAAGGTTTGTCGCAATTTATAATCGACCTTAAATCCCCTGGGGTGCAAATACGCGGTATCGCAGATATCGGAGGCCAGGTGCACTTCAATGAGACGCAGTTTGAGGACGTATTTGTACCTGACAAATACGTCCTGGGTGAAGTGGGCGGCGGCTGGAATATGGTGGTCGGTGAGTTAGCGTTGGAGCGCTCCGGGCCGGAACGATTTTTAAGCACCTTCATCGTGTTGCAGGAAGCGATGCGGCTGCTGGTCAACGACCCTACTGACAAAACCCGAGAAGTGCTCGGCCAGGTAGTGGCAAAAATTAAAACGCTGCGCCGCATGTCACTGGGCATTGCAGGTCTGCTGCAGGAAGGCGCTTCTCCTGAAATGGAGGCGGCCCTGGTGAAGGATATGAGTACTCAGTTTGAGCGGGAGCTGCTGGAAAAATTGCGCTCAGTGTTGCCGCAAAATGTGCTGGCATCCGCCAATGGTCTGCTGCCGGGATTGTTGCGAGAAGGTATTCTACGGGTGCCATCATCTACTCTGCGCGGCGGCACTAACGAAGTACTCAAGGGCATGATTGCCCGACAACTGGGCATGCGCTAAGCGACGGGACGAGATTAAAAACATGAGTGACACAGACAATATTATATTTGACACAGCGAGTCGTATTTTTGCAGACCTCAGCACCCCTGAGGTGATCAATGCCGCGGAAGACGGTCAGTGGCCAGCGGCGTTATGGCAGGCAATCGAGGAATCCGGGCTGACGCACACGTGGGTGCCGGAAGCTTACGGCGGCGTCGGGGCATCAATGCTAGAAGGTTTTGCGGTCATCAAGGCCGCCGGCGCGGCAGCCCTGCCAGTGCCTTTGGCTGAAACGCTGATGGCGGGGTGGCTGTTGGCAAAAGGTGGCTTACAGGTGCCGAGTGTGCCAATGACCATTGCCCCCGGTGACCTCGAATGGGATGGCGAACAACTGACAGGTGTGGCGATGGGCGTACCGCACGCGAGAAACACAAAATTCGTGGTGGTGGTAGTAGACAGCGACAAGGGGTCTTACGTCCTGCAGATCCCAGTTGATCAGGTCGAGGTAGCCGCCCAGACCAACTTGGCGGGAGAGCCCTGGGATACTGTGATATTCCATGGCGTCAGGCCTCAACACAGTGGTCGGATTGAGGGTGATACAACTGCAGCGAGCGTCGCTGCACTGGGTGCGCTGGTGCGCTGCGTGCAGGCGGCGGGTGCGCTAAGTACAGCCCTCGAATTAACCATTCAGTATTCGATGGAGCGGGTTCAGTTTGGTCGTCCGATCGCCAAATTTCAGGCGCTGCAACATTCTGTGGCCGCTTTTGCCGGTGAAGTTGCGGCGATCAACGCGGCGGCCGACTCTGCTGCCGAAGCGGTCGCGCAGAGTGGCCAGATCGACCACGATGCGTGGATTGAAATCGCCACGGCAAAGACGCGCCTCGAAGAAGCGGTGAATAATGGTGCAGCCATTGCCCATCAGGTACATGGCGCTATGGGCTTTACCTACGAGCATCGCTTACACCACCTGACGCGGCGTCTGTGGAGCTGGCGCGATGAGTACGGCAGTGACGTAATATGGTCGCGGCGCCTGGGTGAAGAAGTGCTGAAGTGGGGTGCAGACGACTTATGGCCGAGTATCACGGCGGTCAGCGATGCCCGCAGAGCGGTTCAGTGACAGTTAACGACTAACGACAATCAGAACATTTGAAAACAAGAGGTTGAGGATGGACTTTTCATTATCGAGCGAGCAGCAGGCGATTGTTGACAACATCAAGGGCCTGATGACCGGGTTCGGCGACGACTTTTGGCTGGAGAGAGATAATAGCGGTGTATTTCCCGAAGAATTTTACCAGGCCATGGCAAAGGGTGGCTGGCTGGGTATAACCATGCCGGAGGAATACGGCGGTTCTAATCTCGGTGTCATGGAAGCTGCGCTGATGATGATGACAGTTGCCGAAGGCGGCGGTCTGTCGGCGGCATCTGCCGTGCATATAAATATTTTTGGCCCTCATCCCATCGTCAAATTTGGTACGGATGAGCAAAAGCGTCGCTGGCTGCCGCCCCTGATTGCCGGTGAGCAGAAAACCTGCTTTGGGGTTACCGAGGCCAATGCAGGGCTCGATACCACGCGCATTGAGACCTTCGCCCGGCGCGACGGGGACAACTATATTATCAACGGTCAGAAAATATGGACTACCACGGCCCAGCAGGCGGATAAGATTATGTTGTTAACCCGCACCACGCCGCGGGATGAGTGCAAGAAGCCCCACGAAGGAATCACCCTGTTCTACGCAGATATGGATCCCGATCATGTGGAGATCAAGGAAATCGACAAAATGGGTCGTAAGGCAGTCAATTCGAACATGACTTTCTATGACAACCTGGTGGTTTCCAAAGATGACATGATTGGCGAAGAGGGCAAGGGATTCAGCTACATTTTGCACAGCCTCAATCCGGAGCGAATTTTGCTCGGCGCGGAAGCCGTTGGTATGGGGCGCAGTGCATTGCAACGCGCTACTCAATACGCCAAAGATCGCGTGGTGTTTGGTCGCCCGATTGGGATGAACCAGTCGGTACAGCACCCGCTTGCTGAAAACTGGATCGAGCTTGATGCCGCGTATCTTAGTCTTATGCAGGCGGCCTGGCTTTACGATAACGGTATGCCCTGTGGGGCGCAGGCCAACGGTGCAAAATACTTTGGTGCCGAAGCGGGCTTCAAGGCTTGTCAGCAGGCCGTATTAACTCACGGTGGTATGGGCTACGCGAAGGAATATCATGTGGAGCGTTTAATGCGCGAAGCCATGCTGCCGCGCCTTGCCCCGGTGAGTCAGAATATGGTGCTGAACTTCATTTCAACGAATGTGCTGGGCCTGCCGCGCTCGTACTGATGGTCATGTGTACTGATGGTCAAATGAACGGGCTAATTGGTATAGGTTGGATGTGTAATGGCAGGTTTGCAAGGAGTGCGGTGTGGCTAGATTCAGTCGATTTGGGCTATTTATGCTGCTTATGTCGCCCTTGTTCCTGGTTCATGCAGTTGAGAACCTGGGGGGCAAAGCCGCTGTTGTGGCTGCCGATGAGGTTGTGGATCCGCAATCGGGAGATATATTCAGTTACCCGCGGGACTATGTTGCGGTCCAGCTTTTAGCGGTAAAAAAAAGGCAATCCGTCCTGGATTTTCTCGAGAAGAACCAGCTGGGTGATCGGCACTGGGGTGCTGCGAGAGTTGGCGGGGAAATATGGTATGTGTTACTGCTGGGTGTTTACCCGAATAGGACCGCTGCCGAGACGGCTATCGCGGACATGCCAACCACTAATCCCCGGGTGCAACCCTGGATCAGGACGTTTGGACCGCTGAAGGACGCGATCATGAACGGCAGGTGATTGCTGTCGAACGAGTTGCGATTCCAGTGGGCTTACCATAAAATGCGCGCCCCTGTCCGCGAACCGTGTTTGCGGGCCCTCCTTGCCACACTGTCAGACAGGTGGCTTTAATCCGAAAGGAGTTACAATGCGACATTACGAAGTGATTTTTATTGTCCACCCTGATCAGAGTGAGCAGGTGCCGGGCATGGTTGAGCGTTATTCTAACCTGGTTAAGTCAGGCGGCGGCAGTGTTCACCGCTGTGAGGACTGGGGGCGCCGACAATTGGCTTACCCAATTCAAAAGATCCATAAAGCCCATTACGTGTTGATGAATATTGAATGCGGTCAGGCTGAGCTGGAAGAGCTTACGTCAACTTTCCGATACAACGATGCAGTGCTGCGTAACCTGGTGATCAATCGGGATACGGCAATTACTGAAGAAACCGATATCATGAAGGCCGAACGTTCCGATCGCGCTGATAAGGAGAGTCGTGAGCGTCGGGAAGCAGAGCGTGCTGCTGCGCGAGAAGCTGCCGAAAGTGCTCAAGCCGAAGCTGATGCTGGCGAAAAGGCCGAACAGCAAAGTCAGGAAGAATCTCTGCCAGCATCTGCTGCCGAAACGGAGGAATAGGATATGGCACGTTTTAATCGTCGTCGAAAATATTGTCGTTTTACTGCAGAAGGAGTAGACGAGATCGACTACAAGGATCTCGATACCCTGAAAGATTTCGTTTCAGAAACTGGCAAGATAGTGCCGAGTCGGATTACTGGTACCAAAGCCAAATATCAGCGCCAACTAGCCACTGCCATCAAACGAGCGCGCTTTCTGGCGCTCTTGCCCTATACGGACAGCCACAAGTAAATACCAGGGCTGACTAATGCTCATGGAATCCCTCGCCCGGTTTGTTATGGCCGGACGGCTAAAGGCCGGGCTGGTGGCTTTTTTCGGGAATTTGTTGCCTTTAATCAGTCCAGCGGCTGTGGGCCTGGTAGCGCTCAGGCACAGTATTACCGACGCAGTATTAGTTTCGCTCTGGGCGATATTACCCCTGGTGCTGGTGCTGGCTATCAGCGATATGAACGCCATGATGGTGTGGGTGTCGATGGTGTCGGTGGGTGCGGTGTTATTTGGCGCGCAGGTGCTGCGGCTGAGTCAGTCTTGGTCGTTGACTCTGCTCAGCATCGTGGTGTGCAGTGCTATTCTAGCCTTCGCGATGAGGCTTTTGCTGGACGCTGAACTGGAGGCCATGCGTACTGCCTTGCTGGACATGCTCAACCAGATGGCCAAACAGCAGGGGCAGGTCATTGATATGGTGCCGAATAACCTGTTTTTAACAGGTTTGATGGCCTGGGTAATAGCGTTAACGGCCATCGGTAGTTTGTTGCTGGCGCGCTGGTGGCAGGCACTGTTGTACAACCCAGGTGGATTTCGCCTGGAGTTCCATGGGTTGCGGATGGAGAAGACAGTCGCTTTGCTACTGATGGTAGGGCTTACGGCCTGTTATCTGTTGTCTCGTGATTATTTTACCTGGGGCAATTTGCTGAGTTTACCGTTATTACTCAGTGGTATTGCTCTGGTTCATCATGCTGTCGCTTTTGCTCAGCTCAGCTCTTACTGGCTGGTGTTCTTTTATATCGGCCTGGTGATTTTGGTGGGCCCACTGAGTACTGTGATGGTGGGCCTGGGGTTTCTGGACAGTGTGCTGGATTTGCGCGCACGCCTGACAGCGCGCAAAACTGGCGGTTAATGTTAATGGCGAAAAGCATAAACTAAGAGGTGTGGTGATGGACGTAATTTTGACAGAAAAGGTCGGCAAGCTGGGTAGTATTGGCGACAAAGTATCGGTCAAGGCTGGATACGGCAGGAACTTTCTGGTTCCCCATGGCAAGGCCATCTTTGCCACTGCGGAAAACATGGTGGAGTTTGAACAGCGCCGAGCCGATCTCGAACGCGCAGCTGCGGGCAAGCTCGGTGAGGCGCAGGCTAAAGCCGAGCAGTTAGCTGCCATCGGCTCTGTCACCATCACCGCAGTCGCTGGCGAAGAGGGCAAGTTGTTTGGATCGGTAGGGCCGCGTGACGTGGCAGATGCCTATACCGCCGCGGGTGTTGAGCTCACTAAAAGTGAGGTGAAGATGCCTGAAGGAGCGATTCGTGAGCTCGGCGAATATGATGTGCAGATACAGTTGCACAGCGATGTACTACTGACATTAAAGGTTGTTGTCAATCCGGAATAACGCCGCGTAGTCGCGGGTTGATTGACGAAATCCTCTCGCGCTTACGGGCATCGCGCCGACGCCGGTTGTATGTGGCGCATACAGAGCGGGCACACTGAAAAATTGCGGGTTCGGTTATGACCGAGATGTTGTCTGACGACAGATTAGCGCCGCAGCTGCCCCATTCCATTGAGGCAGAGCAAGCCGTTTTGGGCGGTCTTATGCTGGCCAACCACGCCTTTGAAGGTGTTGCCGCGCTGATTGGCGCGGACCACTTTTTTAGTCTGGATCATCGTTTGATTTTTCAAACCATGCAGACTTTGGCCGCGGGGGATAAGCCTCTCGACCCATTGACACTCTCTGAAACACTCAAGGAAACTCGGTCGCTGGAGCAAATTGGCGGTGACGCCTACCTGGTCGAGCTCGCCCGCAATACACCCAGCGCAGCAAATATTCTCGCGTATGCGCAGATTGTCCTGGAGCGGGCGACGGTACGTAAGCTGATTACCGCCGCCAGCGAAATCGTTGAGAAAGGCTACAACCCTCTCGGTTGGGATAGCAGTCGATTACTGGCTGAGGCCGAGCGGCGATTGCTTGAAGTGATGGCCGATCGGCCACGCCAGGGTGGTTTTCAACATATCACGGAGTTACTCAAGCAGGCTGTTGACCGCATTGAAGAGTTGTTTAACAGCGACGCGGATATTACTGGTATCAGCAGCGGCTTTAGTGATCTCGATGAAAAGACCTCCGGTTGGCAGCGTGCTGACCTGGTGATCGTGGCGGGACGGCCGTCCATGGGCAAGACAGCATTTGCCATGAACATGGTCGAGCACGCCATTTTGCATCAGGAACGCCCGGTATTGGTGTTCAGTCTGGAAATGCCCGCCAACCAGCTAATTATCCGTCTGCTGTCATCACTGGGTAAAATCGACCAGGGCAGAATGCGCAGTGGCAACCTGAATCCGGATGACTTTACGCGGCTTTCAGGTGCTGCGTCCCGTCTTAAAGGCAGACCTTTATACATTGACGATACCGCGGGTATCAGCCCGATGGAGCTGCGTAACCGCATCAGGCAACTGTCCAGAGAGCACGGTATGCCTGCATTGATTATGGTTGATTACCTGCAACTGATGAACTCGAGTACGCCTGCCGAAGGGCGGGTGCAGGAAATATCGCAGATATCCCGTGACTTGAAGACGATAGCCCGTGAGTTTGACTGCCCTATGGTGGCGCTTTCCCAGCTGAGCAGGAATGTTGAGCAGCGGCCTAACAAGCGTCCAGTCAACTCCGATCTACGGGATTCTGGCGCCATTGAGCAGGACGCTGATGTTATCGTGTTTATTTATCGGGACGAAGTGTACAACGAGGATACGCAGGACAAGGGTGTCGCCGAAATTATTATTGGCAAGCAGCGAAATGGGCCTATTGGGGTTGTGCGACTGGCTTTCGTTGACAAGTACACGCGGTTTGAAAATCTGTCGCGAGACTACTTTTCGGAAGCAATTTGATGAATAACGCATTAACCCAAAACATGAAAATATTTCATACCGTGTCTGGCATGCGTGACGCCCTTGACGTAGCACGGGACGCCGGTAAAACGGTTGGTTTTGTGCCCACGATGGGTAATTTGCACGAGGGCCACCTGCAGCTCGTCAGTCTCGCTGGCCAGCATTGCGACGTCGTCGTCGTAAGTATTTTTGTTAACCCGCTGCAATTTGGTCTGCACGAAGACTGGGAGAAATATCCGCGCACTTTCGAGGACGACGTGCGTCAGCTGGAAGGTGTGGGTTGTCACTTCCTGTTCCATCCCGACGAAAGTGAAATCTACCCAAATGGCATGGCCGATCAAACCCGGGTTGTGGTGCCAACCATGACGGATATTTTGTGCGGCGCGAGTAGGCCGGGCCACTTTGAAGGGGTGACCACGGTAGTGTCAAAGCTGCTGCATATTGTCCAGCCGGACAAGGCAATCTTCGGTATTAAGGACTACCAGCAGCTGGCGGTTATTCGTCGCATGGTGGAGGATCTCTGCATGCGGGTGGATATTATCAGTGCACCCATTGCTCGCGACTACGATGGTCTGGCGCTAAGCTCCAGAAATCGCTACCTGAGCAAGGATGAAAGACCTCGGGTCAAGGTGCTTTATGAGACGCTATGCTGGTGTGGTGAGCAGATTCTCAAAGGCGATCGAGACTATATCCGTCTCGAACAGGCGGCGACTGAAAAACTAGAAAAGGGTGGATTTCGCACAGATTATGTTAGTATTCGCAACGCCAAGAGCCTGGAGCCAGCCGCGCACGACGATACGGAAATCACCGTTTTGGGTGCAATGTATGCGAGTGGCGCGCGGTTAATTGACAATGTCAGCCTGAATGTTGGGCTGTCTGCAGCAGTGGAATAGGAGCAGTTCAATCATGTTGAGCAACTTGCTGAAAGCTAAATTGCATATGGCCACCGTGACACAGGCTGAGCTATGGTATGACGGGTCGTGCGCCATCGACAGTAATTTATTGAAGCTCGCGGGTATGCGAGAGTTCGAGCAAATTGACATTTACAATGTCAATAACGGCGAGCGTTTTACTACCTATATCATCAAGGCAGAGGCCGGTTCTGGCACCATATCGATGAACGGTGCCGCAGCGCGCCGAGTTCAGGTTGGCGACCGAATTATCATCGCTACCTATGGGCAATTTAACGAAGCTGAGGCTGATAAACATCATCCTAAGCTGGTTTATCTGAACGAAGACAACAGCGTTAATCGTACGGCCAATACGATTCCTGTACAGGCGGTGTCATGAGCTGCGCCTGGGTTTTTGTGCCTGTTAATTCCAGCTACTAATCTGAGCCTGTCAGTCTAAGCCAGTCTGGTTAAACCCGGTCGTGGTCCAGGCGAGAGCGGATGGTCTGGACCAGTTACCGTTCGCTGATCGATGTTACTGATGTCTTAGCGCTACTGATAAGCGCACCGGGGCCCGGTATCAAGATGGCCCCAGCCACGTCGTTGTGACAAAATGTCGGCTATTAAATCTGTCGACTGAATTCCTTTGTTACTGGAGATTTGTCATGTCCGAATTCCCCCTGCACCGAGTTCCCCAGGCCTGGGCTAGTTCCGCCTATATCGATAAAGAAACCTACCAGAAAATGTATCAGCGGTCAGTGGCCGAGCCTGACGCATTCTGGGCCGAACAGGCGGAATTATTTTTGACCTGGGAGCGGCCCTGGGATGTAGTCAGTGAATATGACTTTAAACGCGGATTTGCGTCCTGGTTCGCTGGTGGCAAGCTCAATGTCACGGTTAATTGTATTGATCGTCATTTACCGAGCCGAGCTGAGCAGACGGCTATTATCTGGGAGGGCGATGAACCCACCGACGATAAAAAGATTACCTATCGGGAGCTGCATGGTCACGTTTGCAAGCTGGCTAACGCATTGCGCAGTCGCGGTGTAAAAAAGGGCGACAGGGTTTGTATTTATATGCCGATGATTCCCGAAGCGGCTTATGCCATGTTGGCCTGCGCGCGTATCGGCGCCGTTCATTCAGTGGTCTTTGGTGGCTTTTCACCGGAGGCTTTAAAGGATCGAATTCAGGACTCCGATTGCCGGGTGGTGATTACTGCGGATGAAGGTGTTCGGGGTGGTCGCACTATCCCCCTGAAAAAGAACACCGACACCGCATTGGCGCAATGCCCAAATGTGCATACCTGCCTGGTGGTTGAGCGTACCGGCAACGAGATAGCCTGGCAGGCAGATCGGGACGTCTGGTATCACGATATTACAGCGCAGGCGGACACGGAATGCGCTCCTGAGTCGATGGACGCAGAGGATCCGCTGTTTATTTTGTATACCTCTGGGTCAACCGGCAAACCTAAGGGTGTATTACACACGACCGGCGGCTATTTGTTACACGCGGCAATCACACATAAGTATGTCTTTGATTATAAAGACGGCGATGTGTACTGGTGTACGGCAGATGTTGGCTGGGTAACCGGTCATAGCTACATCGTCTATGGGCCACTTTGTAATGGTGCCATCACGCTGATGTTTGAGGGTATTCCAACCTATCCCAGTGCGTCGCGGTTCTGGCAGGTCATAGATAAGCACCAGGTAAACCAGTTTTACACCGCGCCCACCGCACTGCGGGCGTTGATGGGCGCAGGCGATGACCTGGTTGCCGGAACCTCGCGTGCCTCTCTCAAGTTGCTGGGATCGGTTGGCGAACCGATTAACCCTGAAGCCTGGGAGTGGTACTACCGGGTGATTGGTGAATCCCGATGCCCGATCGTCGATACCTGGTGGCAGACTGAAACGGGCGGCATTATGTTAACCCCCTTGCCCGGCGCGATAGACCTGAAACCGGGGTCTGCGACCCTGCCTTTCTTCGGTGTCCAGCCAGCGATACTGGATGCTGACGGCAATGAAGTTGAAGGCCCAGGAGAAGGTAATCTGGTTATTAAAGCTTCCTGGCCGGGACAGATTCGAACGATCTACGGCGACCATGAGCGCTTGATACAAACCTATTTTTCGACGTACCCCGGCTATTATTTCGCCGGTGATGGCGTGCGTCGGGATGTAGACGGTTATTACTGGATCACAGGGCGGGTTGACGATGTACTTAACGTGTCAGGACATCGTATGGGTACTGCAGAAGTCGAAAGCGCCCTGGTTTTACACCCAAAGGTTGCGGAAGCGGCTGTGGTGGGGTATCCCCACGACATCAAGGGTCAGGGCATTTACGCTTACGTCACCCTGATGTCAGGGGCGGAGCCCTCCGAAGCGCTCAGGAAAGAGTTGTTAGACGTCTGCGTTAAGGAAATCGGAGCAATAGCCAGGCCGGATAAGGTTCAGTGGGCGCCCGGGTTGCCGAAAACACGCTCTGGCAAAATCATGCGACGTATTTTGCGCAAAGTGGCGGCGAACGAACTCGATAATCTCGGTGACACCTCTACATTGGCCGACCCGGCCGTGGTCGATGAGTTGATTAAAAATCGGCTTAATAGCTGACGCCAGGTCGTTATAACCTTGCCATCCACTACTTTGTAAAGGCTACTTGCCTGACATTTTAAAACTTCGTGCAAGCGAGATGAATGCCATGGAATCACTAAAAAATAAAGTTGCCATAGTAACTGGCGCCAGCAAAGGTATCGGCAAAGGTGTAGCGCTGGCGCTGGCAAAACAGGGTTGCAAGGTTGCCCTGGCATCCCGGGACCGTGAGCGTATGGTGCAGGTGGTTGCCGAGATCACTGCACTTGGCGGCATTGCCCAGGCGGTTGTCACCGACGTCACCCGTGAGGACGCTGTGGATGCTTTGTTTGCCGAAGTACAAAGCACTTTTGGTCGTCTGGATATTCTGGTGAACAATGCAGGTATGGCTGTGTCGGGTCGTATTGACGAGCTGAGTCTGGCCGACTGGCAGCAGGTTCAGAATGTTAACGTGACGGGTATGTTTCTCTGTTGCCGCGGTGCGGCGCGCATGATGAAACCACAGGGCAGTGGCCGCATTATCAATGTAGGCAGTATTTCCGGGCAGATGCCTCGCGTAAAAAGCTCGCCCTACACAACGTCCAAATTTGCTGTGGCAGGGTTGACCAAAGCGCTGGCGCTGGAATTACGACCGTTTAATATTGCGGTCTGCGCGATTCACCCCGGCAACGTAATGACTGATATCTGGGAGAAGTCGCCACAAGTTCCTGAGCAGGAAGGTGTTATAGAAGTTGCCGATCTCGCAGATGTGGTCGTCTCCATTGCCTCGTTACCTGATAACGTCAATCTGTTTGAATCGGTGATTTTGCCGGTGTCGCAGCCTTATCTCGGACGTGGTTAAACACCGCACCGATATTCGTTCAGACTACCCAGCTGGGGTGTTTCTGCCGTCGTTACCGTCATCGATGAAAAAAAGGCTGTGTTTGAGCTCAATTGACGTGCTTTTGGCGTGGAGCCGGAGGTAGTGCGGTTGCCATATTACTGGCGTTACGATACGTTTTTGGAATAATTATCGCGCACCAATAAATACATCTTCCACGCTGGGTAGCCTGCGTTAAATTAATACGATAACGATAACGACAAAAAGAGGGTGACTACAGTGATTTCATTCGCAGCCCTGCTCGGCCGGGCTATCGCAAACCAGAATCTTAAACATCCCTCAGCTAAAAAAATCACCGGGTACGGCCAATTGATGCCGCTGTTGCCGGAAGTGAAAAGTACAGAGGCCTTGCGAGAGATTACCGATGATCGTTTTCTTGCTGAAATGTCGCGCTCTGTGTTTCGTGCGGGGTTTTCCTGGAAGGTTATCGATCAGAAATGGCCGGATTTCGAAACGGTATTCGGTGGGTTTAACCCAAAGGCTATCGCCCACTATGCAGATGAAAGGCTGGAAGAGCTGGTTAAAGACAGGCGCATTGTGCGACATGCTGCCAAGATAAAATCGGTGCGGGATAACGCCATTTTTATTTGCGATGTGCAACAGATGCATGGCAGTTATGCCGCCTTTGTTGCCGATTGGCCGTCTACCGATATCACGGGTTTGTGGCGTACGTTAAAGAAGCGGGGCAGCCGACTTGGCGGTAATAGCGGGCCAATGAGTTTGCGCCTGATCGGCAAAGACACCTTTATTTTGTCGAGCGATGTACAGGCGGCTTTGTTGAATCACAAGCTTGTGAATAGCCTGAATGCCAATACACAGCGGGATCTCGCTGGTGTTCAGGCAGTTTTCAACCGGTTTCAACAGGACAGCGGTTACCCACTGGCGCACATCAGCCGGATTCTTGCCCTGTCGGTCTAGGCTCAGTTGCTGTTACGCGGGCAGCAACAAAACCCGGCAAAAGCCGGGCTTATTTATGCGTACTGCTGGTGCAGGTCAAACGCGGGCGTGCTATCGGGTTTCATAACGCTTTCTGGAGGCGAGAATTTCTTTGTGCGCGTCCTCGGCACTTCCCCAGCCCTCTATCCTTACCCATTTGCCTTCTTCAAGATCCTTGTAGTTCTCGAAATAGTGCTCGGTCTGCTTCTTTAACAGGTCTGGCAGGTCGCTGACTTCCTGGACATGATCGTACATTCTGGTAAGGCTGGAGTGGGGTACCGCAATTAATTTGGCGTCGAGACCCGCTTCATCGGTCATATTGAGGACACCCACCGGGCGGCTGCGAATCACCGAGCCGGGTACCACGGGGTAGGGCGATACGACCAGTACATCCAGCGCGTCGCCATCTTCGGACAAGGTGCCCGGGATATAACCGTAGTTTGCCGGGTAAAACATCGGCGTGGCGACAAATCTGTCGACAAACAATGCGTCGGAGTCTTTGTCGATTTCATATTTGATAGGGTCGTGATTGGCAGGGATTTCAATAATAACGTTGATGTCATAGGGTAAATCGTTGCCAGCAGGTATTTTGCTGTAACTCATAAACTTGCCTTTTTTGTATAACTGCTAAGGTGGGGAGGTGAAGCGGGCGCAATTATAACGGCCCAGATTTGCCATTACCAATTAATAAACGGGATAACGATATTTCGTTTGCGTAAGTGGTTGGCATGAGTACAATGGCGACGTTCGCATTAGCGAACTCCTAAGGGGTGGCTACGGCCTGAGATACCGACGTTTTTTGTCGCCGGTGAACCCTTGAACCTGATCCGGGTAGTGCCGGCGTAGGAATAGGATTGTCAAAACCTTCCCGTTTAGCGCGCATAGTCCGGGTCTCCATAAACATTTAGTTGGTTTCGGAGGCTCTCGTGAAATTCCATTGGTTACCCCTTTTATTGCCCACCCTTATCCTGCCAGGCGCTCTGCTGGGCGTGTCGACCGTTGCTGTGTCCGCTGAGGATGCCAAACAGCCTGTTATGCAGGAGATCGTGGTTACCGCCACCTTTCGCCATCTCGACTTACACCAGGTACCGGCCAGCCTGACTGTGGTTAATCAGGCGACAATTGCAGCACGCAGTGCCGGGCACGTTGAGGACATACTCAATACTGCACCTAACGTCAATTTTGCTACCGGGGCTTCGCGGGGGCGCTACATTCAAATTCGCGGTATCGGCGAGCGCAGCCAGTTTGTCGACCCGATAAACCCTTCCGTCGGCATGGTGATTGACGACATTGATGTCAGCGGCATCGGCAATGCGGGCACCCTGTTTGATGTGCGCCAGGTAGAAATCCTGCGTGGCCCACAGGGCACGCGCTTTGGCGCCAACGCGCTGGCAGGTATGGTGAATATCCATACCAACGAGCCGACGGAACATTTCGAAAGTGCTATTGAGAGCGGTTACGGTAATTACCATGCCTGGAGTACGGGCGGTGTGGTCAGCGGCCCTCTGACAGATACCCTGCTGGGCCGTCTGGCAGTTCAGCAGCAGAATAGTGATGGTTATATCGACAACGACTTTCTCGGTCGTGACGATACCAATAACCGGGACGAAAGGACTGCGCGGGGTAAAATCCGTTGGCTTGCCGGTGATGATGTCACGGTTGATGTGACCGGACTCTATCTCGATATTGATAACGGTTACGATGCTTTTTCCCTCGATAATACTCGCCACACACTGTCCGACCAGCCCGGCCATGATGGGCAGGAAACCGGCGCCATGGCCGTTACCACCACTTGGACAGGTAGCGACGCTGTTACGGTTAAGGCCATTACTTCATGGTCGGATTCCAATCTCGAATACGGCTACGATGAGGACTGGAGCTTCAATGGCCTGTGTACGGGCACGCCCTGCGAAGGTTGGGAATATTCGTCAACCGACGATTATCTGCGGGATCGCGAAGCAGGCCGCATAGAACTGCGTCTAACGTCTACCGAGGCTGGGCGTCTTGCGGGACATACCGACTGGGTAGCCGGTATTTACTTTGACCAACGTGATGAAGCTCTGCAACGCCAGTTTTTCGATTGGCAGCTCTTCGTTCCGGATGCTCAATTTACCAGCGATTACGAAACCGAAAACACCGCGCTCTATGGGCAACTGGCGACCCACGTTAATGATCGCCTCACCCTTACACTGGGCGCCCGCTGGGAGCGTTTTGAGGCGGACTATCGGGATAGTAATGGTGTTGCTGGGACACCTGATGAGGATTTGTGGGGTGGCCAGCTCAGTGTTGAGTACAACCTGGACGATCAGACCATGATTTATGGTCTGATATCGCGAGGTTACAAGGCCGGTGGTGTCAATGGTGCTGCGGTGGGGCGGGCTGAAACCAGCGGTTTCGCGCCATCAGTCGTCGCATTTTTGCGGGATCGTCTGGAGTTCAATACTGAGACATTGCTGAACTGGGAGCTGGGTCTAAAGGGCCGATACCTCGACGACACGTTACAGTTGCGCCTGTCTGCGTTTTACATGGATCGTGACGATATTCAGCTCAAGGGCTGGTACAACGAAGGACCCCTGTTCGTCGGTTATACAGACAATGCCGCCAACGGCAAAAACCTCGGCCTGGAACTGGAAACGCTGTGGCAGTTCAGTGCGCGTGTACAGTTGTTTGCCAACATTGGCTGGCTGGATACAGAAATTGATAACTTCATCGTTAACGTCAACGATACCCTGGTCGACAAAAGCGGGCGTGACCAGGCCCATGCACCCACTTATCAGTTCAACATCGGCGGGCGTTATGATTTTGGCGACGGCTTATACGCCCGCCTGGAAATGGACGGCAAGGACAAGTTCTATTTTTCCGACAGCCACGACCAGCAGTCGGACAGTTACGAGCTGGTCAACGCCAGTTTCGGTTATCAGGGTCAGCATTGGGATTTAACTCTGTGGGGACGCAACCTTACCGATGAGGACTACGCGACCCGAGGCTTCTATTTTGGCAATGATCCGCGGAAATTTTATGTCAATGAAGAATATGTCCAGTACGGCGAGCCAAGGGTATTTGGTGCGACCGCAAAATATCGCTTTTAGTGAAGGAGAGCAGGCATGTTGCTAACGGTTGAGATCAGTATGTATCCACTGGCGGAAAACTACATTCCAGCCATCGATGGCTTTATCGAAAAGCTCAACAGTTACGCCGCACTGAAAGTGCAGACGTTCTCCACCTGTACCGTTATTGTCGGCGAGCAGGGCCGGGTGATGGATGTACTGAAAGAAGCGATGGCATGGAGCCATAATACCGACGGCAAGGCCATTTTCGTGACCAAGTTTATTCACGATTACGCGGCCCTGTAGCTGGTGGAGTTGTCCGTTTTGCCGGCGCCTGTAAGCACAGCAGTCAACCAGCTGCTAGCGACCTCAGTATGGGAGATGACAGCTGTGCTGCTCTCCATAGCCTATCTCTTACTCGCCTTACGGGAAAACAGCTGGTGCTGGTATTGCGCGTTTGTCAGCACCGTGATCTACACACTGCTGTTCTGGGATGTCAACCTGCTGATGCAGGCAGCGCTCAATCTCTACTATATGGTGATGGCCGCCTATGGCTGGCAACAGTGGCGGCGTGGCGGCGCTAATCACGCCGGTTTGACGATCCGTCGATGGCCACTGGGACGCCACCTTGTCGCCGTGGTCAGTGTTACCTTGTTAACGGGAATTTCCGGCGCTCTGCTGGCGCATAATACATCGGCTACGCTGCCCTATCTGGATTCGTTCACCACGTGGGGCAGTGTGTTGACGACCTGGATGGTAGCCAGAAAAATAATCGAAAACTGGCTCTATTGGATCGTTATCGATGGCGTTTCGATAGTACTGTACCTGAATACCGGCATGTATCTCACCGCGCTTTTGTTTGCGGGCTACGTGATAATCGTTATATTTGGTTATCTGGCCTGGCGAAAACACCTGGAGCTTGCCGATGTCACTGTCTGATGAAACCCGGATCGCCCTCGAGACCTGGCCCGAATGGCGTCTGGCGCTGGACAATCCACCGACCATGATTAGACGTTTGTCCGGTGGGCTCACCAACCAGCATTACCTGCTTAAAGCCGGGGGACTCAGGGTGGTGATGCGGGTCAATCAGGTCGACAGCGGTCGGCTCGGGATCGACCGGCGACGCGAGCAGAAAGTACACGAAGGGCTCGCTGGTAAGGCCTTTGCGCCGGTAATTTTCTACTGTAATCCTGAGCAGGGCGTGCTGGTAACGCAGTACATCGAGGGCCGGCAGTGGCAGCCTGATGATCTCGATGATCCCGACAAGCTGTCTAATTTGCTGGCGCTTATCGCCGATATTCACAGTGTTAAAAAGGCTATCCCGCCTTTTGATTACAGTGCCCATGTGCGCAACTACTGGCAGCGGCTTTGTGAAAGCAGGCAACCTTTTCCGATGGCTGCGCTTAAGTTATATCGCAGTATCGAATCGCGTTTGCCCGAGTTTCAGTCAGCCATTACAGACCCCGTGCTCTGCCACCACGATCTAACGCCTGCCAATATTATTGAAACGGGGGAGGGGCAACTGATGGTGCTGGACTGGGAGTATGCCGGTGCCGGTTTGCCGTTAGTAGAGGCCATCGGTGTCAGCCGCTACTGGCAAAAGCCTGAGCTCACCGAAAAAATAATGGGCACCAGCGAATCCGCCCCGTTTCAGCAATTGGCAAGGGATATCGTGGAGTTTTATGAACTGGCCTGGCCGCTGCTGCGGCAACAGGACGGTGCCGCGAACAGCAGCTAGACTTCGTTGGCGTTACTGTCCTGGTGCATCGGTTAAAGTTGTCGCCTGGCGTCGTCTGGTGTCGACTAAAGCCGAAGATCGTTAATAATTTGCGTCAGGGTATGAATGAACAGCGTTCGAATGGACAAAATCTGGATAGACAATATTCAACTGACTAAGATGCAACCGAAAAATGTTTGCAGGGGTGCTGCGTAGTCTTTATTACAGGCAATAAACCACACAGGGGACGCTCAAATGGAACCACTCAAAGGTGTTCGAATAATTGAATCAACGAGCAACGCATCGGGGCCTCTGGCCACCGGCATCCTCGCTGATCAGGGCGCAGATGTCATTCGGCTGGAATCTATAGGTAGCGGAGATCCATCGCGCCATGTTGGTGGTGTGCGTGGCGGTGTGACCGGTTATACCGCTTTTTTGAATCGTAACAAGCGGTCAATCGCTGTCGATCTCAAGGATAAACGTATACAGCCAGCAATCTACGAACTGATAAAAACAGCCGACGTTTTCGTGCAAAACTCACGTCCCGGCGCATTAAAGCGGGCGGGTTATGGCTTTGAAAAACTGCACGAAATCAATCCGAACTTAATCTACGTGTCGATTTTTGGCTTTGGGCAGGATGGCCCGGGCGCCGATCTGAGAGTCTACGATCCGGTTATTCAGTCCGCCTCTGGACTGGCTGCGGCGCAGGGTACCGGCGAGGATAAGCCTGTTCTGGTGAAGACCATCGTCAGCGATAAAATCGCCGCCTATACCGCCGCGCAGGCCATTTCGTCGGCGCTGTTTGCACGCGCAATGGGCAATATAGGTGGGCACAAAATAGAGGTGTCGATGCTTGATGCCAGCCTGGCATTTTTATGGGCTGATGTGTTCTGGAATCACAGCTTTGTTGGTGCCGAGGGTTTCCAGCCAAAGCCGCTAATTTCGGAGTTTTATCGCGTACTAAAAACCGCGGATGGGTACATCACCGCTATCGTCGTGGGTGACGAAGAGTTCAAGGGATTGTGTCGTGTGCTGGACATGGAAGGTTTGCTCAACGATCCCCGTTTCAGTACCGTGGCTGCGCGCTTTACCCACTACAGCGACTTGTTGGTTGAAGCAGAGGTGAAAACGAAGAGCATTGACTCTGCACGCCTGGTGGCGAGTCTGGAAAAAGCTGGTGTGCCGTGTGGGCGAATAAATTCTTCCGATGAAGTACTCAGAGACCCGCGGGTTATGCATTCCGGCTCTATTATGGAATACGATCACCCTGCGGGCGGTCGTCTGCGTCAGGCAAGGCCCGCTGCTGTTTTTAACGGCGAACCCAGCGGCGTGCGCCTGCCGTCCCCGGCGCTGGGCGAGCATACCGACGAAATCCTCGGTTCCGTAGGATGCAGCGCAGACCAGTTAAAGGCGCTGCGTGAGGCCGGGGTGATCGCCTGAGCGAGCAATATGCACCCCGGTATCTGTGATACCTGGATCGTCAGCTGGTTCAGCGAAGCTTATTCCTGTGGGAGTAAGCTGTTCAGTTCTTCGCAGGCCTCCAGGTATTCAGTCACAAATTCCATGACCTGATCGCGGGCGCCGATGGTTTTGTTCATGCTGCCGACAATTTGTCCAACCGGATTAAAGAAGTAATCCTGTGCTTTGTCCGGGTGGCGATTCATCCGTACGATGGATTCGCCTGCCATCATCATCTGCATTGGTGCGCCAAGGGACTCGGGATTGCCCGGTGTGTCCCATGCATCGGTCCACTTGTTGCGCAGCATACGTACTGGCTTACCGGTAAAAGATCGTGAACGCACAGTGTCGCCGGAGCCCGCTCTAAACATGGCTTCCTTCGCGGCCTGGGTGGTTTCCGCCTCGGTCGTGGTCAACCAGATTGATCCGCACCAGACGCCCTGAGCGCCAAGCGCCAGCGCCGCCAGCATTTGCCGGCCGCTACCAATGCCGCCAGCAGCCAGTACCGGAATATTGCCAGCTATTGCCACGACTTCGGGCCACAACACCACACTGCCGATGGTGCCGGTATGACCGCCGCCCTCACCGCCCTGGGCGATTATAAAATCAAGTCCGGCATCAACATGCAGTTGCGCATGTCGGGCCGAGCCACACAAAGCACCGATCATGACACCCGCATCCTGCACTTGTTTGATGACGTCCTCTGGTGGCGTGCCGAGCGCGTTGGCAATTAATCGACAGTTTTTGTGACTCAGTGCGACGTCAACCAGTGGTGTCGAAACTGCATCGGTCATAGACAGACGGTCTTCAAGCTTCTTGCCGGGCGGCAGGGGCGGAATGTGGCCTTGATCCAGGAGTTTACGGGCGTAATCTCGATAGTCGTCGGGTATGGCTGATTTCACCATGGCCCGTTGCTTTTCAATATCTCTTTCGCCGCGACCTTCAAAACGGCGCGGAATAATCACATCAACCCCATAGGGTTTGTCGCCGACCTTGTCATCAATCCAGTCGAGCTCTATCTGCAGCTGCTCGGGCGTAAAACCAGTAGCGCCCAGAACACCAATGCCGCCTGCATTGGTGACAGCGGCAACGACATCCCGGCAGTGGGTAAACGCGAAAATCGGGAACTCGATACCCAGTTGTTTGGCCAATTTGGTTTGCATGAAATAAATCCTCCGTCTTTAGTGGTTCGCCACGCTGAGCGCGTCCCGCTCGGGTCGTTATTGTTTGCGCGAGGTAACTGCATTGTAGTGCGTCAGCTCAAACTCTATCGGCAACGCTTTCCCTGGCGCTGCACCTGATACCACACTCGATACCAGGTAGTCCGACGAAAGACTGTTCCGCCCACGGACCCCATTGTATTCTGTTTTCCCGGTGTCTTTAAACTTGGTCATTGTCGGCAAATAGCCATCGCCTGCAAATAAGCCACACCGGGTCGCTTTAGCGACCGATCCACAGCAGGGGCGGCGATTGGAAAGATAAAAAGGCGCAAGCAACGTGATAAACCTAACAGACGAGGTGCAGTGATGGAGCGTGACTTATTTACTGAAGAACAGGGCATGTTTCGTGAGGCATACCGAAAATTTCTGATCAAGGAAGTGGAACCGTACCGGGAAAGCTGGCGCGAAGCAGGTATTGTGCCGCGGGAAATGTTCAGCAAGATGGGTGCGCAGGGCTACTTGTTGACCTGGGCGGATGAACAATACGGTGGTCTGAATATTGAAGATTTTCGCTATCAGCAAATCATGATGGAGGAAGATGCGGTGCATGGCGAGGCGGGGTTTTTCCATACTCTCCATAGCCGTCTGGTAGGGCCGTATCTGAAACATTTTGGCAATGCAGAACAACATGCGCGGTTTATACCTGGTGCGGTTTCGGGTGACAGCATTCTGGCGGTGGCGATGACAGAACCCGATGCTGGCAGCGATCTTGCCGGTATCAAAACACATGCCGTGGATAGAGGCGATCACTGGTTACTAAACGGATCCAAGACTTATATCTCTAACGGCATCAATGCCGATCTGGTGATCGTGGCAGCAAAGACCAACCCGGAAAATCCCCGCCAGATCGGTTTATTTGTTATTGAGCGCGGTATGGCTGGTTTTGAACGGGGCCGCAATCTTAAAAAAATGGGTCTCAAAGCGCAGGATACCGCTGAATTGTTTTTTAATGATGTGCTTGTGCCTAAGACGAATGTGCTGGGTGATGCTCACAAAGGGTTTCATTACCTGATGCGGGGCCTGGCCGAGGAACGTCTGATCGGTGCGGTGGGGTATCTGGCGTGCGCACAGCGTGCGTTTGATCTGACCAGGGATTTCGTGATCGAACGCAAGGCGTTCAGGCAACGTATCGCGGATTTTCAGAATACCCGTTTTAAAATGGCACAATTGCGTACCGAGCTGGATATGTGCCAGGTCTTCATTGATAAATGTGTGCAAATGCACAATGCGGGTAAGCTGACCACTGAAATGGCGGCACAGGCGAAACTTTACAGCAGTGAACTCGAAGGTCGGATGACCGATGAAGGCGTGCAGCTACACGGGGGTGCGGGCTACATGGATGAATACGAAATCTGTCGACTGTATACCAATGCGAGGATCTCGCGGATTTATGCTGGTAGCTCTGAAATTATGAAGGAAATTGTCGCGCGCTCTATTTTCGACTAAGTCTGCGTCTAAATGACGCCTCAATTCGAACCCCGCATTGCACCTGCACATGAAGCCGGGTCCTGGGTATTGGGGTAGCGCGGCAGGTATGCCAGCTGTTCGAGATTAACGTGGTTGACGCTACCGTTGACGTGGACGTGGACAGTTTAGATTTGAAATTGCCAATGTTACGCAACGGTTACGCAACGGCTTATTTTGCCCGCGCTCGCCTACTGCTATATAAACGATTGCTTACGGGTGCGTATAACCATTTCGGCGCTTAAAGGTTACGAAGCATGGTTGCCGCTCGTTAGCGGTTCAACCTGGCTCGTCACTTGCGGCGGATTGGGATTGGCTATGGACCAGTTGAGTAATTGTTCTATGTCCTTCCCCGCCAAAGTTTCGTGCTCCAGCAAGCCCCTGGCTAAAAGATCAAGTTCCTCGCGATGTAATTTTAAAATTTCCGCTGCCTGCCGCTCACACTTTCGGATCAGCGTTACAACTTCTTCATCAATTTTTCTGGCAGTATCTTCACTAAAATTCCCGGGTTCCGCGATGTCTCTCCCCAGGAAGGGGTGCTCTTCCGATTGCGGGAAACTCACCGGCCCCAACTTTTCATTCATTCCCCACTGAGAGACCATCCGGCGCGCGATTTGGGTGGCCTGCTTCAGGTCATCCGCGGCACCCGTGGTAATGCCATTAAGAACCAGTTGTTCCGCTAGACGCCCGCCCAGCATTATCGAAATTCGTTCTTCCAGATAGACTTGCGTGAAATTATGGCGGTCCTCTCCCGGCATCTGTTCGGTCATACCCAGAGCTCTGCCGCGAGGAATAATAGAGATTTTGCGCAGGGGGTCACTGTGTTCCATGTAGTAGGCAGTAACGGCATGTCCCGCTTCATGGTAGGCAATGCGTTGCTTCTCATCTTCACTGAGGATGTCCTCGCGTTCAGAGCCCAATATCACTCGGTCACGGGCATATTCAAAATCTGCCGCCGTAACTTCGTGTCTATCTTCCCGGGCAGCTCGCAGAGCGGCTTCATTGACAAGATTTTCCAGGTCGGCCCCTGACATACCCACCGTTCGGCTAGCAATGTCCTTCAGACAACGTTTATCTGCTAGGGGCACTTTGCGCGTATGAACCTCCAGTATTTTTTCCCGCGCGGCGAATTGCGGCAACTCAAGTGTCAGTTTTCTGTCAAAACGGCCCGGTCGTAGCAGGGCTGGATCGAGTACGTCGGGCCGATTGGTGGCCGCTAATACCACCACGGCTTCTTCCGGTTCAAAACCGTCCATTTCCGCGAGAATCTGGTTGAGTGTCTGTTCCCTTTCATCGTTGCCGCCACCCAGGCCAGTGCCACGAAGCCTTCCTACCGAGTCGATCTCGTCGATAAAAATGATGGCAGGGGCTGCCTTGCGGGCCTGCTCGAACATGTCTCTGACTCTCGAGGCTCCAACACCCACGAACATTTCAATAAATTCGGAACCGCTGATACTGAAAAAGGGCACCGCGGCTTCGCCAGCGGTGGCCTTTGCTAGCAACGTTTTGCCGGTTCCGGGGGAACCCATCATCAGAATGCCTTTAGGTATTTTCGCGCCGATGACGCGGTATTTATCCGGATTCTTCAGATAGTCGACGATTTCCATTAGATCCTGTTTCGCGTGCTCCAGGCCGGCAACATCGTTAAACCCCAGGTGAATTGTTTCCCGTTCATGACGTCTGGCCTTCGACCGGGAAAAACCAAACATTCCGCTGCCCCCCATTCTTTTCTGCATCAGCTGACTGCTGTAATAGAAAAAAGCGAACAACAACACCCAGGGCACAACGCCGATCAGGATCCGTACCAGTACGGACATTTCGGTTGGTTTTGCTTCGACCTCGACACCGTTTAGTTCGAGCAGGGGCAACAGCGCAGGGTCTTCGACAGGCGGCAATACAACTTTAAATGCCGTCGATTGACCCGCAGTTGTCGAAGCTGGAGGCGAGGCGAAATCCCCGGAAATGGTCTCTCGCTGGATCGTTACTCTGTTGATTTTACCGGCGGAAATTTCGTGCTTAAAAGCGGTATAGCTTAGCATTTGTGGTTGTATGGACGTGAAATACTGGGCCAGGCTATAAATGACTATGAAGAACAGCGTGAGACGGGTAGCGCGCCGGTAAAGGTCACGGTTAGCGGTCTTGTCATCACCCTTCATCTTGAGTCACCCATAGCCGCAACGCAAAGAAACGGCAGTCCGCTCGCATCGACCCTGTTATTACCATGCGGCAAAGTACGGCTGCAAGTTATTTGCTAAGCGCTTCGCGAACATGACGCTGAACATCTTCACCGGAAGCCTTGACCAGGTTTTTGTCGATAGCGGCGATCACCAGGCTGTTCGTTGCATGCCCGAGATGTTGCCGGATCAACCCGAGAAAGTGCGGGCTTGCGCATAGCACCAGTTGCTCATACCTGTTCTGTAAGCAGCCCCTGTCCAGAGCAGCACAAACGATTTTGGCAAAGTCCTGTGTCTGCTTTTCCTTCTTGCTCTCCCGCGACTCCAGGCTGTGGTGCCCCGCGTCGCTAGCGACAACTCGCCCAGGTAAATCGCTGGTTAATTCGCGCTCGTGCAGGCGAGCACCGGGCCGCGAATAGCACTGAATTTCCACCAGTTCGGCGGTGCGTGAAGCCATGGAATATATAATCGCCCGGCTGTTCTCCCCCACTAATACCCATAGCTTGCTCATATCTCCTCCCCGACGAGATCCCCCCTCTCGATCGGGCCAGGATCCGGTGCATAAAAACGTAACTTGTGCGACCGAGTCTACTCGTTAATAAATTGCTTTTTAATGATGTGGCACAATTTTTCCGCTGATGCCTCGGTTTAACGCCGCTGCAAAATCTGCGGGGTGATAGCGGGGTTTTGTATCTATGATCAGACGTTCAACAGACCTGTGGCGCTACCATGGCGAACGGGGCAATCCCGTTTGATCGGGCAGCGTGGTTGGAAAATTACGATCATGTCATGGGTGGGAGTTAAATATTGTTGTGGTATATAAAGTTCCCTGGGTAGTGCAAGCCGTGTTTTAAAGCGGGGAGAGGAGATGGAGGTAAGGCAGAGCGCCCGTTGATGCCGGTCGAACGAAAGTGGTGTACTTGCCAATAGGCTATCGATGGCTGCTCGAACGCCCCGGCGGTAGACACAAATGGGCTTGTGGCCCGTACATCGTTGCGGCGTATTTTTATGGTCCCCAGAAGTTTATCGGGGTGATTTCAGTGCCGGATAGACCACGTCCACCTGGTCGAGAGGGAGACCGGAACGAGGCGGCGATAGCTGGCTGAATGACGATAATCTGGTCATCGAGATTTCGCCAATTATTTCCGGCAAATCGGATAATCTAATCCCCTGTCTGACCAAATAGCTGATGTAGGTGTCCTCTAGCGAAGTGGCATTAAAGCTTAAAGGTTCAGGTAGGCCCGCATCCACCGCGGCACAGGTAATGATTGCCTCGAGATGTTCCCGCGTGGTTTCGGCGCCCAGATCAAGGAAGCGGGGTAGACCGTTTGATTCATTCAGTGCGTTCTGTGTGTTAGCGGGTAACGACAGCACCCTTGGCGGCTGACTCTGAATGGCTAAGGTGCCTAGCACGGGATCATAATTGCTCGCTGTTAAATAATTAACCTCGCTAATACTTACACCGCTAAGAAGCAGTGTGATCAGTTGCCTGCCTGCGGGATCAGCTGAGGTCAGCAGCATGACTATTTCTTCCTCGGTTTTTTCCTGGGGTAACGGCGCTGGTTCAGGCAGTGATTGCAGAGTTTCGGACGCTCGATTAAGCATCATCGTTGTAGGGCTGCTTAATCTGGGGTCGGTGATCGTGACAAAGCCACCCGGCCAGTAGTCGGGTTTGGGCGCTTCCCGTTTTGAGCGGCGAAAGAATTCATACATCCAGATGGCAAGCAAGCCCAGTCCAAAAGCGACTAGCACTACGATGCCTGCGTCACGCCAGTAGTGCGGTCTGATGTGTTGCGTGGGCTCAAAAGCTGGTTCAATAATTTTAAACTGGGGGAAGTTCTGTTGCTGCCTGATTTCCAGTTTGGTCAACTGTTCTTTGGCATCCCGGAACTGCTCTTCCAGTTGTAATAATTCTTCCTTTTTTGCTTCGTGGGTAGAGAAGCTGGTGGTGAAATCCACGGCGGTTTGTTTGTAATCTTCAAGTGCCTTTTGCTGTGTTTTTTCAGCCCTGGCGGCCATGTCATATTGTCGTTGTGCATCCGCTATGACGAGATCCTTGCCGACGCTGAGTTTGTGTCTGATTTGCGCTTCGACAGCCGCTAACTGATCCGGAATAGCTTTCATCGATGGCTGCAAGGCCATGTATTCTCTGGTGTACTTGCTGTCGAGCTCGGTCAGTTTTTCACGCAGTTCTCGTTGCCTTTTCTGCAGATCAGCAAAGGCGCGTTCGTCGCTGGGTGGGACGACGGGGTCGCCGCGCGCGATGGCTGCCTGGGCTGCCTCGAGGCTGGCCTGGGCATTCACTTTAGCTTCAATAGCCTTATTCAGCGCCTCGGTTATCCCTCTCAACCGCGTCGATACGGCATTTTCGTTGTCGCCGAGCGTCAGAATGTCGTTGTCCGCACGAAACTCGGCAAGTTCGTCGCGCTTTGTGCTGATGAGTTCTTCGAGCGTCAACTGCTGTTGCAGTAATGATTCGTTGGTGTTCGAAATGGCTTCATTGATCGCATTGATGCGTAGTTCCGAGTAGGCCACCATCAGGTTATTCAGCAGTTCCGGTAACATCAGCGGATCCGGGCCTTCCGCCGCCACTTCAACCAGGTTGGTTTCGCTAAGGGGGGACACGGATATCATGTCCTGGAAGAAGGTGCTGTCCTGGGGCAGCGACTCTGCTGTAAACCCGCTGGCGAGCATTTTTTCGAGTGTGGCGCGAAGAATATTGTGACCGCTAAGTAAATTTTTCTGGATCAGTACATGCTGTAAATCGGCCTGTTGGGCGACGCCGCCGACCTGGTCAGGCGTGACGGTGAGGAGGATGGTGGTGCTTCGGTAGACCGGCGATCGGCCAAAACAATAGGTTAATCCGCCAATCGCCACAATCAGAAAAGTCGCTATAAAAATGCCAAAGCGGTACGACCGGTACCAGGGCCCTTTGTCGATAGTCGCCATTTCTGGAACACCGTGACGGGTATACCCGTAGCTGGCTTCGTTATAGCGGGAGTCGACACTTAAACCGTAGTTTTGATTTCTTCCTTGTTTATCGCGAATCATGTGACAGCCTTGCCAATGTTAAAGACCCATTCTGTTCGGCGACATAACGTAATTAGTCGTTCGGATGCCGTTAATACACGCACCGGGGTATGCCCTGGGGTGCGTTCTGCCCCAGTCTAATAGTAAGGGATGAAAATCCATACCCTGGGCTGTGAGAAAAGTTTTCAGTGCTTGTTGCGCCATGCAATGCAATGCAAGGGCACAGTCCCGATTGCATTTGTAGCGTCGAACCACAAGTGGGCTGGCGGATATCGATTTTTGCGGGCCTAAATTGGGCGCAACCTAACAGTGCGTTACGCGGCATTAGGTGCGGGTTCAGGCAATAGGGGTGGCAGTTATGTGCGACGTAAGGTGTCGATTTTTTTTACAGAAGGCTCGTTTTACAGGAGTGATCCAAACGCGTGAGGCGGAATAGATCAATAAAAACAGATAGTTAAAATTATGGTATCGAAATTGCTTTTATCGCCGATCGGCGTGCGACTTACGCTTTTTGCATGACACTTTTTGCACGACAAAGGATGGATACAATGAAGTTACGCGTTCTGTTTCACAGTTTGGTCTGTGTTTTGGGGCTAGGTATGGCAGGTATTGCGACTGCTACTTATATAATCACCGATGACATCGTCGACCCGAATCCGAATCCGGTAATCTACCCGTTTGGTTCCACTGAGGGCCCAACCTCCTACTTGTATGTGCACGATATTACCGATAACGGGTGGTTGAGTGGCGGCAGCCTGCTATCGGCATCGCTGACCATTTTATTGCGAGATTTCACTGGCTCTGATGCAGGAAACGAGTATTTTCAGTTCGTTATTGGGTTGAACCCAGACCAGCAGCTTATAACTGGCTTATTCAACGTCAATAGCGGCGCTGGCACCTCGTTTGGTCCCTACCTGCTCAACGTCTCTTCGCTGGCAAATTTAAATAGCAACGGTAAAATTGACGTAAATATTGAGTCGCGGTCAGGGAACAATGGGACTAGTTTTATTTTCGACAGGTCTACCCTTAAGGTGACAGCGGGCAATGGCCCCGTCGGTACTGATCCTGATCCCTCTGGGACGGTGCCGGAGCCGTCAATGCTACTACTCCTATGTTTCGGTTTTGCGATGCTGATCTGGTATGCGCGTCGCGGGCCGCTAGCGGGCTAACTGTTCTATTAGGCCGCTTGTTTCCCGGGTTGTCGGGAAATTTTACAATCAGCCGACGGAGGCGCTGATGTCTGCTGCCGTCCCCGTCCCCGTTCGCGGACGCTGTGTTTAACATTTCATGGCGTCCATGAATTGGGTGCCTTAAGGTTTGTTCAGACCCCCCAGCTTTCTGGCCAAACAGCCTGTCTGGCAATTTCCAGCACTAATGATTAGGCACAAGACGACTCGCCAGGGTGTGGCCTAGATCCTACGGCTAGGTGAGGCGGTGCTTGTCGGACGGTCTATCGAGGTGGCGGGCTGAGAGCGACGCCGACAAGCGCCAATTTATCGCCGAAATAGCCTATGCCGAAAATATCCTCGCGACGGATTGACGTTTGATTGTTTTAACAAACTTAACGAAATTAGAAAGAGACTGGATGGCGCCCCTGGAGAGATTCGAACTCCCGACCAACCGGTTCGAAGCCGGTTACTCTATCCAGCTGAGCTACAGGGGCGTGGTGACGCTTGATGTTTTGCAGCCCCCCGAAGGGGGCGTCATTTTGCCACTGAATGAGTCTAAAAAGCTAGCGGCCTTTCCAGTTAGGCGGGCGTTTTTCGGCGAAGGCTTTTGGCCCTTCAATAAAATCCTCGCTGGTAAACAGGGTGTGCACGGCGTCCAGTTTCTGATTCATGGCCTGTTGCAGATCTGCTTCATCAAGCCCGCTCATGACAGCCACCTTGCTGGCGCGAATGGATAGCGGCGAGCACTCGAGGATCATGTTTGCCCAGCGTCGCGCGGCGGCCATCAGCTCGCTCTGAGCAACGACTTCGTTGACGAAGCCCAGTTGCAAGCCTTCCGCTGCGCTGACCCTGCGGCCGGTGAGGATCATACCCATGGCTTGTTTGAGGCCGATCTGTCTCGGTAGGCGATGCAGGCCGCCAGCCAGGGCGGCGAGACCAACGCGGGGCTCGGGTAGCGCAAAAACAGCGTTGTCCGACGCTATGATCAGGTCGCAGGCCAGGGCGATTTCAAAACCGCCACCCATGGCAACGCCATTGACTGCAGCGATGATGGGTTTATTGCAGTCGAAGCGCGACGTGATACCGGCGAAGCCGGTTTCGGCGCGTTCTCTTTTGCCGCCGCCCGCCTGAAACTTAAGGTCGTTGCCGGCACTGAAGGCGCGGTCCCCAGCGCCGGTCAGGATGGCGATCCACTGGTCGGGGTCGCCAGCGAATTCGTTGAACACTTTTTCCAGCTCAAGGTTTGCTGCCGGATGTAGCGAGTTCATCACTTCCGGTCGATTAATGGTGACGGTGAGGATGCGGCCGTCCAGCTCGGTGGTGCAGAATTCAAGCTTTTGTTTGCTCATGTGATATTCTCTGAAGATAGGGATGTACAACCAGTGCGACATCATATTTTTTTCGGCGCCTAAAACCAACCGAACTGGTATTTAAAGTTTGTTGGCAATCAGGTTCCCTACAGAGGCCGGTCCTGATCAACGGGTTTGATTTGGCCTGCGACCAAAACTAGACTGGCAAGGCGCGGTGTAATCCGCTGCGAACACAGAGGTACTATCTAAAAAATAACGAGGCCAGGGGCTATGAGGAGATCAACATGGATATAGGCGTATTTTCGATTTTGCCGGATATGGCGGCCGACCCGGCCATCGTAGCGAAGCGGGCAGAGGCCCTGGGGTTTGAGTCCTACTGGGTGCCGGACCACACAATTTTGCCGGTCACCTATTCCGAAAAGTATCCTGGTGTGGCGCCGCATGTACCCGACCCGGACTATCTCTGGAAAATGCCGGATCCTTTGATGATGCTGATGCGTGCTGCGGCGGTGACCGAGACCATCAAGCTGGGGACCGGGATTATTCTGGTGCCAGAACGCAACCCATTACTCATGGCGAAGCTGGTGGCGACGCTCGATGATGCATCTCGTGGCCGCTTCCTGATGGGCATTGGCGCCGGGTGGAATCGAGAAGAATGCGAAATTCTGGGTGGCGATTTTGATCGGCGTTGGGGCCAGACCAAGGACTACATTCTCGCTATGAAACAGTTGTGGATGGCGGATGAGTCTGAATATCACGGTCAGTACGCGGATTTCCCACCTGTGAAATGTTATCCAAAACCCTTTCATAAGCCCCATCCGCCCATTTTGCTGGGCGGGTTTACCGCCAAACTGGTGTTCAAGCGGATTGCCGAATGGGGCGATGGCTGGTTGCCGGTGGTGCAGACTCTGGAGCAATTCGTTGAGGGCACAGAAAAATTAAAACGTGCTGCTGCCGAGGCTGGTCGCGATTACGCTGACCTCAGTAAGACGGTCTTCGGTGGCCACGGGCAATGGCGTAAACCGGAGGAAATCAGAGCGCTAGAAGCGGCTGGCGCGGACCGGGTGGTTCTTTGGTTGCCCGAAGGTCCGCTGGATCTTGTCATGCAGGAGATGGAAACCATCGCTCGCGAGCTGCTTTAATAGGCCATGTCCGTAGGGCGTGAGGTGTCGGCTGGTTGATGGTTGATGGTTGATGGTTGACGGTTGACGGTTGATGTATTGGGTTAACGCTCAATACGGACTAACTGAAATCTTGTGTGCCAGTAGATAGGTTTGTAGCCTTAACCGTCAGGATTCAGGTTGTGATCAGAAAAAAAATGGCGGCCTCGCGGCCGCCTATTACTTCCAGGGGGGGAGTTAACAACCTTTAACAGGGTGGCATTTTCCGCTTCCGCCGCTTCCGCCGCTTCCGCCGTCACTTGTGCTACGTCCGATGGAGATTGAAATACTTGCAGTCGCGGTAGTAGTTCCGTCGCTGACGACATAGCTAAGTGTGTCATTACCCCGCTTGCTGCCGGCTGTGTATGAAACTGAGTTACCGGTGATGGTGGCACTGCCTTTGTTGCCGGAACTGACGCTGACAAGTGTTAGTGGGTTACCGTCCAGGTCACTGTCGTTGGCGAGTATATCTATTACCACGGTTTCGTTAGTGCCAACGGAGGCTGAATCGTCAATTGCGGTAGGCGCGTCGTTGACGGGATTGACGGTGATGGTGACCTGTGCGCTGGCCGCGCCACCAAAACCATCATTTACGCTATAGCTGAACAAATCGTTCCCGGAAAAATCAGCAGAGGGCGTGTAAGTGATGGCGGTGCCGTCAGTGCTGATCGACCCATTTGTCGCTGAACCGATAGCGAAGACGGTCAGGCTGTCGCCGTCGCTGTCACTGTCGTTGGCCAGCACATTGATAGTGACAGGGTTATCTTCGTTGGTGCTAGCAGCATCATTGCCAGCAGCTGGGGTGGCGTTGGCTGGCGTCGTGGCAACCGCGGTCGCGCTGGCGGTGGTGACGTTATTGTACAAATCCCGCGCTATGACCTGAAAGCTGTAGGCGGTATTCGCATTCAGACCGCCAGCCGTATATGCAGGGCTGGACTGCCAGCCGCTGACTGTGCAACCAGGTCCGCCGACGATACAAACGAACTGGTATTCCACGACGCCGGAATCATCGGTAGCGGTAGTCGCAGTCATCTGAATAGCACCGCGATTTATCGCCTGGGGCGTAACTGACCAGGTCATTGGGTCCGGGTTGGGCGCGGTTGTATCACCGCCAGCAGCGGGTATTGACCCAGCAATAAAATATTGTCCTAGACTGCCGTAATCAGAATATGGGGAAGTGCTGTTGCCGACCCCATTAACTTCCAGGTAATAACGTCCTGGCGGTGCATCGACAACGATTTGTGCATCGGTGTCATCGAGTGGATCGCTGGTCGCTACGACGCCCGTATCGTCCAGCAAAGTCAGTTCGATATCCAGGTTGGCGCCGCGTCTTACGCTGCGGTAATAGGCATCCCACGCAGGTGTTGCGCTTATGTCGATGGTTCCGCCGCCAGATACAAAGGTGAAGGTATCAACGTCGGCCCTGGTTTCTATAATGCCTTTGTTTTGTGAGTAAAGGTTGTCCGGGTCCGTTTCTGGATTGGTGACCGTTACGATCGTGCCGCCGCTGATGACGAGCTCGGTAGCAGCTGAGATGGAACTTCCATGGTCATCACTGCGTTGACCCAGGTAGCCCTTGATGATGCTTATATCGTCCTGTGTTTGCGTCGCACCGCTGTATTCGCCTTTACTCCACTGGGTGACATTGTTGTAGTAACCAACGCCCATAATTGGCGCCCAGGATACATAACCCGAGCCATGACCAGAGTAGTAGCTGCCGCTAGCGGAACCGTCGTGAGACAAATTCAGATTATGGCCCGCCTCATGAGAAGCGGCTTCCGAGATATATGGCGCGTGGCTGGCCAGGTTGTCATAGTAGACCAGTGCCGGAGAGTAATAAGCGAATGAGGAGCTGCCCCATACCCCGACGTAGGCGACGCCACCGGCATTGCCGTAGGGCATCGCTTTGCCCGTCGTGTCTGTGCTACGGGTGATTAACACGTGTCCAGTAGTTCGGGTAAATGTTGCGGGTTGTTCGGTAGTGACATCGATATCGAAAGGTGCGAAATCCTCGGCCATGCGATGCCATATTTCCTGAATTTGCGCCCGCTCGGCGTCAGTGAGGGTACCGTCCCCGGCTTCCGTATTAAACGGAGCGGCATAATAGACAGCTTCAAGACTCCCGCTATTCCACGCTGTACCGCTAATAGTGTGGCCATCAAAATCCACGAACAGCACATTGCTGGAGCCGGGTTTGCTGTGCAGCGCAAAGACGTCGGCGGCAGTTTCGAGCAGGGGGGTGCTGACGGCATTCCCAGTTTCCTCCCCGGCTTCAGTGATGTTTTCAGGGAGTAAGGTGTCGGCGTAAAGTACACCGCCCTCGTTATCGAAATCCAGAAACTCCAGGTCGTCCTCATGGAAGGAAAATTTGTTCAGCCATGCCAGCGCGTGGAGCTGTGCAGGGGCGGGCAGGGTTTCGAGCTTTTCCCTGGCGCGGCTCGGTGGCAGGTCGCTTAAGCCGAAGGGAGTGCCGTCGCCAAAGACACGGCCCTGTGTTTGCTGAGCCGGACTGATTTGCGAAAATACAATCACCGCGATCGCTGTGGCTATTTGCTTCACTATTAGCGGATAAGACTTCATTTTAATGTCCCCAGTAAACTGTCTGAGCTGGATTTCCTGTGCCTTACTGACGGGCACCTGCTGTCAACGGGAGCATAGGGGGACGGGCGATGGAATACGGTGATGGGGTCGTCATTTTCAGTACGTTAAGACCCATACTGAATCAGGAATGTGAAGTGTTACCCGCGGGCTCACCTACAGCGCGATCAGCGAAAACCGGCAGTTTTAGTCTGGCGGCGGATCTGCGAGGACATCGGAACTTCCCGGCGAGGTGTCACTCGGTTCGGAGACGAAGTCAATTTCCAGATTGGCCTTGTCAATGAAATACTCGGGCAGCTCGGCCTGAATGGCGGGCGCCAGATTTTTAAAATCGCTGACCTGCTTGACCAGGTTGTTCTTGCCACTGAGCAGCTGGCCTTCGGCTTTCTGGTAGGCGTCGTGGGCCCTGTCCAGACTGGTTTTGATACTCTGAAAGCTGGCCAGGAAGCTGTTGAGCTTTTTGAACACGCCGTCAGCTTTATTTGCCAGTTCGGCGGTATGTTTATTCTGGTCTTCATAACGCCATAACTGACGGACGATATTGAGGCTGGTCAACAGGGTGGTGGGCGTGGCGACCAGGACATTGCGTTCGATGGCATGCTGAAACAGGGATTCGTCGGCTTTTAGGGCTTCGACAAAGGCTGATTCGATGGGCACAAACATGAAGACCATCTCTGGTGAATTCAGGCCGGGAAGCTTGTCATAGTTGCGGTCCGCAAGCTCCTTGATGCGACTGGCAAAAGCCTCGACGTGATCTTTTAATGCCAACTGGCGTTCGGTCTCGTCTTCACTGTTGACGAAACAGGTGTAAGCATTGAGGGATACCTTGGCATCGATGACCAGATGCTTGCCCTGGGGTAAATAAACAATGGCATCCGGTCGTGCGCGACCGCCTTCAGCAAGATTAAATGACACCTCTCGTTTATAGTCCTTGCCATGTACCAATCCTGAGCGTTCCAGCACATTTTCCAGCACCATCTCGCCCCAGTTGCCCTGCATTTTCTTTTGGCCCTTCAGTGCGGTCGCCAGTGCATGGGCTTCTTCAGTGATCTGCTTGTTAAGCTCTTTAAGCTGGCCCAGTTCGGCGCGCAGATGGGCCTGTTGCTGGGTGTCTTTGTGGTGAATATCCTGAGCCTGCTTCTTAAAGTCGTCGATCTGCTTTTTGAAGGGCCCCAGTACATTATCCAGCGACTGTTGGTTAGCCTCGGTAAATGCTTTGCCTTTGTGTTCAAAAATTTGATTCGCCAGATTCTCAAATTCGGTTTTCAGTTGGCGTTTGTTTTCGTCCAGTAACTGCAGTTGAGTGTCGAAATGGGTTTGTTTCTCTTCGAGACTGGTTTTTAACTGCGTGTGTTCCGAGATCAATTGCTGGTAACGCACCGTCAATTGATGATGATCCTGTTCTCGGTTGGCTACGGTGCTTTTCAGCTCGGCGATTTGCTGGTCAGCCTTTTCAGCGTGAACCTGGTGGGCGCGGCCTTGCTCACGAGCGCCGCTCAGGGCTTGTTGTTGTTCACGAAGATTACTGCGTTCAACGTCCACTTCACCAGAGAGGGTTTCAATACGCGCTTCCCGCTCGGTGAGTCGATGGTTGAGGGCGCTTATCTCGGAGGCTAATTCAGTCAGTCGTTTTTCGGTTGTGTGCTGCACATTGCGCGCGCGCCAGGTGGCGATGAGCCAGCCGCCGATCAAGCCGAGGAAAAAGACAGTAATGGTGAGTTGTATAGATGCGGCTGGCATGGTTTGTTTGGCAGAAGTTCCAGGTAGTGGCTTGCTGTGGCCATGACTAAATTTCAGGAGGCATGACTATGCTACCAGATTGAACCGCTCACTGGAGACACAGGTAAGGGTATCTCCAGTCCGGCTAATAGCGCTGCTGCTGAACATCGCTCTATGTACTATGCTTCGACAACAATCCACCAGTTGCTCTGGGAGTTGAACATGATTGACGTGCATTACTGGCCAACGCCTAATGGCAAAAAGGTGACCATTTGTCTCGAAGAGTGCGGTCTGGACTACCGCGTGGTCGAGTGCAATATCGGTCGCGGCGATCAGTTTAGCGATGATTTTCTGCGGATAAGCCCGAATAATCGGATGCCAGCGATTGTCGATCACGATCCGCTGGATGGCGGTTCAGCCATTGGTATTTTTGAGTCCGGCGCGATTATGCAATATCTCGCGGAAAAGACCGGCAGATTCTGTCCCTCGGATATTCGTGGCAAGTACGAAGTGTATCAATGGGTACATTGGCAGATGGCTAATCAGGGGCCGAAAACTGGTGAGATGGGTTATTTCCGCCGCCTTGGCGACTCTGTTGACAACGCCGTTGGCGACCAGTCTCACGCACTGACTCGCTATAGCGATGAGGTTAATCGCTGCTATGGGGTGCTAAATAACCGTCTGTACAATCGTGCCTACCTGGCGGGTGAGGAATATACCATTGCCGATATGATCTGTTATCCGTGGACAGTGGGCTGGAAAACGCAGGGGCAGAACATTAACGAATTCAAGTATTTTAAACGCTGGTTCGAAGAACTCAGTGAACGCCCAGCAGTGCAGCGGGGCATGGCAGTCGGTAGCGGCATGGGTGAGGATTACGCAAACCTATCTGAGCAGGAAAAAGCGAGACGCAAGGCCCTGCTCTACAATCAGCGGGCGCGGCCGGTGCGGGAGGTCGGATGAGTAGCGAGATTGAGGCGTTGCTGAGCTACGTCTCTGACAAAGTGGTAGATCCAGCGATATACAACTACCGACCCGAACCGGGCGCGCCGGATCGGAGTCCGGAGCAGATCAACTACCGGATGGTGATGACCGACGTCCGCAGTTATGGGGAGGCCTTGTTTCTCGATCGGCAGGGTGTGCAGGTAGCCAGGCTTTCGAGCCGCGTTAGCGACTATTACGACGACGATCAAATACGTAACAATTATTATCCGGAAATAGAAAAACTGGTGATGGACGCCACTGGCGCTCAGCATGTAGTTGCCTTTGACTACAACGTGCGTTGTCAAAATTACGCTGAACAAAAAAAGTACAAAGCGCAGCGGCCTGTACGCTTTGTGCACAATGATTACACCCACCACTCAGGGCCGCAGCGGGTACGGGATTTGATGGGCGATACCGCCGAAGCGCTGTTAAAAAAACGCTTTGCTGTCATCAATGCCTGGAAGCCTATCGTCGGGCCGGTACGTAAATCGCCGTTGGCGGTATGCGATGCAACGACTATGGCTGAGCAGGATTTCGTTAAAACAGCGCTGCTCTATCGCGATCGTCAGGGCGAAATTTATACTGTCCGGCATCGCCAGCAACACCG
>JBFIEE010000024.1:0-45905 GCA_041603535.1 Porticoccaceae bacterium
AGCAGATTTTCCGGGTTATAAAACAACATGCCAACATTGGCGCCGCCTTCAATATCTGTCAGGCGCAGTGTCGTTCCCCGCCGGGCGCGGTAGGACCAGTGAGCGCCGCCGGGTAATGTATCTGAATAGAGCACGGTACCCGGGGTATGCGCATCGGGTTTTGTCGAGCCGCTCATTTCTTTCTCCAAATCAGTTTAAGCAAATTAACGACTATTCTTACCAGCCCAGTGGCCCGTGTGCCTATCAACCTGGTTGCCAGTTCAGTGACCAGTTTAGTTGCTGGATTCGCCGCCGGCCTTTTTCCGGGTTTAATACTGTATTTCTGGTTTTATACAGCCAAATAATTTTCATCTAAACCCGCTGCTATGCTCGCCCCAACTATTTCTGTCGGCCCAACTGCTTCGGCAGCGGATGCACCGGTGGCAGGATCGCCGCTGACATTAACAGCTTGCCGGTCACTACACCGCGACAGCTGGTCATCTTATCGGCGATTTCCCTGAGCCTTGATGCTGGCCCCTGGACCAGCACAACTTCCAGGGTTTTCGCGTCCTGCAAATTTACACTTAACGAACTGATTACTTCGTCCAGATAGATATGCTGCAAATCAAACAGTCGCTTATACAGACCCGGCGTCGAGTGCTGATAGACCAGATTAATGGTACCCGCCATCACCGTATCATCGAGCATTTCCTTGTGGCCGTTAAGCTGTTGGTGCACCATTTCTCCAATGGCCTGGGAGCGGCTGTCAAAGCCGCGCTCAACAACCATCGCATCAAGCTCGTCGACCAGCGTCTGGGGCAGCGAAACGCTTATTCGACTGACCCTGCCGTTACTGCCTGTCATTGCTCATTCCATCCATGATAGTTAATAAACGCTGCTTACTTCGTCATCCACGGGCACCATCCTCACCATGTTTAAATGATCACCGTTGAGCCCATCGTCTTCGTCCCGCGGCGGATGAATCAATTCCTCAAGTCGTTTCCGGGTGCTGAGAAATTCAGGTTCCAGAAACTGCTCGGGCGAGCGCGGCTGAGCCACCGGGACTTCAATGATTTCGGCAATTTCTCCGGGGTGGGCCTTTAACACAAGGATGCGATCGGCAAGATAAATCGCCTCATCCAGATCGTGGGTGATAAAAATAATAGTGATATCGATGTTTTTCCATATCTCCAGTAAATAGGCCTGCATGCGCGCCCTGCTCTGGGCGTCAAGCGCGCCAAAAGGTTCATCCATAAGCAAGACACGAGGCTGGTTGGCCAGCGCCCGGGCGATAGCAACCCGCTGTTTCATACCGCCAGATAGCTGGTCCGGATAATGGTTGGCAAATTTGCTCAGCCCCACGAGGTCCACCCACTGGAGCGCTTCTTCCTCCGCTCGATTGCGTGTTACACCGGCACGCTCGAGACCGAACATGACGTTTTTCTTGACGGTCAGCCAGGGGAACAAGGTATAACTTTGGAAGACCATGCCCCGATCCGGCCCAGGGCCGCTAACTTCCTTGTTATCCAGCAGAACCTGTCCGGAGGTCTGGGTTTCAAGGCCCGCCAGTATTCTCACCAGCGTCGATTTTCCGCAGCCGGAAGCGCCTATAACACAGACAAATTCCCGACGAAAAGTTTTGAAGTTGACATCCTTTAACGCCAGAACATTTCCCTGTGGGGTCGCAAATTCCTTGTTCAGGCCCTTTACCTCGAGCATCACAGGCCGCGCTTTCAGGCGCGCAAAGCGGCTTCGCACAGCCTCTGACTGCGCTAAATAACTGGGCAACTGCCGCGCCGTCATAGAGCCACCTTCACGCGTTCCCAAGGGAAGATTTGCTTGCCCAGTCGAGCCAGTACCCGATCAGTCGTAAAACCGATAATGCCTATCATGATGATTGCCGCATACACGTTATCAAAGTTTTTGTAGCGCGCCTGCTGGGTAATAAACCAGGTGATACCGGAACTGGAACCTATCAGTTCGGCGACAATCAGGTAGGTCCAGGCCCAGCCCAACAAAATGCGCATGTCCCGGTACAAATCGGTAACAATACCCGGCACGATCACTCTAAACAGCAATGACACGCGCCGCGCACCCAGCGTCATGGCCGCCTCCAGCAGGGCCGGCTCCAGCTTGCGGGTGGTGTTTGACACAACCAGAACCTGTTGAAAAAACGTACCAATAAAAATAATCGCAATTTTTGGCGCCTGATGAATACCGAGTATGGCCACCGCGAGGGCGCCAAACGCCGGTGCTGGCAGGTACCGAAAAAACTCAATAAACGGTTCATTCAAGCGCGCAAAAACATTGTAGGTGCCACATAAAATACCCAGTGGGACACCGATAAGGGATGACAGAGTGAAACCCCAGAAAATCACCTGGACGCTTTCCCACAGGCTCTGGTGCAGCCATTTCTCGTTACGCCGCAAAGGCTCGGTGGTAAACGACGTATAAAATGCGCGCGCAACTTCATGGGGCGCAGGCAGATAGACTGGATTCGCAGGACGCCCAGTGGGTAATGCGGTCTGCGCATCAACAGCAAGCGCATGCTCACGATCAAAAACCGCTCTATCCACCAGCATTCCGGGGCGGAAATAGGCGACAGCCCCCGGCTCCGTGATCGCGACTTTGGGGTGCCAGAGCCACGGCACATAGCTGACCGCAGACCAGATCAACAACGGCAGCAAAAAACTCATCGCCGTCAGGAACAATTGCGATTGGCCCGCTGCCGAACGCCCGTTCCCCGATCCAGCTGAGATCACAGGTAAAGCCCTAAACAGCTATGCACAACACTCCGCCACATCAAGTTATCCACGATAGCTCGTGTCATCGAAAATTCGATTGAACCGCCGCCGAATGCAACTACTTCTCGAGTCAATTACAGTTCAGCCATCAACGAGCCATCAACATAACGGGCCACGTCTTCGGGATGTTTGTAGACCTTATTGGCAACGTTAAAATCGTCGGCAACTTTTGAAGACCCCAGCAACGATCCAAAACCCGGTGCGGTGCCCATGTAGGTTTTGGCTTCTTGCAGATCCAGAATACGGGTGCCTGCTATCAGAGGTTTATATTCCGCCGGAGACAGGCCGACACGCGAGGCCATAATCTTTACTGCATCTTCCTGGGTGGCAGGGTCCTTGAGATAGGCGACGGCGCGATACCAAACTGACAGCACCTTCTTCCAGTCATCTCGGCGCTTGGCGAGGCTGGTCGCGCTCACCGCCAGCACGTCATAGATCAAACCCGGCTCGTCGGCGCTGCTGTACACCGCCGTTGAGCCGGGCACCTGTTTCAAGGCCTGTCCTGAATTCGGTTGCCAGGCCACAATGGCGTCGACATCACCCGAGGCAAGTACCTGTGGTGTCTCGTTAGTGGGTACGTTTACCAACTCGACATCGCTCTCGGTCAGACCGTTGTCCGCCAACGCATTGAGCAATAACAAGTGCCCAACAAACCCCACTTCAACCCCGATTTTTTTACCCTTAAGGGCTTTCACCGAAGTAATGCCTGGGCGCGCGATCACCATGTCGTTACCGTTGCTGTAATCGTTCAGCAAAATCATCACGCTCCTGGCACCCGTGGCACCGGTTACCAGCGTGTCACCATTAGTCATGGCAACCGCATCCAGTTTGCCGGCGGCAAAGGCATCCATCGAGGCCACATAGTCAAACCACTCAAATTTGACATCGACACCAGCCTCTTTGAACCACTGTTTTTCAACCGCGACCTCCCACAGCACCCATCCAGGCCAATCGCTGTAACCAACCCGCAGCGGCTCCGCTGCCTGGACCAGAGAGCCTGCTATTGATGAGGCCAACAACAACACGGCAGCCAGTAAACGTTTTAACCCGTTTGTTTTTGTATTCACTTGTGTGCTCCGTCTCAGTATTACGTTTTTTTCTATAAGTAATACCGACAAAGCAAGGCATGTGCCATGCGAGCAGAACCCAAGGGATAAGCCAGTTGCAGGGAGGTGTGGGCCTAACTGACCCCGATTTGCGCACCATAACAGTGCCCAGACCGGGGCCCAGCGATCAATTCTAGTGCGCAATTACTGTGTGTAATTCCAGCGTTTAACTCCGGCGTTTAACTCCGGCGTGTCCGTGCCCGGCATAGACCTCCGTGTCTACATAGCGGTCACTGCAAACATACCGGTCACGGCAAACCTACAAAGATGCGAGGGTAACCCCACAAAGATAGCACGCAGGGCATTACAGCCTGGCCATTACAAACTGGCCAGGACAAACGTAAGGCAAGAGATTTAGGGGCACTGGGCACCTGCTGCCAGGAAGCGATAAGGGCTCGGGTAAGCGCACCACGGCACGTCCCCGAGCCAGCTCATGTGGGGCTTCCAACTTACTCAAGAAAGAGGGAGTCAGGCCGCTCTCCGATTGCCTGACTCATTGAAAGCCCCGCCCTTCCAGCCCGATATTATCTGTCTAGCCGGGCATTAACAGCCCGCCATTCACGTGCATGGTTTGCCCGGTGACGTAGGAAGCGCCGTCCGACAGGAAAAACGCCACGGCTTCGGCAATTTCTTCCGGGCGGCCCGGTCGCTTCATGGGTACATCTTTGCCAAGGTTTTCAAAAAAACTGTCGGGAATGCCGGCACCACGCAAACCCTCGTGCATGATCAGGCCCGGCACAATACAGTTCACCGTAATACCGTAGACCGCCAGATCCTGTGCCAGGGAACGGGTGTAACCCAGCACACCGGCTTTCGCAGCCGCATAGCTGCCCCAGTCCCGGGGTGGGTTATAGGCCGCCAGCGAGGCAAAATTCACGATGCGGCCAAAACCCGCATCAACCATCTGCTTTGAAAACGCCCGAGCCATAAAAAACGAGCCGTACATATTGACCTTAATCACCCGATCCCAGGTTTTGGTGTCGTAATCCCAGGCCTTGCCCGGCCCCTGAATACCGGCATTGTTCACCAGGTAAGCAATGTGAATACCTCGTTCCTTAAGCTCAGTAGCCACCGCGTCAACGTGCTCTTCTTTGGTAATATCCAGCGGAAACAGGGTCACCATCTTGCTCTGCTCTGCGTCGAGCTCCCGCTCCCGCCAACCATCCAGCTCGTCGGCCTTGCGGTCACAGCCAATAACTGGAATACCCTGGCTGATCAACTTCTTCGTGGTCGCCGTACCCAGCCCGCCGATGGCGCCAGTGATTAATGCATGTCCTCTACTCATCGTTTTATCCTCAGTGGTTAATATTAAGTGCTTAATATGAAGTGCTTAATGTGAAGTGCGTAATATGCAACGGTTAATGTGAATTGGTGATTCTTAAAGAGGTGGTGATTCCGGCTTTTTCCCGCAGTGCATAAGCCGCAGTGCTTAATTTGTCGCAGTGCTTAAACTGCCCCAGCACCTCAATGATCGTAGCGCTGATTCTGGTGACGAGCAGATCAGGGCGTTAGCGTGCTGGTCTGCTCGACCGACATGCGTGCACGGCCAAATGTCAGCCTAAGCTCAGCCAAAGCCCAGTAAGGTCACACTGGCTGATGACGGCCCGCTAATGCCCTTTCCGCATAGCCACACGCAAAAGGCTCAGGCCTGGCCAGTAAACACCTGTCAGACCTGACCTACCAGCAGGGTATTTAGCTTGCTGTAGCCATACCAACCCGTTGGCGAATCTTGTTAAAACGCAGCAGAATGTAAACAGCGCTAATAATATTGCCGACGATAAACAGCGCGATTGCCCAGGGCAATGCCGCTTTTGCCGAGCCTTCGACAAAATAGATCATCCATGAAAACATCAGGCAGCCGAATACAAAGTCCATTAGCACCACGAGGCTCCAGGGTTCATTCAGCGAAGCCATAAACCCAGCGAGTTTGGGGTCGCCGACCGCCGCCCAGACGAACAGGGCAATAAAAAATACAAGGTAAAGGATGGTGACTGGCTTAACGATATTCATAATGTTCTCCCGCGCTTAGATGAATTATTGTAGGCATTGGCAAACTGAGAGAATGCTAATACGGTGCCAAACGGATGTATACAGTAAAAAACTCACCGCGACCGTGCCAACCATTGCGATCAAGTTGGCGGATTATCAGCCCTATCAGCCCGTTAGCTGAGCCGTTATGACCTATATCCAGCTCACCTACCTGCATCTGGGCACGATATTCCCCGCGCTGCTAATCGGCACCTATCTTCTACTCAGCACAAAGGGCACCCCAGAGCATAAATCGCTGGGCAAGGCATATATGGCCTTAATGTTGTTTACCGCACTGGTGACATTGTATATGGCAGCCGAAGTCGGCCCACGAGTGTTGAACCATTTTGGTTTGATTCATCTCTTGAGTTTACTTGTGCTGTACTGCGTGCCAGCGGCCTACTTTGCTGCGCGTGCGGGCAATATCAAAGCCCATGCCGGCAATACGACTGGTCTGTATATCGGCGGTATTCTTGTGCGGGTGGGTTGACCTTGCTACCGGGGCGTTTATTGCATACCTGGGTGTTTGGCTAAGTCATTGAGAGCGCGAGGTGCTTACGCGGGTTGCACGTTTACCACTAAGACTGGCACATCATTGAGCACGCGAGTCATATCTTGAGAGTTTGTTGGCCTATTGATTTTTCCTTAGAAATCAAGGTATTGTGGCGCGAATAATTAGTCAATCAGGGAATGATATGTCTCACCTGCGCGTTTATGTCCAAATACGGGTACATCATGCACACCTGCACGCATTCCGAACATATATCGCACGCGGTGTTCATTAATAGTTATACCGCTCTGGAAAGTAGTCCGATTGACCTAAAATGAAGGATTATCATGAAGCTTAAATCGTTCCGTGTTCGTAAATTCAGAAATATCGTCGATTCAGGCGATATACAAGTAGATGATCTAGTTACCTGCTTGGTTGGGAAAAATGAAGCCGGAAAGTCCGGAATACTGGAAGCCTTGTACCTCTTCAATCCAGCATACGGTGAATCATTTTCCACAGATGAACACTATCCAAGATGGCTAGTAGTTCAAGATAGAAAAGCTGGTAATTTGGCCGAAACCACACCCATCTCGGTAGAGCTGGCGCTAGAATCTGAGGATATTGCCGAAATAGAAAGCGCTCTTGGGCAAGGGGTAATTTCTGAACCCACTTTTCGTGTTGAAAAAAAATATAATGGCGAGAGGACTTGGTCACTTGCTAGAGACGAAAATCAGGCGGTAAAGAACGTTGTTACAGCGTTCCCAGCTTCGCTTCATAGCGCCCTAAACGACATTGATTCTTTGGCTTCCTTAGCTGCAAAATTGGAATCTTTGCGCGAAGTCGATGCTAGTTCTATTGATGGCAATGACATCGACGCCGCATTTGAAGTACTGAATTCCCAGGGCCTAGAAAACACTAGTGTATGGTCAATCATAAATGGAATCCTTGAGCCAAGGCTCCCCACATTTTTTCGCTTCACATCTTATAGCACGCTTCCGGGCCGAATTGATTTCAAAGAAATTACTGCAGCGAGTGACGAAGGGCCTGCCGAAAGTGGTATCCAGACAGCAAAAGCATTGCTAGAGCTCGCCGGAACAGATCTTTCCCAGTTGTCTAATGATGACTACGAGCTGAGAAAAGGTGAGTTGGAGGCTGTCCAGATAGATTTAACCAATCAAGTATTCGAGTACTGGAAGCAGAACCCCTATCTGGAAGTTCTGATTGACGTTGATAAAGAAACAGTACAAAACGCCAACAATACAACCGCCGTCGGTAGGTTCTTAGATATACGGCTGCGGGATAGGAGGACTGGATATTCAAACAATTTTTCCCAGCGATCATCAGGATTCCAGTGGTTTTTTTCTTTCTTAGCTGCTTTCTCGGAATTTGAAGGTCGTGAAGGTACCGTCGTCTTGCTGGATGAACCAGCACTGACACTGCACGGAAAGGCACAGGGAGATTTTCTAAAGTTTATCAATTTGAGGCTTTCGGTAAACTCCCCCGTGATTTATACAACCCATTCTCCATTTATGGTGGAAGCCGACAAGCTTGAGCGGGTGCGCGTTGTTGAAGATAACGGCCCTCCTGCGGGAGCAGTCGTCTCTGACTCTGCACTATCTGCAGACCCTGACAGCTTATTTCCTCTGCAGGCTGCACTCGGATACGACATTGCGCAAAGCCTCTTTGTTGGCCCCAACAACTTAGTGGTTGAAGGCACGTCTGATTACATATATTTGATGGTGCTGAGTTCATTTTGCGAGCGCGCTCAACGAGGGACTTTAGATCCTCGATGGCGCATCCTACCTTCGGGCGGAGCTACTAATATTCCCACCTTTGTAAGCCTTATCGGCCCACATTTGGATATTACTGTTGTAGCGGACTCAGATACAAGAGGCATGCAGCGGGTCACAAACATGACAAGTAAAGGCTTACTTAAGTCATCACGTCTGATTCTTGTCAGTTCGGCAACGGATTCTGATCACGCCGATATTGAGGATCTTTTTAGCGAAGGTGACTATCTGAAAATTTATAACAAGACGTTCGGTCGCAGCCTCAAAGTTGTAGACCTCCCAGCTGGGAATCGGGTCGTGAAACGTATTGAGGCCCTCACTGGTGAAGCTTTTGATCATGGGAAGGTGGCAGAAACCCTCCTGAAGGGGCAGCTTGAAATAACCTTAACTGAAACTACACTCGAACGGTTTGAATGCCTATTTGGAACGATCAATGAAACGATGGGTAGCTGAAGAAGCGTCGCGGTATAACAACGAGAAGAAACGGGGTCAGGTCTTGCGAGAAGAAACGGGGTCAGGTCTTGCAATCAAGCATCCAGCCAAGTATTTGCTATGCCCTCGTTGATTCACGCTATCGTGGCAATATAATGAACTGTGCCACCTGGCCTACATATTTTTACCAGCATACACAGCCCCCCCTTCGAGCCCATTGACTGTAGTTACAATGTAGTTACAATCAACGAATGACTCATCTACGTTTTGAATGGGATCTCAGCAAAGAAGCCTCAAATATCAGGAAGCACGGGGTATCGTTTGATGAGGCCAAAACGGTCTTTACTGATGAGCTGGCTCGCCTGATCGCGGATCCGGACCATTCTGAGAGTGAGGATCGATTCATATTGCTTGGAACCAGCATTCATTCCCGTCTATTAGTCGTTTGCCACTGCGCCAAAGAGAATGACTACATTCGAATTATATCCGCTCGAAAAGCAGACAAGCGAGAACGAGCGTTTTACGAGGGCCCAAAACATGCGTGACAACTACGATTTCTCGAAATCCAAACCTAACCCTTACGCCAAAAGGCTTAAGAAGCAAGTCACCATCAGACTTGATGAAGATACTATCGAGTATTTTAAAGGGTTGGCAGAAGATAAGGGTGTACCTTATCAGAGCCTAATTAACCTTTATCTACGCGATTGCGCTCAGTCTCATAAAGATTTAACGATGAAATGGCAGTAAGCCGTTGTTAACAGGGGTGGGGATAAATGAAGGGGTCTTATGGATCAAGCGTGGGACGTAATCATGAACCTAAGCGCAAAAGACCTTGAGTTGTAAATCGAGGTGTAAATCGATGTGTAAAAAGCGCTGCTCCAGCGCTTTTTACAGTTTCGACTGATGTTAGGTCAGGCTTATAAAGCCAACTGCCGCGCCGCCAGATCCCGCATAATCTCCTCAGAACCACCACCAATCGCATAAACCCGCACTTCCCGATAAATCCGCTCGACCTTGTTGCCGCGCATAAAACCGGCGCCGCCAAAAATTTGTACGGCCTCGCGAGCGCAGTATTCCATGGTTTCGGTGGCTTGCACTTTCAGCAGGCTAAGTTCCGTCACGGGCACTTCGCCGCGCTGCATTTGCCAGGCGGTTTTTTCTAGTAGCGCCTGGGTGCTGAGAATGCGTTTGGCCATTTCGGCAATTTTATGGCGAATCACCTGATGCTCCATGAGGCGGTGGCCAAAGGTGACGCGCTCGCGTGCCCAGGCGACGGCTTCATCCATACAGACCATGGCGAGGCCATTGGCCATGGCGGCGATATTCAGGCGTTCAGAGTTGAAGTTGATCATTACGCCGCTGAAGCCTTTGTTCTCAACACCGATGAGGTTTTCGACGGGTACTCGGCAATCGTCGAAATACAGGGTTGCGGTATCGGAGCTCCACCAGCCCATTTTGTCGAGGGGCGTCTGGGTAAAGCCGGGTGTGCCTTTTTCGATCAGTAGCAGGGAAATGCCTTTGGCGCCGGCGTCGCCCGTGCGCACGGCCACGGTGTAGTAATCGGCGCGCACACCGCTGGTAATAAATATTTTGGAACCATTGACGATGTAGTGGTCCCCTTCCCTGCGCGCGGTGGTTTTCAGGTTGGCCACGTCGGAGCCGCCGGAAGGTTCGGTAATGGCCAGGGCCGATATTTTTTCGCCGCTGATCACTTCGGGTATCAGGCGGGCTTTCATTGCCTCGCTGCCCAGGGCCAGAATGGGCGGCATACCGATGGAGTGACTACCGAGGCTGGGGTGGACACCACCGCCGCCAATGCGGGCCAGTTCCAGGCCGGTCACCACGTCGAAAAATATATCTGGCTTGGGCACGCCGCCGTATTCCTCGGGGTACCCCAGTTGCAGCAGGCCGATCTGCGCAGCTTTCTGGTAGAGTTCCCGGGGAAAGGTGCCCGCCTCTTCCCACTCGCTAACAAACGGTGCGATTTCTTTATCAATGAATTGCCGCAGGGCATGACGCCAGGCTTCGTGGTCTTCCGAGTAATATTGTTCTGATAACGGCAGGTCAAACCAGGATGAAAAATTATTAAGAACCATTGCTCACTCCAGAAGAATAATTAGCGGGGCTTCATGTAGAAGCGCCTCTTTGTAAATACCCAGGTGCCAGACAGACCTTTCAGCCTATGTTCGTAACCCATGTTTGTAACCCTGGTTCGTAGCCGCTATTTACGCGGCAATTCCAGCGTCACTTGCGCGGGTACACAGGGGCCAGCCTGGGTGGAAATCAAAATGGACAGGTCCACCAGGTGGCGGCCGTCCTGTTCATAATGTTTTTCCACCTTGCCTTCACCAACCATGGTGTCGCCGGCATAAATGGAGGCGCGCATATTCATGGTGCGTTTGCGAATAAAAGTGTGGGGGCCCGCCCAGTCGGTGGCGACTCTGTCTATAAAGCCTTCAATGGCCATGGTGTTGAGGTAGATATTCTTTTGCCCCTGATGCTGGGCATAGGCCGGATTGTGATGACCGGGAAAATAGTCCTGGGTTGCCGCAGCATCGAGAATCACTCGCTCAAAGGGTACGGGCATTTCGACGCGGGGCAAGGCTTCGCCTGCACTGATTTCATCCCAAAACTTGTACGCTATTGCTCTGGCCATTAGTTCTTCTCCGGGGTGTTTTTTTCTGGGACGCTTTCTTTTGGGACGTAGTAGCGAAACATATTGTTGGTGGTGACGGCGATCAATTCGTCTTTCTGGTTAAAAAATTCGGCTTCGGTGGTCAGAAAATGCCCCACGCCAAGACGGGTTTTCTTTTCTTCACTCACCTCCACCAGACGATCCACTGCCGATAGGCGATCCCCCAAAAACAAATGACGATGGAATTCAGTGCTGGTGGCAACGTTGATCAGTGTGTCGCCGGGCAACGGCACTTTCATGGCAACAAAATAATGCTGGCGGTCTTTATCCGGATGCCATTGCAGCGCCATGCCCCAGGTCAGCAACAGGCCCGGCGGCGCGACGATGCCACCCCACTGTTTGGTGGCGTAGGCCTCGTCCCAGTAGCTGGGGTTAGCGTCTTCTTCCATGGCACAATAAACCTTGATCATCTCCCAGTTAACGGTGAACTCGGCGTATATGCGTTCACCTCTGACATCGACCAGCTTGAGTGCGTCTTCGTAGCTGCCGTATTCCAGAGGGAACGGCACTTTGAATTGTTCTGTCATGTTGCGATTCCTGCTTATCGTTTAGGGCTTAAAGGGCTTACTGAATGGGTTGAAATTGCGGAATTTTCATATCGCCCCGCTGTTCGTAGGTAACGGTCACCGGCATGTCGACGTGGACAGAGTTGACGTCGCAGTTAACCACGTTGGTCATCATGCGGGGGCCTTCCTCAAGTTCAATAATGGCCAGCACGTAGGGCAAATCGGCCTGATAGGATGGCAGCGGTGACTGATAAATAATAGAAAAGCTGTAGACCTTGCCCTTGCCGCTGACTTCCTGCCAGGACAGATCCTGATTAAAGCACTGGGGGCACCACAGGCGCGGATAATAGAAACACGCCTTACATTGCTGGCAGTAAGGCAGCGCCATTTTTTCCGCTGCGCAGCTCTGCCAATAGGGTGCGGCGTGGGCGGTAATTCTGGGTTGGGGTTTTTCTGGCACCACCGCTGTTTTCGATGTGGTTTCACTCATAACGATGCTCTCTCATTTGGTACTGTTATTCGATACTCTCATTCGATACTGTGTTTAACGCGATTCTGGCGTGATTTAATGCGTTTCTGGCGAAGTATGACACGCACAGTTTAAATCAGCTCTGGCGGCCAAATATCAACGTGGAATGCTCGCTCATCATGCCGCCGTAGGAGTGGACGATGCCGATATTTGCCCTGGATAACTGCCGCTCACCAGCAATACCCATAATCTGCCGAGCACCCTCAACGATCATCGACATGCCCGAGGCATCACCGGTGTGGCCAAAACTCAGCAGACCACCAAAGGTGTTCACCGGGAAATCGCCACCCGGTTTACTGGCCCCGGACTCGAAGAACTCGCCGCCCTTGCCTTTCGGACAGAGTTCCAGTTCTTCCATAAATACCAGGGGATTCACCGAAAACGCATCGTAGATTTCCGCAAAGTCGATGTCTCGGGGGCTCAAACCCGCGGAGCGGTAGGCCTGTTGCCCGGCCTTGCCACAGCCGACATCGGTAAGGTTTGGTGCCTGGTGGATATTGCGGTGGTTGTGGTATTCGCCCATGCCCAGCAACCAGGCAGGCTGGGGGTTGAGTCGTTTGGCGGTGGCTTCGGAGGTCACCAGAATGGCCGCGCCACCTTCCAGGGGAATCGAGCAGTCATAAAGATGGAAGGGGCTGGCAATGGGCCGCGACTCCCGCACCTTGGCGACGGTCAGGGCTTCGGTGCCATAAGTCGCCGCGTTGGGATTTTTCAGGGCCCATTCACGGGACGACACAGCAACGGCGGCATATTGCTCTGCCGTGGTGCCATATTCATGCATATGCCGGGTTGCCACCTGGGCATACATAGCCGGTATAAATGTGCCGTAGGGGAATTCGTAAATCTCGTGGCTGACCATGCGCGCCATGCTCTCTGCGCCGCCGGTGCTGACTTTCGGAAATTTGCCGGCGCCCACACACAACACGCTGTCGGCCAGGCCCTGACGAATGGCCAGCGATGCGCGCTGGATCATCAGGCCGTAGGTGGAGCCACCGGCATTCATGGTGTCGGCAAACAGGGGATGAATGCCCAGCTCCTCGTAAAGTTGCTCGTGAACAAAAATATCGCTGTTGCCCCCGCCCGCCATGCCGGAGGGACAGGCCAGCAGGCCCTGAATATCGCTGGGCTTGATAGACCATTCGGCGAGGAACTGACGAACCACCTCGAGATAGAGGTCGTAACCGTCCATATCCGGGTAGCGTGAAGGTTTCATTTCAGATACCGCCGCGATGGCGACAGAATTCGGCATAGTTTGCTCCTATGGCGTTATAAAAATGGCAGATCAAACCGTCACGTCAAGCTCTGTAAAGAGGGTGACCTAATTTTTGAGCGAGGTTAACACAACATCATAAACTGCGGGATGTTGATGGCGAATTTCGAAGAAAAAAACACGTTGGTAACCCGCGAAAACTGCGACCTGCGGGTTCTCGGGGAACCAGCGCCGCAATTTCACCTGGCGGCGTCGGGTTGGTCTGTGTGAAGCACTGTTTTGCTTAGCGCTGTGTCAGATTTTGGCTGGCCAGGGCAATGCGTTCGTCAAGGTAATACCAGTAAAACTCGGGGCCCTGATAGCCAACCAGTCGTGGGGCTATCTCCTCCCCCCGGGCGTTAACAAACAGCAAGGTCGGACTCAGCGGCACATCGTGGCGGGTCACCCAGGACGCCGGCGACCGGCCCTGCCCATCAAAATCGATAATCGGGCGCGTATCGTCACGTAACAGACGCCGCAGCACAATATGCTGGTAGGCACTGCTCGCGGCCACGGTGTTGAGGACATCCCGTTCCAGACGCAGACAGTACGTGCAGTAGGCGGCTGCCACGTAAATTACCAGGGGTTTATTTTGCTGCTGAGCGGTCTGGGCATCGGTTTGCAGATTACTGGCTGGGGTAATGCCCCCTGCCTTTAAGCCCGCCATCGGCTCAGCGTTGAGTGCCACTGCACCGGTAAGGGCAAATATTGCCAGCAGCACGGCTACCCATAGCTTGTTCGGCCCCAGGACAATGGGCGACACACTCAAGGCAGATGTTCCAGCAGATGTTCGACCACGTCTTCCAGGTGCAGGTCGCGAAGAAAATGATCGGCACCGTCTATGGTCGTAAGGGTGATATTGCTGTTGTTTAGGTTATCGATTTGCGCCTCCATACCAACGGTCAGTTCGTCCTCGCTGCCGATATAAACCAGCGTCGGCAGATCAACATTCGCGATCAACGCTGGCGTATTTTTTTCGGGTTCGGCCTCATAAAACGACTGAAAAGCTGCCGGGGTGACCATGATTTTACCGCAGGTCAGAAAGCCGACGGGGCCGAGCAGTGCTTTGTTTTTGGCTTGTGCCTGCTGCGCCTGAGCCAGCACCAGGGCCAGCGGTTCGCCATAAAACGCCTCATAATCGGCGGCCACCTGTTCGGCTTGCCAGGTCATGGGCGCCAGTAGAACCAGCGCCGACGTGTCGGCTTCAGGGGCGGTCTGGCGCAGCAAGGCTATCTGACTGGCGCCACGCGAATGCCCCACGAGGATAATTTTCGACCAGCCTTTTGCGCGCAACTGTTGGTACCAATAGCTGATTTCGGCAAGCGGGTCGGCCTGGCCGTGGCGCAAGGGGTTGTTGCGGCAGTCAAAAAACCCCTTGCGATCAGTGATGCCCAAACTTTGGGTAATGGCCAGTGACGCCAAGTCTGATTCCTGTAACAGCGTTTGCAGGTGGTGGATGATTTCCATGCCGTGGTGGCCGCCGGTGCCATGGACAATGAGGAAAACCGGTTTATCCCGGGAGCCGTCGATAAATTGGGCGTTTAACAGCAAGCCATCGAATTCGGCCTGCCAGTCTTCAGCGCCTGCTGTCAGCGTGTAGCACGCCAGCAAAGCAGCGCAGACGATGCTCAATAGTCTTTGCTGCAGCTTGCGCATTTAACTGGCCATCCCGGGGTTGTCCGCGACGTTTTTCAACACTGGCAGATTGAGCTTGTCGATTTTGATGGTCTTTTTGTCCTGCAGATAGTGGGCCACGCTGTCCCAGATGGGTTCGCCACTGGCCTGACTGCCAACGGTTGCCCAACCGGCAACTTTGTAGCTTTTGCTAGCAGCGATCGACTCGCCATTATCCAGTTGCATGTTGTCAATGCGCTTGCCCATTGCTGCGGTAGGGTCACAGGTGTAACTGAGCCCCCCTACCCTGACCATGTCGCCGCCCTGCTGGTAATAGGGATCGGAATTGAACAGATTGTCGGCGACGTCTTCCAGAATGGCTTTTAACTCGGTGCCAGTCATGTCGCGGACATAGGTTTCGGGATAGGTAATGCAGGTTTGATCAAGGACATGTTCCATGGTGATTGTTTGCCCCGGCAGTACCGTGGTACCCCAGCGAAACCCTGGTGACAGGGCAATTTGCGCGTCGTTGACAGCGCGCAAGGCGTCGCAAATGACCTGATCAAAAGTCCCGTTAAAATTACCACGGCGATAAAGTAGTGCATCGGCTACGGCGAGGGGTTTCTGCAGCTCGGCCAGATAAGGCTTGCGGACTTTATCGATATAGCGGGTCATCTCCGGGTCGGGATCGATAAAACGAGAAAACACCGGTAAAAGCTTGTAGTGATAACCAGCAACACGACCTTTACCAAGACTGAGATCCAGCACGCCCAAAAACTTGCCATTGGAACCGGCATTGGTCACTAGCGTGATACCCTGGGCGTTCTTTACTTCCATCGCCCTGGGTACGCCGTCATGGGTATGGCCACCCAATATGGCATCAACGCCAGTGACCTGCGATGCCATTTTTAAGTCAACGTCCATGCCGTTATGGGACAGCACCACCAGCGCATCGGGCTTTTCGGTAGCACGAATATTATCGACCAGTTCCTGTAAATCCTGCTCCCGAATACCGAAGGTCCAGTCCGGGATAAACCGCGACGGGTTAGCCACCGGTGTATACGGGAACGCCTGTCCAATCACCGCAACTCGATACTCGCCGAGGGTTTTAATGGTGTAGGGCTTTAATGCATGGCCGCTGTCCTCATCGTAAGCCGGTGAGCCGTCAAATAAAGCGTCCTCTTTTACCCTGACGTTTTGCGCTACGAATTCGCCTTTGAATGCGGCGATATTGGCCAGCACTTCTTTATCCTGATAGGTGAATTCCCAGTGGCCTGTCATCACGTCGACACCGAGCAGATTACAGGCGCCAACCATGTCCTTGCCCCGCGTCCAGTAGGACGTGCCAGAGCCCTGCCAGGTATCGCCGCCATCAAGTAACAGTGTTTTGTGTTTACCGTAGCTTTCCCGCAAACCGTCGATCAAGGTTTTAAGGTGGGCAAAACCGCCTATTTTTCCGTAATGCTGTGCGGCATTGACATAGTCTAAGTGAGTAAATCCGTGCGCTGACAGTGAGCCGGGTGCAATGCCAAAATATTTTAGAAACGCGTCACCCACGACATGAGGTGGACGACCCTGCGCCTCGTAAAAACCCAGATTCACACTGGGCTCACGAAAATAAACCGGCAGTAATTGTGCGTGTGTGTCGGTGAAATGCAGCAGCCTTACATTACCGCGGTTGGGCAGTTTGTAGAGACTGTCGTGGATACCCTGTCCGGCGAGCAATTTACCGGGCACCATGCCCGCAGCCAGACCCATAGCAAGCAGTCGATTGAATTCACGGCGATTAATTTGCATGGGGTTTAGCCTGTCGTTAGCGTATCGTTAGATCTTGTCAGCGAGTAATTAACTGGCGTAGAACAACTAGTTGGGAATCAACGCCTGCCAGTGCGTATCGCTGTACTTTGCCTGCTGCACAGCAGCCTCGGCTTCAAGCAGCGCATGTTGCGCGAATACCGCGGCCTCCGAATCATTCCCTGCATCCAGTGCGCGTTTGGCAGCGTCAATGAGTGCCGGTGTGGTCGTCCAGCCGAAACCCAGACGTACCGATTCTTCATATGTGGCCTGCGCTTGCGCAATCCTGGCTGGGGTGTCAGTTGTTGCAGCTGCGGAAGTTCTGTCAACCTGAGCTGTCGTGATAGCGCTACTATCGCTGGTTGCACTGTCACCATCACAGCCGGTGTTTACAACCGCTACAGCGATGATCAAAACTGTCAGTAATCGCCCCGTTATTTTCATGTTGTCGTTTCCTGTTCAGGCCTGGCCTTTAAACGTCTGTCTTTAAACGTTGGCTTTTAAACGCTGATCTTTAAACTTTACGGTTTAAATTCAAGTACTGCCAAACTATTTTCAAATAATTACCGACGCGAAGACGGCCCGTTTACAGCAAGCCCGTTGCTCATGATCGTCTGGAAGTATTCCAGGTTTCGATATTCCAGGCTTTGCGCGGCAAAAGGCTTGGCACGAACCTCTGCGTTACAACCCTCATAGCGACGATGCAGTGTGCCCATGTCTTCCCACTTGGCGCGGTATACCGGGAAGCCGGTGGGGTGGCCAAGCCCCGGACCGATGATGTCGGCCCTCAGTTTTTGTCCACTGATGCGCATATGGCAATCAGCACAGGAAAAATTGAGCTGGCCGCGTTTTGAGTAAAAAAACTTTTTGCCTGCCTCATAAGCATTAAAAGCAGCCTGATTGGGTACCTTGATGTCGAATACCTGATCCCGCGACACCCATGCCATGTAAGCAGACAAGCTGGAGACGGCATCGCTTTTATACGGCAAAGGGCTTTCTCCGTTGGCTTTGCGACATTGATTAATGGCCAGCTCCAGGGTGATCACTTCGCCCAGCTCAGTGTCGAAATAGGGGAAGTTTTGTCGAACCCCAATACCACCTTTATCAAAGCAGTCGGCATATGTTTTGCCATTAGCAAATGGGGTTTCAAATAGCACCTTGCCTTCGTCAACGGCGAACTCATAAGGCGGGAAATCTTCAATTTCGAGCCATTGTTCACGGGACTCTTTATCTAGGACATAGACGCCGTCCTTAAGCTCGGCGAACTCAACAGCGGGGAAACGACGTTTAAAATAGTCCCGAAACGCAGCTATATCCGTATCGACCTTTTTTTGAACCTCTGCCCCAATCTCATTTTCAGCCTCTTGTTGACTAACAGATTCTTGCGGACCAGCTGGCTCTGCAAGCGTCTGACGACTGGAGAACCCTGTTATAAGTAAAATACAGGTTAAAAAACCCAGTAACAGACCCCTGTTCATGATGCTATCCCCGCATTATCAGTTGATGTCGGCATATAATGGTGTCGTTTCACTGGCTATATTTGATTCCCCAAGCTGCGGTGTCTATTTGCTGGCCGTTTAGGCATCGTCCAGGCATCGTCTAGTAATTAGAGCTCACCTAAATAGTGGCTCGCCTAACTGGAGCCCGCCTAAGTCAATTTTTTACAAAACAAATATTCATCCGCGCGTGAAGGCCTATTTGATAACCACGTCGGTAGTTTCAGTATTGCCCTGATTGTCTACCCAACTAACAGTCAGCTTGTTCCCGGCCACCCCACCTTTAAAAGCGAATGCCAGATAGGGATCTTTTGACACTGCCGAACCGGTTTCGACATGAAATACGATTTTGTCCTGATACCTGGCGACAACTTCGGTGATGTAATGTCCAGGAATCAGCTTGCCGGCATCATCTTTGCGCCTGCCGGTTTCCATAATATGGCTGATCAGCATTTTCACCTTGACGATGTCACCACTTTGTTTGGCTTTTACTTTCATAATTTAACTTCCCGAATCCCAGCTCTATTAACGCACGCTTTTAGCTATTAAGTTTTAATCTTAAAGTTTTAATCATTCACTATTGACCGCTAACGTTATTTGTTAACCGCCGCAGCCACCGATGGTCACCTTGACTTCCTGCTGCGCCCGATAAAGCTTGCCCTGAGATTCCACAAGGGTGATCAGCTGGGACGTTTCGCCCATCCTGATACGAATAGATACGTCAGCAACGCTTAGTGGCGACAGATGGAAGGACGCAGCGAGGGGGGCCGGATTTTTTTCAACAAATACGCTGATACTGGTGACACCCTCCAGGCTGGTTGAAACACTGATGGGTACCACGGAACCGTTTTCGGCGATGGTTGGCGCCTTAAGTTTCACCGCATCACTGTCTTCAATGGCAAGCCCCGGATAGCGCGCCGCAATTGCCTGATCAAGCGCTTCGGCAGCAAAGGCTTCTTTGTTCCAGCTCGCGAGGACCGCTCTCGGTAGGCTCGCGCAGACTGTTGCAAAAGCCAGGGTTTTGCCTAGTCGGGTAAAAAATTCTCTTCGGTTCATACTCATAACGGACTCCGGTTGTTACTTGGTCGCTGCGCTCTGTTGCGTTCCAGCCCCTTGCTTCCAGTCACAGGCTGTATAAAAAGTCGACCAGAAGATCAATCTCTTCAGTCGACAAAATGCCGTGCGCACCAAAGGGCGGCATCAGGGTTAAAGGGTTGTTAGTTCTTGCATCAACTATCTGTGCGACCAGCTTATTTCTGTCGGAGAAACGAGCTTGCATGGCGACCAGCGGCGGCGCGGTGTTGCCGGCCAATTCACCACCTTCAATGTGATGGCAGGCAAGACAGTTACCTTTTTTACGATCAAAAGCGAGGGCTCGGCCAGCCTCGATCCTGGCTATCGCCTGTTCGGCAGGCAAACTCTCTGCGGATCCAGCCACTGCTGCCGTAGCCAGCATGACGCCGCCAAGCAGCGCCAGGGGGACACTGCTCAACCGCAATAAAGCGTAGTTACTAATCTTCGGTGCCATCGTGCCCCCTTACTTACCGCTGTGTTGGATCATGTAGTCAACGGCCTGCTTCACCTGCTGATCACTGAGTTGTGTATGCCCACCCTTTGCTGGCATCAATCCCGACTCGCCCTCGAAACCCTCAACGGCGTGCTGATAAAGTAAGTCAGTGCCCTTTGCAAGCCGCGCTAGCCAGGCCTCACGATCACCAACAGCTGGGGCACCCGCAATGCCGCTGCCGTGACACACCTGACACGCCTGCTGATAGGTCTTTTCTCCAGCGCTATTTTCTGCCACGAAGCTGGCCACCGCCGGTGCAGGGCTAGCGTCAGCGCTGTCAGTATTAGCCGGATTATCCTCGCCGTTTATACCATCCGTGGGGGTAATGCCGGGAATAACCGTCTGAATTACCAGCGTCGAGGCATCAAGGCAGTTTTCCATACAGCGGGTATTGATCGTGTCGGGACGATCATCAGTAATAAAACCAGCTTTGTTTGGCATCTGCACACTGGCTAGATTACTCTGATTGAGGACGAAGTCGTCCGCCACCAGATCGTTCAGATACAGCACATAAGCCGTGATAGCGTAGGCCTCGGTATCGCTCAGGGACTGTGGCGCTGTAAACGGCATGGCGCGGCGAATGTAATCAAACAAGGTACTGGCGTAGGGCCAATAGCTGCCCACTGTTTTATCAGGCCGCGCATCAGTCAGCGTGCCTTCGCCACCGGCTAATTTCGGCCAGCGCCCCGCGCCCTCGCCAAACACACCATGACACGTTGCGCATTTGTCTTCGTAGAGTTGTTCGCCATCCTCGACCGAGCCTTCACCCGCAGGCAGACCCAGGCCGTCGGGCCGGACATCAATATCCCACCCGGCCACTACCTGAGCAGTGACATCGCTACCAAGGTTATAACGGTGCGGGGCAATGGTTGATTCGAGCTTTACCTCGCCTTGATTGCCGACCGTCTTATCAGCTTCAGCTACCTGGCCGGCGTCGCCACAACCCACTAACAGGCCGCCGGCGAGCAACCCCGCAAGCGCCACCGCTCGGCCGCTCCCGCGCGTTATAGAGACCCTACGAAAGCTGGACATTGTGTACGCTGCCATCGTTGTCGACTTGCCAGGTATGGATGGAGTTTTTGTGGTAGATGGAATTCACACCGCGCTGTTTACGCAACTGTTGCAGGGTGGGCTGGATGTATCCAGTGTCATCAATAGCACGACTTTGCAGTAACAAACGTTCCCCCTGCCATTGAAACATCAGACTGAAGCGGGTCAGCGCCTTGGCCAATACCAGACCTTTTAACTGCGCAGTACGCCAGGTCACGCCGCCGTCGAGAGAAATATCTACTGCCCGGATAGTGCCCCGACCCGACCAGGCCAGGCCCTCTATTTCATACCATCCGGGTCGTCGCCAGGGAATTTCCGGACTCGGCGAGGTGATCACCGAATTACACTCCTGCACAAACGTAAACTTGCGTGCACGGCCATCAGCCAACAGATCGGTGTATTTTGAGGTCTCCTCCCGCAGATGCCAGGGCTGATCGCCAATCTCAAGGCGTCGCAACCATTTGATACTGGTGTTGCCCTCCCAGCCCGGATTCAACAAACGCAACGGATAACCCTGTTCGGGCCGCAACGCCTCGCCATTTTGTGCGTACACCACAATCGCGTCATCAAGGGCTTTTTCCATGGGAATACTTCTTGCCATCGCCGCGCCATCGGCACCCTCTGCCAGTAGCCAACTCCCCTCAGGCTTGACACCCACCTCCGCCAGCAGCGTGGATAGCCGTACCCCGGTCCATTCACAGCAGGACAACATGCCATGAGTGAACTGGACGCCTTCCATCTGCGGGCCGCGCCATTCCATGCCACCGTTGGCGGGACATTCCAGAAATTTGATTTCAGACACGCCTGGGAAGCGTCGTAAATCATCCATGGTAAAAATAAGCGGCCGATCAACGAGGCCGTGGATAATTAATCGGTGTTCATCCGGGTTAATATCCGGAATACCCGCGTGGTAGCGTTCAAACACCAGGCCATTAGGGGTAATGATGCCTTTCAACTTATGCAGCGGCGTCATGCTGATGGACGAAATGGCATCAGCCGTCAACCACGGCACTGTTCGTCGCACCACATCTTTTTCAAAATCAGCGGGCTTACCGTAAGGATTTGACACCACACCGCGACCCAGAGAACGGGTCCAGGCGGGCACTGCAGGCGGTAAATTAGAACGTGTCTCGGCACTGGCAACACCCGCCACCGCACCACCAAGCGCTGTACCGCCAAATATCGTCAGAGCCTGCTTAAGAAAGCTGCGCCGTTCCGGTCGGGCAAGTTGCTGGCTCTCCGATACGAGTCGCCGCATGACTGCCGTCTCGCTTTGCTGATCAAAGCCGGCCATAGCCCCTCCTACCTAACTGGTTAATTTGTCCGCCCGAACTGTATCTTCACTTCGATGAGTACCGGGTGGCGTATATTCTATATTAGAATATGCTTATACTAATAACAAATAAGGCAAATGAATACAAAATATTTCAGTCAGTTGCTCCGTCAGGAGAAAGTATAGGTGTGAATACTGGTCTCACCGGAAATAAAACTGACTTGCTATGATCAAAATCAAAGGTTTTCAAACAGCCCTCAGACGCTGGTTGCGCGACAGCATAGATCTGCGGAGATCAAAACTCACAAATCGCCCCGTTCTGGACATCACAACGAGCAAAGGGCAAGATCAGAATGGTGGGCTCAGCAACGCTAGAACCGGTGCACTGTAGCCATAATAGAAGCAGGTGGCGTTAATTGTCTGGTGGTGGAGCGCAAGCTGCGGCGAGAGGTTGACATAGCATTGACTGCGTCGTCCCAGCCAGCTAACTTGGTGACTGGCGTCGACCGGGCGTACGGATTCATGACTTGGCGGTGGTGATAATGGATAACGAAACGATCAAACCTTTTCGAATTTCAGTCAGTGATGATGTGCTGGTCGATTTGAAGCACCGTTTAGCCAATACCCGCTGGCCGGAACCGGCGACAGTAGACGACTGGTCTCAGGGTATCCCGCTGACCTATACACAGGAGGTTTGCCAGTACTGGCTGGCAAAGTACGACTGGCGCACCCGCGAAGCCCTACTCAATCGTTTTGAACAGTTCACTACGCAGTTCGACGGCATAGATATCCATTTTATTCATGCTCGCTCGCCACACAACGTTGCCCGGCCCCTGATCATTACCCACGGCTGGCCCGGCTCAATTGTTGAATTTCAGAAAGTTATTGGCCCCCTGACCGATCCGGTGGCCCACGGCGGCAAGGCCGAAGATGCCTTCCATGTAATCTGTCCTACCCTCCCCGGTTACGGCTTTTCGGGCAAGCCCAGTAAAACTGGCTGGAAAATAGAAAAGATTGCTGAAACCTGGAACAAACTAATGCTGCGCCTGGGGTACGAGCAATATTTTGCGCAAGGTGGTGACTGGGGGGCGGCTGTCACCGCTGCCATTGGCATGCAGAATCTGGGTAATTGCCGGGCAATCCATCTCAACATGGTCATCGTCGAGCCGGATCCTACCACCATGGATAACCTGACGCCCCTGGAGCAGAGCGCCCTCGCAGGAATGCAGTACTACAAAGACCACGATTCCGGTTATTCCAAGCAACAAAGCACCCGACCGCAGACCCTTGGCTACGCTTTAACTGACTCGCCAGTGGGCCAAATGGCCTGGATTCTTGAAAAATACTGGGCCTGGACCGACTGCAATGGCCATCCAGAAAACATACTCACCCGTGATGAGCTGCTCGACAACATTATGCTTTACTGGTGTACGGCCAGCGCGGCGTCCTCTGCGCGACTTTACTGGGAAAGCTTCAATGACTTGTCTCGGGCTGAAATCCTCCTACCGACCGGCTGCAGCGTTTATCCCAGGGAAATATTTCGCGGCTCTCGCCGCTGGGCAGAACGGCGCTACAAAAACCTGATCTACTGGAACGAACTGGACAAAGGCGGTCATTTTGCCGCCTTCGAACAACCTGAGGTTTTTGTTAATGAAGTTAGAGCCTGTTTTCGATCGGCGTATTGACCCGGCCAATTGAACACCCAAAACGTCCGACGTGAGTAACACTGTCCGCGAAGACCGCATATATAAGGGTGACTAAGTACGATAAGCTTATCCGGCCGGATATGAACCAGGGCGATACATACTTGCCGAGACTAAATTATTCGGAGAGCGGATGACATGGACAGTGCCATAATACATGTCATAAAACCCTACGGTCGTTCGACACAGTGAGCTAATAGATGATCGAAGCACCGCTTCCAGATAATGAGCAAGAACGCCTACGGGAACTAGAAGACCTGGATATTCTCGACACGCTGGAAGAACAGGCCTATGACGACCTGACAGAGATAGCCGCACAGATTTGTGACGTACCTATTGCACTGGTCAGCCTGGTAGACGCTGACCGCCAGTGGTTTAAATCACACCATGGACTTGATGCCCGAGAAACCCCTCGGGCATTAGCCTTTTGTGCACACGCCATTCTCGATGACCAAATATTTATCGTCGAAGACTCGACGAAAGACCCACGTTTTGCCGACAACCCACTTGCCACTGGGGTGCCCCACGTTAAGTTCTACGCGGGCGCGCCATTAATGATTAGCAAAAACGTCCGGCTCGGCACCTTATGTGTCATAGACGACCATCCGAGATCGCTTTCCCAACAGCAAAAAAGCGCCTTGCAAGCCCTCGCCCGGCAGGTTGTGAGCCAACTTGAATTGCGGCGCAGCCTCAAAGAGCTGCGGGCTCTGGATACGGCAAAAGACGAATTTATTTCCATGGTTAGCCACGAGCTACGAACCCCGCTAACGTCTATAAAGGGGTCTCTGGCCCTGTTAAACAGCGAGGCAGATACGTTGCCACCAAAACTGGAGCGAATGGCCAACATCGCCTCCCGTAACACGGAACGCGTATTGACCATCGTCAACGATATTCTGCAATTGTCCAAACTGGAGGCCGGCAAGCTGGAGCTTAACCTCGACGACGTTGACGTTATCACCCTTTTGCACGAAGCGGCAGAACTCAATGAAGCATATTGCCGTGAGTGCGGCAATCACATTGAGCTGGAGCTGACGGATTCCGACCAGCGTCTTGTCGTCACAGGTGACAAACAACGGTTACTGCAGGTGATGTCGAACTTTCTGTCTAATGCTGCAAAATTTTCACCAGCAGGTAGTCCGGTAAAGCTTTCCTGCTCCGTCGCAGACGGAAGAGTAACAATAAAAGTAACCAACTACGGGCCTGGTATCCCCGTAGAAAGCCAAAAATACCTGTTTCAAAAATTCACCCAGCTGGGACGCCAGGGTAATCAAAAGCTACCAGGCACAGGCCTTGGTCTAAATATCAGCAAACATCTGCTTCAAATCCACAGGAGTGATATCGGTTGCGAGTCGGTACCGGATAAATTCACCAGTTTTTTCTTCTCCCTGCCGCTCATCACGGCCGCCTGAGCACCGTTGACAACCAGCCGACCCTCAACCCGCCAACTACCTCCCACCATACCGGCAGACACCGTCAAAGCGGCGAGGCACGGATATCTATTCAACTCAGGCAGAGACATGCCTATCCAGGCGAGAGAACGTGCACTACTTTCAGCGAACAGCCTGACCGACGAATGGCCTGGTCAGGGTGGCGCAACAATATCGATATCGTCTGACTTAGCATTGCTAGATGAATTGCGCTGCTGCCGCAAACAGGTTGGGGCCACGGCAGCAAATTTTAGAAAAATTCCGCCACTTAACCTTTCATACCTACCGCGTCACTGGTCGCATGCAAACTGGCCTTGGCGCTGGGGCGTTGATCCATTCGCACAAACCAGGTGTTGATATTTTTCAATTCTGGATTCAACGGCTGACCGACGCCCTGCGCAAAATCGAGGCAGCAATAGAGGATCATATCAGCCAGACCGACATTATCCCCGCCGATGTACGCTTTATTTCCGAGCAGGCCATCAAGCCATTTTAGTTGATTTTTGGCCTTGGCTTTCAGTCCATCTGCCGCCTCTGGAATACAATAGAGTCTGTCCTTGAATAAAGGCAAACCCTCGGCATAACGAAAACCATTGTAGATATTTTCGGTAATATTCAGCTCTACCCGCCGCACCCACATGCGACTGAGAGCCCGGCTTTCAGGTGTGTCGCCAATTATCACCGGTGTTGGGTATTTCTCCTCCAGATACTCGCACATCGTTGTCGTTTCGGCGATCACCGAACCATCATCGAGCTCAAGTGCTGGCATTTGCCCACCGGGGTTTCTATCTGTGTACGGTTTTTGACGATTATCTCCACTCAGCAAATTAACTTCTTCAATCGGTAGTTCTATGCCTTTTTCCGCCATAAACATGCGCACCATGCGGGGATTGGGGCCGAAGGAATCTATCAGTTTCATGGGCTACTCCTTGTTATAGATGATGGATGGGTAAACGCGCTGTGTCGGTAAAGCGCAATCCGCTAGCCCTGTATACTAGCATCGATTAACCGTGGGCAGGCAATTCAACGCGACGTTCTCGGGTCATCACGGAGCGATGGGGCAGCCGGCGTGGCACCGCAAAACCGCAAAGATGCCCTGAAATTAATCAGCGTACGACCGGGAATTTCGGCGGAAAAGACAAGGTAAGATATGCCAAGACACGAGTCTCGACATGAAGAATTGATTAGACATAGTCCGCTTCAATTAATCAAATGGCATCTCCAACACCGAGGAATCGCCTGAAAACCAGCTTACAGTTAGGTTGTAGCGCTTGATGTTCCGGCCCTGCTTAGTCCGCACCATGTTGTTGTCATAGTAGGCACCCAGCAAATACTGCTGCTCGTCGCCTTTAAGATTATTTTGAATATGCAGCGTCTGTAAACAGGCCACTGGTCGAGATTGATCGCCGTCAATGCTATGCATGCGGTTTGTAATAACCTGTTGCGTTTCACCCACTTTCCCCAACGCCTGGCTAACCATTTCGACCCAGCTGTCGGCACCACGATGCATACCGACGATCAATCCTGAATTCAAGTTCACCACGACATCGTCGACAAAGCAGGAACGAAACAAATCCCATTTTTTTGTCGCAAGGCTAACTGAATGGGCCTGGATAACACCGTCAATACTGGTTTCATCGACTAGCTTCTCTATGGCCATGTCAATCGTCCTTTTGACCAGGCTGCGGTGCTTCCGCAGCATCTTCTTTTTATTTTGTTGTACTCGCACCACGACTTAGTATTGCATGGTTTAATTAGATCGCAAAGTATTTATGACGCAACACGAAATCGCTATCAGACCCAGCGTTATTCGGAAAATTCGTACCTATTTAGTATCTCTGCGCTCAGCTCATCAAGCTCCCGAAGGATACCGTCCAGCTCCAGTTGCCTGACCCAAAGAATAACCCGATTAGCACCCGCGGCGCGCAGAGCATGCAGCTCCTCTTTATCGCGATATTGACCATGCATTCCAAATACGGTGAAATCAAGCGCATCAATGTCTCGACCCAGCGTAACCGCGCGTGCTTTAATTTCTTTCACCCCCGCTGCAAATTGCTCGATACTGCTGACCACCGGCATCCAGCCATCGCCCCACTCCACCACTCTTTGGAACGCCAGTTTACTGCCGATATTACCTAGCAATATCGGCGGATGCGGTTTGGTGGCGGGTTTTGGAAAACAACGCACCGGCGGAAAATCGACGTATTTACCGTGATATTCCGACTCATCATCCTGCCACAGCACTTTCATCGCGGCGATATACTCCTTAACCTGTGACCAGCGATGCTGAAAATCTCCACCCAAAATCTCGCACTCCTCGCGGTTCCAGCCGGCGCCAATGCCGAATAAAAATCGGCCGCCAGAAGCATCATCCAGGGTAGCAATTTGTTTGGCGAGCAATAGCGGATTGCGTTCGGGAACCAGGCAGATACCTGTACCCAGTTTGATCTTTCTCGTTGTTGCGGAAGCTCGGGATAGCGCTATCAGGGGATCGGGGATTTGCCAGAGCGTACGCGGTTCACGAGCCCCCGCACGAACCCCTGGATAGCGGGTGGATGATGTCACGGGCAGGATGGTATGATCCGGCAGCCAGTACGATTCGAAACCCAGGTCTTCGGCATGCCTGGCGACAATCGCCGGATCTGCGGCGCTGTTAGCTAATACCTGAGTAATACCAATCTTCATTTGCAACCCCCATGTTTGACTGACCGAAACTCTTAAAACCCAGACATTCACCAGTCAAAATATTATTTAATGTTATCCGGATTCAGTCTATAAGAACTTGCAGAGAGGTAAAAGGGCATTGACAGGTTCGCTGACCGCGTGGCCGGATCCGACAACCAACCTACCTTCATCGACGACCCTCGGCCACCCTTAGAGGAGCCATATGTAAGCGTGTGTTACAGACTCGCCAGGCAAACCAGGTTAGAAAGTAATAGCCGACCATCATCAGCGAAAACCACCACTCAATAATGTTTTCCACGCGATCTTTATCCACCAGCTGATCGTCAACAAAATTTCTAACGGGTATGCTGGCCAATCCAAATATCATCAACCCGCCAACAAGCATCGTTTTTCCTGTTAACACAAAGCCGGGCAAGGCAGACAGTTTTTGCATCTGTAAGCGTTGTAATCTAGCGAGCAATAAAAGTTGCGCAAGATAACTGAAAGCAAAGTAAACGATCACGCCGATGCGACGCATAAACCGGTAGAAATCCCCTTCAGAACCCAGGTAAACCGTATACAACACCAGGAATACTGCGGACACAACACCACATATTGCCACTAACCAAAGCACCAGGATATTTTTGTCACCCAGTTGTAGCAACCATAAACGGCAGATCACCCAAAAGGCCGCCAACAGCAGGGCTGCCGGAATCATGCCCATCTTAAAAAAAATATAACTGAAACCGTGACGCCCACTGGCGCTGATAGATGCACAACCGTCCAGATAGGGATTACAGGAAGGGATGTAGCCCTGGATGGCAGACGCAATAAACGCGATATGCACCACAACAAACGGTAGCAGTCCAGTAGCAAGGGCTAGCCAGGCGAGGTCGTATCCATTTTTCGATATATGGTTTTTGTTTCTACCCACTTGTCACCTGGGCATGCAACTAAAAAATGTATTTTAACCACGCACAAATCTTCACAAAACCTCTGCCCTGGCTAAACAGTCAAGTCCTGTACATTTGTTATCTGCCATTACTATTCTTAGCTCGTTCACGCGGGTCTCGTCTGGTCTGGCCGCAAACGGTGAAGCTTTGCGCTTTCATAAGCACTTCACCGGGGGTGTCTATCTGGGCTCGCAAATAAACACCGGGATATCACGTGGCGTACGTTTTTGATACAGATCATAGTCAGGATAATATTCGCAACAAACAGGCCAGACAGCCTCTTTTTCATCCGCTTCGGCTCGACGCGCGCGGAGCTTCATTTTCCTGCTTTTGTATTGCACCTCAATATCGGGATGTGCCACCAAATTATTAAACCAGACCGGGTTCCGTGGCGCGCCGCCCTGAGAGGCGACAATAATCACGCCCTCCTTGTAGGGCACATACATCAACGGTATCACCCGTTGCTTGCCGCTTTTCGCACCCGTCATCGTCACCAGGCAAACATCGTAGCCATTGAGCTTGCCGAGTACGCGCCCCCCTGTCCACCGATAGATTTTTTCATTAAGTGACGAAAACACCTTGAGATAAGGAATAATTTTCGCCATTTCTTCAGATGTCGCGGTTTTTAGATTAATCATCGAGAGCTCCCCTGGATAGTGACAATCAGCGTACGCTCGAGTCTACCCCAGTCCTGCCTCACGTGGGAATGTGTCAATTCGAGCGTCCCGAATCATGATATTGCCGTTGGAGGGCGATGCTACGAGCAAACCCACGGCAGCGCAAAAGATTGTCTTTGCTAAAACCATGGCGTTAGACTCTGCATCCCTATTAGCTTTCTGGAGCGCAGGCATGAAAACATCCGAAATCGGCAAACTCGGCCTTTGGGCATGGCTAGACGCCTCCAGCTACTCACAATGCATCGCCCTCGCCCAGAACGCCGAAAAATCAGGTTACGGTGCCCTATGGGTTCCCGAGGCCTTTGGTCGCGATCCCTTCGTCATGCTGTCGGTAGTGGCGAGGGAAACCTCCCAACTGGGGTTGGCAACCGGTATCGCAAATATCTACGCCCGTGATCCCGTCGCCATGAACGCCGCGCGCAATTCGCTCAATGAACTCAGTGGCGGCCGATTCATTCTCGGCCTCGGGGTATCCCATATGGAAATGGTGACGCCCCTGCGCAACCACGAGTACGGCAAACCGGTTACCACCATGCGTAATTACCTCAACGCCATGCACAAAGCCATATACTCCGCGCCACCGCCAGCCAGTCAGGGGCCAATAGTGCTGGCCGCGCTGCGCGACAAGATGCTCGGCCTCGCAGGCGAAAGCAGTGACGGAGCTCATCCCTATTTTGTCACGCCGGAACATACCGCACGGGCGCGCGCCATCATTGGGCCGGACAGTTTTCTGGCGCCGGAACAAAAAGTATTACGGATCAAAGAGGCAGGGCAGGCACGAGCGGTAGCCCGCAAATTTATGGCCCTGTACCTGGGCATGCAGAATTACCGTAACAATCTGCTTACCCTTGGCTTCACATCCGCCGATTTCGAAAATGGTGGCAGCGACCGTCTCGTGGATGGCATCGTCGCGTGGGGTGACGATACGACCATACAAAAACGCCTGGAAGCACATTGGGACAACGGTGCGGATCATATTTGTCTGCAACCGCTGCGACCCGATGGCGAACCGGGCTTTGATGCCAACGCAGTCGAAGCCTTTGCGCTTAAGGTTTAACCCTGACCTTGCGCGGCCAGGCGATACCGCCCGGCTACACCGCAGCCAATAATATGATCCCCGGCGCATTCTCTGCTAAAGTTTGCGCCTGATTTGACTTGATCACCGGAATTCCGTTTATGAAATTTGCCATCATTCCCGTCACCCCGTTTCAGCAAAACTGCTCACTTATCTGGTGTGAAGAAACCATGCTGGCAGCGGTGACTGATCCCGGTGGCGACATGGATCGAATCGAGCAACTGATCAAACAGGAACGCGTCACCCTGGAAAAAATCCTGGTCACCCACGGTCACATGGATCACGCCGGTGCGGTCGCGGATATGGCAGACAAGTATCAGATACCCATCGAAGGGCCGCAGCGCGACGAATCTTTCTGGATTGACCGTTTGCCGGAACAGGCCAAAATGTTTGGCCTCGGTGGTGGCACCTATCGGTCGTTTGAGCCCGACCGATGGCTGGACGATGGTGATACGGTCACTGTTGGTAAACTCACCCTTGAGGTGTATCACTGCCCCGGCCACACCCCCGGCCATGTCGCGTTTTTTAATCGGGAAGCCCGGCTGGCCATTGTCGGCGATTTATTGTTTCAGGGTTCCATCGGGCGCACTGACTTCCCCAAAGGCAACTTCGATGACCTGATCAAATCGATTCAGGAAAAGCTCTGGCCACTGGGTGACGACGTAGCCTTTATCCCCGGCCACGGCCCTATGTCGACGTTTGGCCAGGAGCGTAAAACCAATTCATTTGTTTCTGACTATGCTTTGGGGTGAACCCCGAGTCAAACCAGGGCGTACTTCAGTCACGGCATGGTCATCTAGCGATGACTAGAATACTTTCGCTCATGAGAATACTCGAATCAGAAAATACTTGGATCACGGCTGGCGAGCTAACTGCCTATTAACTAGCCTTCCGTAAACGCCCACTAAACAAACAATTGCCAACAAACTACCTACAACAATATAGAAGGAAACACTATGTCAGAAGTACACACCTTTGCCGGCGGCCCCATTGATCGCGCCAGCCATCGCCGCACCGATAAAGATTGGCTCGCCGCGCAAATCAAGCACCCCGCCACAAAAATTGTGCCGCTATGGAAACTGCAACCGCTGGTCACGCCTCGTCGCGACGGCATAGGCTGGTTATCGCCTGTCGATCTGGAAGGCCACCTGATGAGCGGCGCGCCTACCATATTCCTGGGCGAATACGAGGGTCTGGCCCACTTTGCCATTGACGTTACCGCCTTTGACAACGCCAATCACAGCGAGCCTTTCACCCGGGTTGGCAAATTTATGGACCTGCGCGCCATTGCCTTGCAATTGCCCATTGGCGATCCTTCTACGCTAGGCACCGCCAAAGCCATTCTCGACTGGAATGCCCGGCACCAGTTTTGCGCGGTGTGTGGCAACAAAACTGAAATGCAGCAAGCCGGCTACATGCGCAAATGCAGCGACGGCAACTGCAATGCCGAGCACTTCCCCCGTACCGACCCGGTAGTGATTATGTTGGCGGTACGTGGCGATGAATGCCTGGTTGGCCGTCAGGCCATGTTTCCGCAGAACATGTACTCTGCTCTCGCTGGCTTTGTGGAGCCCGGTGAAAACATCGAAGAGGCCGTGCGCCGCGAAATCATGGAAGAAGCAGGCATTGTCACCAGTGCCGTGCGCTATCACTCTGCGCAACCCTGGCCCTGGCCTTCCTCACTGATGATTGGCTGCATGGCCGATGCCGAAACCACCGAGATAACCGTTGACGGCCTGGAGCTTCAGGAAGCGCGCTGGGTCTCGCGCGCCCTGCTAAAAGATGTGCTCAATGGCGCTACGGATGTGGGCGTGTTATTACCACCACCCATGGCTATCGGCTTTCAATTGATCCGCGCTTTCGCCGAAATGAAATAACACTGTTATTTGAAAATTTGAACAATTTTGGAGATTCACCATGGAATACCGCGAAACGCTCTATCACGTCGACGGCAAAGTCGCCGTCGTCACCCTCAATCGCCCTGACAAACTCAACGCCTGGACCGGGCGCATGGCCGAAGAAATCCAGGATGCCGTGGTCACTGCTTCAGAGGATGATAATGTTCATGTCATCGTCATTACTGGCGCCGGCCGGGGCTTCTCTGCCGGTGCCGACATGTCTGTGTTACAGGGCCTGAATGACGACAAGAAAGCCGTCGCCAAAGCGGATCGTCCCAAACCGACGCCGCAAAATGTGCGGATTGATTTTCGGCAGAAGTATTCCTACTTTCCCGCCATCCCCAAGCCCATTATCGCGGCGATTAACGGACCCTGCGCTGGTATCAGCCTGGTGCTGACGCTGTACTGCGACATGCGCATTGCTGCGGCCGGCGCCAAGTTCACCTCCGCTTTTGTCAAGCGAGGGCTGATTACCGAATACGGCGGAGCCTGGTTACTACCCCGCATTGCTGGCATGGCTAACGCCATGGATATCTGGCTCACCGGGCGCGTGTTTGACGGCAATGAAGCCAAAGCCCTGGGGCTGGTAAACCGCGTTTTGCCTGATGAAGGCTTTCTCGAAGCCGCTATGGCCGTCGCCCACGAGATGGCCAATAACAACTCGCCCCGCTCCATGCGCGTCATCAAGCAGCAAGTTTGGGAAAGTCTGTTCCAGGAACTTAACGGTGCGCTCAATCTCGCCGAGATCGAAATGAACGCCAGCATCTCCAGTGCCGACTTCAAGGAAGGCGTGGCTCATTTTATGGAAAAACGTGCGCCCAAATTCACCGGTAAATAGCCTTCATCACCAAGCATGCGCCTCTCCGCCAAACACTGCTGAGAGATTCTCGCACAACTGCATTTATTCGCAACGAGCTGAACACAACTCTGCGTAACGGAAAAAGGAGCAAACCATGAAACGTGTAGCTGGCAAAGTCGCACTGATTACCGGCGCCGCGTCCGGGCTGGGCCGAGCCACCGCCCTACGGCTGGCCGAAGAAGGCGCTAAAGTTATGGTCACGGACTGGGAAGACAAAGGCGGCAACGAAACCGTCGAATTAATCAAAGCAGCGGGCGGGGAAGCCAGCTACATGCACCATGACGTATCTAAAGAAGATGAGTGGCAGGCCGTGCTGGCTCACACCCTCAAAACATACGGCCAACTGGATGTGCTGGTTAACAACGCTGCCGTTATCATCGCCAAATCCATCAAGGACACCACATTGAAAGATTGGCAATGGCAAAACAGCATCGCACTGGACGGCGTTTTCCTCGGCGTCAAATACGGCTCCGAGGCCATGGAAAAATCCGGTGGCGGATCCATTATTAATATCTCATCCATCGCTGGGATTATCGGCCTTGATAAATCCGCCGCCTACTGCGCTGCCAAAGGCGGGGTAAAACTGCTCACCAAAGCCGCCGCCGTGGAATTTGCCCGCCTCAAAAATGGCATTCGCATTAATTCCGTGCATCCCGGGGTTATACGCACTCCCGGCGTCGAAGCCGCCATTCGAAAATACGGTGGTTCGGAAAAAGTCAGGGCCAGTTTTGAAGCCATGTCGCCGCTCGGCGAACTCGGCGAACCCCTTGATATCGCCAACGGCGTACTATTTCTGGCTTCTGATGAATCCAAATATATGACCGGTTCAGAGCTGGTGATTGATGCGGGATATTCAGCGGGTTAGTTTTTACTGTCTGATTCTACTGTCTAATCGCACAGCCTAATCGCAATGCCTGATCGCAAAGGCGGCGTAACGCCCCAGCCGGTGTTACGCCCCTCCCCAAACAGTATGACCCGGCATCCGTGAAACCCAGACAACTCAAACCAGGACATACAGTGACATCCCTAGGCTACTAAATCCGCAGCCAGCCGTTTTATCTCACTAATCAACACATCAAAATCCGCCTGCTGGCTGCGGTGATTGGCTATCGCCACGCGTAGGCAGACCTTACCTTTTAACGTGGTGTAGGATGGCGCGGCTATACCCTGTTCCTGCAACTCAAACAGTATTTCCCTGTTCAAGGCGTCCAGTGCGGGCCCATCCAGTCCCGGTGGCTGATACCGAAAGCAAACGATGTCGAGGCCGATAGGGGCCATTAATTGAAAGTCCGGATCCTGATCAATCAGGCCTCCCAAATAATGAGCTTGAGCAACATTGCGCGCCATAATTCGGCCATAGCGCACCGCGCCGTGCTCTTTGATGGACATCCACACCTTGAGGGCGCGGAAACTGCGGGACAGCTCTACCCCATAATCACTAAACCACTCACGCCCCGCGGCCAGTCCACGGACTTCGCGGGCCAGATACTCCGGTGTCACAGCAAACGCATCACGGTGCCCTGCCCGGTCTCGCACCAGCGCACAGCCGGCCTCAAAAGGCACATGCATCCATTTGTGCAGATCCAGCGCGATGGAATCTGCCCGTTCAATGCCCGCGAGCAGAGGTTTGATGCTATCAGCAAGCATGGCCACCGCGCCAATCGCGCCATCAATATGAAACCACAGGCCTTCCCGAATACATAAATCGGCAATTTCGTTGAGCGGGTCAATGGCGCCAGTATTGACGGTGCCCGCGGTAGCGACCACGCAAACAGGTTGTCGGCCAGCGTTACGATCGGCTGTAATGGCAGCATGCAGGGCCACCATATCCATACGGTAATCATCCTGCACTGGAACCCGGTGCAAGCTGTCGGCGCCCAGGCCGAGTAACTCCACGGCTTTCTGGTTGCAGCTATGTATTTCGCTGGAAGCATAGACCATCAGTTTCCGATCGCCGGCGAGGAGGCCCTGACGACGGACATCAAAGCCCGCCTGGACATTACGGGCGACGGTAAGCCCGATAAGGTTGGCCATGGATGCGCCACCGACCAGCAATCCGCTGGCGGTTTCGGGAAAGCCAATCAGCTCCTTCATCCAGTTGATTACCTGCCCCTCCACCAGATTGGCAACATGATTGCCTGCACCGACATTGGAGTTCATGGTGGCGGCCAGAAAATCGGCCAGCGCACCCATCACCGTGCCGTTACCCATATACCAGGCCCAGAAACGCGGGTGCGTATTCCCCGTCGGGTAGGGGAAAATATTGTTTAGAAACTCTTCATAGACCGCGCTCGCCGCAGTTGGCTGTTGCGGCAGGGGGCCATCAAAGCGACCGGCCAGATCATCTGGCATCGCTTGCCATACCGGGCGTTCAGCAACGGTTTCCAGGTAGTTAATGGCGTCATCCACCATGCGGTGGGCGAGGACACGCATCTCGTTCCAGTCCTGTGGGTCAAGCGTTTCCTCCCTGCCCGTTGCCCGCAGAATTTGCTGGTCGTTGTCAGATGCCCCTTGTCGATCTGTCATAAAAGCTTACACTCCTGATTGTTAATACCGCCTTGCGCCCACTTTGAAGTCCTCTGCACCAAACAAACACACTTGCCTGCTCACGGCGCAATGAATGCGCGTTGGACCGCGCAGAGTTTAGCAGTGTCAATGCGCAATGCGTTTGGCGGATGTCAACTAATTGAGGGTTTGGTAATTGGCGAGGCCAGTGTATTCTCTAACCTCCACAGATACTTCAAGCGAAATCCTGACTGCAACTCGGATAAGCCACACTCCACATAAACTTTAGGCAGGGACGAACCATGGCCATATATGACAATATCCTCGAAACTATCGGCAATACGCCGGTGGTTCGAATCAATAAACTGGCACCTGCCGGGATTAATTTGTACGCCAAACTTGAGGCGTTTAACCCCCTAGGCTCCGTTAAAGATCGTCTTGCACTGGGCATTATCGAAGACGCCGAACGTTCTGGAAAACTAAAACCTGGGCAAACTGTTATTGAAGCTACCAGCGGTAACACCGGTATTGGTCTGGCCATGGTGTGCGCGCAAAAAGGCTATCCGCTGGTGGTAACCATGGCGGATTCCTTTAGTGTTGAACGTCGCAAGCTGATGCGTTTTCTAGGCGCGAAAGTTGTCCTCACGCCAGCCGCGAAGAAAGGCACCGGTATGGTTGCCAAGGCCGCCGAACTGGCTGAGGCGCACGGCTGGTTTTTATGCCGCCAGTTTGAAAATGAAGCCAATGCCAATATGCATTCAAAAACTACAGCACCGGAAATCCTCGCCGATTTTGCCGGCCAAGGGCTCGACTACTGGGTAACCGGCGCTGGCACCGGCGGCACCCTTAAAGGCGTCGCCCGGGTTTTGAAAGCAGAGCGTCCCGATATCAAAATCATTGCCTGTGAACCAGAAAACGCCGCCATTATGAGCAGCGGCGTCACCCAGAAGCGCAATGCCGATGGCTCCCCGGCGGCAAGCCACCCCAGCTTTCAACCTCACCCCATGCAGGGCTGGACCCCGGATTTCATTCCCAAACTCGCCGAAGACGCGCTCAGCGCGCACTACGTCGATCAGTTGCTCACTGTCAAAGGCGAAGACGCATTACGGCTATCGCGCGAACTCGCTCAGCGGGAAGGTATTTTTACCGGCATTACTGGTGGCGCGACCTTTGCCGCAGCGCTGCAAATTAGTCAGTCTGCACCGCAGGGCACCACGGTATTGTGCATGTTGCCCGACACCGGCGAACGCTACCTCAGCACACCCCTGTTTGCCGATATCGAAGCCGACATGTCGGAGGACGAAAAAGCGATTTCCCAGTCGACCCCAGGCTACGGCTACTAGCCAGCCGAACAGGGCCCACCAAGGGTTCGCGCCCGCTCCTGGCATTTTAGCTTTTTACGCTATCTGGCTTCCGCCTCAGTGGGCGTCGCGGAAAGAATAATCATCTCGCTGATAAAGTGCATAATCTCGGGCCGCCAAATATCGTTGTGGTCCTTTATCAGCGTCTTGTCAACCTGGATATTCAGGTAAGGATTCAGGGGTGTAGTCCGCCCGAGTGAAACCAGCTGGGTGCCATTAAAATCCAGCGTATCCGCCCTGCTCTGCTCGGCCCATACCTCCTGAATCTGATTGATTTGATAATCTGTCCGTCTCGCGGCCAATACCTCCGACGGATTCAGACGGTGGGTAAGGTATGGCGTAAAGTGACCTACGGTATTGCGGTCTGCCACACCCTCGTCTATGTGTAGTGCCTGCATCCCTTCGGGACCAGGCTTGCTGCAATAGTGACGATCCTCCAGTGTTTTATGGGCTTCAAATAACGTAGAAAACATGCGTCCGGCAGGAAATGCCAGCTTGGTGGCGTAGTCTGCTTCCGACGTCAGTATAGCCAGCTTAGGCACCTGGCCCGGGAAATATCCCCGACATTTTTCCTGTGATAAATCGTAGAGTCCGGCAAAACGTATCGCCTCAAAAGCGGGATTAATTAGCACGACAAGGTCACCAAAGCCTTCGGCAGAACCACTGAATGTTTTGCCTCTGCGACTGCCAACAAAACGGTCAGCGAGAACATTTTGCAAAGACGTATAAACCACAGCGCCACCAAAACTGTGCCCGATTATTACCAGCCGACTGTTTAGGGGTGGCGGGTTCTCCTCTTCTATACCGGCTTTAACATTGACGATTTCTTCGAACTTTAGCAGCACTTCGGCAATACCCTGTTGACCCACATCGTGCGCCGTGTTCTTTCTGTCCCAGAAAGTCAGGTCTTTCACATAGGGCACCGTGATGGACTCGCCGCGCCAGCCGACATACAAACCCAGAACCTTACGTCGCGTGCGATCTTGCTGCTGACTGCTCTTCAGTTCATTCCGGGAAATCTCGGTAAGCATGTGACGAAATGACTTTATATTGTCATCGCCAGGTGCGGCGTTATGGTGCCAACCATGCACGAAAGCAACGAGGAGTACGTCATCATCAGACCCCGCGATACGAAGGTATTCATCGACCACCGCGTCCATCTGTGCACGTTCACGCAACTGACCCTGATCATCATACTCAACAAAACCAAGGCGGTATTCATCCCTGCCATCCAGGTCATGCACCTGTAGAGCGCTCTGGGAACAACTGTTTGCATCGCTATATTCACAAACCTCAAACAGGCTTCTGTAAATGCCGTTGCTCGAACATCCAGAAAGGAAGAAAAGGAGTAGCGCTACCGTACAGAAAAAATATAACGATCGATCTTGGCATTTATATTGGTATTTATTTTGCAGAATCCCTGGTTTTTTCATAAATTCATCCTTGCTTATTGTGTTATTTAGCGCGTCTCTAATTGTGCAGATCAGCTGCTCCCTGCGGTCGCCAGGCCCGGTATTTTTCATGAGCTGGCTCAGACTGACTTTTACGTTCGGACAATTGTTCAGCCAACCATTGAAACCATTCTGCCCAGGATGGTTGATCCTGTTCAACACGAACCGCATCCAGCCAGACGCTCAGCTTACGATACATCACGCAGATCATGCCGCCAGCCAATTGCTCCACCAGGCCAAACGGCGCGATTCGCTCAAATACCAGCACGCCCATCGTCTCGAATATTGTACACAGTTGTACGGCGGCTGCTTCACCTTCTGGACCAAGATCCTCCCGCAATACTTCAGCACTGGCACCATCGGGCAACGAACGAATCATCGTCACAGCCCTTGAGAGTTCGGGGCTGTAAAACGTTTTCATCAACTCCAGGATCACCATCTCTCTACGCTGTTTACGAAACTCCACCAGTTGGTAGAGAGCAAACACCGCACCGCTGACAATGGTCACCGCGCCCAATATTTCCGCCATATTTGCCAGGTCAACCAGGGTCATCAGTTTATCTCCGCGTAATCCATTCCAGAATATCTTTATTATTTAAATCACAACGCGTTAAGCCGCGATTCGTTAAGCTACAGCGCGCTATATCAGAAAGCGTCAGGTTACAGACCGCAGCAGGTCAATCGCACCACACGCCCTTAATCAATTCCACATTTTTTGTCTACGTCCAGGCACTGAAAATACCCGCCGCTGCCCCCAACCGATGAAGGCGGTGACTCGCCATCACTGCCATTACGCCCTGGTGCTATTTCCCGGACAACCCCTCAAACCACGGCAACACCCGCTCCTCATTTATTTTATAGGGATAAGCATGACCCCAGTCGGGCAGTTCATCAAATTTTAGCTGATATCCGAGGTGGTTGAGCAAACCACAGGTACTGCGCACCGTCCGAATATGAAAAATATGATCATGGACACCATGAATAACGTAGAACGGAACGTCATGAGCCGCTTTGTTGCGCAGCATTCGATCCGCCACCTGACTGAGTTCGCCAGCGATCGGGGCAACGCCGGCAAACAGCTCAGGGCAGCAAAAGGCAGCGAGGTAGCTGAACGTCCCGCCGTCTGATAATCCGGTCAGGAATATACGCTGGCGATCAATATTGTAGTCATCGCAAACCTCCTTGACACAGGCCGCAATGGAGGCTGCGTCCAGCGGCGGGTTTAGCACCGACCAGGTGACGTCTAGTGACTTGGGCGACAACACGATGTAGCCACGGCTTTTTGCGGGGCGCAACCAGGCCCAAAGATAATCTTCGCCAGTACCATAACCGCCGTGCAAACACACAATAAGTGGCCAGGGTTGCTGATGATCGTAGGCTTCCGGCACATACAGGGAATAGCGGGCATGATCTTTGGTTGCGGCTTTACGAATTATTCCCACCGCCTGCTCGGCGCGGGGGAATAAAGGATCAAGTCGAGCCCTGTCAACCAGAGCTTCAGTAGTAAACCAGAAGGTCTCCAGCAGCGGCAGCTCCATACGTATTCTGTAGAGACGCTCCAGACCTTTACCAAAAAACACTCTGCTCTGTAAAAACGAATTACTGAATGTCGGCCCGCCACCGCTCATGTAGGCCTGATGGGCCTCTGCGCAATAATCGAGGGCAGTTGTAAAAGCCAGGTGCAGGTCGGCACAGGCATCCGGCGGTGTCAGTCGAGAAAATTCCCCGGCTTTCGCGCTAAACAAGGTATCGGCAGCATTTTGCAATCTGTCTTGCGAAATACGGACGGCATTAAACTCCAGGTGCTCATTTTCCCACTCAAAGGCTTGCAGCCAGACGAGCAGCTGTTCCTGCAGTTCGTTTAATTTTTGTTGATATTCTTCAGGAATCATTTGTTCTCCTCATCAGCCCTATTAACGACCGCCATAAACCGATTCCACAAATTAAGCACCACTAATTTGCAGCTGCTAACGATATTGATGACACTATAGTCACGAATACCCGGCCAGTCACGAATCGTTCGACAGCCCTATCCGCACGTGCAAGCACCGCGCAAAATAATCCAGACAATTTCGACAAAGAGATTTATCGATAAACCGTCATGCGTTGACGCTCGCCAAACAACCTGCTTTGATCATCGGGTAAATTTCTAACATCTCAGCACAGGAGCAACAAATGGCAGAATTAGACGGGAAAGTAGCAGTCATTACTGGCGGCGCCAGTGGCATCGGTGAAGGTACTGTAAAGCGCTTTATTGAGGAAGGCGCACGCGTGGTAATCGCCGACATGCAGGAAGAACGAGGGCAGGCACTGGCGGATTCACTGAAAGGCGCTGCAGTTTTTATCAAAACCGACGTCACTATTGAAGAGCAGGTCAAAGCGGCCGTTCACAAAGCCGGCAGTGAATGGGGTCGACTCGACTGCGTGTTTAACAATGCCGGTTTTGGCGGCGCTATTGGACCGCTGGAAGAAACGCCGGTGGAGGATTACGACATCACCATGGACGTGCTGGTAAAAGGCGTGTTTCTCGGTATGAAACACGCCATCCCCATCATGAAAAAGCAGGGCAGCGGCAGTTTGATTAACACCGCCAGCGTAGCTGCGCTGATCTGTGGCCATACGCCCCATCTCTATGCAGTCGCCAAGGCAGCCGTAGTACACATGACCAAATCGGTGGCCCTTGAGGTCGGCGAGAACAATATTCGCGTCAACGCGATTTGTCCCGGGTTTATCGTCACACCCCTGTCTACCAACACGGTGGGGCGAGATCAGAATATCGGCGGTATGGACCTAAAAATCACCCAGGCGATACCGCGTACGGGGCAACCGGACGATATTGCTCAGATGGCCTGCTGGCTGGCCGGAGATCGCTCCACCTTTGTTACCGGTCAGGCGATCGCCGTAGATGGTGGTATTGCCGCAGGGGTTCGCTGGGCAAAACAACCTGCCTACCAAAAAAGCTACCACCCTATCAAGGTGTATCGGCCCAGCTCCGCTGATAAATGACACAAGTTCAGACGCCGGGTAGAAACAGCTACGACCTGACATAAAAATTTAAACTTAACACCACAGGCAAAAAAAAACCCCGGACAAACCGGGGTTTTTTCGCATGGCTAAATAATTAACTATCGAGCCGCTCGATGATGGTGGCGTTAGCGGTCCCACCACCTTCACAAATTGCCAACAAACCGTAGCGGCCTTTCCTGCGCTCAAGCTCGTTGAGTAACGTTGTCATCAGTTTCGCACCCGTACACCCGAGGGGATGGCCATTGGCCTGAGCACCACCATTGACGTTAAGCTTTTCGAGATCTGCGCCCACGCCCTTCGCCCAGGCGAGGGGTACCGAACCAAAAGCTTCGTTAACTTCGTACAAATCAATATCGTCGATGGTCAGACCAACCCTTTCGAGGGCCTTTTTAGTAGCCGGGATCGGCCCTTCCAGCATAATCACCGGATCTGAACCGACCACAGCAAGTGAGTGAATACGTGCTCGCGGTTTCAGACCATATTTTTTTACCGCATCGGCATTGGCAAGCATGACTGCTGCGGAGCCATCGCTGATTTGACTGGCTGTACCCGCAGTAATAACACCACCGGGAGCCAATGGCTCAAGACCGGAAATGGCTTCCAGACTGGCGTTGGCGCGAATCCCTTCGTCCGCATCGTGAATGAAGGTATCACCGTTCTCGAGCGTTAGATTTATAGGCATGATTTCTTCGCGAAATTTGCCGGATTCGGTGGCCGTCGCCGCCCTCATGTGACTCTGATAACCGAAGTTATCCAACTCCTGGCGCGTCACCCCATATTTTTTCGCTAGCATTTCAGCACCCATGAACTGGCTGAATTCGATGCCTGGGTAACGGTCCTCAAGGCGTTCGCTCTTGGGCGCGCCCCGCCCTTTGTCCGCACCGTCCTGAACATTGGAAAACATCGGTACGCGGCTCATCGACTCAACGCCACCCGCAATAACAACATCCTGGGTACCGGACATCACCGCTTGCGCCGCAAAGTGAATTGCCTGCTGGGCAGAACCGCACTGGCGATCCACCGACACGCCCGGCACTGATTCACCCAATCTGGAAGCCAGGGCCACATTACGACCGATATTACCCGCCTGTTCGCTGTTCTGGGAGACGCAACCAAAGATCAGGTCATCGACTTTTTCAGGGTCAATGCCCACCTGCTCGAGCAACCCATCGACCAGCATCCCACCTAGATCGACCGGATGAATACCACTTAATCGACCCCTGTTTTTACCTGTCGCGGTGCGTAATGCGCCGACTATGTAGGCTTCAGCCATACTCTCATCCTCGTTGTTGCTGCGTTAGAAGTTACAGTTAAAGCTTGCAATCCGGATCATACCTGATCGGCTAACTATCAACCGGGCGCTCATTAAAGCCCAAAGCAACGGGTCATTCAATTTTGCGGGGGCATTATTGCGACCAGCGGTTATTGTTTGCCGAGGGGCTAACTGCTGCCCTCAGTTTAGGCTGTTCTATATAATTGTGCATCCCTATACATACTTTTGAGTCTTCTAAAAATGAGCATGCTGGAGTCAACCCACATAGACTGTCCGTATTGTGGCGAAGTGATTGAACTGCTGATCGATTGTTCCGTCGATCAGCAAAGCTATATCGAAGACTGCTGTGTCTGCTGTCGTCCCATACTGCTCGATATAGCAGTGAACACTAACGGTCAGGCACAGGTAGTCGCCAGGCATGAGGATGAGGCGTAAAGTGGCAGGGGGATGTAAATATCGAAACACCCTGAAGCGCCTCTTTTGAAAAGGGTCCCACTAACACCAGGTACTGCAACTGTGAAAGGGCGCGCGAAGTTTGACATCGGTCAGGTGGTCAACCACCAGTTGTACGGTTACCGGGGCGTGATTTATGAAATCGATCCAGTCTTTATGCTGACTGCAGAATGGTACGAACAAACCGCAAAGTCACGGCCGCCAAAAAAAGAACCCTGGTATCACGTTCTGGTCGACAACGGCATTCACACTACCTACGTTGCCGAGCAAAACCTGCGTGCCGAAATCGACCCCGAACCGATCAAACACCCTTTACTCGATGAACTATTCGAATCTTTCTGGCAAGGCAGATATCTGTTGAAGAAAAACCGCCTGCAGTAGGCTGCCAACAGGTGTTTAAGCACATTTTTGATACAGCGCCAACTTAGCCTTGCTGGCGCCCCTGTCGATACCAAAGCAGGCATCCCGTCACCGCCAGCACAACGAATAAAATCGCCATCAAATCCACCAGATAAACACCCCAGCCCCCAACAATTCGCCCGCTATGGATATCCAGCAATAACCTTTCCACACTAATGCCCTCACCAACAAAGTGTTTGCCCAGCAAATCGGCCAGTGCCGGTGGCGTCGGGACTGAGACGGACCAGAGAACGGCGCCTGCATCACCCGATAATGGCGTCCAGAGCAAATTATCGACGTCGGCCCCCATGACATCGGGATGTGAATCCGAACCTATCGCCAACACTAATTCCGTGTTGTGTATGCCAATCCGCCGGAGCGGTGACGGTAAACCCTGGGAAATTCCCAGGCGTTCGATCATTTCATGATTTTGGTCGAGCAGAAAAAGTTCATTCTCGCAGGCGATAACCAGCATCTTGCCCGATAAAAGCGCCACCGCACCCCGTAGTTCACCGCTGCAATGGGCCACCTCGCGGGTATTCAGAAATACCTCTTCACCGACCTTGCTAATAAATTGCTCAGCCACGGCAAAACTGCGCATTTGATGCGGCTGGCTGATCCCATACCACTCCAGTACAAGGGGTGATGAAATAAGTCGATCATCGAGCCGCCAGTCAGCAACGTGATTTAGCAGGAAGCCCGTAAGCGCCAACGCCAGTACAAAAATAGCGGCGGTGAGACCAAGCCTGCTGTGCCATTTTTTGAGTGGAGAGATTGCTTTATCGCGATGAGGTGGTTGAGTCATGAAGTACTGCCTGGCCCTGTCGTTCCACTTGCCTACTAAGATAGAGTGCAAACCTGGCCACTCTGGTTACTGCTCTAACAGATAGCGTCGCGCCGGTAATGCCATCGATAGTCCCGTCCAGCTCGGCAGTACTGTCTACCTCGACCTTACTATCGCGCTCCGAATCCTGTCTGCGTAACGACAATCCAACAAACTGGCTGGTAAAAAACGGATGCCTGACCTCTCCGCCGCGACTCTCTCGGAATTCCAGAATACTGATGTTTTCGATCTGGCGCTCTGCGATAAGGACACCAATCGTGATTGGCTGTGTTTTACCGATTTCATCGAATATCCAGGCTGTCCTGTCCCCTGATCGCCAGTAGCGAACCCGAAGTCCCGCGTAATCCCGATTAAAAATCTCTTTGGCTCTCTGTTTGTCCTGGTCCGCGAGCCAGTGCGCGTGAAGTTCCGGACTTGTTGTGCCAAAAGATTGCTCAAGAAATGCCGGGACCGTCAGATACACGCCCTTTGCCGCTACTTTCGCAGTGACAAAGGTCAGCATAATCAATAAAAGGACAGAAACTGCGCGCATAATTTCTCGATCGTAACAGTGCTTTCAGTTCGACATTTCACGCTGGCAATGAGATGCTCAGGTTAGAAACTCCAGCCGACGCCGAGATTAACGCTGTCGCCATCACCGTTCGTTTGATCAGCCAGGTCCACTTTAAGGACAACATTCTCTACCAGCCAGTAGTTGAGGCCAAGGCTAATTTCTTCGACTTCAGTATCTACATTGCTGCCCGCACTGTTATCCCATTCGCTGTAGCGTGCAAACACACCCAGCTTCGGAGTAAGCCGGTAGGAAGGCTCCATATACCAGCCGTTCTGTTCGTCGCGGCCAAACGCGCTGGCCCCTTTACCGTCAATATCCCAACTGGCGTACAGCCCACGCAACGCGAACTGCTCAATCTGATAGGCAAAATGAGTCTCCCAA
>JBFIEE010000025.1:0-45155 GCA_041603535.1 Porticoccaceae bacterium
CGGTCACACCCACATGGATGCCCAGATTTCGTGGGATCCGCTGGGCACCTGCTCGGTGTGGCATGGCATAACCACCGTGGTGATGGGCAACTGTGGTTTTACGTTGGCGCCCTGTGCGGCGAAAGACAAACACCTGGTGGTGCGTAACCTGGAGCGGGCAGAGGATATTTCTGGCGAAGCCATGGAGGCGGGCATCGACTGGACCTGGGAGACCTACCCTGAATACCTGGATTCTGTAGAACGCCTGCCTAAAGGCATTAACTACAGTGGCTATGTGGGACACTCGGCCTTACGCACCTATGCCATGGGTGAACGGGCATTTACCGATGCACCCACCCGTAAGGAAATGGAGATCATGAAAAAGGAGCTGGGCGACTCAATTCGTGCGGGGGCCATGGGTTTTACCACTTCCCGGACGCGTAACCACCAGACCCCGAATGGCGATCCGGTTGCCAGCCGGCTGGCGAGTTGGGATGAGGTCAAGGAGCTGGTCGGCGTGATGGGCGATCTGGGCGCCGGTATTTTTGAGATTGCCAGTGAGGAGGTGGGTCGCGATCCGCAAGCCCAGCGGCAATACCACGAGCGTTTGCGTGACCTTGCTGTAGAGTCTGGCCGCCCGGTGACCTGGGGCATGTTCAGTAGTCGCAGAGCCCCCGATGTCTGGCCGCCGTACTTTGACCTGCTCGAGGAAACCGCCCAGGCGGGTGGCAAAATGTTCGCTCAGGTGCACAGCCGGGCACTCAACGTGATGATGTCATTTGAAACACGTATGCCCTTTGATAAATTTCCAGTATGGAAAGAAATGCGTCAAAAGTCGCTGGCGGAACAGGAGGCGGCGCTGCGTGATCCGGAGATGCGGGCCAAACTGGTGGCTGCTGCCAGTGGCGACAACCCCGATCAACAGAAGGCCGTGGGCGCGGAAATGCGCCGTCCCGACTACAACTGGCTGTTGGTCATGGATACGGTTCAGGGTCCCCACAAAACAGTCGCTGAACTGGCCGAAGCACGGGGTGTGGACCCGGTTGAGGTGATTATCGATGTGGCGCTGGAACACCATATGAAAGTTTTTTTCCGCCAACCACTGTTCAACGAAGATCAGGATCATGTCCTGAAGATGATGAAACATCCGCGTTCAGTGGTGACGTTCTCCGACTCTGGAGCCCACGTATCGCAAATTATGGATTCATCGTTACAAACTCACGTGCTGTCTCACTGGGTGCGTGAAAAGGGCGCGTTTACGCTGGAAGAGGCGGTGCATATGTTGACATCGGAACCGGCAGAGGCCTGGGGTTTTGAAGATCGCGGTCTGCTGAAGGAAGGTATGGCTGCGGACATTATTGTGTTTGACGCCGACCGGGTCGCACCGCTCATGCCAGAAGTGAAATACGACTTGCCCGCGGGGGCGCGGCGACTCGTGCAAAAAGCTGAAGGCATCGCCGTGAGCATCGTCAATGGTCAGGTGCTCATGCGTAATGGTGAGCATACCGGGGTTTACCCCGGTAAATTGTTGCGGGGTCCGTTGGCCCAGACAGCGCAGGTTGCGGTCGCCAGTTAGCGCTCATGGCATGATGTTGTCCCTGGGACCGAGAAGTAGAAGGCAACAAATTGCCAGCAATAAAAAGTCATCTAAGGCAGCCCCCAATCCGGGCTGCTTTTTTTGATGGATTATACTTTTGTCGGCCTTGCTACGCTGACCAGCCAGTATTGCCAGGGATCTATGGCCGAGGCAGGGCTTAGGCAAGTAGATAAATAAGCGGCTTCGTGAACTAAGTTTGTAGTAAGGAAATAATTTGTTACTTCGGTTTTCGTGAATATTTTAAAAAAATTAACGGCACGGACATAGCAACAAACGTAGCAACAATAGACGTAGCAACACAAATGTAGCGAACAAATGTAGTAACAACAGACGTTATAAACGATGCGAGGGGACGCAGCCGATGGAATTTGGTCTATCAGAAGAACAGCGAATGTTACAGGATTCGGTGCGCCGCTTCCTTGAAGAGCAGGCACCACTGGATACCGTGCGTCGTATTGCCGAAACCGGTGTTGGCTTTGACGAAACACTGTGGCAGTCATTTGTCCAGTTAGGTGTTCCTGGTGCCATCATTCCCGAACAGTACGGCGGCCCCGGGCTGAGTTTTTTTGATGCATTTATTATTCTTGAAGCGGCTGGCCGATGTATTGCGCCGGCGCCATTACTCGGCACCATGATCATGGCACCCATTGCGTTGCTCGAGCTAGGCAGTGATGAGCAAAAAGATCGTCTTTTGCCCCGCCTGGCCGCTGGAGATTGCAAAGTCGCTGTGGCACTTACGGAGGTGATCAATCGCCGCGAGGATGCCGGTTTAACGTTGACGGGTGACAAATTAAACGGCAAAGCGTTGTTTGTCCTCGATGCCGGTGTGGCCGATGTGATTCTGGTGGCGGTGGGTAAAGATACGCTGGTGCTGGTTGAGCGAAATGCTGGCGGTGTGACGCTCAGGACACTGCCAACGATTGATAAAACCCGATGCATTGCCGAGGTTGTCTTCGACAATGTCAATGCCGAACTCATTGGTCCCGCTGGTGGCGCTGGCGCTGCTATCACCAGAATGCTTGATGGTGGGCGCATTGCTCTGGCGGCGGATATGCTTGGTGCCGCTGAAGTAATGATTGAAAAGGCGGTGGCCTACGCTGGCGAACGGCAGCAATTTAATCGCCCCATCGGCTCGTTTCAGGCCGTCAAACATATGTGTGCCGATATGGTTGCAGAGCTGGAGCCTGCGCGCTCTCTGATCTGGTATGCGGCTCATGCCCACGACTTTGTGCCGGAGGAGGCGCGCCTCATGGCCTGCCATGCCAAAGCGCACATGGCAGAAGTGGGCACCGTTGTGGCCAAAACCACAATCGAGGTGCATGGTGGTATGGGGTTTACCGATCTGATGGGCCTGCACTACTGGTTCAAACGCATAGGCTTTAACCGCCAGCTACTCGGTGCACCCGAACAGTTGCGCCACGAGGCGGCTATTATTCAGGGCTGGATAGCGGCCTGAAAATTCGACAACTTATCGCTATGGTTCGCCTGGCGTCAGTTTAGGAGATAGCTCGGCTGGCGTTTTTTTCACGCGTGATTTTTTACTCTCGAGAATGAGAATATCGAATTGATGAGCTATATTGCATGGAAGAGTGGGAATATAAGAATAATATTCAAGAAAATCGACTGGGAGAAAAAGATGATAACGCCAGGAGAGAATGACAATAAAAGTGTATTTTATCGCGATGCAAGTTCGCTTTTGCTGGTGTTGGTTTTTACGCTGTTTGCTATGCCTTCCGCGTATGCAGTACATAAAGATGGTCATGCCAGTGAAGGGGTTGGCCAGATAGACACAACAAAATATAACTGCGAATTTACAGACGACAGTGGCAACTCCCGTACCTTGGGCGCCACTGAGTGCATGCTGGCCAAACTGGATCGTATCGAGAGGCGGATGGGCTGCCCACTGGAGGACTACATGGATGGTACCTGTCCTTACAGTCCCGCAGATACCACTGCTACTTTTTGCATCTCGCAGGGACGGGAAGGCGGAATTGATGCTGAATGGGGTGCTGAGGCCAAGGCTGAATATGATCTTGGCGTGGGCTGGCCGAATGTGGCCTGGGCAAAAGCTGTTGGCAAGGTCGAGCATCCGGTGCCACTTCCTTTGGGGCCCATTATTTTGCCGTTACCTACTGAAGTTAACGTTACCGGTGCCGCATCGCTGGGCCGAAATTTAGATATCTGTATTGAGGTGCCGCTGAATGCATTTGCGGCGGCGGTTGGAATTGAGCGCAATGCAGATGCAGAAATAATTGACCGCATTGTTCGTGGCATCAATGAGCCTGTTGCTCTTGAAAAAAGTAAATTTCAACGGCGGCTTGGACGCCTTGCTAATTACGCAATTGCGCGCGTACCCGGAACAAACCGGTTTGGTGCCGCCAGTTCTCCGGTCGGGGTTGCTGCAGGCGCGCACACTAGCGATCTGGCGATAATGATGCGAGACGACGGCGAGTCTGAATTTGATATGGTCGAAGACGCCATTGGCCGATTGATGTCCGGAAGCTTTGAAATGCCGGTCGAGGGCGGACCTTTCGCCCTTTTAAAAAGTCCCATGGTGACTGATTTAAGTTCTGTCCTGGAGATTCCGAGTCCGGTTAAGGATGTCCTGGACGACCCCGATATATTGATTGGCCGGCTGTTTGAGCTTGGCTCTCCGGGGACAGAGGTTAGCGCGCTAGCCGGGGGCGGTGTTTGTGAGTCGTTTGGCTTGAATGGAGAGTTACAAGCGCGCTTTGAAGGTGTCGGGCGTTTTTGTGACTTACTCTCAGGGTTGCCATCATTTGCCCAGACCACCGGAATTTTCGGAGTGGTTGATACAATCAGAGCTGCCGTTAGCGGGTTGCCGAGCCTTGCAGAAATAAAAGCGGCCGCATGCGATATTGCAGGGTGGAAGTGTCCTGATTGAGGTCCAGATTGCGTTGCGATGGGGGGTAATCGGTGAGTGAGGGTTATTACAAAAATGGCCCCCATTCTCGTGACGAACTTTTAGAATCTAGTGAAAATCCCGTGACTTTATAGTGAGTTCGTTCAATACCTCGCTATGGTCAATTAGTTCACCGGCAATAACATGAATCACCTCGTTCTTGCATTCCATAATGCCTTTTACCAGCAGCAGCTTGCTGCTTAGCAGGGCCTGTCGATAGCGTTGCTGAAGGTCTTTCCAGACGATCACATTGATGTTGCCGGTTTCGTCCTCCAGGGTGAGGAATACCACCCCGGAGGCGGTGCCAGGTCGCTGCCGGCCGGTGACCAGGCCGGCAATGCGGACAAAGCGCTGGTTGTTGAGATATTTTAAGTCGAGCTGGCGTTTGCAGTGTTTAAAAACGGCATGACCACGCAACAGTGCCATGGGGTGGCTGTTCAGGGTCAAACCGGTACTCTGATAGTCGGCCAGCATGTCCGCCACGGCGGAGGGCGCTGGCAATACAATTCGTTCGATCGACTGCCTGAGGCTTTCAGCCTGGCCAGGTTGCGCATGGCAAGATTTTGAAGGATAAGGTTTCGAGTCAAAAGGTTTCGAACCACAAGATTTTGATTCATAACGTTCCGCTTCGTGAGATGCCGAGTGCTCAGGCTCCGCTTTATCGAACAAGGGTCGTGCAGGCTCAATGCCGAGGATTTGCCAGTGTGCCTGATGACGGTGGGCACTGAAGTGGCGCAGGGCGTTGGCTGCGGCCAGGGCTTGTCTATCCTTGCTGTCGAGTTGAGTCCGTCGCACCAGATCGGAGAGGCTGCTAAAGCCGCGGTCATTTCTGGCCGCTTCAATACGCATTGCTGCAGCTTTTGCCAGACCCCTGACGATACGTAGTCCCAATCGCACGGTGGGCTGTCTGGTCGATGTTACCGGGCCTTCCGGCAGTTCGAGGCGATGATCCCAGTTGCTGTGTTGCACATCCACGGGGTCAATTTTTATGTTGTGACGGCGGGCATCCTGTACCAGCTGTGACGGTGAATAAAATCCCATAGGCTGGCTGTTGAGCAGCGCACAGTAAAAAGCTGCCGGGTGATGGCGCTTTAGCCAGGCCGAGACATAGGCAAGCAGGGCAAAACTGGCCGAGTGGGATTCTGGAAAACCATAGCCACCGAAACCTTTGATCTGTTCGAACAGGCGACGGGCAAAGTCCTCACTGTAACCTCGCGCCAGCATGCCGTTAATGAGTTTGGTTTCAAACCGCATTAGATTGCCATTTTTGCCCCAGCTGGCCATGGCGCGGCGCAGTTGATCCGCTTCGCCGCCGCTAAAGCCAGCAGCCACCATGGCCAGTTTGATAACCTGTTCCTGAAAAATAGGGATACCCAGGGTGCTTTTTAGCACCTCCCTGATAGCCTCGCTGGGGTAGGTAACCGCCTGCGGGTTGGCGCGACGTTGCAGGTAGGGATGCACCATGTCGCCCTGAATAGGGCCGGGTCGAACAATGGCCACCTGAATAACCAGGTCGTAATAACAGCGCGGGCGCAGGCGTGGCAGCATCGAGATCTGTGCGCGGGATTCCACCTGGAATGTGCCAATGCTGTCACCCGTACAGAGCATGTCATAGGTGGCGGTATCGCCCTCGGGAATATCCTGCAGGCTGGTGACAGCGGCGCCGTAGTCCTGCATCAGATCAAGGCATTTGCGGATGGCGCTTAACATACCGAGGGCGAGGACATCGACCTTCATCAGCCCCAGAACCTCAATATCCTCCTTATCCCACTGGATGATGGTGCGTTCCGGCATGCTGGCATTTTCGACAGGCACCAACTGACTGATCGGCCCTTCCGTGATAACAAAGCCGCCAACATGTTGGGACAGGTGTCGAGGGAAACCGAGTATTGCCTGCACCAGGTGGAAAAACTGTTGCGCCAGCGCTTCATGGTCAGGCAGGTGATTTTCCTTGAAGCGCTGCTGCAGGTCACCACTGCGATCCCACCAGGCCAGCGATCTGGCCAGTTGATCGATAAAAATTGGCGACAAACCCAAGGCCTTACCGATATCGCGCACGGCGCTGCGTACCCGGTAGGTGATTACTGTGGCTGTCAGGGCGGCTCGTTCGCGAGTGTATTTTTTGTAGATGTACTGAATCACTTCTTCGCGCCGTTCGTGTTCAAAATCCACATCGATATCCGGCGGTTCATTACGTTCCCTGGAAATGAAACGCTCGAATAGCAGGGCCACCCTGGTTGGCGAAACCTCGGTGATAAACAGGCAGTAACACACCACCGAATTGGCCGCCGACCCGCGGCCCTGGCAGAGGATGTTGCGGCTGCGGGCAAATTGTACGATGTCGTGCACGGTTAAAAAATAATAGGCGTACTGCATTTCCTGAATCAGGGACAGCTCGCGATCAATGGTGCCGAGAATGGTGTCGGGTATGCCTTCCGGCCAACGTCGGCCGGCACCACTGATGGTCAGCTGGCGTAGGTACTGGTCGGGTTGAGAACCTTTGGGAACAACCTCGCGGGGGTACTGATAACGCAGTTCATCAAGGGAAAAATGGCAGTGCTGACTGATGCGCAGGGTTTCATTTAGCAGAGCCTGTGGATACAGGCGCCTGAGTTTGGTAATGGAACGCAGGTAGCGCTCGCCATTGGTGTGCAGGCGGGTGCCGAGCAGGGCGACGCTGGTGTTAAGCCGAATCGCTGTCAGCGCGTCCTGCAGGGGCTTACGTTCAGCGCTGTGCATGTGGACATTGCCGCAGGCCACCATGGGAATATCCAGTTGCCGAGCCAGGGTGTAGCGGCATAGATAGCGATGCTGTTCATCGGCAATGAGCGTTCTGGTCACGCCCAGCCAGAGCTGATTGGGAAACAGGGTTTTTAGGGCCTCGCCCTGCTGGCGTGTCATGGCGTCGTCATCGGGCAGCCAGATGGCCAGGCAACGTTTGCCGAATAGATTGAGGTCGCTGAGGGCAATGCGGTACTCACCCTTGATGCTCCGTCGTCGGGCAAGACTGATTAACGCCGACAGTTCGCCGTAGGCGATTCTGTCGGGTGCCAGCAAAACCAGTTTGATGCGATGTTCACGATCCTGAGTACGCTCGTTACTATCATGACATTCAAAAATAAATTCACTGCCAATAATCAGCTTTATGTTGTGCGCTTTGGCGGCCACATGGGCTTTAACCACTCCGGCCAGAGAACACTCATCGGTGATGGCGATGGCGCTGTAGCCCAGTTCGGCTGCTCGTTTGATCAGCTCTGCCGGGCGGGACGCCCCGCGCAGGAAGCTGAAGTTGCTGAGGCTGTGCAGTTCAGCGTACACGGTGCTTGATTACCCAAGACATACTTCGCTTAAGGCGGTAATTAATAATTTAGTTAAGGACATGGCCAGTGCTGGATCAGGCAAAAGCGCCGTGGACGAACCACTGTGCCGCCAGGTGATCCCGGTAAATCCAGTACAGCGCGCCGTTATGATGGCGCGCGACAAAATAGTCCCGGCAAATGCTCTGTCGCCACCAGTCACCTGTAATGCGTTCGGGTCCCTGCAATAACTCCAGCTCTCCGCGCCAGTACAGGCGTTGACCTTTAACCTGTACCGGTACCGGGGTTTCTAATAACCAGAGTGGGCGGTGCATTGGTGTGTGACTTTTCGGATAGGTGAGACAGCCGGGGTCGGCAGGCTTGCCAGGTTTGTCGCCAGGCTGAGATTTGCCAGCAGCGCGAGCAGTGCGAGGGGCGCCCGATGCGTTGACTACGGTTGTGGTTAAGTCCGTTGCCTGCCAGGCCTGTTCAGGTATATGGCTATCCGCGAGGCTTAGCCCATACACAGCCTGGGAGCCGAGTCGCGTGCGCAATTTGTCAAGCACCATGGCCAGATTGTGATCGCTGTCCTGCCCATTGGCAGCGAGTTGTCCAAACAAATCGGCATTTTTTTGTTCTACCGGATGCAGATCGATGGCGCGCAAGGTCAGGCTTTCTACCGGGGCTGCCATTGCCCGATTTTCCAGTTGTAGTCGGCTCAGGGCTAAAAAATGCTCAAGCTGATGATGGGGCTGGGTAAAGTGCAGGGTCAGATCATCCGCTTTGCCGCCAACTAAATGTAAGCGCCATAATATGCTGCTGCAATGCAGTTGCCGACCGTGGAGGTAGCCACACAATGCCAGCAGCAACCGCTTCATGGGAAAGATCAGCATTTGAGATGAGGTAATGCCATCGGTGAAATGCAGTTTGCTAACGAACTGTGGTGGCAGCCGCAGCGTCCGCTGTGGGTCCGGCAGCTCTCCGCTGAGGTGTTTTAGATAGATAAGAAAGTCTCTGCCATAGCGTTTACCAACAGCCGCGCCGGGCAGGCGCAACAAATCGCCCAGGCAATAAAACCCGGTTGCAAGGAATTTCTCTTTCAGCTTTGGCGAGCAATCGAGCATCGCAAGGGGCTGGGCGTGCAGGTGTCGATTAAATTCATCAGGATCAATAAGTGCGCCACTTAAGTTATCGAAATAGTGCTGTCGGTCAGGAGCCGGGCTTTGCTCTAAATCTCTGGCGGAGTCATTGGCAGGGGGGTCATTAACGGCAGGGTCAACAGCGTTAAGGTCAATAGCGTTAGGGTCAACAGCGGCAGGATCGACGAGGCCTGTGATATCCATACCGGCACGACTCAGTAAAACAGCAGCTTTTGGTGTTATAGCCAGGCCGGCAGTATGGTCATGGCCCAGATCTATCAAGGTATTATTAAGCAGCGTTAACAGTCGTTGCAGACCCTTGAATAACTTCAGACAGCCGCCTATTTCCAGCAGTAAACAATCCGGTGGCTGGGTGGTAACTGCAGGCGTAAAGCGGTAACAGACGTAGGCCAGTGCTTGCAGAGCATGGGATTCTCGTTGTGTGTCCCGGTCAAAGATTCTGGCTACAGAAGATAAGGCCTGTACGGTAGCCAGTGATACGCCCGGCTTAATTCCTGCCGCCACTGCTGCCGAATTGCAGATTAACACGCTATGTCGTTCCATCACCGCGGCAGGGTGGTGGTGCTCATCCTGCAGTAAAGCCTCTAGGGGCAGCAGGGGGAAACGCAGGCATAACCAGAGCATAGTCAGGCCTCAATGCAGGGTGCAGGTGTTTGAACCGGGTTTATTCGCGAACGAGTCAGGTTGTTTGTCACCGTTGTCTCCCTTCACGCTGTCTCCCCTCATAGAGCGGTATGACTCAGCAGAGAGGTGAGCTTTAGCCGGGCAGGGTGCCGAGCAGGTCTGCTGCCTGCCGGGAGTCGGTCGTATGGCCTGGTGCACGGGTAGATCAGCGACGGGAATATTGCCCTGCACCAGCCCTTCTGGCCGGTCAATGTTGACGATCTGACCAGCCCAGCCACCGCGCTGTTTGATGATGTGCAGACGGCAGGAGCGCCGTGTTGCCGACAGGGCAATACGCAAGGCCGCCGGGGATGCGTCGGTAGCGACCCGGCTGGATCGGAATAATACCGCCAGCCCCGGCCCGGTTTGTGCGGCCAGTTGTAATTTACGCAACTGGACATGCTTCACCGCCTCATCGGCGAGCCAGCACAATACGGCACCGGCAATATCAGCCCGTAATAACTGGCCGGCGGCCCACAGTTGCTCTGGGGTTGAGCGGGCCCGCACCATCACCACCTGGGTCAGCGGAATACCTGCCCGCTGTAAGGCTGGGGCATAGGGTAGATAAGGGGGTGAGACAAATATCAGCTTGCGTCCCTGCTGAGCATATTGCGTCAATGCGGGCAGCAATATTTGCAGTTCGCCACTGCCGGTGTCATCACAAAGCAGCTCGGTGATAGCGCCTGTTGGCCACCCGCCCTGATGCAGGCTCCGGTCGAGAGCGGGGTAGCCGGTCGCTAACCCGTGAGTTTGCGGCGGTGACGTTGAGGCCCGCCAGATATCGGATCTGGCCAGCAAAGCAGATAATTTTTGATTCATGATATTCGGGCAGTGGCTATATACTGTTAATATATACAGTATATTTATGTTTGTCATCTGCTTTCTGCAGGGGTGTGTTGGGGGCTTTAGCCGTGACTCGGTACTGAGGAAGGAATTGCTTTGGAGGCGTTTATTTTTCTTAAAGTGCGTGCCTCATAATCAGGACGAAATAAGAAGAAGCAAAATTAAAGGGGGAAAAATTAAAAGAGATGAAGAATAGGGGCAAGTGGCGATTACCAGTCAGGTCGTTCTGGCATCAGTCGCTGCCATATTCTTACGCTAGGTGGCAATGATATTGCGCGTTTGTGCTTGTACCGCCATGGATTCTGTTGAGAGCAACAGGTTGTTAAGCGCTTCTGTGAGTGTGGGGTAAATCGTGCACACACCCGGTTCCGGTTTGAAGCCTGCTTTAGCCAGTGTTTTTAGTGGCTGAAATTGTAAATCTGCCAACCAGAGTTGTGTGCCGGACTGACGACATTTGCCAATAAATTTAGTCAATGCTGCGACGCCGCCAGCATCAAGGATGGAAACGCCATCCAGGTAGAGCACCAGCCCCTTTTTGTTACCGCAAAGCAGTGACAGTTCGCCAAATACCCGATCCGCAGCTGCAAAAAACAATGGACCATTGACTTTTAACACCGCCCAATTGGGCGGCGTGCTGACATCAACCAGCTTTTTATTAGCGGTGATGTCATGCACTTTGGTCATTTCGGCCATTTCTTTGACAAATAGCAAAGAGGCGAGAACGATGCCAGCGGTGATGGCGATGACCATATCGAATAGGATGGTAAAGCTAAAGCAGGTAATGAACACCAGGGTATCGCTGGCGGGTGCGGTTTTGACCAGATGCCAGGCTTTAGGGGCTTCGCTCATGTTCCAGGCCACTGCGAACAGCATGGCGGCCATACTTGTCATCGGCAGATAACCGAGCAGGCGGGTAAGGGATATCAGTGCCATGAGTACCACCACCGCATGCACCATGGCGGCAACTGGCGATTGCGCGCCAGCTCTGACATTAGCGGCTGATCGTGCGATCGCAGCGGTGGCGGTGATGCCGCCAAAAAGGGGGGCAACGATGTTGCCGATCCCCTGGCCGAGCAATTCGCTGTTGGCACTGTGTTTTTTCCCGGTCATGCCGTCCAGGATGACCGCACAGAGTAGTGATTCGATAGCCGCGAGCATGGCGATAGCAAAAGCGCTGGCCAACAGATCCTGGGCCAGTACCCAGCTGAAGGTCAGGGCTCGCTCTCCAGGCTGAGAACGTGACCAGGGCCACTCAAGAGACGGCAACAGAGAGGGAATACCGGTGCCGACGCTACCATCTGGCAGGGCAAAACTGAATGTTGAGTTGATAGTCGCCACGGTATACCCCTGCTGGTTCAGCAGCAAGGCGGCTACGCTACCTACCAGTATCGCTGGCAGATACGCAGGAATGGCTGTTTTTAGACGCGGCCAGAGGAGTATGACGGCGAGAGTTGTGGTTCCGACCAGCAGCGCCCATGGCGAAAAACTCGGGAATGCCGTTGTCAATGCCAACACCTTGTCGGTGAAGTGTTCCGGCATGGTGGTGATACCAAGCCCCAGAAAGTCCTTTAGTTGCAACGTCGCAATGACTACTGCGATGCCGCCGGTAAAGCCCAGCGTGACGGATTCGGGAATATATTCGATGTAACGACCCATCCGCAGCAGGGCCATGGCGATTAACATCGCACCTGCGAGCATGGTGGTGATCAGTAAGCCGGCAAGTCCGTATTTTTGCACCACGGGATACAGCACCACGACAAAGGCAGCAGTTGGGCCAGAGACGCTGAAGCGAGAGCCGCCGGTGAAGGGGATCAGGAACCCGGCGATACATGCCGTATACAGGCCGTATTGCGGAGCGACACCACTGGCGATGGCGAGGGCCATCGATAATGGAATAGCGATAATCCCCACGGTAATGCCAGCCATGACATCACGCGACAGGGTGCTCGGTCTGTAGGGCGTTTCGCTCAGGGATTCGCGCATGGCATGAGCCAGCCGCAGCGAAAACAAGTGCGCGCGATGACTCATTGAGAGTGACCGCGGGGCTGCTGGAAACCCTGGGTGTTAATGATCATCAGGCCAGGCCGGATCACTGGGGCAGGGCAACTGAGTGCATACAGCGACTGCAGGAACAACGACTGAAACCATAACCGACCACGCCAGGGTTGGCCATGAATGGCGCCCCAGGCGCTCTGGATAGGCAAGTTACACATAGCCTCAAGCCAGAGCCGATGCCAGCTGATTTGAATGTGTGATCTCGATTAATCCCAGACACTTTCGACATCAATCGTATCGCTTGTGTGGTCGATGTTAGTTTTGGTTTCCGGCACAGCTGCTGGTGCGCTCGACAGGGACGTTGCCGTCACTATGGTTTGCGTGGGTGGCGGTGCGGTCGCATCGTTGGCTTCCTTCCCATAGGGTAAATGTCGGTAGGGCTCTACCGGTATACCGGCGATTAACTCCTTATACGTGGCACCGCCAGGAGCGATCGACAGGGGCACGACGTTAACCGTCTCGGTGATATTCTGTACTCGATTCCAGTCAACCTGGTAGCTGTGCCCGGTGGTATTGATCTGCTCGTCCAACCAGAGTGACAGCGCCATCATTGTTCGTGTAGACAGGTTGGTAGTCTTGTCGTATTCCATGACGGGCTCATAACTGGCCACGACCAACTGCCCGGCCCGTATACCCACCAGAACGGGTTCGTCGATCACGCGGACAGGAATGCCAGCACTAATTAATGGGAACACCATTGCAGCATCCTCGGGGTAGAGATGCAGGCAACCGTGGCTGGTGCGCATGCCAACACCCCAGGGTCGGTTGGTGCCGTGGATAAAAATACCGCTAAAGCCGAGCTGTATCGCCAGCATGCCCATCGGGTTATCAGGCCCGGGCGGGAAATAAGTGGGGAAGTCAGTTTCGCCTTCCTGTCTTCTTTCTGCCTGAATTGATTTGGGCATAAACCAGCCGGGATCTTTGTACTTGCCGATTATTTTTGTCTCGCCCAGAGGGGTCGACCAGCCCTCGCGTGCAATACTGATCGGAAATGTCACGACCTGAGCAGGTTTATCCTTTTCGACAGGTAAAAAATAAAACAGGCGCCGCTGTGAGATATTTATAACAACACCGCGCCAGGGTTTTGGTGGCAAAATATACTGCGTGGGGATGACTATCTTGTCGTGTGCGTTGGGCGTCCATACATCAACCTCGGGGTTTGCCTCGGTGATTTCGTGGTAACCCACGTCAGAGCGTCTGGCTATATCGAGCAAGGTGTTGTCCGTACCGGCAACAACGACGCGAACATGGCCGACAACGGTACTGCCATCTACTGGCAGGTTGAATAGCTCCGCGCTAGCCATGTGTGACGATAGCAGGGCGACGAGAAGAAGAAGCTTCTGCGCAGGCTGAGTTTTTGATAGTCTGCGCCGACAATAATGCTGGATACCTGCTAAGACGCTACGATGACCGTTCATAATTTGTTTAGGAAGTACCTGTCTGACTTCGGAAAGCGACTATTTTATAGCAGAACGCACCAAATGTACTTCGATCTGTGCCGAGCCAACGGCAAAGCCTGCCGGCATCGTCACAAAAGGTATCTGTCTGGCTCTGGAAAGTATGGGGCCGCCACGATTCGGCGTGCCTGTTTTGCGCTACTCTTGGCGGCTTCGCATATCGGCTGGGCCACGGAGCCAATCTGGGTATTGATAGACACCACGGACTCGGTTGCCAGGGTAATGCAGGGTGATAAGGCCGTTCAGCAGTACGACAACATCGCGATTGGCCAGCGAGGTGTTGCGGAAATACATATGCAGGGTGACGAAACCACGCCCCTGGGTGTCTATCGGATCATATCCGTCAGTCACACGAGTCGGTTTAAATTATTTTTTGGTCTTGACTATCCCACCCGCGACCATGCCAAGCTCGCATTGATGCGAAAACAGATCGTGTCACGGGATTTTCAACGTATCGTCGATGCTCACTCGACTGGTAGTGTGCCGCCCAGCAGTACACCTCTTGGCGGCGAGATTGGTATCCACGGTATTGGCTTCGGCAACGCGTTGGTGCATGAACAGTACAACTGGACAAGGGGTTGTGTTGCACTTAGCAACGATCAGATACAGGATCTGGCGCGCTGGGTCGATATTGGCACCCAGGTCGTCATTCAGTAACGGGCAGGACAAAATAAAAGCCCGCCGACCGGCTTGCGGGCGGTCGGCGGGTGTATAGCTACTTCTTAGACGTTAAGCGAGTATCTGAAGGGTTACTTCATCATCGTCTTTTTGAACATACGCTCGACTTTCTCGTCTACCTGATTGGCTTTTGACAATGCCTGATCAGCCTTGCTGTCAGCAGCGGCGGCAGTGGCGCTGGCTTGGTTGGCTTTTGCCATCGCATCGTTTGCAGTCTTCTGAGCCTGGTCAGCGGTAGACTGAGCTCGCTCAGCCGCAGCGCGTACTTTTGCCAGCTCGCCATTGCTGGCGCAACCTGCCAAACCGATGCTTGCAACCATGACGGCGGCTAAAATAGTTTTGTTCATAGCATTCCCTCTTGTTACGTTGTTGGTGAAATTACCGAGCACTTAAAGCGGCGGCAAATGCATGTGCCACCTTGCCTATAATAGCGAAACTGCAAAATATAGATACAGAGGATTTCCCTTCGTCAGATCAGAAATCGCCCGTTTCGAGGCCGCTGGACAACAGCACGGCTGCGCGACTCGAAGTGGCTGGGATAATCGGTGAAAAAGCTGGTTGTGGCCTTGATGCAGGTCAGTAAAACCGGCAGAAAATGGCCTCGGGCGCGGGGCCATCACAGGCCGGGGTGGGCATGGGGACCAGACTCAGTCACCAATCCAGATCATCTGGAATTTTATAGTCCGCATAAGGATCATCGGCGTCCGCGACACTGTCATCCTTCTCTGCTTTGAAAATGATGCGTCCAGGATCGCGCTCGGCAATTCTGTCGGCCACTGGAGCGGGGACGATAACGTATTTCTCGGACTGCTTAACAATGGCAAAAACGCCCCGGCTCAAGCGCTCCACCTGCTCCTTGCTGACGTGCATGCGTTTGATCTGTTTGCCGTCGGTGAAATTGAACTGCTGATCACCGGCGGCGCTGATGGCGTTGATGTCTATCAACTGTTTAATTTGCGCCGCCAGTGCCTTGCGCTGGGTCTTGTCATTTTGAGCCTGATTGAGCAGCCGGTCTCGGGCAATTTTTTCGGCTTTGGCCTGCGCCAGTTGCTGTTTGCGATCATCTACCACGGGCTGTCCGCTTTTGCGCTGCACCTTGTCCTGCTTGCGTTTGTCCCTGGCGACCAGTTTCGCCATTTTGGCATCGACCAGGCCGGATTTTTGGAGTTGATCTTGCAGTGAATTGGCCATGTCAGCTAGGGGTCAGGAAAACAGTCCATCATTATAGACGAATCAGGCTGTCTGGTGGTTTGGCGTTTTGCGTTGCGTAGGGTATTTGTGCTGCACACGCCGTTTGCTCCGCGTGCGGCGCTGGTTGTTTTGGTTTTTAGGGTGGGTGTTATTTGCAGGGTTGTTTATGCTGCTATTCATGTTGTTATTAATATAGAGAGTCCCACGTTGGCAGCCGGGGGGCGCGTTGGATGGGGGTGCCGATATGTTTTCGGCGTAGAAAATAACTCGTTCACTCTGTCGTAAGTTTGTTATAACCTCCAGCGCAAGCAATTTAAAAATTATAGAAAAATTATAGAAACGCAGAATGGAGCCAACATCATGATTACCGGTATGCCCCGCATCGCTATCGCCGCCCACGATTTTCCCGCCATGGTCAGCCTGTTCAGAGATAAGTTTGGTATGCCAGTGATCGATCTGTCAGCAATGAGCGCCAGCGAATATGGCGCGGCTTTGGGCATGTGTGTGCCTGAAGGCGGCAGCAATATTGAGTTAATGTCTCCAGTTGACCCGAAGACACCGCTCAGCAAGAGTTTGCAGGGCTTCCTGGATCGTCGTGGTGAGGGCCTGTTTGCGTTGATGCTGGAGGCGCCCGTGCCTGATGAAGAAGCACAGCTGCTCGCCGAGAGAGGGCTGAATGTCATGCCCTTGATGCCCGGTGCTTTTGGTCGAGATGTACACCCCAGCGCCACTCACGGCGTGCTGATTCGCGTCTACCCGGTGAATTCGTTCAAGAACAAATACAAAGGTCCGGCCGCCGCACCAGATGCCCCCAAATTATCAGGTATTGCCCGGGTTATCGTCGCCGTTCAGGATCTGGATCACGCCATCAGCGTATATGGCAGCCAGTTCAACATGGCGATGGATAAAGCATCGATAGATAACGAACGTGGTGTTCGAACCGCCATTTGCCACCCGGCCACCGGCGGCGTGATCGAGCTGGTGGCGATAGAAGATGCCTCACGGCCGTTTGCCCGGGCCATCGCCAATTTTCTCGAAGCAGGCCGTGAGGGCATGTACGCTCTGGTGCTGCAAACTCCGGATGTTGAGGCCACAGCGCTATCCCTGACCGGACGCGGGCTAAAGGTTGGCCGCGCCACCGACTCAGCCAACATACTGGAAGTACCACGTGAAGAAGCATTTGGTGCCTTGATTCGGATAGAAGCCGCGTAGGTCTGGGCTCTGTTGCGCACCGATTTTTTTGGGGTCTTTCTTTCCGGGCCAGTAGATGGTTTGAGATTAGTCTCCCAAGATGGTCAGACATTGGCCCGCTGATGTTAGACCAACGCCGTCAGTAAACCGGGCAATATACCGGCTATAAGGAGTTTGCCAATCGGTTCGAGCAGGCGGCGGTTATTGAACCAATCGATCTACCCTAGTGTTGCGTACTCGACCTCATCGACGTCAACGCCGCCCACCGTGACGCATAAGATGGTTCTTGCTCGTGAAGCATGCGAACCGCTCGTTCCCGAACTTCCGGGGAATATCTGTTTGCTCTTGTCATCGGAGTATCCTCTCAACTTAAAAGGTCTCCGGCAATCCCGGGGGATTCACTTTAGGTTAGGCACGGGCAATGGTAGAAGGTCTTTTGCTGCTTGCAAGTAGACGTAAGTGTTGTCGTATAAATATTTTCATATTGGCAATCGGTATTGAGACGTTCGATGCAAAGATCTTTCTTTAAGCGTAGATTGGTAATTTGCAGCTGAATCAGTCAATTGATGACCGGAAAATTTCGCGGCGGTAGCGGAAGATTCGATCAGGTGGAATTGGGGTTTTATTTCTGTGGCGTAATTGCTTGCACTGATGGAGATCCGAGACCACCGCAACTTATTGTTTTTATTGGTCGGAGAAACAGGATTTGAACCTGCGACCCCTGCCTCCCGAAGGCAGTGCTCTACCAGGCTGAGCTACTCTCCGACATCTGCTGTAAAAGCGCTTATGGTAAAGCGGTCGACATTATAGCACTGGCCCGGACGCTGTACAGTGAGGCGGAGATTTAGTCCTTATTCAGAACGGGTTGTGTTTTCCCGATCGAGAAGCTGGTCGATTTTTTTGTTCAGGCTGTCCAGGCGGTGTTCAATATCGGTGAGGCGCCGGTGACCGGCCTGTTCGGCACTGATAATCTTCTCCTCGTCTTCGCGAATAAAGAAAGCCGTAAAACTGGCGGTTAACATGGCAAATAGACCGATACCAAAGAGGATGATAATACTCGCCAATGCGCGCCCAACCGGACTTGTAGGCACTACGTCGCCGTAACCGACGGTGCTGATCGTCACCCAGGCCCACCACAGGCCATCCCAGGGGCTATCAATGGCGGGGTCCAACGCTGCCATCATAAGACCGGCCAGCAAGATGACGATCGTGGTAGCGAGCATGGTTGGTCCGAGTTCGTTGCGCGACAACATTTTCCGCAAACGGCTGCCGACATGGGTGAGCAGGGCGATAATTATGACGAGTCTGAGTAGACGAAATGCACCAAAATAGGACGGCCAGCCGAGTAAAACTGGAAAACCGAGAGCGATGATTACCAGGTTGAGCCAGTTGGCTTTGAGGTAGTTGGCAGTGTCGCGTACAGCGATCGACAGAAGTACCGTTTCAGTAACAAACATGCTCCACAGAATGAGGTCGTAAATATCTGCGGTTGCCGGATCCGAGCCGCGTTTGGACCACCAGGAGAGCAGAACCCACAGGGCAGCGACCAGCATAGGCACTTCGAAGACGATGCCCAGACGTTGCGCGCCAGGGCGTTCCCCAGGTTCTACACCGGCAGCGCCGACCAGGCGACTCAACCTTTTTAGTTTACTCAATGTTTTAAATCGACTTATTTGCTACAGTTACCGCGCGATGCTATGAGTCTAGCACAGCCTGCGGCAATACCGTTTAACGCAGGTCAAGCGGGATGATGGTGGTTTATACAATGTGCGACTGCCTGAAACCCCCGACAGACAATAGACAAAGACAACAAATCTGTTCAGCGCAGGGTGCGGCATGGTAGACAGTTCCAGCACGGTGAAAATAAGAGAAAAGAAGCAACGGTTTTTGGCCAGAGAACAGCTGATTTTGGATACCGCGCTCGGTCTGTTACTTGACAACGGCACAGAGAAAGTGACCGTGGCGGAAATAGCAACACGGGCAGGCATCGGCAAAGGAACTGTATATAAGCATTTTGAGAGCAAGGCTGAGATCATGATGCGGATCATGCTCGATTACGAAAAGTCGACCGCGGTTAGTCTACAGCGAGGTATCAGCGCCACTGAAAATGGCGACCCGGGTGCTGTGGTCAAGGCCTATTTTGAGGCGCGACTCGCGAATCCGGCTCTCGATCGACTGGTGCAACAGCTTGAAATAAGGCTGGCAGAAGAGCACTCGGTCGCTACGTTAATGGAGCAATTACTTGAAATTCGCCGTGCCTCGGTGAAGAGCCTTAGCGCGATGGTCGACAAACTTATTAAACGGGGGATTCTCGAAGATGTCCCGCCGCACTACCACTATCTGGCCTGCTGGGCCCTGGCTCAGGGTGCAGTAGATATCTGTTTTAACCGAGGTCTGGCTGATCAGTTTGATGATAAAGATGATTTGCTCAAATTTATCACTAATATCGGTGTGACCATGGGCAATCGAGGTCAGTTACGTGGATCCAAAGGTGGTCAGTGACAGGCGTCTCTCTCGATCGGCTCTACGCTGATTTGCTGGCTGACCAGCGCAACCGCGAACATAAACTGCCGCCCGTAGATAAATGGCAGCCCCCGCTTAGCGGCGACATAGATATCCGCATTGCTCGGGATGGCACCTGGTACCACGAGGGTGCACCCATTGTCCGCAAGCCGCTGGTAAAGTTATTTGCCAGTATTCTTAAACACGAAGACGATGAATATTATCTGGTAACGCCGCAGGAAAAATGGCGCCTGCGCGTCGATGACGCACCACTGCATGTCATTGCCGTGGAACGGCAACAACGGGATCAGCAACAGGCGTTGGTGTTTACGACACTGACCGATGACACGGTCCTGGCCAGTGCCCAGCATCCACTTCATGTCGATGTCGATGCGACCACAGGAGAGCCTTCGCCCTATGTGCTGGTACGCAGTCAGCTCAGTGGTTTGATTAGTCGGGCAGTCTACTATGAGCTCGTTGAAATGGCCGAACGAAAGCAGCTTGATGGTGCCGAGGTGTTTGGGGTGACCAGCATGGGTGTTTTTTTTCCGCTGTCCTGAGTACGCCTGGGCCGAACGCGACTGCAGTAGTCGACGACATATTCAGAATAATGGCTGAGGACGATCTGTGTGGTGTGGCCGGTTTTCAATGTTGCGTTAAGCCGTTTCCATGCGCGTTAACATAATGACAATTAATAACGGATGGCGCCTATGACGATAGTTCGGCGATTAGCCATGGGTACAGCGCTTTGTTGGTTTTTACTTATAGGCCTGGTCGGGTCGGCTCGTGCCGAGGCTGAACAGACCGTACAACTCCTGCAGCAATATATTCGATTGGATACGGTCAATCCGCCAGGCAATGAAATGCCCGGTGCGCAGTTTCTTGCAGCTATTTTTGAACGGCGAGGCATTCCATATGAGATCGTCGAATCGCAGCCGGGTCGTGCCAATATCTGGGCCCGCCTGCCAGGCGGTAATCAACCTGGACTTCTGCTTTTACACCATATGGACGTGGTGCCCGCAGATACTTCGCGCTGGTCGCATCCACCCTTTGCAGCCAGATTGGTTGATGGTTTCGTGCATGGCCGCGGTAGCCTGGACAACAAATCTGCTGGCATTTTTCAACTTCAGGCCTTCCTGGCCCTCCACGCCGCTGGTAAACCGCTAAATCGCGACGTGGTCTTTATGGCTACAGCCGATGAAGAGGCGGGTGGTAAACTGGGTGTCGGTTGGCTTTGGCAACATCGACCAGAAGTATTTGATGGGATTGGTGCTGTACTCAACGAGGGCGGTGGTGGTGACCTGAGTAACGGCAAGTTGAGTTTTGGCATAGAGGTAACCCAGAAGCTGCCCTTGTGGTTGATTGTGAAAGCGACAGGAATGCCAGGACATGGCGCCGTGCCGCGCCAGAACAGCGCCCCACAAAAACTCATCCAGGCTCTGGCGGCGCTAGACGGTCTTCAGTTTGAGGCGAGGGTAGTACCGATTGTGGCTGAATATTTACGGCGGATCGCTATCGAGGCACCAGCGCCATGGGATAAACGTCTGACGGCTCCGCAGCAACTTGTCGCTTCACCAAAACTGATGGCTGAATTGCAAGGACACGATTATCGCCTCCATGCCCTGCTTACCAACACCTGCGTGGTAACTCGACTACGCGGCAGTGAGAAAATTAATGTCGTGCCGCCACTCGCCAGCGCGGAAGTTGATTGCCGCCTGTTGCCTGACGAAAGCGCCGAAGCGGTTCTATCCATAATCAGGGATGCGCTTGCCGGAGAGGGCGTGACAGTTGAACCGGTACTGTCATTTGGACCAGGGACTTCATCGAAAGATAATTTTTTGTACAAGGCCATTGAAAGTACTCTGGCAAAACGTTATCCAGGCGTGCTCGTGTTACCTAAATTAAATGCCGGTTTTACCGACAGCCATTTTTTTCGGGAGCGGGGTATTTCAGCCTACGGGTTTACCCCAATTATTCTGAAGAAAGAGGAAAGCGCGGGGGTACATGGAGACAATGAAAGTATTTCATTGGAAAACATAGAGCTGGGGGATGACCTGATGCGAGCGATTGTAACATCGCTGGTCTACGACTAACGAGCGTTACCCTGAGTTATTAACTTGTGAAGGGTCGCTAGTCGCGTGTTACAAGGTCTCGCGATTTGGGGTCTCGCGAGCCAGGGGGTCTCGATGGGGGGCTCGCGGCGAAGGGGCCGAGAGTTTCGATTGCTAGTCTCCGAGCCCCACGGGTCATTTATGACAATCGCAGGATTTAAGTTTAGTTCCGAAGTGACTCGAAACTAAACTGTCCTGAGCTTAATGAGATGTCAGGGGCGTTGAAAAGAAATCGAAGAAAATCCACATTAATACCGACGACGTTGTCAACGTTAACAACATTACTGGCAGCCCTTTCCGGAACCACAGGCCGGGCGTGATAGCGAGTGACGGGTCGTTTTGCTGTTTGGCCATACGCTCGGACAGGGTGACGATAAACACATTAGCAGTGGATCCAAGATGGGTGCCGTTACCACCCATGCCGACGCCGATTGCCAGACTCCACCACAGCGGTGTGACATTGATCCCCTGAGCCTCTAGCCCCAGAATAATGGGAACCATTGCGGCGGTAAAAGGGATGTTGTCAATCATGGCGGACAGAACGGCGGCTACCCACATCAGTAGCAAGGACGCAACAAGCAAATCGCTGGTTACAAACGGTTCGATATAGTGGCCGAGGTATTCAAGAAAATGGCTGTTTTCTACGCCGCCGACCAGTACAAACAGGGAAATAAAGAATATCAGCAGGGACAGCTCTAGTTGTTCAAAGGCGCCATCCATATCGGCGCGTGGTGCTAAAAAGAGCAGGGTGGTGAGGCCAAGTGCGGCGACCATCCAGGCATCCCAGCCGAGGCTGTGGTGCAAGATAAACAGCACAACCATCAACGCCAGTACGCCCAGAGCGAGATACCAGGTGCGTTTGTCGGTAATGCTTTCCTGATCAGAAAAGTCTGGTTGAGCAGCTTTAACGGCGAGCTCTTTGCTAAACAGAAACTTAAGTCCCAATATGGTCGCCAACCATGCGACGAGTACCAGTCCACCCATGTGCTTGAAGAAAGCATTAAAACTGATGTCTGCCGCCGAACCAATCATCAGGTTAGGTGGGTCGCCGACCAATGTTGCCACGCCTCCGGTATCAGACAGAAGTGCGGCAGTGAGCAGAAAGGGGATGGCATTCACTTTCAATGCCTGACAGATCAAAATAATCAGCGGGCCGAAGATAACAACAGTTGTCACGTTATCAAGTAGCAGGGAAATAACAGTTACCACCGTTCCCATTAATATCATCAATAGAAATAGATTGCCGCCGCTGACACGGGCAATCCAGTAGGCGATAAACTGGAAGCCTCCGGTGGGAATCATGATCGCGATAATGGTCATCATGGCGCCGAGCAGGAACACCACGTTCCAGTCAATTGCCTTAAGGGCCAGATCGGGATTGTAGAATCCGAATATCTGACCAGCGATAATCATTGCGCCTGCGCCCATCATGGCAAATTTGGTGCGGTGAAAGCCGTGTACACCTTCGGTAAAAATTCCAATAAAAGTAAGCGTCATGATGATCGCGGAAACCATCATTGGGGTATCCCAGGTTAGTGCTTCGGTCATATTGAAAACTCACGTAAAAGTAATAACTGATGGTTGAGCATCGATCTGATCTCGAGAGAAATCTGGTACACCGATAACCCTTTTCCGCACCGCGGCAAAGGGTTATCGGTCCGTGAGTCATCTGCTCAGACTGGCGGTGCTGGCGGCGATTGTATCAGTTGGCTCAGCCGGTAAACCAGCGTTTGCTAATGGCAAACCACACTGAAAGTGTCTGGCCAGGTTTGGGTTATTTTGGTCGTCGGTGATTGAAATTGACGAACCTGATGGACGTATTTGGCTGATTGAATTGCCAAACTTTTACTGGTGCGGAGCTATCTGTGCGCAGTTATCAGTATTGATTTATAAGGGCACGCAATCCTGATGAAGATGGCGGAGGGGCAGGGATTCGAACCCTGGGTGCCTCTCGACACGCCGGTTTTCAAGACCGGTGCTTTCAACCACTCAGCCACCCCTCCACGAAGTGGCGGAATTATACCGCCACCTGCGAGCTACACAAGCGATTCCAGACTTATTCTCTATCCTGTTGCGTCACTTCAGTACCCCGTTCGTCCCGCCTGGCAAGCCGGGGATCGTTGATGGGCCGCTTGTAGGGTGAGTCGATCACCGCAACTGGTGTTGGTTTCGAAGTATCCAGAGGCCGGGAGAGTCCTGGGTCAATCTGATGCGATTCTATCTCGACTCGCACAATTGGCCGAGGTTTAAGTCGGGGATCATTGACAGCATGGGTGCGTGGTACCGGTGTTTCCGCAACTTGCACCTGTTCGGTAATCTGTGCCTGCTCAGTAGCAGATGGCGTACTCGGCAGTTTTTCTTCAGGCTGTTTTTTAAGTTGTTGTTCGAGTTGTTGTTCACGCGCCGGAAATGCGGTCGTGTCAGTCGTGGCCTCAGGCGGCGCCAGCGCGGCAGTTGACGCCTCTGACGTGACCACCTGGCTAGTTTCAGTCTGGTCTGTCTGACTTTCCAATACGCTCTGCTCTGGTTCGTCAGGAATCTGCTGGTCGACTCTCTGAGGGTGTTCCTGGTTAGACTCCGGAGTTTGCGCCTGCGTGACGGGTGCGGCTGAATTCGCAGAATCAACGGAGTTGTTTGTCGCCACGGCGAGTGTGTGCTCAACGATTGACGTAGGGAGCAGCTCGGGAGGAGCGCCATCACCGTTAGGTGTGGCGTTCATACCAGGGTCCGGCGTGGGCTCTGTAGCAGTTGTTACAGCAGCAATGTCATCACTTTGAAAATCATCTGTTTGAGGGCCATCTGTTTGAGGGCTATCGCTTTGCAGGCTCCTGCTTTGAAGATCATCGACCTGATGCTCTGTCTTACCCGTACCCGATGTTGCCGCAACGGCGGCCAACGGAAGTGCGGCAGCGAGGGCCTCTTCTGGAACTTCTTTGCGGGTGCGTGGTTGATTCTGTGGCGGTTTGTGGCCTTTGGGACGCCTCCGTGGTTGATTAATCTGCTGTTCCTGGTCTTGCTTGCTCTGGTCCCCGCTCTGGCGTTCCCCCTGTTCCTTGTCGCTAATACGCTCATTCGTACGATCGACACGATCAGCTTTTTGGTTGCGCAGCGCCTGTTTGTCATCTCCCTGGTCGAGCGTGCTCGGAGCTTCGTTGTCGCGTTGTTGCTCGCGACCCTGGCCGCGCTGGCCATTATCCCCGCGGGCTCTGCCCCTGTTTCTATTGCCACGTCGTGGTGGTGTGCTGCTCTCTCCTTCACGTTTTTCGCCATTATGCTGCGGGCTAGCCTCCTGTACATTCCTATCGCCGGTTTTTTTCGCGGCGTTGGACGTGTTCCGAGGATTGCGGGTGCGTCGTTGTGGGCGAGTTTTTTGTTCCGGCTGTGGCTCTGGGGATATCTCTGGGGCTGGGGTTTCTTTGGGTGTCCCGCTGCCAAACAAGCCCTGCCAGACTCTGAGCAGTAGGCCGGGCTGTGGCGAAGGCTGTACTGCAGTGACAGCTTCTGGCTCAGGCTGTGTAACCGGAGCAGGTGCTGGCGCACGCACCAGGGGTGGCAGGTTTTCAACAGCGGGCTTCTGCGCAGGAGGTACTCGCGCTGGTTCGATTAATTCAAGCTTCTCATCAACCGGGGTACTTTCAGCCAGTCGGTAGCTGAATTCGTCCGGACTTTCATCCTGTTGCCTGATACGCTGAACGTCGAAGTGAGGCGTTTCCATTTCAGGATGCGGCAAGACGACGACCTTGATGCGATTACGTTTCTCTATATCGATGATTTCCGCACGCTTTTCATTTAGCAAAAAAGTGGCTACCGGAACGGGTGTGATGGCCCTAATTTCGATGCTACCTTCTTTTTGAGCTTCCTCTTCCACCAATCTCAAAATGGCCAGTGCTATCGAGCGGGTGCCGCGAATCGTGCCCTGGCCGCTACAGCGTGGACAAACTTTGAAAGTCATCTCTTCCAGTGATGGACGCAGCCTTTGGCGTGACATTTCAAGTAAACCAAATCGGGAAATGCGACCGACCTGCACGCGCGCGCGATCAAGCTCCAGGGCAGTGCGCATGCGGTTTTCGACTTCACGCTGGTTTTTGGTCGCCAGCATGTCGATAAAATCGATCACGATAAGGCCGCCAACGTCTCGCAGGCGCAGTTGTCGCGCCACTTCGTCTGCAGCTTCAAGGTTGGTCTTGAAAGCAGTGTCCTCAATATCGCTGCCTTTGGTGGCGCGGGACGAGTTGATGTCAATGGAGACCAGTGCTTCAGTGATGTCAATGACAATAGAGCCGCCGGAGGGGAGTTTGACCTCCCTCTGGAAGGCGGTTTCTATCTGGTTTTCGATCTGATACCGATTGAATAAAGGAATGGGGTCTTCGTAATAGCGAACCCGGCTTTGATAGGAAGGCATGACCTGCTGGATAAATGCTGAGGCAAGTTCATAGACGTTTTTGTTGTCGACGATTACCTCGCCGATATCCGGACGCAAATAATCACGGATAGCGCGAATAATGACGTTGCTTTCCTGGAAGACAAAGTGCGGTGCGGATGCCTGGGACGCCTCGGTATCAATGGTGTTCCACAGCTGAAGAAGGTAATCGAGGTCCCACTGTAATTCCTCTGTGGAACGGCCAATGCCGGCCGTGCGGACAATAACGCCACATCCGTCAGGGATTTGCAGGCCCCGCATCGCATCGCGCAACTCGTTGCGGTCGTCGCCTTCTATGCGTCGGGAGATGCCGCCTGCCCGGGGGTTGTTTGGCATCAGCACCATGTAGCGCCCGGCAAGACTGATAAACGTAGTCAGTGCTGCGCCTTTGTTACCGCGTTCTTCCTTCTCGACCTGTACGACAATTTCCTGACCTTCGCTGATCAGTTCCTTGATCATGAGTCGACCAGGGCCTTCGCTGGGCTTCTTTTTAAAATATTCCCGTGAAATTTCTTTCAGGGGTAAAAAACCGTGGCGGTCGCCACCGTAATCGACAAAGGCGGCCTCAAGGCTTGGTTCTACCCGGGTGATTTTGCCTTTGTAGATATTGGCTTTCTTTTGCTCTCTGGTGCGGTTTTCGATGTCGAGATCATAGAGTTTTTGACCATCGACCAGAGCCACGCGCAGCTCTTCGGGCTGAGTGGCATTGATAAGCATTCTTTTCATGTGGTTCCTGCAGTTTCATGCTTGGCAAAAGCCACGAAAATGCCGCGGAAAGGAAGGTAAGCAAGTCTGCAGTTTCGGTGACAGGAGGACGGTAACCGTCCAATAGCGATGCGCTGGCCAGGCCAGCTACGATACGCTCTCTGTTTCCGTTGTCATTATATTGACTGGTTTCCAGGCCCTTAAAACTGCGTATTAACCTTAACTGTCGGTACTGTTAGCCAGGTTTTGGCTTCGGACGGACGACACCAGAAGCACTTTTCTTCCTGAGTCGTGGGCTGTTAGTGTGCCTATACCTACAGCTATAACTGACACTGGATCACTTCCCTAACAGCCAAATCGACTCTTCTAAAACCTGCTAACAACAACTATTGCTTACTTTGATTTCCGGGCAACTTTCGCGTCTTTTGACGCGGTTGCTTAAAAGTGCCTGCTTCAAAGGCCGCGTGCTGCGCGGTTTTTGGCAAACACCTGCATTGTCTGTTTACGGTAGGCTGCCTCTAGCAGTTGTTGTTACCGTATAGAATTCTTCTGTTTTCACTGGCACTTTTCTCAATACGCGAGAACACCGGCGACGCCCATATGTCGGCGACTTTGCGCGACAAGGCGGGATCATAGCAATATTTAATAAGCCCTTCAATTAAAAGAATAAACTGTTTGAAATTGATAGAATGCCGGCGACCTTGAGAGATCTGTAAAAATGGCTGCTATCGAATCACCAGGCACCGCTGTGCAATTGCTCACAATAAGCGCGGATCAATCCGGCCAACGTATCGACAATTTCCTGTTGACGCGCTTAAAAGGTGTGCCGAAATCGAGGATATATCGTCTGCTCCGCAAGGGCGAGGTTCGAGTTAACAAAGGCCGGATCGGGCCAGACTACCGATTGTCGGCCGACGATGTGATACGAATCCCTCCTCTGCGACTTGCACAACGGGCGTGTCATGTGCCGGGTTCAGGGCTTCGCGAATCGCTGGACGGTAGCATCCTCTATGAAGACGACTGCTGTCTGGTGCTCAATAAGCCGTCGGGGCTCGCGGTGCATGGTGGCAGTGGCATTAACCTCGGTGTGATAGAGGCACTGCGGGCAATGAGGTCGGGAGAGCGGCGTCTCGAGTTGGTGCACAGGCTGGATCGAGATACGTCAGGGTGCTTGTTGGTTGCTAAAACCCGCGCGGCTCTCAGAAACTTACAGGATCAAATGCGTGAACGGGTGGTGGAAAAGCGATATCTGGCGCTGGTTCGCGGCGCCTGGTCGCCGGATGTTCGCGAGATCAATGCGCCCTTACAGAAAAACAGCTTGCAGTCTGGTGAACGGGTGGTGCGAGCCGATAAGGATGGCAAGCGTGCACTGACTCGATTTCGTTTGCTTCAGCGTTATGCAAAAGCCAGTCTGGTTGAAGCAGAGTTAGACACGGGGCGAACCCATCAAATCCGCGTGCATTGTTTGCTTGCCGGTCATCCGCTGGCAGGGGATGTTAAATACGGTGATGCCGTTTTCAACAAGTCTTTGCGCGGCGCAGGTTTGCGGCGACTGTTTCTCCATGCCCGTGAGATCAGTTTCACTTCGCCCGTCAACGGCCAGGTCATCAGTGTATCCGCGCCGCTGCCAGAGGAATTGCAGTCAGTTTTGGAGCATTTGTAATGTCTGGATTTGTCCTGCCTGAAGTTGTAACGCCGGCGCTGTTGATTTTCGACTGGGATGGCACGTTATGTGACTCTTTACATCGTATCGCCTACTGTTTACAGCTAGCCGCCGATGAAGTTGGTTTACCTGTGCCGACTGTCGAAGCAGCCAAAGACATAATTGGATTGGGCTTGTACGAGGCCCTTACTCAGTTATTTCCTGGTATCGATAGTGGTGAAGTTCAGCAGTTACGCAACAGTTACGCGGGGCATTTTCGGCGTGTCGATCAAACTCCCTCGCCTTTGTTTGCTGATGTCGAGCGCTCCCTGGTAGATTTGCGCGATCAGGGCTACGTATTGGCGGTGGCCACCGGCAAGAGTCGTGCAGGGCTTGATCGGGTGCTTCAGGCGCTGAGCATGAAGAATTTGTTCCACAGTACGCGGTGTGCGGATGAAACGGCATCGAAACCAGACCCGCTGATGTTGCAATCGCTGCTAGAGGAGTATGGGCTGCCAACTCAGCAGGCCATTATGGTCGGTGACACGACTTTCGATATGGAGATGGCGCAGCGTGCGGGTGTACCGAGAATTGCGGTCAGTTACGGTGCTCACTCTCATGAGCGGTTGGCCAGGCACCATCCCCTGGCATGTATAGATAGATTTATTGATTTTGAAAAAACTTTAAAAACAATAAGATAAATAACTAATCTAATGTATATTATTCAATATATCGTAGCCATGTTCGGCGAGTAGTTGGCGAAGTTTGATCAGCGGTAAGCCGATAATCGCAGTGGGGTCGTCACTACTGATTTGATCAAATAGTGTGATGCCGAGGCCCTCAGCCATGAAGCTCCCAGTACAGTGGTATGGTTGCTCAATACGTAGGTACCGTTCAATTTCATTATCTGGTAATTGGCGAAAGCGCACAGTTGTTAGGGCAAGGGCTGTTTGCGAGGTCTTGCTCCGGCTGTTATATACGCAGACAGCAGTGAAAAATTGTACTGTTTGCCCCGAAAATTGCTGTAACTGCGAGACCGCGTTGCGGTGGTTTCCGGGCTTGCTGACCTGGTGGCCAGCGAACCAGGCTACCTGGTCAGAGCCTATGATAAGGTGGTCAGTGAAGGTTTCCCGAAGCGCCTGGGCCTTGGCTTCTGCTAACCTCAATGCGGTATCGGTCGCTGTTTCAGCGGGACGTGGTTCTTCATCTATATGGGGTGACTGCCATGTGAACGGTACTCTGAACCTGGTAAGTAATTCTCGTCTGTAGCGTGATGAAGAGGCCAATGCGAGCTGCATCATGGGGTGTCCCTGGTTGTGGGCCGTTAATGACGTCAGTTTACCGCCTAACAGCGAGTGTTTTTCTTTGACAGATCAATATCATATCCCTAGAATTGCGCGCCTATGACTACGGTCCGGCAAAGCAAAGTGTTACCGCAGTGGGTGGATCCCCTGAAATTGGCTGGGCAAGGGGCTGCTCTTGGTGGTGTTATCCCGTCGGAAAAAATGACACGCCTTGCAGAGGCAGTCGCATCTGTCGGCGGACCCGTGGAGGTGTCGTTGCAGTTTTTTCGCGACGAATCGGGGTATCGGGTAGCTACTGGTGATGTCGCTGTCCAGCTTGAGCTGGTTTGTCAGCGTTGTTTGCAGGGTATGAACACGACGATAGCGCTGGCGGTGCAGTGGGCCATTGTTGCCGATGAGGAGCAAGTTCAGTCGCTGCCGAAGCAGTACGACCCGTGGCTGGTTACTGAAGAGGGCGGGAACTTGCACAGTATAGTCGAGGAGGACTTGCTACTCGCGCTACCCATTGTGGCATTTCATGAGCCTGATCAATGTGATGTCGAGGTAGGTTATTCCTCGGGCGAATTTGAAACTGTTAAGAAACCCGGTCCATTCGAAATATTGCAGAACTTGCAGTTCAAAAAGTAGTAGCGGATCTGGCCGCTGCCAATTTTGTTATTGTTAACGGCAGGAAAGTAATCGACTGCGGACCTGGATTCGCAAGTCTGTTAGGCGGGAAGCGTCTAACTATCAAGAGCAAGTGAACGACAAACAATTGAGTCGGCCTGGCGATAACGGCGAGTCGACACCACTGGAGGAAACAGCAATGGCGGTACAAAAAAGTCGCAAAACTCGATCAAGACGCGGCATGCGTCGCTCGCATGATGCATTGGGTGGTGGCGCTATGCTGTCAATCGATGATGTCAGCGGTGAAAAGCATTTACGTCACCACATTACAGCCGACGGGTTTTACCGGGGCCGTAAAGTAGTCGAGACTGGCGCCAACAGCTAATCTCGTTTTGGCTCGACAACTGAACCTCGCCGTCGATGCGATGGGTGGGGACAGGGGGCCTGCAGTCGTTGTTCCCGCAGCAATTCGATTTCTGGATGAGCATCCAGACGTCGAGTTCGTGTTGTTTGGTCTCCAGGAAAAACTGCTGAAGTATTTCCCAAACAATGATCCAACGAGCATTGCGCGGTGTCGCGTGCAATTCTGTTCTCAGGTCGTGACAGATAACGAACAGCCTTCGTCAGCCCTGCGGCACAAGCAGGATTCGTCGATGTGGCTGGCGCTCCAGGCCGTCGCGCAGGGTCAGGCAGATGCCTGCGTGAGTAGTGGCAATACTGGCGCCTTGATGGCCATGGGCTTGAAGCATCTTGGGGTTAATGCAGGGCTCGACCGACCAGCTATTTGCACAGCTTTGCCAGCTAGAACGGGGGGCTGTTACCTTCTTGATCTGGGTGCCAATGTAGATTGCAGCCCGAAACAACTGCATCAATTTGCCCTGATGGCCACGGCGATGGTGAGCGGACTGGATGGCCTGGCAAAGCCAACAGTGGGCCTTCTCAACATCGGTGTGGAAGCGAGCAAGGGGAACAGGCTTGTTAAGGAAGCCGCCGAACTGCTAAGTAATGACAGCTCGCTAACTTATCGGGGCTATCTTGAAGCTGATGAGATACTTGATGGCCGCATGAATATTGTCGTGTGCGATGGTTTTGTCGGCAATATCGCCCTGAAAGCCACTGAGGGAGTGGCCCGAAATGTGGTCGAGAGATTGACTGCACTACACGATAAATTGATGCATGATGTCGGCGCAAAAAATTTAGCGGGTCTGTTGGATGGTCTGCGTAACGCGCTTGATCCCGCAGGCTACAATGGTGCAATCCTGCTTGGCCTTAATCGCGTAGTGATTAAAAGTCATGGCAATACCGATGATCAGGGATTTTGTCGGGCGCTTGAACGCGCAGTGAGAGCCGTTATGGCCGACGTCCCGGGCCTCGTAGCGGACAATATGAATAACTATAATCGTGCGCAGAATTAGTACTACCAATAAATCTCCAGGCGGGTTGGAATTTCTATGTCTTTAAACCAAAGTTTGGCCTTCGTATTTCCCGGTCAGGGTTCACAGAAAATTGGCATGCTGGCTGATATGGCGGCGGTCTATCCCGTCATTGAACAGACCTTTGCCGAAGCGACACAGGTGTTGGGCTATGACCTGTGGGATATGGTGCAAAATGGCAATGAAGACAGTATAAACCTCACGGAACGTACGCAGCCGATTCTGTTAACCGCCAGCGTAGCCCTGTGGCGGATATGGCAACAAAAAGGAGGAGCTCAGCCAGCAGTATTGGCTGGGCACAGCCTTGGTGAATGGTCTGCGTTGGTCTGCGCTGATGTTGTAGATTTTGCCGATGCTGTCAATGTTGTGCGCCTGCGTGGTGCCTATATGCAAGAAGCTGTTGCTCCAGGTCAGGGTGCGATGGCGGCAATCATAGGGCTCGATGATGACAGTATCGCCAGTTGCTGTGAGCGTGCCGGTCTGGGTGAAGAAGTGGCGGCGGTTAACTTTAATGCGCCGGGTCAGGTGGTGATTGCGGGCGTAGCCAGTGCGGTAGATCGGGCCATTGTGTTATGTAAGGAAGCCGGTGCGAAGCGGGCGATGCCTCTGGCGGTCAGTGCGCCATTTCATACTCGGATGATGAAGCCAGCGGCAGATAAGTTGGCAGCAGATCTTAGCCGGGTGACGTTCAATCCCCCGCGGATTCCGATCGTGCACAACGTTCATGGGCAGCCAGAGGCTAATCCCGATACCATTCGCGAGCTGATGCTCGAACAAATTTACAGTTCAGTGCGGTGGGTCGACTGTGTACAGCAGCTGGTGAAACTTGGCGCCCGGAAAGCAGTCGAGTGCGGACCGGGCAAGGTCTTATGCGGGTTGAATAAGCGCATAGAAAAAAGTTTACAGACCTTGTCTACGGACAGCTTGAGCAGTCTTGATGAGGCGCTTGGCGCAGCATAGACAACTATACAGTTGAGGTGAGGTGGGTATGAGTTTCGATGGAAAGGTCGCGCTGGTAACTGGCGCCAGTAGAGGTATTGGAGCAGCGATTGCAGATGCGCTGGGGGCAAAGGGGGCAGTGGTAATTGGTACGGCGACAACAGCAGCCGGTGCGGATCGTATCAGCCAGCGGTTTAGCGACAAGGCCATTCAGGGCAGGGGCCTGCGCCTGGATGTGGCTGACGCTGACGATATCGTGGCGGTAATGCAGGTTATTAACGATGAATTCGGTGCGCCACTGATCCTGATTAACAATGCTGGCATCACCCGAGATAACCTGTTGATGCGGATGAAAGAGGAGGAATGGTCAGCCGTGGTGGACACCAATCTCACGGGAATCTTCAGGCTCAGTAAGGCGTGTGTAAAGGGCATGACTAAAGCGAGATGGGGCCGAATAATCAATATTAGTTCGGTCGTGGGTTCCATGGGCAATGCGGGGCAATCGAACTATGCGGCCACCAAGGCGGGGGTGGCTGGATTTGGTCGCTCACTCGCCAAGGAGATAGGTTCGCGCAATATCACGGTTAATACGGTAGCGCCTGGTTTTATCGATACGGATATGACTCGCGAGCTGAGTGACGGCAGCCGTGAGGCGATGCTGGCTAACATACCCCTGGCGCGTTTTGGGCAGCCGGAGGAGATTGCGGCCGTGGTGGTATTTCTTGCGGGCGACGGCGGTGCTTACATTACCGGTGAGACCATCGAAGTAAACGGTGGTATGTATATGAACTGAACGTTAAACAGGGGGCGTAATTGCTAAGGCGACGAAAGCGGTTACGGAAATGAAAAATTCAGGTAAAATGCGCCACCGAGTTAGCGCCCGTTTGGTGTAACCTTGCAAAGACCGGCTGGTCATAGCAGATTGAGTTAAATCTCTATTAACAGGAGTAACGATTGTCATGAGCAACATTGAAGAACGCGTTAAAAAAATGGTTGCCGAGCAACTGGGCGTTAAGGAAGAAGATGTGAAGACTGATTCTTCCTTTGTCGAGGATTTGGGTGCGGATTCTCTCGATACCGTAGAATTGATCATGGCTCTCGAAGAAGAGTTTGACACAGAAATACCGGATGAAGATGCTGAGAAGCTCGCCACCGTTAAAGATGCAGTTGAATATATTAATAAAAATTTGAAGTAAGTTAGCCCGGATGCCGAACCGTCTGACCTTGCTTAAAGCAGGCAGGCGGTTTTCTTTGTCCATTCGTCTAATAGACAGCCCCACCTTTCGTGTGTAGACGTCGACCAGGCTTGTATTAATCGTCGAATGAATACGGTTAACTGGTTTTTTGTCGATGGCGCTGTTGAAGCCTCTCTGCCGACCACCGATCGCGGCCTTCTCTACGGGCACGGACTGTTTGAAACCATGCGCCTGTGGCATGGGGAGTTGCCACTGCTTGACTTCCATTTGGCTCGACTCGCGACAGATGCGAAAAAACTGGGGTTACGCTGTGATGTGGCTGATTTGCGCGCGGAAATACAAGGTATTTTGCCAGGTTTGCCGCCAGGTGGTATTGTCAAGTTGATTCTGACAGCGGGGGATAGCGCCCGAGGTTATCGCTTCCCAGAGCCTACGAAATCGCGTCGGGTTGTCCAGTTTTTCCCATCGTCTGGCAAAACCGCCCTCGGCGTACTACAAATATGCGCATATCGTTTGCCAGCCAATCCGGCGCTAGCAGGCATTAAGCATTTAAATCGTCTAGACCAGGTGATCGCTGCGGCAGAGTTGCCGCCACCCCACGATGGCCTGTTACTTGACCACGGCGAGCGCGTGATTGAGGCATTGAGTAGTAATCTATTCCTGTTGTGGCAAAATCAGTGGTTGACGCCACGACTGGACAAGTCAGGGGTGGCAGGCGTGATGCGCGCATTATTGATTGAGCACGTGTTACCCGAGATGGGTATAACGGTGACCTGTCGGGATATTGACCTGGAAATGTTGAGTCGAGCTGACGAAGTGTTTACCTGCAACGCAGTTTCAGGCATCACGCCGATTGCTGAAGTGATTGGTGTTGGGCGGTGGACAAAGACGCCAGGAACAGCGTCGATTTGTGTCAAGCTGAGCGAGCGTTATCCGTGCTTCGGCCTCTAGCGAATCACTTGCTCATCCCGGTCATCGTGGTTCCCCTGTTGGCCTGGCTGTGGCTGCTGGGTGCCATGTCGAGGCCGTTGTCTATGCCAGCGGACGGATACGAGCTAACCGTGGCCAAAGGAACAGGCATTAATCTGCTCGCAGATGGCCTCGTTGAACAAAGGCTGGCCAGGTCGGCTTTCCCCCTGAAAGTTTATGCGCGGTTGCGTCCGCGTCGCGAAATTATCGCCGGTGACTACCTGCTTGTACCAGGCGATACGCTGGCAACCATGCTAGCTAAACTAGCTGCTGGTGCAGTGCAGCGGCACACGATCACCTTTGCGGAAGGCCTGACTTTAAATCAATGGCGGAAGACTCTGGCAAAAAAGGACAACATAGACCATACCCTGGCCGAAAAGAGCAATACTGAAATAGCGGCGAGCTTAGGCATTGAATACGAAAACCCTGAAGGCTGGTTTGCGCCAGATACCTACGTGTACCTGTCTGATGATAGCGACTTGACAATTTTGCGACGCGCCCATCAGCGTATGGAGACCATGCTTGCGAGCTTATGGGCTGAGCGGGAGGACGGTTTGCCCTACAAAACGCCTTATGAGGCATTAGTGATGGCGTCGATTATAGAAAAAGAGACTGGGGTGGCAGAGGAAAGAGCGCAGATAGCTGGCGTGTTTGTGCGACGCTTGCTTAAAGACATGCGCTTGCAAACTGACCCGACGATTATCTATGGCCTTGGCGCCGAATTTGACGGTAACCTAACCCGCAAACATCTGCGGCAGCTGTCCCCGTATAACACCTATCGCCACGGTGGGTTACCGCCGACCCCTATCGCGAATCCGGGCGCTGCCGCGCTTGAGGCTGCCTTGCATCCGGCGGTCGGGAATGAATTGTTTTTCGTCGCCAAAGGTGATGGCAGTCATCACTTTTCGGTGAGCTTGAACGAGCATAACAAAGCGGTGCGTGATTTTCAGGTCGATCGGCGTGAGAAGAACTACCGTTCAGCGCCAACACCGGCACTAACGACACCAACAACTGAGGCACCTACAGCCTCCGCGCAGGCACCTACAGTGACTACAGCACCCACGGCTGGCGAGGTACCATGAAAGGTAAATTCATTACTCTCGAAGGCACCGAAGGTGTAGGAAAAAGTACCAATATTCGTTGCATTGAAGAATGGTTGATAGCCCGCGACATAGATTTTGTAACGTCCAGGGAACCTGGTGGCACGGATCTCGGCGAAAAAATTAGAGCGCTACTGCTCGATCACCATTCCGGTTCGGTAGACGCGGTGGCCGAACTGCTGTTGATATTCGCATCCCGTGCGCAACACCTGTCGGAAAAAATCCTACCCGCCTTGAACAGTGGAGTTTGGGTTCTGTGTGACCGCTTTACAGAAGCCACTTTTGCCTATCAAGGTAGTGGGCGCGGTCTTGCGATTGAGTCAATACAGACGTTGGCGAATTTGGTTCAGGGGACTCTAAAGCCGGATTTGACCCTGGTGCTCGACATAGATCCGCGGGTTGGTCTGGCCCGAGTTGATGAACGTGGCATGCGGGATAGATTTGAAGATGAGGACATTATTTTTTTTGACCGTGTACGGCAGGGATACCTGCGGCAGATCACTGAGCAACCTGAACGTTTTTGCTTGATCAATGCCGAACAGACTGCAGCGCAGGTCGCGACCGATATTTATGAGGCATTGAATAACTTTGTGGTCAGATGTTAGATAGTAAAACCATGACAAAATCCCCCTTGTTTCCCTGGCAGGAAAGGCAGTGGCAAGCGATCGAACGGCTGCTGGATAATGGCAGATTGCCGCATGCGCTACTGCTCAGCGGTCCGGCTGAGATGGGTAAAAAAGCCTTTGCAATGGCCCTGGTCGCCAGGCTGCTGTGCGCATCACCCGGGGCAGGAAGGGCTTGCGGAATCTGTAAGAGTTGTACTCTGATCAATGGCGATGTCCATCCGGATTTCTACCTGCTTGAGCCGGAGGACATGGGCAAGTCGATATCGGTTGCCTCGATACGAGAAGTTACTAGCTTTGCCGCAAAAACAGCATTGCTAGGTGCCTGGCGCGCAGTGTTAGTGGCGCCTGCGGAGGCGATGACATTGAGCGCAGCTAACGCCTTGTTAAAAACCCTTGAGGAACCTGGCAACAACACGTTGTTGGTGCTCGTGCATCACCAGCAGGGTGATTTGTTGGCGACCATTCGCAGCCGTTGCCAGTCGCTTTTGTTCCCTGTGCCCGCCTCAGTAATCGCCCTTGAGTGGCTGGAGGCTAACTGTAAAGCCGATAATTATTCGGCACTACTTGCCGCTGCCGATGGTCGCCCCTTGCGAGCGGCGCGCATTGCCGGTGACGGTTCCTACAGCCAGATTAAAAAAATCGAATCGGTGCTGACTGCCGTAGCACAAGGGCTGCAAGCCCCGGTCGACGCAGCTGAACAATGTAAGGAATTTTTGCCCGCTGAGCTGGTTGATAGGATATTGATTCACCATACGCAGACAATTCGCAACTGTGTGCAGACTCACGGCGTACCGACACGAGGACATTTTGCTTTTATGGATCAGCTGTTGATCGCCAGAAAACGGCTGGCTAGCAAGACTAATCCTAACCCCCAAATGCTGATAGAAGAGTTGTTAATGAGCTGGCGGCAGCTACAACCCACATTTTCCGCCTGAGCCCAACTTGAGAAAGATATGGTATCCTTGGCAGATTCAATAAAAGGTTGCAAGTACAGACTAGAATCATGGCGTTCAATGGTGGTGGATTAAGCAGCGGCATACTCAACATTTCTCTTAAGGATACGGAAGAGTTGTACGCGTGCTATATGCCTTTTTTAAAAAACGGCGGGCTGTTCATTCCCTCGCGAAAAGTGTTTTCGCTGGGCGATGAAGTATTCGTTCTGCTTGAACTAATGGATGAGCCGGATAAAATTCCGCTGACCGGAAAGATCGTCTGGATCACCCCTAAGGGCACTTCAGGTAATCGTCGTCAGGGTGTTGGCATACAGTTTCCCACCGAAGAAAGCGAGACACTGGTACGAAAAATCGAGAATCACCTGGCTGGCTTACTGTCTGGTGAACGCCCGACTTATACGCTGTAAGCTGGCAGCTTCAAATCCATCCGCGTAAGAATATTTTTGGACGCAAGTTTGCTTGTTGACTCGCATTGCCACCTGGATCGCCTGGATCTTGGGCCCTATGATGGTTCTCTGGAGATGCTGCTGCAGGATTGCCGCGCTCAGGGTGTTGCGCGATTTTTATCGGTAGCGACCAGCCTTGAATCCGCTCAAACTCTGCTCAACACAGTCGGACATCTTGCCGGTATTTATACTTCGGTCGGCGTGCATCCGCTGCAGTCGGAGGCGCAGAGCCTCCCTGATAAACAGACGCTAATTCGACTCGCCAGCGCAGATAAGGTCATCGCTATTGGCGAAACAGGTCTTGACCGACACTACAGCCCGGACACGCTGGAATGGCAGAGGGAGAGTTTTATTCGTCATGCCGACGTGGCGCGCCAGATGGCCAAGCCCCTCATTGTTCACACGCGTGACGCCCAGAATGAAACGCTGGATATAATACGAAGGTACGTAGATCCATCCGTGGCAGGCGTACTGCATTGCTTTACGGAAAGCTGGGAAATGGCCAAAGCTGCCCTTGATATGAATTTTTATATTTCAATCTCAGGCATTGTGACTTTTCGCAATGCCGGTTTACTGCGTGAGACTGTAAAAAAAATCCCCCTTGAGCGGTTGCTCGTGGAAACTGATGCGCCCTGGTTGGCACCAGTTCCCTATCGTGGCAAGCAAAACCAGCCACAGTATGTGCGCGCGGTTGCTGAATGTGTTGCGCAGCTTAAAAAAATTACCCTGCCAGAACTGGCCGAAATAACCAGTAACAATTTTGATCGATTATTCAAGTTGAATAACGCCGTCGTTGAATCAACGGACGGTGTCTCTTAATCGCATCAGCAGGGACGCCCGTATTGACGAACCCGGCCTGTTTAGGATCCGGGATATACGGTAATTGTGTTCCTCGCAGAAACCGGTATGAAGGAAAATAACGTGCAGCAACGTATAAAGATCATGCTCGAAATGCAGGATGCCATGAATACCAGGGTTCACCCAGAATGGCGTGGTCAGGGGTTCGAATGGTATCGGGCCATCTGGATCGAATGTGCGGAGTTGCTTGATCATTACGGCTGGAAGTGGTGGAAACAGCAAACACCTGACATTGAACAGGTCAAGCTCGAGCTGGTGGATATCTGGCACTTTGGTTTGAGCGCGATGTTGCTGGGTCAGCCCGATAATATCCGACTCGCTGAGGAACTTGCAGTTAGTTTTTCGTGCGCCCAACCGGGTGTAGAGTTTCGTGCTGGGCTGGAAACTTTTGCAGCGCATACCCTGGTAAACAAAACGTTTGATGCCGGCGGCTTTGCCACTCTGTTGACAGAGGTTGACCTTACTTTCGATGAGCTGTACACAAGATATATTGGTAAAAACGTACTCAATTTTTTTCGTCAGGATCACGGTTATCAAGATGGCAGTTACCGCAAAGTCTGGGCTGGCCGTGAAGATAATGAACATCTAGTGGAGGTGGTTGCCCAGCTTGATACAGTTGATCCGCTGTTCAGGGAAAACTTGTACAGGGCCTTAACCGAACGCTATCGACAGCAAAAATAAAAGCCGTCCAGGCGCGGCGCTGTACGGTGAAATCCCGCCTGATTGCCGTATAATGTCCGGCCTTCTATCTCATACCCACCAGGGAGACCGCTTGTGAAATCACCCGTCCGAGTTGCTGTTACCGGAGCCGCTGGCCAGATCAGTTATTCCTTATTGTTTCGCATCGCCGCTGGCGAAATGCTCGGGGCCGATCAGCCCGTTATCCTTCAAATGCTCGAAATAACGCCGGCACTTGGGGCGTTAGAGGGCGTAGCAATGGAGCTTGATGACTGTGCGTTTCCGCTGCTTGCTGGAATGGTGTGTACAGATGATGCAAATATTGCTTTTAAGGATGCTGATTATGCCTTGCTAGTCGGCGCTCGTCCGCGTGGCCCGGGCATGGAACGAAAAGATTTGCTGGAAGCCAACGCGGCAATTTTTTCCGTGCAGGGTAAAGCGATCAATAGTCACGCAAGCAAGGGGATTAAAGTCCTCGTGGTTGGCAACCCGGCCAACACTAACGCCTTGATTGCCCAACGCAATGCCCCGGATATTAACCCGCGGCAATTCACCGCGATGACCCGTCTCGATCATAACCGCTCATTGAGTCAGTTGGCCCAGAAAACCGGTTCGACCATTGATAAAGTCAGCAATGTGACGATTTGGGGTAATCATTCCGCGACGCAATATCCTGATTTGTATCACGCGAAAGTAGCAGGTCAATCTGCTATCGATAAAGTGGCGCAAAGTTGGTATGAGAATGATTTTATTCCAGCCGTTCAGCAGCGCGGTGCCGCCATTATCAGTGCGCGCGGTGCTTCCAGTGCAGCGTCAGCGGCAAATGCAGCGATCGGCCATATGCGTACCTGGGCGAAGGGAACCGAGGCGGGCGACTGGACCAGTATGGGTGTATATAGTGACGGTAGCTATGGCATTACCAAAGGTTTGATCTATTCATTTCCATGCACCTGCAAAGATGGCGACTGGCAGATAGTGCAAGGCCTGGCAATTAATGAATTTTCGCGCACCAAAATGCAGGCGACGGAGCAGGAGTTGATCGGCGAGCGGGACGCGGTTCAACAGCTGTTACCTTGAATACCGGCCTTCGGGCGCGTCGCCAGGATGTTCTTTTTTATAGACGACAACTGTTGGCGTTGATAACGCGGGATTGGCTTTAAAATATCGGGAGGATTAGCATGGCGTTGCCAAAAATTGGTAATATTGCGCCGCTGTTTACGCTCAGGAATCAGCGTGATGAAGCTATTGCGCTGAAGGATTTTCGCGGCAACAAAAATGTCGTGCTCTATTTCTATCCGAAGGCAATGACGCCGGGGTGCACTGTACAGGCTTGCGGCATTCGTGATAGCCGTAAGGCCTATGAGAAACTTGATACGGTGGTTCTGGGTGTTAGCCCTGATCCAGTGGCGCGGCTGCAGCGATTTGAAGATAAGCAGGCCCTTAATTTTGATCTTTTGTCCGATCCGGATCATGCGGTGGCTGATAAGTACGGTGTCTGGGACCTGAAGAAGTTTATGGGTCGCGAGTTTATGGGCATTCTGCGTACGACCTTTATTATCGGCAAGGATGGCCGATTAAAACACGTAATCGACAAGGTCAGGACCAAAACTCATCATCAGGACGTGCAGGATCTGATACGAACAAAGCTAAACTGATTTTTCGTCCCTAACAACACCGCTATATTCGAATCGAGAGGCGCTATTATGTCGTTATTCATTTCCTCCGCCCTGGCCGCACCAGCTGCTGCACCTGGCGAACCTAACCCGATGATCACGATTGTTATGTTCGGCGGGTTGTTTTTGTTTATGTATCTGATGATTATTCGGCCGCAGCGCAAGCGCCAAAAAGAACACAGAGAACTGGTGTCTAGCCTTAGCAAGGGCGATGAAATTGTTACCAATAGCGGTATTTTGGGCAAAATATCTAAAATTGATGGTGACTACGTCGTGCTTGAGGTGTCCGACAAAATTGAACTCAAGTTTCAGCGCGCTGCAGTTCACGCGGTTTTACCGAAAGGTACTATCAAGGCCATCTAGCCGGGAGCGGGCCAGTTCTGAGTGCGGATGCCGCCTGGATGCGCCGATACTTAGGATCTGGATGGATGGCGCAACGCAAAAGTGAGGGCAAATTGCTTAACATTATTTCCCCCCCGCGCCTGTCGCTGGCCCGCCTGCCAACGCCTTTCCATACACTGGATAGATTGTCAGAACAGCTGGGTGGGCCCAGAATCTGGGTCAAACGAGATGACCTGACTGATTGTGGGGTCAGCGGCAATAAAATCCGCAAACTCGAATTTACCCTGGCCCGGGTTCTTGAGCAGAATTGCGATACCATAATCACCTGCGGTGGGGTGCAGTCCAACCACTGCCGAGCAACGGCTTTACTGGGTGCTCGGCTGGGCCTGCAGGTACACCTCATTTTACGCGGCGACAATGTCGCGTCCGCCGAATCCGCTGGACCTGACGGGAATTTATTTCTTGATTATCTCGCTGGCGCTGAAGTATCAATTTACGAAAAACGCGACTATCAGCGTCGCCTGCCTGAGCTCTTCGCGCACTGGTCGCAATACTACAAGGCCCGCGATAAACGGCCCTATGAGATTCCAACTGGCGCCAGCGACGCTACCGGGGTGTGGGGCTACGCGCACTGTGTACCAGAATTGATCACTGATTTTAGCGTGGCTGGCATTAAGCCGCGAGCCATCATTCATGCCACCGGTTCCGGTGGTACCCAGGCCGGTTTGATCGCCGGTGCGATCCTTCATGAGCTAGACGGTGATATTATCGGCATGGCTGTCTGTGATAATGCTCAGTATTTTCACGATAAAGTCAGTGCAGATATTAGACAATGGCAGGATCGGTATAACATCGATTTACCGTCCCGTGAGTTGCCCATCCACGTCGATGAGCGGTTTATTGGCCCAGGTTATGCCCAGGCGACGGACGATGTGTTTGCGATGATTCGACGAGTCGCCAGTCTGGAAGGACTGCTTCTCGATCCGGTATACACCGGCAAAGCTTTTAATGGCATGATCGAAAAAATCAGGCTAGGGGAGTTTAGCGGCCACAGCGACATCGTCTTCGTTCACACTGGCGGTGTCTTTGGGCTACTGGCCCAGGCAAGCAACTTTAAATTTTAGATAAATATAATTAAAACAATTGAGTATCTAATATTGTTAGAGTCAATTATTAAGGAAGTAAACGGTTTTGTTTGGGGGCCCATGATGTTGGTGCTGATCCTTGGCACTGGTGTGTGGTTGACGCTCGGGCTGCGCTTTATGCCGCTCACCAAACTGTTCGTCGGCTTCAGGGAGTTAGCCAAAGGTACACAAAAACGGGGTGAGGGTGATATTTCACCGTTTGCGGCATTGATGACTTCATTATCGGCCACCGTTGGCACCGGGAACATCGCTGGCGTGGCAACCGCCATCGGCATTGGCGGTCCGGGCGCATTGTTCTGGATGTGGTGCACGGCGTTGGTTGGTATGGCTACCAAGTATGCGGAAGGCGTGTTGGCCGTGGAATACCGGGAAACCGATGAGCTGGGACGCAAGGTTGGTGGCCCTATGTATTACATCAAAAATGGTCTTGGTGAGGGTTGGCTTTGGTTAGGTACCCTGTTTGCGATTTTTGGAATGTTGGCCGGTTTTGGTATTGGTAACTCAGTGCAGGCCAGTGAGGTTGCCCGAGTGCTACACAGCGCCTTTGACATCCCCAATGCGCTTAGCGGAGCCATTATGGCCTCCCTTGTTGGTGTGGTCCTGCTCGGTGGGATAAAAAGTATCGCACGGGTCGCTTCCAGCCTGGTGCCGCTGATGGCCGCTGCCTATTTGCTCGGCTGTGGTGTGATTCTGGCTATCAATATCGGGGAAATACCGGCTGCCCTGGAACGTATCGTAGTGAGTGCGTTTACGCCAACGGCTGCGGAGGGTGGATTTGCCGGCGCAGCGGTGCTCGTGGCTATTAGAATGGGCGTCGCGCGCGGTATTTTTTCCAATGAAGCCGGTCTAGGCAGTGCAGCAATAGCGCATGCAGCAGCGGAAACCGATAGCCCGGTGCGACAGGGCAGCATTGCCATGCTGGGGACGTTTATCGATACCCTGGTCATATGTACGCTGACAGGCCTGGTGATTATAACCACCGGTGTCTGGACTGGCAGCGCCCAGGGCGCCGCGATGACTGCTGCCGCTTTTTCAACTTCGATGCCGGTACACGGTGACAAGTTTGTCGCGGTTGTGCTCGCGCTGTTTGCCTTCACTACTATAATCGGTTGGAGCTACTACGGTGAACGTTGTGCCGAGTTTCTTTTTGGCATAAAAGTTATAGTACCCTACCGTATACTCTGGATCGCGGCTGTGTATGTCGGTGCCGTCAAAGGCTTGGGCATCGCCTGGTTGATTGCAGATACGCTGAACGCCATGATGGCCATCCCCAATCTGGTAGCGTTGTTGGTACTCAGCCCGGTAGTCTTTCGCCTGACTCGGGCATGGTTCGCCGGGCAGGGGGAAGGCAGAAATTACTGATTTTTAGCGTTATTAACCAATTTGGAATAGCGTTGTGCCCGAAGACTTTAGCGACAAGCTTGTTATAGCTATTTCATCTCGAGCCCTGTTTGATCTCAGCGAAAGCCATGAGGTCTTCCAGAATCAGGGGCTCGCTGCGTATTCCCGATACCAAATTGAGCACGAGGAAGAACCCCTCGCGCCGGGTGAAGCCTTTCCTCTGGTACAGAAATTATTACGCGTCAACGAGCGGTTTGAAAAAGCGCGCGTAGAAGTGATTTTGCTATCGCGCAATTCCGCAGACACCGGTTTGCGTATTTTTAATTCGATAGAAAATCATAAGTTGAACATCACCCGGGCAGCGTTCTGCGGCGGTGATAGTCCCTATCGCTATGTGAGTGCATTTGGATGCCATCTGTTCCTGTCCACACATGGAGAAGATGTGCGCAATGCATTGGCTCACGGGGTTGCGGCCGCAACGTTGCTGGCATCGGTAAAAGCCACCGCTAATGATAGCGAATTACGTTTTGCCTTTGATGGGGATGCAGTGCTGTTTTCCGATGAGGCTGAACGAATATATAAGAATGAGGGTCTGGAAGCATTTTCGCGCAGCGAAAAAGCAGCGGCCAAGACGCCACTCACTGGTGGTCCCTTTAAGTATTTTTTACAGGCGCTGCATAAATTGCAGGCTGAATTTCCGCCCGAAACCGGGCCGATTCGAACGGCGCTGGTGACCGCGCGTTCCGCGCCTGCTCATGAACGTGTGGTGCGTACCCTACGTGAGTGGAAGATCCGCATTGACGAATCATTGTTTCTAGGCGGCCTCGATAAGGGCGAGTTTCTTAAAGCCTATGGCGCGGATGTCTTTTTCGATGACCAGATACAGCACTGTGAGTCTGCGAGCCAGCGAGTTTCTACCGGGCATGTTCCCCACGGGGTTGTCAACGAGGAGTGAGCACGCGACGACTGAAGACGGGCGGCTTATCGTGGTGCCGTCAGCTTGGCTTGACACCGAGCTAATAGGGCTAGCAACTTGAGGAATTTGCATCTATGCTCAAAGGGAATAGTTATATATATTTTTAGATCGATGTCATCTAGGGAACCTACGGCATGAAACTACAGCAATTGCGCTA
>JBFIEE010000026.1:0-44855 GCA_041603535.1 Porticoccaceae bacterium
CGTGGGCTCGATCATCACCAAACTCGGTTTTGGCAAGCTGGTACATTACGCTGCAGCCAAAGGCGGCATGGATCACATGACCCAGAGCCTGGCACAGGGCTGGGGCAAGCACAATATTCACGTCAACGCCCTGCTGCCCGGCCTGGTGGACACTGAGATGATGCCCTGCGAAGGACCGAAAAAAGTACCTCTGGTAGACATCATTGTGAAGAAAACCCCGGTCGGCAAATACGGCAAGCCCGAAGATTTCTACGGTATGTCAGTATTGCTTGCCAGCCCAGCCTCTGATTTTATTACCGGTTCTATTATTGTGATGGACGGGGGGCTTTCGTTAGCTCTCTAACGGAGCAAGGCTAGCCTAGATTCGTCTGACCGCTAGATATACTAAATACGTTAATTATAATGAGGAGACGATAATGGATATATTTGATCTCACCGGCAAAGTCGCCATTATCACCGGTGGTAATGGCGGGCTTGGCCTCGGCATGGCCAGGGGCCTCGCCAGCGCGGGCGCGGCCGTGGCGGTGGTTGGGCGTAATCAGGACAAAATAGACAATGCAGTTAAAACGCTTGCAGCAGCCGGGGCGCAAGCGCTCGGCATTCAAGCCGATGTTTCCAGTGAGGATGACGTCAACCGCATGGTCCGGGAAACCGTCGATCATTTTGGCCGGGTGGATATTTTGGTCAACAATGCCGCCATCAGCTGGGGAATCCATCCGGACAAAATGACGCTGGATGAATGGAATAATTTCATTGCCGTCAACCTTACCTCCTGCTTTCTAACCTGCAGGGCCTGCTTCCCGGAAATGGTCAAAGCCGGTGGTGGCAAAATTATCAACGTCGGCTCTATCATCACCAAGCTCGGTTTTGGCAAGCTCGTTCACTATGCCGCCGCCAAAGGCGGTATGGATCATATGACCCAGAGCCTGGCACAGGGCTGGGGCAAGCATAATATTCAGGTGAATGCCGTTTTGCCGGGGCTGGTAGACACTGAAATGATGCCTTGCTCGGGACCAAAAGCAATGACGCGCGCGGTCCAGTATGTGTCTAAAAAATCGCCGGTCGGCAGGTATGGCGTGCCCGAAGACTTTCACGGATTATCGATCCTGCTGTCCAGTAAAGCTTCCGATTTTATTACCGGCGCTATTATTGTTGCTGATGGCGGACTATCTCTATCAATTTAGTTTGCGCTATTTATTGGGGCCTGGATTCGCATGGTTGCGCGGGTTCAACCCTCGACTAATTTACCTATAACACATTAAACTGCCGACACCTGATGTCGCCAAAACAGAGGACAACACGATGGATGTAGGATTATCACTAATATTTCAGGGTCTCGACCCCAACATGACTGATCACGAGGTCTACACCAATGACCTACGCATGGGTGATCTCGCCGAGGAACTGGGTTTCCAGTCAATCTGGGGCGTAGAACACCATTTTACTGATTACACCATGTGTCCCGACGTCATGCAGTACCTGTCCTACTGGGCTGGACGCAACCCGAATCTTGGCCTCGGCTCGATGGTCGTTGTTCTACCCTGGCATGACCCGATGCGCGTGGCAGAGGAAATCTCAATGCTCGATAACATGTCAAATGGGCGAGTTATTCTCGGCATAGGCCGCGGCCTAGGTCGAGTTGAGTTTGAAGGGTTTGGTCGTGATATGAACGTCAGCCGCGAGCACTTTACAGAATCTGCGCAGATGATTCTCAAGGGGCTTGAAACCGGTTACTGTGAGTTTGATGGCAAGCAAGTCCGGCAAGCGCGCCGCGATATCCGCCCGGCCCCGTATAAAAGCTTCAAAGGTCGCACTTACGCCGCCGCCGTTTCGCCTGAGTCTTCCAAAATTATGGCGGAACTCGGCATCGGGATTTTGGTTATCCCACAAAAGCCCTGGGCCCATGTGGATCGAGAGCTGGCGGATTACCGCGATATCTTTTTAAAAATTAACGGCACTGAAGCACCACCACCAATCCTCGCTGGCTGGACTTTCTGTGATGAAAGTGCCGACCGCGCCGAAGAAATGGCTTATAAATATATCGGTGGCTATTATCGATCCGTCATCGAACATTACGAAATGGCCGGTGACCACCTGAAAAATACCAAGGGTTATGAAACCTACGGCGCTATGCAGGAGCACGTCAGCAAAAGTGTCGAAGACGCCATCAAATTTTTTATGAGTATCCAGGTTTGGGGCACACCAGAAAAGTGCTTCGAAACCATCAAAGATTTTACTACCCGCACCGGCGCTGGCGCCTATAACGGCGTGTTTAGTTATGGCAGCATGCCCTATGCGGACGTCGAAAAAAGCCTGCGCCTGTTTGCCCGCGATGTCCTGCCAGAGATACGGAAACTGCCAGGACAGGCCTTGTTAGCCGCGTAATTCCAGTACCCGGTTTTACCGGACGACCTCTGCAACATGGCCAGTCACGCCTCGAATAACTAGTGTTTCGTTAGCCGAGGGTGACTGGCTTCATTATGTTTATCCCATCCTGCTTTATCGAGTAAGGCTCGTCTACGACCGAATATCCATTACTTACTCCGCGCATTTAAATCGCTTTACTTCACTTTACTCCAGGCAGCCGAGGCAGTAGCGTAGCCACCGGATACCGATAAAACTCTCAGGAGCTGGCTCATGGATTCCAGTCAGGCTGACCACGATACTCTACCAACGTTGTTTATACCCCACGGCGGCGGGCCCTGCTTTTATATGGACTGGACGATGGGGCCAGCAGACACCTGGCATAAGATGGGGCACTGGTTGAAAAACCTGGGGGAATCTCTTGGTTCTGCGTCGGTGAGTACTAAACCCGTCAGCGACCCGAAAGCTATTGTCGTGTTTTCGGCTCACTGGGAGAACGACATCGTAACGATCAATAGCGCTGCGCGACCGGAACTTATATTCGACTACTACAACTTTCCTCCCCATACCTATGACCTGGAGTATCCGGCCCCCGGCGATCCCGAGCTCGCGAACACCATTGAACGTATGCTCTCAAACGCGGGTATTGGCTGTCGACAGGATCCCGACCACGGCTTTGACCATGGCGTATTTGTTCCCTTTATGCTGATCTATCCGGCCGCCAATATTCCCATCGTGCAGGTTTCTCTCGTCAACTCACTTGATCCTGAGGAGCACCTGAAAATCGGCCAGGCCCTGGCCGCGCTGCGCAAAGAAAACGTTCTCCTGGTTGGCAGCGGTATGAGCTACCACAACATGACCGCATTAATGAGAACCGACCAGTCGCATGCTGATTCAGATTTTTTTGATCACTGGCTCACAGACATTTGCGAGTCCACGCCCAACCAGCGTAATCAGGCACTCTGTAACTGGCATGCGGCGCCGGGGGCACGCCAAGCCCATCCACGTGAGGAACATTTACTGCCTTTAATGGTCGTCGCCGGCGCAGCGACGAGCGATTGCGGGAAGAAGATTTATTCTGATCGTGTCCTGGGAGCGGCAGTATCAGCGTTTCGCTTCGGCTAGTGTATTTAACGCGCGCCATTGAGCTGCGCACGCTATTATGATTTGTATCACCTCACCCACCCTCGCCTCTGACTGGCGCCGCTGTTTAGCTTCCTTGATATTTGCTTAACTTTTTGGAAATTCTTATAAATTTCTGGAGCCTTGTCCGACTGGCGTGGCCGCTATCGAACAGCGGTCAACGCCTCTCACCGTGGTCTTGTACGGGGTCGAAATCGACTTAGCTCTACCCACAACGCTTTGGTGCGGGTGGTGCTCGCCGCGTAGCGTTGCGCCTCGAATAGAGAAGTCAGCCTGGCGACGTCGTCCTTGAGATCCGGTCTCTCGATAGCGACACGTTGAGCGAAATCCCGAGCTCCCTCGCCGGCATGTCGCTTGATGCCAGCACGCTCCATGCGCAGACAAAATCTCAGAAAAAACTGATCGATCTGATCCCTGTAATGCTTTTCCCGGCTACGAAATAGCATAATCGCTACGGGCAGCATGGCAAAACTGCCAGCGATCAACAGAAATAGTCCGATACGTAAGGGATCGACGCGCCCCAACAGACCGCTCAGCAATCCGCTTTGAACATTTTCATAGCCAAGCACCCATTTCCCCCATGCATAGTCCAGCGCATCGAGACGCAGGCGCAATTTATTCAACCAGGAAATATGACGGAACCGCTCCAGCGCCAGCGGCGACCCCTCAAGAAAACCTTCCTCCTCGGCAAATAAATCGGCGAAACTGCTTTCTATGCGCTCAGGCGCCACTGCCGCTGTTGGGTCAACCTGTACCCAACCCCGATGCTCCAGCCATACTTCGGCCCACGCATGGGCATCGTACTGGTGAACCAACATGTAATCTTCGTTGGGATGACGTTCCCCGCCCTGATAACCCACCACGATCCGCGCGGGAATCCCGGCCGCGCGCATAAAGACTACAAAACTACTGGCATAAAGTTCGCAGAAACCTCGTTTGGTACCCCACAGAAACTCGTCTACGGTATGTCTACCCAACAGCGGTGGCTTCAGGGTATAAATGAAATCGCGATTATAGTAGCGTAACACCCGGGTTATTAACGCCTCTGGCTCAGGTGTTTCTGAACGCCAACGCCGCGCTATTCTGCTCGTTTCAGGGTTGAAGCCGCCTGGTAACTCAAGCTCAATATTCGTTCGTCCACTCGATAGCCCGTCCGCTTCCAGCGTGTAGTCCAGCCAGGTTTTAACGCGGTATTGTTTCTCGGCGGTCACCGGCAATTTGTTATACAGGCGGAAATCGCGAGTCAGCGCGACACCGGGGGAATCCGGTGTTGGCGTGGCCAGGGCAAATAACCAGGGGCTGTTAGTCGAATCCATGGTCACCGTGTAGGATAACGGTTCCCCACGCCGCTCAGCGAGCTGATTCCAGGGCTCCGGTTTACTGCCGTACCATTGCAATAAATTATCATCTCGGTAGCCCCATGGTCCGGTTTGCCGCCAGCTGCGCCCATCGAATTTTGAAAACACCAGTCCCCGCCAGTACAGCATCCGCTGCGATGGCATGTCGCCGTCGAACTCGACGCGAAAGGCCACTTTGCCAGTACGGCTAAGATCGGTGAAGTCTCCTGGCGTCATGCTATCGCTGACACCTATCACACCACTGTGCTGCTGCCTTGGTACTGACCACAGCGCACCTATCCTGGGCATGACTAAAAATAACACCAGCATCAGGGGCAGCGACTGGGCGACCAGCACCGCACTTTTTTGCAGAGGCCGCAGCCACCGCCCCTGAATTGTGCTTTGATAAACGCCCACCAGAGCAGCAGTGACCAGTACGAGCCCCGCTAATACGAACAGCGCGGTGGCGATGGTTTGTTCAAACAGGCACTGAATGATGACCACGAAGTAGGCCAGATAAATCAGGACAAGGGCATCGCGACGACGATGAATCTCCAGCAGTTTGAGCATAAAACCGCTGACCAGTAATGCCACCATCGGCTCCAGCCCGATCAGACGGCCATAACTGCTCAACACGCCCCCCAGGCACAGCAGGACCAGCAGCATTTTGTGCAGTTTACCGGGGTGTTGCCAGGCACCCCGGTAAACCTGTATCTGCCAGATAATGGCCAACACCGCGGCGGCGATCACCCAATACGGTAAATGCGCCACATGGAGAAAGACGGCTAGTGCAACGCTAATCAGCATCCACAACAGACCGGTACGCGGAGTTTGCCAGGCGGGTTCCATCAGCCTCTGGCTCATCCAACGCGCTCAAACAACGCCAATTCCCTGAGAATATTATCCCGGTGTAGTTCGCCACGACCTGGCATCACTTCTATCCCTGGCAAACGCAATCCATACACGGCGGAACCCTTCGACAAGTCCAGCAGCCAGCCACACAGACGGGACAGCCTGGCTTCGGTGTCCAGGCCAGGGAAAGCGTCCCAATCCAGCCATACCTGTTCATCGACGGGATCCGAGTAGTGTTTGGTCTGCAAGCCCTGTTCACGGGCATAGTGCTTCCAGGCAACATGGCTCAGAGACTCGCCTGGTCGGTATTTTTCCAGACCTCGAAAATCCTCACGACCACCTGGCATTTCATTGACCCCCTGCCCCGCCACAGGAGTCGCTGTTCTGCTCTTCGCATCCATAGGCTGAGGATAGACAAGCGCGCGCATATTCAGCTCCAGGTGGGTCCACACTCTTAGTAGACCCAACGGATAGACACTCTCTACTGTGACCCGTCCAGGCTCCAGCCAGCCCCGTGTTCGCGCCGCCACGGCCAGCGTCACCTCAGCGAGTTCAATCCCAGGCAGCGATGTCGTCAACTCATCCGAACCTCGATAGTGGAGCCTGATATTGTCCCTGTAGCGCCGTCCAGTCTGGTGCAGGGCCAGGCCAAATTCCGCCCGCCCGCCGCAATAACAGGGGTATGTTCGCCCCGCTTCGACAGACAAACCCGACAGATTTAAAAATGTGTGGAAAATCGCCACCACAAACATCGCCGACAATAGAAATGCCGCACCAAATACCAGATTGTTTTCGTAGTTGGTGGCGGTCAACCACAATAAAATCAGCACAGCGACAAAGCTAAAGCCGGCGCGGGTAGGAAAGATGAATAGACGATTGCTGTTTAAACGAATCTTTGATGCGGCAGGTAAACGCCAGTTGACCCACTGCTGGTAGCGTTGAGTGAGTTTTTCACGCCATCCTGCAAGCATTGGCAAGTCACCCCTGACAAATCAAATAATATCTACCGTGTTGACGATCTGCTGAATCAGACTGGCAATCTCCTGATCATTGGCGATCCCGTGTAAGCGATGATTCCACACCGGAGCCAGCATTGTCTGGATATCTTCTGGAATCACATACTCTCTACCATCCATGAGTGCCCAGGCGCGCGCACTTTGCAACACCGCCATACCACCTCGAGGAGAAATACCATGTTCCAGGTCGGCCAGTGTGCGGGTTTGCTGTAAAAGTCGCTGCAAATAATCGACCAGGCTTTCGGAAGCGCGAACCCTGGTCACCTGCAACTGAATTTGCTGCAATAACTTGGCGCTGATACTACCTTTCAGGCCATTCAGTTTGTGTCGGGGATCTTCCCCGGCCAATAACTGGCGCTCCGCCATCGGGTCCGGATATCCCAGTTTTATTCGCATCAAAAAGCGGTCTAACTGCGATTCTGGCAGCGGGAAGGTGCCTCCCTGAGTAACCGGATTTTGCGTGGCAATCACAAAAAAGGGATCTGGCAGCTGACGCGTTTCACCCTCAATGCTGACTTGCCCTTCGGACATAGCTTCAAGTAACGCGCTCTGCGTTTTCGGCGTCGTGCGATTGATTTCGTCAGCCAACAGCATTTGACTGAACACCGGGCCGGGATGAAATACGAAGGCGCTATTGCTGCGGTCGTAGACCGAAACGCCGACGATGTCTGCAGGCAACAGGTCGCTGGTAAACTGCACACGTTTATAACTTAGACCGAGCGCCCTGGCCAGCGCCTGAGCCAGCGTGGTTTTACCCATGCCCGGCAAATCTTCGATAAGGAGGTGGCCCCGTGCAAACAGACAGGCGAGCGCCAGACGAATTTCATGATCTTTGCCAACCAGCACATTGCCGATGTGAGCGACCGTTGTATCGGTGACTTTCTTGACAGCGCTCAAACTGCGACCAGTCCCTGCTGCAGATCACCTTTGATATCCTCAATAGCTTCCAGCCCCACGGCCACCCTGATCAGGTTTTCGGTAATACCGGCGGCCGCCCTGTCGGTTTCCGTCAACCTGCCATGGGTGGTGGTGGCCGGATGAACAATGGTTGTTTTGGCATCGCCGAGGTTCGCAGTCAACGATAAAATGCGGGTGCTATCAATAACACGCCATGCTTCCTCGCGACCACCCCTGACGCGAAAGGACAGTACGCCACCGAAAGCCCGCTGTTGCTGTTGCGCCAACGCATGGCCAACATGTTCCTCCAGGCCAGCATAAAAAACCTTCTCCACTGTCGGCTGCTCTACCAGCCATCGCGCCAGGGTTAGCGCACTGGAGGAGTGGGCCTCCATGCGCAACCGCAGAGTTTCCAGACCCTTGAGAAATACCCACGCATTGAATGGGCTCATTGTCGGACCGGCGGAACGTATAAAAGCCAACACCTCGTCCATCAACTCCTTGCGGCCCAGTGCAACGCCACCCATGCACCGTCCCTGCCCATCCAGGTACTTGGTCGCTGAATGAATCACTATATCGGCGCCCCATTCCAGTGGTCGCTGCAGCGCGGGCGTGCAAAAACAGTTATCCACTACCAGTAGCGTACCGGTCTTTTTGGCCAGTGCTGCCAGCGCCGCCAGATCAGCGATCTCGGACAGCGGATTCGATGGGGTTTCCAGAAAAAGCATACGCGTTTCTGGCTGGATAGCCGCTTCCCAGGCAGCCATATCGGTGAGGGGAACCATCGTCGCGTCAACACCGAATTTTGCCAGATACTTGTTTAACAGTACGGTGGTGGTGCCGAAAACACTGCGTGAGCAAACAATATGGTCACCGCTTTTTAGCAGTGCCATGCAGGTACTCAAAATAGCAGCCATGCCAGATGATGTCGCTACCGCCAGTTCCGCGCCTTCCAGGGCAGCTATACGCTCCTCAAAAGTACGCACGGTGGGATTGGTATAGCGTGAATACACATTCCCGGGCTGCTCGCCACTGAATCGAGCTGCGGCTTCGGCGGCATTGGCAAAGACATAACTGGATGTCGTATAAATGGCCTCGCTATGCTCACCCTCGGCACCACGCCGCTGCCCGGCGCGCACCGCAAGGGTATCGAGAGAGGCATTTTCCAGCGGCCCCCCTGAGCCATCCGCCAGGGAATTATTTCGCGGATCACCAGCACCTCTGAACTCACTCATCTGACCGACTCCCATCGCGGGTTGTGCAGACCGATAACTTCGTCCGCACCCGCTTCCAGATACTCGCTTTTCGCCATCTTGGCATTGTCACTTCTCTCCCTGGCTAATCTGTCCAGATAGTCCTGGTCCACGTCATCGGTAATGTATTCACCGGTAAATACCGCACAGTCAAAACGCCGAATATTCGGATTACCTTCTTTTGCGCTGGCAATTAAATCTGCTATGTCCTGGTAAATCAGCCAGTCGGCGCCAATCACCTCGGCAATTTCATCAACCGTACGATTATGCGCAATTAATTCGCTAGCGGCGGGCATATCAATGCCATAAACGTTGGGATAACGCACCGGCGGAGCCGCCGAAGCCATGTAGACTCTGGCCGCCCCGGCATCCCGCGCCATTTGAATAATTTCCTTCGAGGTAGTACCTCGCACGATGGAGTCATCCACCAGCAAAACGTTTTTACCCTGAAACTCCAGCTTCACAGGATTAAGCTTCTGGCGAACCGATTTTTTGCGCTGAGTTTGTCCGGGCATGATAAACGTTCGACCAATGTAGCGGTTTTTCATGAAACCTTCGCGAAACTTGATATTCAATTGCTCCGCGATAGCCTGTGCTGATACTCTGCTGGTATCTGGCACGGGAATGACCACATCGATATCGTGATTCGGTCGTTCACGCAGTATTTTTGCAGCAAGCCTTTCGCCCATACGCAAACGCGCCTTGTAGACAGAGATATCGTCAATGAGTGAGTCTGGACGGGCGAAATAAACGTGCTCAAAGATGCACGGCGCCAACTCGACCTGGTCAGCACACTGGCGGATGTCTATCTTGCCGTAGACATCAATAAATATTGCCTCTCCAGGCTGCACATCTCTTTCTATTTCATAACCCAGCGTGTCAAAGGCAACGCTCTCGGACGCCACCATATATTCAGTGCCCGCGGCGGTATCACGTCTGCCCAATATCAGAGGTCGGATACCAAAAGGATCGCGAAACGCGAACAACCCGTAGCCCGCGATGAGGCCGACTACCGCATAAGCGCCACGGCAACGCCGGTGGACGCGCTTAACCGCAGCAAAAATATCATCAGCTACTGGTTGTAACTTCCCCTGGAGCTGTAATTCATGGGCAAAAACATTTAACAGAATTTCCGAGTCGGAATCGGTATTAACGTGGCGTAAATCCGTTTTAAAGACGTGCTCCAGCAATTCACTCGAATTAGTCAGATTACCGTTATGCGCCATTCCGATGCCGTAGGGCGAGTTGACATAAAATGGCTGAGCCAGCGAAGGACCCGAACTACCCGCAGTCGGGTAGCGAACATGCCCCACACCCACGTGGCCCCGCAGCCGCTCCATATGACGCGACTTGAACACATCGCTGACCAGGCCAACGTCTTTGCGCTGATTCAGCTGACCATCCTTGCAAGTCATGATACCTGCGGCGTCCTGGCCTCGGTGTTGCAACATGATCAATGCGTCATACAGTTGCAGGTTGACATCACTTTTGCCAACAATTCCGACCACTCCGCACATTGCGCTGTCTCCTAGAACAGTTCCCTGAAAAATTCGGTAACTGCCATTGCTGTGTCTCTCGCCCAACCTTCGAATCGTAAAAATTCGGGAACCAGCAGTGACTCTCGCCACCACGGATCTTCATCGACAGGGAGAATAGCAGGCAGCACTATCAAAACCACCAGGACCACGATGGCGCCGCGAGCGCCCCCAAATATAACGCCAAGCAAACGATCCGTACCACTAAGACCGGTGGCCCTGATCATTTGTCCAAGCAAATAACTCACCAGGCCACCAACTATTAGCACAGCGATAAACAACACCAGCCACGCCACAATAAACCGCAGTGACGGCGTGTCGATGACATCCACCAGCCACTGCGCCAGGTGCTGATAAAAGAACATCGCAACAGCCAGCGCTGCCGCCCACACAACCAGCGACATGGCTTCACGCGCGAAGCCTCGAATAACGCTGATCAGCACCGACGCGCCGAGTACTGCAATGATCGCCCAATCAGCCCAATTCATAAACGCGATAAATCCCCACAATATGTGGAGCAGTTTAACAAAGAACCATGGTCAGGTCAGGGTTCAAAACGCATCACCAGGGCCTTCACGCGATACTTCTTTTCAATGACAACCTGTTCATCGACAAGGTCTTGTTTTAGTATTTTGGGGCCGACGAAAACACGGTAGTTAGTTTTTCCGTCCGCTGCAAAGTGTTTCGAATACGCATGATATTTATCCGCAAGAAGCCTATCCGTCAGCGCTTTAGCTTTGCCTTGATCAGTAAAACTGGCCACCTGGAGGACCCACGATTCAGGAATGCCTTCGGCAGTGAGTCCAGGTTGTGTCACCACAGCATCGGTATCATCTTCAGTCTGCTGGCTGGTCGCTTCCCCTCGGCTTTCATCGAGATCGAACAACTGTTCAGGATTGTCGGCCTGCTCCAGTCCAGCCACCGCCTCCGGCGGGGGAATTTCCACCGGAACAATATTCGGACGCGGCGGAATTTGACTGCGCTGATCAACAATGTATTCACCATCGAGATTAAGCAGTAAGGGCGTCAGGACTGCAGCTAGCACTACCAGCACAACCACACCGACAACTCTCTGCCTCATGCCACCGTCCACCCTGCCGTATGTTCTCCGTCAAGCACTCGTAGTGCCTCGCCTACTGTATAGAAGGAGCCAAATATAACCAACAAATCGTTCACCCCCATTTGTCCGACGATCAACAACAGCGCCTCGGCAACGCTACGATGTGTTTGCGCATCGATACCGACCCGGTGCAGGACAAGCGCAATTTCCTCTCCCCTCGCCGCCCGCTGAACACCGTCTATATCACTCACATGCCAGGCAGAAACCACTGACATTAACGGCATTATCATGCCGCTGACATCCTTATCGGCGAGTACGCCAAACAGTCCGTGCACACGCGAGCCACAACTACGCGCCAGATAATCCTGCAGTCTCTCAGCCAGCAGACACGTCGCCGCAGGGTTATGGGCAACGTCGAGCACAACATCTCGCCCTTGGTAGCGGATATGCTGAAAACGACCAGTGAGCTGTGTTTCAGCAAACACACGCCGGACAGTATCGCCGTCTGGCGCCACGCCTAAACAAAACATGGCTTGAACCGCACAGCAGGCACTCACAACCGGCAGCTGTGGACGGGGCAAATCGGCATACTGTCGTTGACTTCCGTCATTGTCAGTGCACGTTAGATTCAGCGTTTCGCCCTCAATTTCGTAGTGGAAGGCATGCGAACCCAATAAACAAACTTCCGCGCCAATGTCACCTAGCCGAGGTAACAAGGTCGCTGGCGGCGCCTGTTCGCCACAGACGAGGGGCCTGCCTGCGCGCGCGATGCCAGCCTTCTCGAGCGCGATACTCTCACGATTGCAACCCAGCCAGTCCTGGTGATCGAGATCAATCGAAGTAATAACCATGACATCAGCATCGATGATATTCACCGCATCCAGTCGCCCGCCGAGACCGACCTCCAGTAAGGCGATGTCAACATCTAATTGCTGGAAAATCAGTAAGGCCGCCAGGGTGCCATACTCGAAATAAGTCAGGCTTACATCACCACAAGCGCGGTCGATGCTGGCAAATGCCTGACAAATTATCCCATCTTCGACCGGCTTTCCTGCGACCCGAATACGTTCGTTGTAGCGCGTCACATGGGGCGACGTATAGCTGCCTACAATACAGTGATTATCGTTATGCTTTGTCTCATTGCCGGACAGCAGCAGGTGTTCGAGAAAGGCGACGCAGGATCCCTTGCCATTGGTCCCGGCGACGGTGACTACTCGTGCGGCGGGCGGCAACAAACCCAGGCGCTCGGCAACCAGTGATATCCGCGACAGGCCGAGGTCTATGGCGTTAGGGTGACGCTTTTCGAGCAGCGCCAGCCATTTATTCAGTGACGTCGGCTTCAGGGTCGTTCTCACCGCCGGTTGCGGAATGTTCAGGGTCCGATGTTGTTCCACCGATATCCCCGTCATCTGGCCCGGGTTCTGCCTGCCCGGTCAACTTACTGAGTAAGCTGGCAACTGTATCCCGCATATCGCTGCGCGATACGATCATATCGATGGCGCCGTGCTCAAGCAGGAATTCACTGCGCTGAAAACCTGCAGGTAGTTTCTGGCGGATAGTTTGTTCGATTATATTTGGGCCAGCAAACCCTGATCTCGCACCAGGCTCGGCTATATTTATGTCCCCCAACATGGCCAGACTGGCCGACACACCGCCATAAACTGGATCGGTCATCACCGAAATATAGGGAATGCCCCGCTGCCTCAATCGTTCGAGAATAGCGCTGGTCTTCGCCATTTGCATGAGCGAAATTAGCGCTTCCTGCATACGCGCACCACCCGTAGCGGAAAAACACACCAGCGGCGTATTTTCTTCGAGGCAGAGCTGTGCGGCGCGGGTAAATTTTTCGCCAACAGCATAGCCCATTGAGCCGCCGTGAAAGGCAAATTCAAAGGCAGTGACAACGACGGGAAGACCCTTTAACTCGCCTTGCATAGCAATCAGCGCGTCTTTTTCACCCGTCTCTTTCTGCGCGGCGAGAAGACGGTCTTTGTATTTTTTAACATCCTTGAATTTGAGGCGATCAATCGGCACGACGTCTACAGCGAGCTCCTGTCGATGCTCTTTGTCGAGAAAAATATCCAGCCGGCGACGCGCGCCAATGCGTATATGATGCTCACACTTGGGGCAGACATCGAGATTTCTCTCCAGGTCGGGCCGCCACAATGGTGCACTGCAACGGGGGCACTTTTCCCACAGACCTTCCGGTATACTGGTCGTTCGCTCGGTTTTCCTGGTTGCCAAACCGGTCGGTCTGATTCTATCTAGCCAACTCATTAAATAACCCTGCCTTATCTCGATGTTACACCTTGGTGCAGAAGAGCGAATCCTACACGTACTGTTCAGCCAGTCAATTGCGAAACGCCTTAAAAATCGAGCAGCAAACCCGTATTGTGCCTATTATCGCGCTTTGGCCAGTTTGACGAATTGCTTCATCAACACGGCATCCTTACGTCCCGGTGAAGACTCCACGCCGCCACTGACATCAACCGCATACGGGTTTACCGTCGCCACCGCCTCAACCACGTTATTAACTGTCAGCCCACCGGCCAGAATAGTCGGCCTGCCCATCAGCCCTGCTACTCTCCGCCAGTCAAAACTTGTCCCCGTACCGCCATATTGACCGCTGCGCCAGGCATCAAAAAGAAAAGCTGTCGCCCGCGGAAATTCCGCCATGATCAGTTGCGGCGTAAGACCTGGCGCCATGCGTATCGCCTTGATATAAGGGCTTGTTATCCGCTCACAGTAAGACGCCTCTTCATCACCATGCAGCTGCACAAGATGAACCCCGGTTTCCCGTCGCGTCTGCTCAACCCTTTCTGCCGTCTCATTAACGAAAAGACCGACAGTTGTCACAAAGGGACCAACGGCAGCGACGATCTCCGCAGCCCTGGACAACGCTACGTATCGCGCGCTATTAGGATAAAAAACCAGTCCGATAGCATCGGCACCAGCTTCCACCGCAGCCAATGCGTCGTCGGTACATGTGATACCGCAAATTTTAACTTTCACTGTAACCACACATTAAATCCTGGCTGTCGCTCGAAAGATTATTAAATTCCTTTTTACTCGCCGCCGGATACAATTCTCGCCCTATAAAAAACGGACCGGGGCTTAGTATCGGCAGATCAAACTTTACCGGATAATCTACCGCCACCAGGTAGAGCCCGGACGCCGGTGCCGTCGCTGGAGCCTTTGATCGATCTCGTCCCACCAGCAACTCACCAGGCCAGTCCGGCAGGTTCTCGCCACGGCCAACAGACAATAGCGCGCCGACAATATTCCGCACCATATGTAGCAAAAATGCATTCGCTCGAATTTCAATAACAACCAAATCATTTAACCGAAAAATATCGACATAGTGGACGTTTCGAAAGGCAGATCGTGACTGGCAACCTGCCGCTCTGAACGCGCTGAAATCATGCTCACCGACCAGCGCAGCCGCCGCCTCCCGCATCGCCAAGACAGACAACGCTTGCTTATGCCAGACCAGACCCTCCCGCATCAATGCTGGTGGCGAGGGACGATTTAAGATGACGTAGCGATAGGTTCGCGCGCGCGCGCTGAACCGGGCATGGAATCTATCTGACATTCGTCCTGCCCAATGAAGCCTGACATTGCGCGGCAAATTGGCATTGCAACCCAAAATCCAGTTTCGCGGCCCGCGCACTGCGCGGCTGTCAAAATGAATAGTTTGGCCTGTCGCATGCACGCCGGTGTCTGTCCGTCCCGCGCAGACTATCGAAATTTCCTCGTTTGCGACTAACGACAGCGCTTTTTCGACAACCGCCTGCACACCCTCACAGTGCACCTGTCGCTGCCAACCACAGTACTCACTGCCATCGTACTCAATAACCGCCGCGTAACGAAAAATGCCCGGGGGCAGTGTTTCTCCCTCGGGCACCAAGCTGTTAACACGGTACTGCCAGTGCGGTGTTTCGGACATTTACCTACGCGCAGATATCTGCTTCATGATTTCCTCAGCCTGCTCCTGTTGAGCGCTGTCGCCACTGGTAATCACATCTTTGAGGATGTCATTCGCACCATCATGGTCGCCCATGTCTATGTAGGCCTGGGCAAGCTCCAACTGGGTGGCAATTTCATCGCCTTCGACCAGAAAGTCCGCATCGTCATCAATGTCAAAATTATCGAACTCGGACAACTCCTCGGCGACATCCTCCTCCAACTCCTCGAGCTCAGCAGATACCTGTGGTTCGATTGCCGCAGCCAGCTCCGGGAGCTCCAGCGCTTCTTCCATGTCCGAATCAAGATCGAGATCCAGTTCCGCCACACCTTCCTCGACAATATCGGCGGGACTATCATAAGAGGCAGAAGTGATTGCCTGTGTCAGGTCGTCAATATCATCATCGATACCATCTTCTTCATCGTCCTCATCTATTCCCGCCAGCTCTGCTGGCAACTCGAGGTCGAGATCAAAAACTTCGCGTGGGCGATTAAAGGACTCTTCTTCCATCTCCAGATTAAGATCATCAAGCCCATCTTCAAAATCATCGATCTCGCCGGTTAAGGCCCTGCGCATCCGATCGGCGCTTTGAATCGACCGCCGGTCGCCGAGCGCCACCAGCTCGGGATAATGTTCATCAAACCGAGCCAGATCATTCTGCGCAGAAAAGACATCAAGCAATTTGAGTTGCAGACGGCTATCATCTGGATCAACGAGCAACGCACGCTCGATAATTTCTTCGGCTTCAGCAAAATTACCGAGTGAAAGGTAGATGTCAGCCTCACCAATCGGGTCAACATCACCGTCATCCTGGGCAGCGTTATCTTCGCCACCAAATTTACTTTGCGCCGGATACCCCGTTTCAGCATCGGATTCAGCGCCAAAAAGCAGATCTCCTTCATCGATGTCCAACTTATCTGCAGTCAACGGCCCAAGAGGCTGTTTTTCGACAGGGGCGGCACCAACTTGCGCTGCTTGCCCAGTTGATGATGGCTCAAAATCTTCAATAACGCCTAAATCTTCACCATCATCGTTACTGCGTCGACGAGCCAACAGAAATACTATTGCCAGGACAATCGCGAGAATACCGCCGATAAACGCAAGTTTGTCCTTCAGGTAGGCGAGTATGCCGCCAACTGGAGCTTCTTCAGTTGCTACAGGCGCGTTAGCGGCAGTCGTGTCAACTATTGGGTCAACTATTGGGTCAGCTACGTTTGTATCAACAGCTACGTTTGTATCAACAGCTGCGGAATCAACATCCGTCGCACCAATGCTCGGAAGCGGTTCCTGGTCACCAGATGTCTCGAGCGCAGACTTATCAAGTGCCTGATCTGACAATCCGCCATCTACTAGTGCATCAGCACTGGCCAGGTCCGCCGGCTCAGCACTATCCTTTTCCTCAGTGCTAACCAGACCCTCCTGAATTGCGCTCAGCTCATCGTCACTGAATTCAACTAGACGCGACATCGTGGCCAACTGCTCTTCCAGTTTCGCGAGCCGCTCTCGCAATGCAACATTGTCACGTGTCGATTTTGATAATTCTTCTCGCGCTACCGCGAGTTCGTTCTGCAATGCTTCGGTTGTAAGCTCGCCGACATCAGCAGCGTCAATACCTGCGGCTCCCTCCAGGCCCTCAGCATCTGGCGCGGAAAGCCGCAACAGACCTTTCGGTTCGGCATCTGCTTCACGAACCGACTCTGTCGCGCCCTCGCTAACCAGTTCCCGGGCACCCAACCTGCCCTGCAATTCCTCCACGGACTCGGCCACGCTACGACTGGCCACCTGTTTACTGACCGAACGTATCTCGGCCGCTGCCGGCAAGTCCAGCACCGCGTCTTTGCGCAGCATATTCATGTCGCCATTTACAAAAGCGTCTCTATTACGCTGGTAGATAGCTTGCATGGTCTGCTGCACTGAACTGTCCTCCGGACGAAATTTCCGCGCGACGCCCCACAAGGTATCGCCATTTCTAACCCGGTACTCGTTTCCTGATCCAGAAGTGGCTGATCCTCGACCGTCATATTGTGACCTGGCGGTGCTGCTGGTTTGATATTGCCGCTCGCTATTGACTGCGCTCGCGGCTTGCGACTTTCCCCGCGCTTGCTCCGCGGCAAAAACCGGTATATCGAGAAACAGGGTATATTCTCTTAACATCCGCCCTGTCGGCCACTGCAGCTCAACGACGAAATTCAGATACGGTTCGCGAATCGGCCTGGTAGAGGAAATGCGGATAAAAGGTTTTGCCGGATTACTCAGGTCTGCTGTAAATCGTAAATCGACAAGGTAAAACTCCCGTTCAACGCCAGCCCGCTCGAAATCGCTCAACGTGGCAAGATTTACCAAAAGTTCCGCCTGGCTTAACTCGCCAAGGTTAAGCAACGCAACCTGAGCATCAAGAGGCTCGTTAAGCGCGGAATTCAAAGTTATTCCGCCCAGGCCCAAAGCCGCAACCCAGCCCGAGTAAAGCAGCGCCAGAAAACTAACTAGCAAAGTTCTTAAATGGAACGCCATGATCCTTACCTGTTTTTAGAGTCCTATTGCTCCACCGCTGCTCACATTGACTGTCAACGCGGCGAGTCAATTACCAAGTTGCCATGATTCAATTTGCACAACTTACACAAATACATCACCGTAAGTATTTATTATTGGGTACCTTTTAGCAATAGCTTTGCAACATTAATGGCGTTATCAACAGCACCTTTACGCACGTTATCTGACACAATCCACAAATCGAGACCATTTTCAATCGTTATGCTGGCGCGAATGCGGCCGACGCTGCGTGCTGGCAACACGCCTGACCCGGTCACCGGTACAGGATAGCCCTGCTTTGAGTGGGTCGCGACAACCTTTAAATCATCCACCTGCTTAAGTAGCTCGATAAGCCCGTCCACATCAAGAGGGTAGCGGGTTTCCAGGCTAACCACCTGGCAGTACCCATAAAATACTGGTACCTGCACACAGGTCACGCTCATAGCCAGTGGTGCACCAATTACACGACACACCTCACTGACCAGCCGTAATTCAGCATCGGCATGCCCTGACTCACGTAACTGTCCAACCTGCGGCACCACGTTAAACGCAATCTGCTTGCCAAAAACCTGCGGCTTCACGGCAACCCCGCCAAGCAAACTGGTCGACTGGCCCGCAAGCTCCTTAACGCCCGCCTGCCCAGCGCTCGACACCGCCTGATAAGTGGCAACGTTAACCCTCACAACTTCGACATCATCATGAACGGGCTTGAGCACATGACTCAAATCCACGGCAAGACTGTCTGGTAGCGCCACCAGTGGCGCACTGCCATCATCCAGCAAGTGAGAGTTAATCCCCGCAACGACCAGCGGCACAGCCGAGTCATCTCGGAAACAGCAGGAGAAGTCGATGACCCGACAACCAGCATCAACGGCGGACTGGGCATATAGCTCGGATACGTGTTCCGGCACCGCAAAAAACACCAGCTCCACCAATGAAAAATCAAAGCCAGCAACATCCTCAATCATGGCTGGGCGCTTTCTGTACATTGCCGTATCGCCTGATGATGCAGCGCTGGCCAGTAGATACAGCTCCCCGCTGACAAAATCTGCGGCATCCAGGGCTTCGATCAGCGCACTGCCGACGGCGCCGGTGGCACCCACTACAGCGACGTTAAAGACTGTCATCATTTCTCGAGCACCATCCCAAGCATACGCCGCAGCGGCTCGGCGGCCCCCCACAACAGCTGATCGCCAACCGTAAAGGCCGACAAATACCGCGGCCCCATATTCATTTTTCGCAATCGCCCGACCGGCACTTCCAATGTGCCGCTAACCGCTGCGGGACTTAGCGCAACCAAACTGTCTTCCCGATGGTTGGGTATAACGCGAACCCAGGCATTGGCATTGGCTAGAATGTCTTCGATATCAGTCAACGGCACGTCGCGGGTCAACTTGATCGTTAGCGCCTGGCTGTGGCTGCGCATTGCACCCACCCGCACACAGATACCGTCGATGGCCAGGGGATCGCCCTCGCGACCCAAAATTTTGTTGGCCTCTGCCTGCCCCTTCCACTCTTCCCGGCTCTGTCCACTGTCCAGCTCGACATCAATCCATGGCAGCAAACTGCCGGCCAGGGCATGCCCGAAATGCTCGCGCGGAAAATGGTTATCTTGCATGGCTGCTAGCACCTTGCTATCAATATCGAGGATTGCAGCGGCTGGATCATCGAGATCCGTCGCCACTGCTTGATGAATCGCGCCCATTTGTGCAATCAGTTCGCGCATGTTCTGGGCGCCTGCTCCCGATGCCGCCTGGTAAGTCATGGCGCTGGCCCACTCCACCAAACCGGCATTAAACAAGCCACCCAGCGCCATCAGCATGAGGCTGACCGTGCAATTTCCACCGACGAAATTATTGACCCCATCAGCCATGCCCCGCTCGATCACTGCCCGGTTCACCGGGTCGAGAATGATCAGCGCGTCGTCACGCATGCGTAATGCCGACGCAGCATCAATCCACACGCCCCGCCAGCCATCCCCGCGCAACTGGGGAAACACCTGTCTCGTGTAATCACCACCCTGGCAGCTAACAATAATGTCAAGCGCCTTGAGCGCCACAAGATCATAAGCGTCCTGTAACACCGGAACCGCACAGCCGATATCAGGGCCGACCTGCCCCCCCTGAGAAGTGGAGAAGAACACCGGTTCAATAGCAGCAAAATCATTTTCTGCGACCATCCGAGACAGCAACACTGACCCGACCATTCCGCGCCAACCAACAAAGCCTACTCTTTTCATTTAATACAAGCCTAAATATTTAAATAACAATATATTACGGAATTAATTTAAAGTAGATAATACCGCTTTACCCATCTCAACCGTACTTACTTTACGGGTGTTCGCAGTGCAAATATCTGCCGTACGCCAGCCCTGATCAAGCACCTTACCAACGGCCGCTTCGATGGCCGCAGCCGGCTCTGGCATATTCAGCGAATAACGCAGCAACATCGCAGCGGACAGTATCGTCGCCAGCGGGTTAGCGACACCCTGCCCCGCGATGTCGGGGGCCGAACCATGACAGGGTTCGTACAACCCCTTGCCATTAGCATCCAGCGATGCCGATGGCAACATACCGATAGAGCCCGTTAACATGGCCGCCTGATCAGAAAGAATATCGCCAAACATATTACCGGTCACAATGACGTCAAACTGCTTCGGAGCACGCACCAACTGCATCGCGGCGTTATCCACATACATATGACTCAATTCAACATCCGGGTAATCATTGCCAAGCTCAGTCATTACCTCGCGCCACAACATCGTCACTTCCAGCACATTGGCCTTGTCGACCGAACAAACCTTGCCGCTGCGCTTGCGGGCCGAGTCAAAGGCGAGCTGACCGATACGACGAATCTCCGACTCCGTATACACGTAGGTATTGTAACCGCGTCGCTCCCCCGATTCTGTTCGATCAAATCCCCGTGGCTGGCCAAAATAGATGCCGCCGGTGAGCTCGCGAACGATCAGAATATCCAGCCCGCTGACCACCTCCGGTTTGAGGGATGACGCCTCCGCAAGCTGCGGATAGAGAATCGCCGGGCGCAGATTGCCAAACAGCCCCAACTGTGAACGAATGCCTAACAAACCCTTTTCTGGGCGAATCGACGGATCGAGGTGATCCCATTTCGGCCCACCGACGGCACCAAGCAAAATGGCATCGGCATGCCTGGCCTGTGCCAACGTCACCTCCGGAAACGGCACGCCAAACTTATCAATGGCACAACCACCCAGCAGGCCCTCCTCAAACATCAGGCCCAGTTTAAATTTTTCGTTGACCGCAGCCAGCACCCTGACCGCCTCGGCGACGATTTCAGGTCCGATACCATCACCGGGTAATATCAATACTTTCTTTGTCCCAACACTCTTTGCCACAACATTGGCTCCTGTCCAATACCTCGTTTTTCAATACACTACTTTTCCAAACGCCCGCGTCTATACTACCGACACCCTTTTGTTAGCGCAGGGCATCAAACAACCGGTTAGCGCAAGGCATCAAACAACCATGGGCACCGTTGCCGCCAGCTACGTTCAAACGCTCTGATAGCCGTCGCCTCCTGCAAGCTCAGCCCAATCTCATCAAGACCGGCCAATAAACACTTCTTGCGGAAGTCATCTACCGCAAAGTGAATGACACTGCCATCCGCTTTCGTGATGGTTTGAGCCGGCAAATCAACGGTCAGCGAATACCCTTCGACAGCATCCACGGAACAAAACAACTCATCAACTATTTCTTCTTTTAATACAATAGGTAATATTCCATTTTTAAAGCAATTATTAAAGAATATATCGGCGTAGCTCGGCGCTATGATGACGCGGAAACCGTAGTCCTCCAGAGCCCAGGGGGCATGTTCACGACTGGACCCACAGCCAAAATTACGCCGCGCCAGTAAAATCGATGCCCCCCGATAACGCGGCCAGTTGAGTGGAAAATCCATGTTCAGCGGGCGCTGGCTGGCGTCCTGATCCGGCTGACCTTCGTCCAGATAACGCACCTCATCAAACAGGTTCTGTCCGAAGCCGCTACGCTTGATGGATTTCAGAAATTGTTTGGGAATGATCATATCGGTATCCACGTTGGCGCGGTCCATCGGCGCGACCAAACCCGTGTGCGAGGTAAAACTTTTCATGATCGTCCCCCTGCCATCAGTTCACGAACATCGACAAAATGCCCCGTGACCGCAGCGGCGGCAGCCATAGCCGGACTCACCAGATGCGTGCGCCCCCCGTTGCCCTGACGACCTTCAAAATTGCGGTTGGAGGTGGAGGCACAATGCTCGCCCGCGCCCAGCCTGTCGGCATTCATCGCCAGGCACATGGAGCACCCCGGCTCGCGCCATTCCATCCCCGCAGCAGTAAAAATCTTATCCAGCCCTTCCGCTTCGGCCTGACGCTTAACGGCCTGGGAGCCCGGTACAATCAATACCTGCTTGACAGATTCAGCCACCTTACGCCCCTGCGCTACCGCCGCGGCGGCACGTAAATCCTCGATACGGGAATTAGTACAGGAACCGATAAATACCCGGTCAACATATATTTCGGTTAACGGTTGATTCGCCTGCAAGCCCATATATTTCAACGCGCGGAGCACGCCGTCTCGCTTACCTGGGTCAGACAGATGTTCAGGATCCGGCACACTGCCACTGATCGGCAACACCATTTCTGGCGAAGTCCCCCAGCTAACCTGCGGCTCGATATCACCACCCGTTAGCTCCACTACAGCATCAAAGCGGGCATCGGCGTCGCTGTGCAGCGTTTGCCAGTAGGCGACCGCCTGATCCCAGTCAGCCCCGGTAGGGGCATATTGCCGACCTTTCACATAGGCAATCGTTTTGTCATCCACCGCCACCATACCGACGCGCGCGCCTGCCTCGATGGCCATGTTGCACACCGTCATCCGCCCTTCCATGGTCATGTCCCGGAAAACCTCACCGCCGAACTCAATGGCGCAACCGTTGCCCCCAGCGGTACCAATTTTACCGATGATGGCCAGCACCACATCCTTTGGCGTCACGCCTGCGCCCAGTTTGCCATCCACTCTAATGAGCATGTTCTTCATTTTTTGTGTCACCAGGCACTGAGTGGCCAGCACATGCTCCACCTCAGAGGTGCCGATACCGTGCGCCAGCGCGCCGAGGGCGCCGTGCGTGGCGGTATGCGAATCGCCGCACACCACCGTGGTCCCCGGTAATGTCGCGCCCTGCTCCGGCCCGATAACGTGCACGATGCCCTGCCCAGCATCATTGATACGGTGCTCAACGATGCCGTATTCAGCGCAATTGTCATCCAGCGTCTGAACCTGGATGCGCGACACGTTATCGGCAATTGCCGCGACGCCGCCCGCTCGCTCGCCACTTTCGGTAGGCACGTTATGATCCGGCGTAGCCAGATTGGCATCAATACGCCAGGGTTTTCGGCCAGCGAGGCGCAGGCCCTCAAAAGCTTGCGGCGAAGTCACTTCATGGAGTAAGTGCCGATCGATATACAACAGAGCTGATCCATCATCGAGCTCCTTAACGAGGTGGGAATCCCACAATTTGTCGTACAGTGTCTTTCCAGCCATCCGAACCTCCCAGCGCCACGGTTTATCCTATGTAAGGGTGCAGCCTACAGCATAATCGAGGCAGTCTAATGCCGCCCTATTGATAAAACAAATTTATATTTTTTATTGTTACGATTCTTACTTGGAATGTAAAATAAGCCCATGGAAACGCAACTTCTCGAAGCATTTGTCGCCGTAGTGGACGCGGGTTCTTTTTCCGGCGCCGCCGAAAAAATCCACCTGACGCAACCGGCCATCAGCAAGCGCATCGCCCTGCTCGAAGAACAACTGAATTGCCGCCTGTTTAATCGTATTGCCCGCACCATCAGCCTTACCGAAGCGGGTGCGGCGCTACTACCCCGAGCCCAGAGCCTGCTGCTTGAGCTGGCTGCAACCCAGCAAATCATTCGCGATCTGTCAGGCACTGTGGCCGGTGATCTGCGCCTGGCCATCAGCCACCATATCGGCCTGCACCGGCTCCCACCCATACTCAAAGGCTTTGTGAACCGGCACCCGGAAGTCTCTCTGGAAGTTGATTTCATGGATTCCGAAGTCGCCTACGAGGCGGTTCGCCAGGGTCGTTTTGAACTGGCGGTGATCACCCTGGCGCCCCAGGATCACCCTAAAATCCTTGCGACGCCAATCTGGCGCGACCCTCTCAGCCTTGTGTGCGCGCTAGGCCATCCGCTGACCGCACCGAAAGCAGTTACACTTGGCGATCTGTGCGCCCATCCGGCAATATTGCCGGGGCTTAACACCTATACCGGACGCATGATTAAGCAACTTTTTAACCACAAAAAGAAACAGCTAAACGCCACCATGGCAACCAATTATCTTGAAACCATTAAAATGTTGGTTTCGGTCGGACTGGGCTGGAGCATGCTGCCGGTCACGATGCTGGATCAGACCCTCGTATCGCTGCGCTGCGCGGATCTTTTTGTCGAACGCCAACTGGGTTTTATTCAACATCGAGAGAAAACCCTTTCCAATGCCGCCAGAGCGTTTATATCTTTACTCCAGGCCCATAGCGACAAACCATGACGCCGCGCGACGATTCCAGCGCCGCCAAGCCCCGTCGTCTCGTCGCAATCGAAGCTGCGGTGCCTGGGTGGGAGGGCGGTCACGCCTACTCGACAGAGTTCACCGATGCCTATTTTTCGGGCGCTGATGGCCTTGCCGAGGCGCATCACGTTTTCCTCGACGGCAATCAGCTCACAGCCCGCTGGCTAACCTTAGCACCAGCCGCTATTTTCACCATCGTCGAAACGGGTTTTGGCACCGGCCTCAATTTTCTCGCCGCAGCTAAACTGTGGTTTAACAAAGCGCCCGCCAGTGCGACCCTGCATTTTGTTGCCACTGAACGACACCCCTTATCCCCGCAGGACCTGCGCAGAGCACTGGCCGCCTGGCCAACCCTGTCCGGACTTGCTGCGCAATTAATTGACCAGTACCCGGCGCTGGTGCCGGGCTTTCATCGTCTGGACCTGGTCGACGCTGACAACAACAAACGTATCGCCCTTACCCTGATATTTGGCAATACTGAGCACGCGCTTGAAGAACTCAGCGCCTGCGACAACCCGGCTTTCAAACACCGACAACGCTTTACCATTGACGCATGGTTTCTGCATGGCTTCGCGCCCGCCAAAAATTCGGCCAGGTGGTCAGACACCCTGTTTCAGGGCATCGCCAGTTTGAGTCAGCAACAGACGACCTTCAGCACCGACACAGTTACTGACATGGTTTTGCAGGGGCTGCAGGCAGCGGGTTTTAGCGCGACCAGAATGGTCGGCTATAACGGCAAGAAAGATATGCTGTTTGGCCAGTTTAGGTCCGTGAACAACAAAACAACTGATGACCTCCTGGCGCTTGATACTATCGATGCTATCCATACTACGGGAGCGGGAGCCGGTCTTCCCCATGCTGCAGCACACCGCTCCCGTACAGAAACAACTCGCTCCCATACCAGCACCCGCAACGCCCGTTTTGCTCCCCCCTGGCATATCCCGTCGTTGACTGCGCTTCCGGGCACGGTCAGTACGGTAACGCCAACAACGACGCGCTTTAATACACCGACTAAAAACGCTGCGGCCCCTGGGGAGCGCGTAGCGCCTGGCGAAATGCCGACTATTCGATACAGATCGACGCTTCGAGACAAGCCTGCTGATAGACGGGCCGCCATTATCGGTGGCGGCATTGCTGGCTGCTCCACCGCACTGGCACTGGCGCGACGCGGCTGGCAGGTTACGATCTACGAGCAGGCCGGTCGAGTAGCAAGCGGGGCTTCCGGTAATCCACAGGGCGTCATTTACCCCCGCCTGTCACCTGAGGCATCATTCCTGAGCCGCTTCAACCTCGCCGCGCTACTCTATGCCGCGCGTTTTTATTCACCTTTCTGGGATGACCCGAACCCGAGTAGAACCAGTGCGCGTGCACCGGACAAAAACCCGGTCGATCTTGCTCAGGGCTCTGCCGGTGCTCGCTGCGGCATTATCGTGTTGCCAGAAAAACCGTCAGACGCTGAGGTATTCGCCACCATCGCTAACAATTTTCGCGGCGGCCTGCAGCGTTTTACGAATCGGCGAAACGCGCACTGTACCGGCCCATTTGTTTCCCTGTTAAATCGAGCGGAAATTGGCGAGGTCTGCGGCTTACAGCTCGCTGCAACAAGTGCCCTCTACTTCCCCTCGCTGGGCTGGATTGCGCCCCAGCGCGTCTGCGAGCAGTTAGTCAACCACACTAATATTAGTATTAAGGAGAAAAGGGTAAACGGGTTGACCTGGGATTCATCCTGCCAACAATGGTCGCTAAATACAGGGGATCAACTGCCTGATACTTCCGCGGTGGTCGTTATTGCGGCCAGCAACGGCTCTCAAAGCTTTACTCAAACCCGCCACCTGCCCTTAAAGGCAATACGAGGGCAAATCTCCAGTGTTCCCGTTACCCCGCCCAGCCAGCATCTCCGCACGGTTATTTGTGGCGCCGGATACCTGGCACCCGCGAGTGGTGGTTCCCACACACTCGGTGCGACCTATAACCTGGACACCACAACCCCGGATATTCGTGACGTTGACCACCGGCGCAACCTCGACCAGCTACTATTAACAGACCCGGCGCTGCCCAATTTTCTCGATAATCCATCACCGGCAATACTGGACGGTCGCGCCAGTCTGCGCTGCACCACACCGGACTACTTGCCGCTGATAGGGCCAGCAGCAAACTTCACCGCGTTCACCGAGGATTTCGCGCTTCTACGCACCAATGCCCGTGCCGATATACCCCGTTGCGGCAGCTACTGGCCAGGGTTATATGTTCACTGCGGTCTCGGTTCGCGTGGCTTCACCTACGCACCCCTTGGCGCTGAACTATTGGCCGGGGTGATTAACCGGGAAGTCCCCGCCCTGCCGCTCGATTTACAGATCGCCCTGCACCCAGCGCGTTTTATTATTCGTGACCTCAAGCGCAACCGTATCCAGGTAAGCTCCTAAACCAGAAACAGCACAGAACCAGGTTGTTCTGTCTACGGTATCTACGTAAATCTACGTAACGCGCTTTCGCGCCCTCTCAAGCATCGTCGCCGATCCTGCGCCACATGCCACGATGGTTCGCATTGCCTCCTCAACGCTAATGCCAACGAGGAGCTCAACACAGTCCGCCGGTAAATGATAAGTAATACCCGACGTGGGGATCGGCGCGGTTGGCACATACACCGTATAGCCGCCATCACCGTGGCGGCTGGTGATAATTGCCGTCACCGTCACCGGGGAATTCGGGCCATAGATTTTAGCCAGCGCGACCTCGCCGTTAAGCAGGCTTTTATTACCCGTGCCGCCCAGCAGCTCACGCGTGATATCCCTGATGGTTCGATATCCGGGCACCAGCTTTTCCAGGCTGCCATCAAGTCGCTCATGCAACCATCGACCAACACGCGTCTTTAACGCCAGGCCAATGATGAAGCAACTCGCCAGAACCGTTCCCAGGGCAAGGGACATGGCAATAATTTGATTGACCGCGGCTACTTCGGTAATCAGCGCCGTAGCGGGCGCAATGACACCGATAATGACGCCGGCTAACCATTGAAATATCAGCCACAACAAAACAGCGGGCAGGATCACAGCAAACCCGCCAAGCATAGTAATCAGAATGAAATTGCGCAGACTCCTCACGTTGACTCCTATCTCGAGATAGACAAACCAGATTGACACCGGGCCTGCACGCACCCGGATGTGCCTATTGTAACCGGTGCTTACGATCAACAACGCGCTCGCCAGCCATTCAATGATCTGCCAGCTAGTCCGGCGCACCTGCTGTGTCAGACTAACCGTTTGCGGCAAGAATGATCGCACCGCGAGCGACACGAAGCGCCGCAGACTTACAAAAAGGTAGAAATCAGCAATATTTTGCGCTTTACTGCGAGGACAACAATTTCTATAGGTGTGTCGATATTCGACAAGCCGAGTCCTTTGTTGTGGCTGTTGATGTCCAATACCAACTTCGCCACGTCAGACGACATCCCTGTTTCACGGTGAAATTTTTAACCCCTTAGATCAGCAAGATAACTTTAGATTAGCAATGCAACTTTGAAGAGGACAAGCCATGAATAAACCCATCATTTCCGCGGATTCGCATATTTCCGAACCGCCCAATTGCTACATAGATTTTATCGATCCCGCCTTTAAAGACCGCGCGCCACGCGTAGAACATCACGAGAGGTACGGTGATGTCTTTATCGTTGACGGGCTCAAGCAGCCGGTACCCATGGCGCTGTCGGCGGCCGCAGGAAAAAAACCAGAGGAATTAAAGCCTGGTGGCGTAAAGTTTGAAGACCTGCCAAAAAGTGCCTGGAACGGCGCCTATCGTGCTGCCGACCAGGATCGCGACGGCGTCTCAGCCGAAATCATTTACCCCACGGCCGGTATGCTGCTGTGTAACCACCCTGACACCGACTATCAGGTGGCCTGTTTCGGGGCCTATAACCGCTGGCTGGAAACATTTATCGGTGATGCGCCAAAAGGGCGTCTGTTCGGCCTGGGTCAGGTGGCTTTACGCACCGTTGATGAAGGCATCAAGGAACTGGAGGACGCTAAAAAACGCGGCTACGTTGGCGTGATGATGACTGGCAATCCGCCGGAAGCGGATTACGATGACCCCATGTATGACGCCCTGTGGGAAGCGGCGGTCGACCTTGAATTACCCCTGTCATTTCATATCCTGACCTCCAGAGGCGACTCTCTGAAGCAACGCGGCCCGAAAATTAACGGCTTCCTGGGCATCATGCGTGGCTGCCAGGATATCCTGGGCACTTTTGTCTTTGGCGGTGTGTTTGAACGCCACCCCAAACTCAAAGTTGTCTGTGCCGAAGCGGATGCCGGCTGGGTGCCGCATTTCATCTATCGCATGGATCACGCCTATGACCGGCACCGGTTCTGGATGAAGGCCCCACCCCTGGAAAAAATGCCCAGCGAGTACTTCCTGAACAATATCTATCTAACCTTTCAGGACGACTGGACAGCCTTCAAATACCGCGATGATATGAATTCACGGCGCCTGATGTGGGCCAATGACTTTCCGCATAGCGACTCCACCTGGCCCTGGTCGCAAGGCATATTGGCTGAGCACACCCAGGACATGACCCAGCAGGAAAAAGACTGGATTCTTCATGACAATGTAAAGGAATGCTACAACCTGCCTGTCTAGCGACACCAGAGCACAAACACGACCCCCATTGCCATTGATAGTGGGTGTTAACGCGATAGCGACGCCCGACCTGAGTCATCAGGTCGGGCTTTTTTTACTGCTGCCAAATATTACTTTTGCCAAACGCGTGACGGCTATATGTCAGGAGCGTCGCCGACAGTAACCAGAGCAGGAAGATGGCTTTGATGAGACAAGTCCAGCTTTAATCACAATTACAGGGGGGTACAGCGTTGCGATGTGTAAAAGCACGTCTCGCTACATCAGGCACCCACTCGGTTTGATCCGCCGCTCAGACCTCAGTTTGAATTTGCCCAGCCTTCCGCCAGCGGCACCCAGTGGTAGAGCTTGAAATCACGTCGCGCGAATTTCCATTGCCCACCCACCCGTTGATAGGTGTCATCGTAATGCCCGCAGGCAGTGACGGCCTTGCCGTCGTCCACCAGACGAATCTCAACCGCGCAATTACCCGTCGCCTTATCGCCATTGACCTGAATCATATGGTTCTGAATAAACGGCTTGGGCGCCACTTCAGCAATCTTGTCCGTGTAGAGTTCCGTTAACTGCGCGCGACCCTCAAAGTGCATCTGCGGCGACATATCAAACACACCATCTTCGGTAAACATATTGATTAGCGCCGCCGAATCTTTGGCGACCACCGCGTAACAATATTGTGCGGTCAATTCGCGAATGGCGTCCTTATCCTCAAGCACCTGAATACGTTGTTCCAGTGAAGTCATAGTAATACCCCTTTAACTGACGTCTCTAAACCTGTTATTAAAAGCCCTAGCGAGTTAACACCGTGAGTGTCGTTGCCGCTGTGTCATCTTCGATCCAGCCCCCGCCATTTTGCGCCAGACCTACCCTGGCGCCCGCAACCTGTCGCGCCCCACAACGACCGCGCAACTGGTCGGCCAGCTCGACAATTTGTGCACAACCGGTAGCACCTACGGGGTGCCCCTTGGCGACCAGGCCGCCACTGGTATTAACGGGCACCCGGCCGCCGAGATCAGTCTGACCGTCACGGATCATCTTCACGCCTTCACCTTTGCCACACAGCCCCAGCTCTTCGATATACATCAATTCAGCGGGCGAAGCCGCATCATGTAGCTCGACCACATCGATGTCCTGCGGGCTGATACCCGCTGCGTTGTAGGCTTTTTCACTGGCCCGCAGGTTGCAATTAGGCCCGCCGGGCATACCGGAAACCAGCGTAATGGTCTCAACAACTACCGCATCGCAACCGTGCTTTTTTGCAAACTCTTCAGATGTAAACACTAAAACTGCCGCACCGTCACCAATCGGGGAACACATCGCCAAGGTTAGCGGGCTGATAATTTCACGGCTGGCCAGAATTTCTTCAATGGACAGCGGTTTCTGGAATTGCGCCCTGGGGTTCAACGAACCAAATTTGTGCGACTTGGCCGCAACCCGCGCAAAATCTTCAATGGTCGCGCCAGCTTCTTTCATGTACTTGCGCGCCTTGCCCGCGTAGATATCCATAAAGCCGGAACGTCCCGGCGCACTGCCCGCCGTCAGGGGATCGTCTGAGCCTGTTTCCGCCTTGATTTGCTCAAGATCCATGGCGGCAATGAGCGCTTTGAAGGGCACCGCCTTATCTTTGTTGGTCATTTTTTCAGCGCCTATCGCCACCGCTACTTCCGACTGACCCGAGGCCACCGACAACCAGGCCAGATGCGCCGCGGTCGAAGCCGACGCACAGGCATTTTCAACATTGATAATGGGTTTGCCCATCAGCCCGGTTTCACGCAAGGCTACCTGCCCGGGGATCATCTCCTGCCCGGTGAGCAAACCCGCAGCGGCATTACCAAAAAAGACGGTATCGACATCGGCAACGCTGGCCTGGGCATCCGCCAGCGCCTGATTCAAGGCGTCAACGGTCAGGCTACGGATGGTGGCGTCAAAGTGCTTACCAAAGCGGGTCATACCGGTGCCCGCAATCATAACTTTTCTCATAGTGTTACCCCTGTGTTGCTGATTATCATCCCCGTCAGTTTCGATTATGGCTCATCAAAAGGCCAAGTCCAGCGGAGATTACGCGCACTTTAATTAGCACTCTAATTATCCGTGTCGCAATTACCCTGCCTGCAACACCCGCTGTATTGCAGTGAGTTGCCGTGCGACGCCGGCATGGCCCTCTCTCCTGCTCGATTTAGCTCGCGGCCCGCGCGCGACAGAGCGCCATCGTCCAGCCAGGGATTTTGATAAACGCCCAGGGCCAGTTAATCATGACGCCGAAATACGGCTCTGAGTGATCGCTCATTTTTCGGCGGCCAGGCAATTCCCGAGTAAAGATTTTGCTACACTTCCTGCACAATATATAAGCCCGCAAAAGATTACCGGGCAATAACGCACCAAAGCACTGGAAGCCGCCATGAAGCGCTTGATCATCTGTTGCGATGGCACCTGGAACACGCCGGAGTCAGATCTTACAACCAATGTAGTACACATCGCGCAGGCAATTCGTCCACGCGGGTCGGACGGCACCGAGCAGGTGGTTTTTTACGACTGGGGCGTCGGCACAGATGGGAAACTGGATTCACTCGGCGGCGGTGCCATCGGCGATGGCATCGACAAAAATATTCAGGATGCCTACCGTTTTCTGGTCCACAACTATGTGCCTGGCGATGAACTCTGGTTGTTCGGCTTCAGCCGCGGCGCCTACACGGCGCGCAGTTGTATCGGCCTGTTGCGCAACGCCTGGCTACTGCACAAAGTCCACGCCCGGCTAATTCCCAAGGCCTACCATATCTATCGTACCAAATGGCATGCTGACGCCGAAAATGCCCAGGCCTTTCGCGAACCCCACTGTCATCAGGTTAAGGTCAAGTTTCTTGGCGTGTGGGACACCGTCGGCGCCCTCGGCATCCCCCTCAAACTGTTCGAATCGTTTAACGATGATCGTTATCAGTTTCACGACACTACCATCAGCAGCATTGTCGATAACGCTTACCACGCCCTCGCCATCGACGAAAAACGCAAGCCCTTCGCCCCAACTCTCTGGCAAACCAAAGATGGCCGCACACGCACTGAGCAAAGCTGGTTTGCCGGTGTCCACAGCGATATCGGCGGCGGCTACCGTGAAACCGGGCTATCGCATATAGCACTACGCTGGATGGCCGAGAAGGCCAGCATGTGTGGTTTAAGTCTGGATCAGGAATACCTCAACAGGGTATACGCTACAGATAGCGTGCAACAATTACACAACTCTTACAGTGGCGCGATGCGGGTGTTAGGCTCTCAACAACGAGCTATCGGCGCTACCAATGCCGACGAAACGCTGCACATTAGCGCCGAACAGCGTTTTTATAGCGGCAACAGCTATCGACCCAAAAACCTCAGAGAATATCTGGCCAGGGAAGAGCAAATTCGCCTGCCTTTATAATGAACCGCTTAAAACCCGCCCTTAGAAACCGCCTGAATACAGGCCCTTGGTTCAAAGATATATGCAACGCTGGGATTGTACGTCTCGCTAATTACTCACGTGTCCATTTGATCTGAAACTCTATTTCTTCTTCGTCGCCTGATCTCTCGTGCTCAATGGTGAAGGAAGCCCTGACCGGGACATATACTCGCTCACCTGCAATCTGTATTTTGAAACGCTCACCGTTCTCAATGGCATCAGCGAGGCGCCGCAGTTTTGCGACGAAATCCGCCTTCGCATAGCCCTTCTCTACATCTCGTTCTTCATCTGATCCCATATTAATCTCCAGTTTAGGGGTGCGGCGACAAGGCCTGACCAGCGGCAGCGCAGGGTTATCCCAGCCGAGCGCCCCCTTGCGCGACGGTTTAGCTGTCGCCCTTTTAAACGGGTTTTGCCCGCTTCAAAAGTCTCGCCGAACTATGACGCGCAGGGGCCAGTTGGGTCCGTATATTAAGGCACTGCCTGGGCAGCAAGCTAATAATTTTTGCTGCGATAGCGCGCTTACGCTGCCGGGTAAGCGTCTGGCCCGACGGCTCGAACGCTTCACATGACCTGGCGCGTCGATATTAGCTTATCGATAAGGTAAGCTCGGTCACAGACGGCGTGCGGCCGCGTCTGATACGGCTTTACCAGAACGTCTTTAGTGGAGATGATATGCAATGGTTCGTCACTCAACACCCCTGCCAGAGGGGCCGCAAATACCGGCATGGGTACAGCCAGCCCAACAACAATAACTGGAATTGGGCCGCGCCAGGTGTAGCGGTCGCCGTTTTCCTGCTCACACTGCTGTTAGCATCGCCTCTGTTACGGGCCTCAACAGCTATTTCCCCCGAGCAGACCCGTGACGGGCTGCAACATGCTTTTCAAAGCGGCGGCAACGGTACTCGTGCTATTCAGCTAGCACAGGCTGAGCGTTTACATGCCCTCTATCTTCGCCTGGACTACCAACCACTATGGTTGGGACCGCACGGACTGAGCACTCAGGCTGCAGTTCTGATTGAACAGATCGAGCACGCCGGGCAAGGCGGTTTCGAGGCGGAAAATTATCATTTGTCCCGTATCCGCTCACTGATAGACGACGATAGCGGGGCCGCCAGCAACGGCGTAGAGCTTGAGCTGCTGCTCAGCGATGCCTTTCTAAGACTGGCGACCGACCGGTATCGCGGGCGCTTCCTGCCGGTTGAGCTCGATATTCAATGGCATATCCCACCACCCGAAGTACGACCCGACGAACTGCTGGTCGAGGCTGTCGAACAGGCTCGTGTTAAAGAGGTCATCACCGGGCTAACCCCTTCCCATACACGTTACAAAGCATTGCGCGGCGCCCTGCATCGCCTACAGCAACTGGCAGCGACGGGCGGCTGGCAAACGCTGCCAGCGGGTCCGACCTTGCGCCGCGAGGATCGGGATCAACGCGTGGCGCTATTGCGGGAGCGGCTGAAAATCAGTGGCGATTTGACTGTAGAGCCGCTTGAATCGCCAGAGTTTTTCGATGATGAGCTGGAAGAGGCTGTGCGATTTTTTCAGGCCCGCCATGGCCTGGAAGTCGACGGCGCCGTGGGTGCCCAAACCCTCAAGGCCATCAATTTATCGGTGGAACAACATATCACGCAGGTGCGGGTTAACCTTGAGCGCTGGCACTGGCTGCCTCGGGATTTTGGCGACCGCTACATCCTCGTGAACATGGCGGGTTACGAACTGGAACTCAATGAAGAGGGGCATCTGCCATTGAAAATGCGAGTTATCGTTGGCAAAACCTACCGCCAGACACCGGCCTTCTCCGGACGCCTCACTTACCTGGCGGTTAATCCGACCTGGACCATTCCAGCCGTGATCCTGAAAGAAGATATCTATCCTCAACTCAGGTCGAATCCCAATTATCTGGCGCAGCAGAAGATTCGCGTTTTCGACAGCTGGAAAACGGACGCCATCGAAATAAGCCCGGAACAGGTCGACTGGAGTCGCATCACCCGTCGCCACTCTCCCTATAAATTCCGCCAGGACCCAGGACCCGGCAACGCCCTTGGCCGTATCAAATTTATGCTCAACAATCCCTTCGATATCTATTTGCACGACACGCCAAAGCGCGAGCTATTCGACAGAGCCGTACGAACCTTCAGCTCCGGCTGTATTCGGCTGGAGCGCCCACTTGAGCTGGCAGAGCGGCTGCTTAACGACGACACCTGGGACGGCGCGCGGCTCCTGGACACGATCAAGTCCAACGTCACCCAGAACGTCAGTTTACGAGAGCCCGTACCGATTTATTTCACCTATATGACCGCCTGGGTCGATGAGCGGGGTGTACTGCAATTTCGCCCCGATGTTTATGAACGGGATAAAGCGATGGCAATCGCATTATTCGGATCGGAGGCCGACTGATTTCCGCGACGCTATTTACACTGCCCGGATTTTGATCGAAAATCAGCCAGGTTTATGCAGTTTCTCCTGTTTCAGATGGAAGTCCGGGGAATTAGACCAATTTATCTACAAGGCGGTTTACCTAAATGGGTAACTTAGCAGAGTCATAAGTGCCTTAACAAAGTTATAAGTAGCTTAAAAAAGTCGGCCTCTAGTTTATGATCAGATTGCCGACCGGTCAGTTGTCCTGGCGACAGCCGGCAAGCGACAATGACAATGACAAGTAACCAGCGACCATAAATTAGCGACAACTAGCGGTAACAACTAGCAGCGACAACCTAGGAGCGGCAATAACGGTAGCCATAACCAATGGAGCGACCATAAAACAGACGTGCTACCGGGATCGATGTATTTTCGGAACTTACGACAGTTTTAACACGACACTTTTTCACACAGCAGACAGGGTGAAGCATGGGCTTTAGAAAAAATCACGACAGAGACGAATCCCTGGTGTCACCAGGGCGGCGGCGCATACTGGGTTTAGCCGCGATGGCAGCCGCTGGCTTTGCCATGGCGCCGGCCATGGCGCAGGTTCAGCCCCGCGGCGAACGGGTTCTGACTTTTGAAAACCTGCATACCGGCGAAAAGCTCAAGACCGCCTACTGGGCCAATGGCACCTACATCAAAGACAATCTCGCCGATATAAACCATATTCTGCGGGATTTCCGCACCAACGATGTTATGCCTATTGATCCAAAACTGCTTAATCTGCTCTACGCGCTGAAGCTCAAGGTAAACAGCAACAAGCCTTTCGGCATCATCTCTGGTTATCGCTCCCCGGCAACCAATACCATGCTAAACGCCAACTCAAGCGGCGTTGCGTCGCGTAGCCTGCACCTGGAAGGTAAAGCCATCGATATTCGTGTCCCCGGCCAGAATCTTGCCGGTCTGCACCAGGCTGCACTCGCGCTGCGTGGTGGTGGCGTCGGCTATTACCCCGGTAGCGGTTTCATCCATATGGATACCGGCCGCGTTCGCTTCTGGAACGGATAAGCACTCACTACCGGACAGGGCGAAGACGACTAAGTACCTGATGGGCCAACACGGCACCGGACTTAATGGCCTCATTAAGGTCAACCGACAGGTGCCCGGTATCTGCCAGATAATCAGCCTTAACCTGCCACTGAGAGTGACCATCGCTAATGGTGGCCCTGGCGCCGAGCCCCTCACGGGCGGCTTTACCATCACCGCTATCCCTGTCGCCGCCATCACTAGCATCACCGCCATCACCAACAATCTTTAAATTGACTAACTTCATGCCATCGTAAACGGTGATATTCATATTCACCACGCAGTGGTGTTTCAACACTTTTTCAAACAACGCGGCGGTGATCACAAAGGGTTCCGTACTTGTGGCATAGGGCCGCAACACATTGATTACACCGTGCGGTTTGAGTACCGCCACCGCGGCCTCATCAAGCTGCACCAGCTCATCACCGCCCACTGACTCGTGGCCAACGATGAGACTCCCCATGCTCGACCCACTGACCACGGTCGCAACAATCAGCGCCGCCGGACCGCCGCCGACAATGAGCAGCGGTGTATCAATGACCGCAGACATGTCTTTTCCTGGGCCCGCTTTAGAAAATCGCCAGCGGATTGACCGGGCTGCCCGTCACACCCTGAAAACGAATCGGCGACATCATGAACTGGAACTCCCAGCGACCCAGTCGTTCGCAGGTTGCGGCCAGCTCTTCGAGCTGACAGTTGTCAATAAGCCACAGGCCCATTGCCACAATACCCACCATATGGATGGGCATACTGACAGTTTTGTAGCCCGCCGGGGTAACGTCCTGGGCAACGTCGGAGCCGATCATGGCGACCCCCCGCTCCTGCAACCAGGGCAGACAGGCTGCCTGATAGCCCGAGCGAGGCTTGTTAGCGTTATAAGCCTTTTTCTGCGCAATGCGGGCACCGCCCTCACCCGTACGAACGAGCAACACATCGCCCGGCTCAACACGCACGCCCGCAGCCTGCTCCGCCGCTTCCAGATCTTCCGGGAAAACATGATCGGCCGCATCCAGCACATCAACACCGCGTAAGCGCGGGATATCCAGCAGAATGCCGCGGGTAGTGACGCCCTCCTTAACCGCCAGCACATCGTGGGTTAAGGCGCCGTTACGATCAGACACCTGGGATGAGGAAACGCCGTTGTACATTTTCCCATCCCAAAACAGATGCGCCAACGAATCCAGATGCGTGACATCAAGACCGTGAAAGACCATGCCAATGTACTCCTGCGCGGCCCCTGCCCGGCCAGCACCAAACAGACCCTTGCGCCCTTCTTCGTCCAGCCCCAGCCCGGTGGACAGCATGTAGCGCTGAGACTCAACGGTCGCGCCGGGCTGTAAGCCGGTTTTAATATCCCAGCTGCACGACACCGAAATACCTTCCCGAACCAGGCTCGCGGAAGACACCCGCTTTGTCGGTGTTAAATGATTCATGGTGCCCAGACGATCATCGTCGCCCCAGCGGCCCCAGTTCGACAAACTATCGAACCAGCTTAATACGACCTCTTCACTCGGTGGTGTTGGCATTTTCATAATCTCCTATTTATTGGAATTAATTCAATTTTAGTTGGGGGAAGCTCAGCCTGATCTGATATTTTTGTGTTGGTGATCTCCAGCCGGGTCGACCGAAAAGGGTTGTAGCCAGACCACCGAGCATAGACGCAGCTGAAGAACCTGTAAATCTTTGCGCACCCCCCGTCCACTCGTGCTTCTGCCTGCTGTGCTGTGACTTTCCAGACTCAAAAGCCATGCTCGACAGAGGATTCAGTTTTTATGTCGCTTTAGCTAAGCAGACGGTAGCGATTTCGGTAGCTGTGTTGGTAGCCAGGTCGGTAGCCGTGCAGCCAGCAGCTATGTCGACACCGGTCATGTCGACTATAGTGACAACCACGTAGTGAGAACCCCGTAGTGAGAACCATAATAAAAGCGTGCCAATCATGAGCCACGGCACGTGACCCAACACTGGACCCAGCGCTGCGCTAAACCCAAAACCGAATACCCGCAAACCTATTGACGACCTACTCCTAAAACCCACCAATAACAGGCAACAGGCATGAACTTCAGCGACAAAGCAGTCATAACAGGGGTCGGAGAAACACCCTATACACGCGGTGGCAGCAATAAATCATCCGTGCATTTAATGCTGGAAGCCATTCGTAATGCTGCGGCTGATGCAGGCCTCAGGCCCAGCGAGCTGGATGGCATAGTTCCGCCCTCGGGTATTTTTTCGGAAGAGCTGGCGGCCAATCTGGGCATCGCCGATATGCGCTACTCCGTGACCATACTCACCGGCGGTGCCAGTGCAGTCACCGGCCTACAGGACGCAGCGACCGCCGTGGCAAATGGCCTCGCCAACCACGTTTGCGTGGTCGGTGGCTGGAAGGGGTACTCGGCCCTGCGCCCAAAACCAGGCCCAAAGCGCAAACCCCAGTCCGAGCCGGGTGCCGTACCCAAAGCCCTCGCTAAAACAGCCATGACCCTGTCCATCAGGGATTTTTATTCACCCTATGGCGTAACCCTCCCGGTTCAGCTCTATGGCTGGCTCGCCACCCGCCATCGTCAACTGTATGGCACGCAACCAGAAGATACCGGCGCCATCGCCATCGCTGCCCGCAAGCATGCCCAACTCAACGACAAAGCCCTGATGAAAGGTCAGGAACTGACCATGGAGCAATACCTCAACGCCCGCTGGATTTCCGAACCCTTTCGCTTATATGACTGCTGTCTGGAAACCGACGGTGCCTGCGCCATCATCGTCTCCAACCCAGAGCGCGCCAAAGACCTGGCGAAAAAGCCCATCTACATTGCTGGCGCCGCCGAGGGCCATCCCTATCCCGCTGACGATATCGCGGCGCGGCCCGACCCTTTTCAGATTGGCCTGTCCTTCGCTGCCCAGAAAGCCTTTGACATGGCCGGTATCAAAGTCCACGACATGGACTTTATGCAGATCTACGACTGCTTCACCTACGTGGTAATGCTACAGATGGAAGCCATGGGCCTGTTCGAGCGCGGCGGTATCGCCGATTACGTTAAAGATGGCGCCATCGAACTCGGTGGTGTCTGCCCCATCAATACCCACGGTGGCCTGCTCAGCGAAGCCCACGTCGCCGGCGCCAACCATATCGTCGAAGCTACCCGCCAGTTGCGCGGTGAGTGTGGAGAACGTCAGGTCAAAAACGCCAAACTCGGCCTGGTGACCGGCTGGGGTGATCTGGGTGACGGCAGTATTGCGGTGCTGCATAACTAGCTAACTGGCTATTGGCCTGTCACTTTCGAATTCATAGACGGCAATGCCTACCTCTTAAACTACGAGGATTATCACTAACGGTTATGTACAATCCCCCTCATCCTGGCGAGTTTATCCAGGCCACCTACATGGAGCCTTTTGGCCTTTGTTGCCGCTATCTTGCTGAAAACTCGATGTCTCCCCTTCAACTTTAAACAGGATACTCAAGAAGCAAAGCGGTGTTAGCCCCGAAATGGCGCTGTTTCTGTCAAAAGCGCTTGGGCGTAGCCCTGAAAGCTGGCTATCTATGCAACATGCCTTCGATTTCATGCAGGCTAAAAAAAGCATCAAGCTTTCAAATGTACGTAAGGTCAAATTAAATGCAGCGTAACGAGTCAAGCCAGCTGATGCGAAAAGCACACAACTGCTTGAAGCGTTAGAGCGCATCATGTCCTCATCTGAACGCACGGCTGTACAAGCGAAGGCTGATCACGTCGCCAAGATGGGCGAAGAGATCGGCACGATATACAGCGCGCTCTGGCAGGAGATAGCGTGGATCAACAAAAAATGGGCACAGTACGTAGAGTTGTTCGGTACTAGTCCCGAACGTATAGAACTTTTGAACCGCGCAGCAGCGTCAATCATTCGTACGGTTCAAGATACTCTCTGGGAGGATGTCCTGCTCCATCTCGCTCGCCTAACCGATCCGCAGAAGTCGATGGGTAAAGCAAACCTCAGCGTGCGCCACCTCGCCGCCTTGCTAGCTAGTTCTCCCATCAACACGCAGGTTGAACCTCTAGCCGCTGCAGCGCTTGCGGCCTGTGAGTTCGCTCGAGATTGGCGCAACCGTAGGCTCGCTCATCGCGATCTTGATCTCGCGCTCGGCAAAAACGTTGAGCCACTTGCGCCGGCCTCTCGCGCAGCTGTGAAAGCCGCGCTTGCCGCACTTGAAGAGCTTTTGAATGCCGTCTCTCTGCACTACCTGGATTCGACCACCCTCTTCACCCTCGATCCAGGAGGAGAAGATGCAGTTTCTCTTCTGTACTTGCTAAGGGATGGTCTTCAGTATCGAGATGATCGTCTTGCGCGCATAAAGCGTGGTGAGCACAAGCCAGACGATTTCAAACACGAGACGCTGTAGTGCGCATCAGCGGGGTCAGGTCTTGCAATCAAGCATAGCCTCGTTACACTCCCAGGATGAGCAGACCCCTAAGAATAGAACTGGCTGGCGGCCTTTGCCATGTCACCTCCCGTGGCGTGAAAAACGGGGTCATGAAAAATGGGGGCAGGTCTTGCAATACAGTACTTGAATACCAAAATAGTTACTCACTTTAGGTTAGCTGGGTCTAAAACCAACAGCGTCTAGCCTTGCAATAACGTCATTTATCGCATTACTGACAAGCGGGCAAGCTTATTGCGCCAGCACCCCGCCATCGATCACCAGCTCTGTACCGGTAATAAATGACGCATCATCGGAGGCGAGAAAGAGTACGCCGTTGGCGATATCGCGGGGTTTTCCCAGACGACCAATCGGCGTGGATTTGATCATGTCCTGGCGCGCCGCTTCCTTGGCTTCATCGCCACTATTTTTGGCAATGGCGCGCATGGCGCTTTGCAGTCCTTCGGTTTCCATGTAACCGGGGTGGATTGAGTTGACGCGGATATTAAAGCCCAGTTTGGCGCATTCAAGAGCGGCGGCCTTGGTGGCCAGGCGCACGCCGCCCTTGGAGGCGCAATAAGCGGTGGAACCGACGGCGCCGATGAAGCCCATGATTGATGAAATATTGATAATGGAGCCACCACCCTCCCACCTGGAGGCCCGCTCGCGCATGGGCGGTATGCAGTGTTTCATACCCAGGAATACGCCTTCCATGTTAATGCTCATCATGTGTTGCCAGTCTTTGAGCTCCATTTTGTCGATGCGCCCGCCGGTGCCGATACCTGCGTTATTCAGCAAAATATCTACGCCGCCGAAATGCTCTCGGGTTCTGGCTACCACCTCAATCCATTGCGCTTCGCTGGAGGTATCCTGACAAAGAAATATGGCGCTACCGCCAGCCTGATTAATCGCCTCGGCGGTGGCAGCACCCAGCTCCTCGCGCAGGTCGGTTAATACCACCTGTGCGCCGCCTTCGGCCAGTCGTTTGGCGGATGCTGCGCCCAGGCCGCGCGCTCCACCGGTGACTATTGCTACCTTGCCGTCTACTCGATTCATGCTTTGTCCTCGTTGTGGTGTTTAGTTCGTTATCGTTAGTTGTTATCGCGCTTAGTTGTATGCTTTTGCCTTTGCCAGATGGCTTTTGCGCGCTGCAAGCCAGACCGGCCTGGCGACGATTGTTGGATTTTTCATGTAGTTACCCCCGTTGAGCGGGTCGTGTCAGAATATGGAGAATCAGGCATTTTATCGACAACAATTCTAATGTAGCCGACAGCTGCCCATGTCGCTAGCGGTATTACACCGCGCCATTCGGCGTTAGAATGGTAGCCAAATTCGAGTTTGTCGTTTGTCATAGCCAAGGTGAATGTTGTATGAATGCCCCGGTCAGCCCCGCTTTTGAGTTTATCCGTGAAAAACGCGTTGAATCACTTAATCTCGACGTCGCCGAGTACCGGCATGTCAAAACCGGCGCCCAGCATATTCATATCGGCACCGATAACGCCGAGAATGTGTTTCTGGTGGCCTTGCGCACGGTGCCCCAGGATAGTCGCGGGGTGGCCCATATTCTCGAACATACCGCCCTGTGCGGTAGCGAAAAATACCCGGTGCGCGACCCGTTTTTTATGATGATCCGCCGTTCCCTCAACACGTTTATGAATGCGTTCACCAGCTCGGACTGGACTGCCTACCCCTTTGCCAGCCAGAACCGGAAAGATTTCAACAACCTGCTCGACGTTTACCTGGATGCGGTGTTCTTTTCCCGCCTGGATGAGCTCGATTTCGCTCAGGAAGGCCACCGTCTGGAGTTTGCGGACCCTAAAAATGCCGACTCTGAGCTGGTCTACAAGGGTGTGGTCTTCAACGAAATGAAGGGGGCCATGAGCTCGGTGCCCTCAACCCTGTGGCACACCCTCTGCAAGTACCTCTACCCAACCACGACCTACCACTACAACAGCGGCGGCGATCCGGAACACATTCCCGATTTGAGCTATGAGCAGCTGGTCAGGTTTTACAGAACCCATTACCACCCCAGCAATGCGGTGTTTATGACCTTTGGCGACATTCCCGCCGCCGAACACCAGAGTAAGTTTGAAGCCCAGGTACTGAGCCGTTTTGAGCCGCTCAACGAATCTATCGCGGTAGCCGATGAAAAACGTTATCTGGCGCCGATCAATGTCGAGGAGGCTTACGGGTTTGACGAGCCGGGCGCCAGCGATGGCAAAACCCACATTGTGCTGAGCTGGCTGCTCGGCAAGGCCACCGATCTTGAAGCTTCGATGCGCGCCCATCTGTTGTGCAGCATTTTGCTCGACAACAGCGCTTCGCCACTGCTGAAAGCCCTGGAAACAACGGATCTCGGCGCCTCACCCTCGCCGCTCTGTGGGCTCGATGACTCACAGAAAGAAATGTGCTTTGTGTGCGGTATCGAGGGCAGCGAGCCGGAACGTGCGGACGCGCTAGAACAGCTGGTGCTCGGTGTCCTTGGCGATGTCGCCAGCAATGGCGTGCCTCAGGAGCAGGTCGAGGCGTCTCTGCATCAGCTCGAATTACAGCAGCGTGAAATCGGCGGCGACAGCTATCCCTACGGTTTGCAGTTGATTCTGACGTCGTTGACCAGTGCCACCCATCGCGGTGATCCGATAGCCCTGCTCGACCTTGAACCGGTACTGGCGGGCCTGCGGGAAGATATCCAGAACCCCGAATTCATCAAAGATCTGTGCCGCGAACTGCTGGTGGACAACCAGCATCGGGTACGACTCACTATGCACCCCGACCAACAGTTGTCGGCGCGCCGTGAACAGGCCGAAAAAGCCCGGCTTGCGGTCATTCGCGCGCAGCTTTCCGAGGACGCCAAAGCACAGATCCAGGCGCGCACGGAAGCACTGGCCAAACGGCAAATGCAGAAGGATGACGAAGCACTGTTGCCGAAGGTCACTCTGGCCGATGTGTCGCCGGAAATGGCCTACAAGGCCGCCGCTAGTCACAGTACCGAACCCGTTGAGCTGACCTGCTACGCGGTCGGCAGTAATGGCCTGGTTTATCAGCAGATCATCATGCCCCTGCCGCAATTCAGCGAAGCGCAGATCGCCCTGCTGCCCATTTATACCAGCTGCCTGACCGAACTCGGTGTCGGTCAGCGCGATTATCTGCAAACCCAGCTCTGGCAGTCACAGATTTGCGGCGGCGTCAGCGCCTACGCCTCAACCAAAAGTCGAGCAGATGATATTCAATCCCTGCACGGCCACATGGTGTTGTCCGCCCGAGGTCTGTCTCGTAACCAGCCGGCGCTGTGCGAGCTGATGGAACAAACACTCGCTGAGGTGCGCTTTGACGAATTACCGCGCCTGCGCGAACTGATCGCACAGTCGCGGGCGCGGCGCGAAGCCAGTGTTACCGGTAGCGGCCATAGCCTGGCCATGGCCGCGGCGGCGGCGGGCCTCAGCCCCGGCGCGCAACTGTCTCACCAGTGGGGTGGCCTGGAAGGTATTCGCCACATTAAAGCGCTCGACAATTCGCTGGATGATAAGGATCAGCTCGCCAGGCTGGCAGCACAATTGGCCGACATCCACCGCCTGGTGGCCAACGCGCCACGGCAATTTTTGCTGGTGGGTGAGCAGGAACATCTCGATAGCTATCAGCAGCACCTGCGGCAAATCGTCGCGAGCAACCAGCATCAGCCCGCCAGTACTTTTACAGCCTTTAGCAGACCGCCACTCTGCGCCACCACACGCCAGCTATGGAAAACCAGCACGCAGGTCAACTTCTGTGCTCAGGCCTACCCGACGGTGCCGATGGATCACCCGGACGCGGCACCGCTTAATGTGCTCGGCGGATTTCTCCGCAACGGCTATTTACATCGCGCTATTCGCGAACAGGGTGGTGCCTATGGCGGTGGTGCCGGGCAGGACAACAACATTGGCGCGTTCCGTTTCTTTTCTTACCGCGACCCCCGCACAACTGACACACTGGCCGATTTCAGAGCGTCACTGGACTGGCTGCACCGCGAAAAACACGACTGGCAGGCAGTTGAGGAGGCCATCCTTGGGGTGATTTCCAGCATCGACAAACCCGGATCGCCAGCTGGGGAGGCGAAAAGTACTTTCCACGCCGAGCTACATGGCCGTACGCGGGAAAAACGCGAGCTGTTTCGCAACCGAGTCCGCGACGTCAAGCTGGAGGACCTGCTGCGGGTGGCCAACACCTACCTGCTTGAGGAGCAGTGCAGCACGGCGATCATCACCAGTGCCGATACTGCGGCTAAACTCAGCGATCTCAAGCTCGATGTGGTGTCCTTGTAAGTCCGCAGCAGGCTTGCAGACTATGCTGCTGGACTATGCACCAGACGAAGACTCGCTGGCGGTGATTTACCAGGAATTACGCGGAGTTGCAGCGGCTTGTCGTAACGCACTGACTGCA
>JBFIEE010000027.1:0-44666 GCA_041603535.1 Porticoccaceae bacterium
AACAAAATGCCCTGCCACATGGCCGTAGGCAATGTGATCTCCGGGTATTCCTCGTAAAAACGCGTCAGCGTCGTACCGATGATTGATGCTGTTCACGTGGATGTTATTTACATCAAGCAATAACAAACAGTCAGCCTCATCGAGTACGGCACATAGAAAATCAAGTTCACTCATTTCCTGCTGGGGAGCAGCGTAGTAGGACACATTTTCAATCACCAGCTGCTGACCCAGAAAATCCTGTACCTGACGTATGCGATCAGCCACATAGTTAACCGCATTTTCGGTGAATGGTATTGGCAACAGATCGTACAAATGGCTGTGATCACTACAATAGCTGAGATGCTCTGAGTAATAACGAACCTGGTGGTCAGCAAGAAACTGTTTGATATTTTTCAGTAAATCCCAGTCAAGACTCAACGGTGAGCCTATAGAAAGTGACAGGCCGTGGCAGGTAAATGGAAAACGCTCCGCGTATTCACGTAACTGCCGACCGAAGCGGCCGCCGACATTAATCCAGTTTTCTGGAGCAACCTCCAGAAAGTCAACGTGTTCTGGAGTAAGAGAAGACAACGGACCCATCAGGGTCCGTCGCAACCCCAGCCCCGCTCCGCTAACTTTGTCTGATGCGGACACGCGCAGTTATCAGTTTACTGCGCAGGCTTGTCAGCGGATTTTCCCTGGCCACACTTGCCTTCGCCACATTTGCCTTCTGCGGTTTTAGCTGCAGCCGCCTTGCCCTCACCGCACTTACCTTCACCGCACTTGCCTTCCTCGGCTTTCATCGCGGCCTTCCCTTCACCGCACTTGCCTTCCTCGGCTTTCATCGCCGCTTTTCCTTCACCGCATTTACCTTCCCCACATTTACCTTCGCCCTCAGCTTTAGCCGCCAGGTTATAACCGGCACCAAGCTGAGTCACCTGGAAAGGATTGTCGCCGGCAAAGGCTAAAGGGCTAACAGCAACAGATACCATAAAAGCAGCACCGACGGCAGCAGCGAGTGGTTTCCTGGAGTTATTAATCATTCGATCTCTCCTGAGATAGTTAATTGCAACATAGAGGTCTAAGTAGCCAGCACCTGTCCGGTCACAAGCTGACACTTATGACCCAGTCTGCCAGATTTAGTTTCCACAATCAGTGGTTTTTATAAAAACTCCGTATTTAAAGCCATCACATTAATACCATCGGATCCACGTCCGCCGGCATTGATGGGTTCCCATTATTAACGAGCTCACACTACCAACAACCCCTCAAACTACCCGAAGCCACCTGGGGATAGGCCTGAACAGTCGGTCGCCTGTTATCAGGCAAGCCTCTCGCTCAGCTTCTGCCATTGTTTCGCAAGTCTTTTGCCAGACACGGGCACGGCGGTCTTCAGGTGCTGCGCATAATGGGACACTCGGTATTCTTCGATCATAAAGCGAAATACCTGTATTTCCCGCAAGTCCGCGGGCGCATAATGTGTTTCCCCGCTACGTAAGCCTGCAAGGGTCTCTGTAAACCCATCAATCTCTCTGGTGAAACTTTCTTCGTGGTCGGCTTTTGCGAGATGTTTTTGCATCCGCTGCAGTGCGGCCTTGATGTACCGGGGATACTGAGTCAACCAGTAAAGACCAGCCTCGCGGCACAGTCCTGGCCTAAATAATTCACCTAGCTGAGCCTCCACCTGACTTGACGGGCCAGGAAAGTTTGCACGCTTACGCCCCAGGACAGCATACAGTTCAACCAGGTCGTCGGCCATCGACAGTATGATCGACTCGATGCGGTTTACGGTACCGACAACCTCCTCCTTACCTTTCACTACCAGTTTTCTGTATTCCGCCTCACTACGCGGCATTGGCCTGTCAACAAAACAGGCGCTCTGGAATCCAGCAAATATCATGTCTTCAACAAGCACCCTACGATCTGGTAACTGCATTGCTCTGAGCAGTAATGCCTTATTTTTTAATACGTCTTTCTCCAGGTATTTAACGATTTGACTATTCTCCAACATGCTCAGGCGAACCACGCCGTTAACCGAATAACTGGCCGCCAGACCGGGGCTATCACACAGTTTCAACGATACGCTATCCCGGTCATCACACAGCGCTGGATAGACACGAATAGCGTGATGTTTGCTGTTGACAACATGTGTCTCTGGCAACTCACCAAAATCCCACCGCGTAATGCCGGCGCGCTCGAACTGCGAAGTCGCGTGCTGCGCGATGGACGATTGCAAATGCTGACGAAAACGCTGCCGTAACTGATCCAGGTCTCGGGAGACCTCCAGCAAATTACCAAGCTCATCCAATAAGCGAAAGTTGATTCGGTAGAAGGTATCCAGCGAGTCCGGCTGCCAGCAATGTACCGGCACCTCAATGCCACAAACATGGCGGAGTTGCTCACCCAGTGCTGCGTGTAAGGGTTTGTCCTCGGCAACCAGACGCGGCATCACCCGGTCGACAAAATCCGGCACTGGTACAAAATGTTTGCGCCATTGTTTGGGCAAGCCTTTCATCAGGGCGATACACTTGTCACGCAATAAACCGGGCACCAACCAGTCAAAACGATACCGCGGAATTTCGTGTAACAGGGCGAGCGGCACATTGACGCTCACCCCGTCCTGCGCATGCCCAGGTTCAAACAGGTAGCTCAGCTGATAATCAACGTCCCCCCAGCGGATAATATGCGGAAACTGCGCCTGCTCCTGGCTTGAAGGCGCGTTTCGTATCAGCAGTTCGCGATCAAAAAACAACATCTGCGGCGAACTTTCTTCGGCTATTTTTCGCCAGCGTTCGAACGTCGCCAGGCTCACCACCTCCGCTGGGATTCGCTCGTCATAAAACTGGTAAAGCACTGCCTCCTCAGCCAGTATGTCGCGACGGCGCATACGCTCTTCCAGATCATAAAGTTGCGTTAAAAGCTCCGCGTTGTGTACAGCGAATTCACCAATATTGAGCTTTTTATTGATTGCTTTGCGGCTTTTTTCTGAACTCCGTTTGCGGGCGTTGATCACCCGCTTGCCACTTTGGACTTTAGTTCTTTTGGTGCGCAGATAAGCACCTTCAACCAGGGCAGATTGAATAAATATTTCCCGGCACACTTTCGGGTCAATGGGCCCGTAATCGACCTTGCGCCGGTCAGCGATGGTCAGCCCATAGAGGCTCTGCTTTTCATAGGCCATTACCCTGCCATTTTCTTTATCGTAATGAGGCTCGCTGTATTGTTTGGCGACCAGATGACCGGCCAGCGCCGGCAACCATTCAACATTGATACTCGCGTTGTAATGGCCATACAGACGAGACGTTTCCACCATCTCGGCACACATCACCCATTTTGGCGGTCTGGCAGCCAGACCAGAACCCGGGAACAGATGAAATTTGCGATTGCGTACGCCCTGGAATTCTCGCCCTTCGTGACGAAATCCGACATGTGCAAGCAGCCCGGCAAGTAAAGCGCGGTGCACATTATCGTACTCGGCCGGCCCCGGCCCCACCTTGATACCTATCTGTCGACAATCCATGTGCAGCTGATGATGCAAATCCCGCCATTCCACCATGCGCAGGTAGGATACAAACGACTTACGGCAATATTGCGCAAACTGATTGCGCGACAGGGTCTGTCGCTGCGACTCAAAATGGCGCCACAGATTCAGCATGCTGATAAAATCAGATGCCTTATCGCGCCACTGCGCGTGCTGCTGATCGGCGGCCTGGCGTTTGTCAGCTGGTCGCTCGCGAGGATCCTGAATGCTCAAGGCAGCGGCTATTACCAGAATCTCCCGGACACAACCTTCGGTTTCTGCCGCGAGCAACATCCTCGCCAGCCTCGGGTCGACTGAAAATTGTGCCTGTCGCCGCCCACTGCTGGTTAATCGATCTTTACTATCCACCGCCTGCAGCTCCTTGAGCAGCGCAAAGCCATCATTGATCAATCGGTTATCCGGTGGTTCCAGAAAGGGAAAATGACGGACATCACCGATCCGTAACTGCAGCATTTGCAGAATAACTGCTGCCAGATTGGTACGGAGTATCTCCGGCGTGGTAAATGCCGGGCGTTGATCATAGTCATCTTCGCTATACAACCGTATGCAAATTCCGTCATTCATTCGCCCACACCGACCAGCACGTTGATTGGCACTGGCCTGCGAAATGGGTTCTATGGGAAGTTGTTGAACCTTGGTTCGGTAGCTGTATCGACTGATGCGCGCCAGCCCTGTGTCTATGACATACCGTATCCCCGGCACCGTCAGCGAGGTTTCAGCAACATTCGTTGCAAGCACAACCCTGACACCTCGGTGCGCCTGAAAAATACGGTTCTGCTCTGCCAGATTTAGACGCGCGTAGAGCGGCACTATCTCCAGGTGTGGAAACTGGCAGCGGCGCAAGCTCAACGCAGCTTCGCGAATTTCCCGCTCACCACTCAGAAAAACCAGAATATCGCCTTTCTGCGGCAGTAGCAGAAGCTCTTCAACAGCGAGGTTAATGGCCTGATACATATCGTCATCAGGTGCTATGGGCCGATAACGGTATGCGACGGGATAGGTACGACCCGACACCTCAATAACAGGCGCATTGTTGAAATGGGACGAAAAGCGCTCTACATCAATGGTTGCCGAAGTGATAATAACCTTCAAATCGGCACGTCTCGGCAACAGTCGTTTTAAATAGCCCAACAAAAAATCGATATTCAGACTGCGCTCGTGAGCTTCATCAATGATGATGGTATCGTAGCGATTCAAATAGCGATCACGCTGGATTTCGGCAAGTAAAATGCCATCGGTCATCAACTTGACCAGAGTCTGTTCGGTGCTGTTGTCTTTGAAGCGAACCTGATAACCAACGGTTTCGCCAAGCGCCACCGAGAGTTCATCAGCTATGCGGCTCGCCACAGTTCGTGCGGCCAGCCGTCGCGGTTGAGTGTGTCCGATCAGGCCGGTAACACCACGTCCCGCCTCAAGACACATTTTAGGCAGTTGCGTGGTTTTACCGGAACCGGTTTCGCCGGCAATTATGACCACCTGGTGTTGCGCCAGCGTCTCGAGAATGATATCGCGGCAGCCACTGATAGGTAATTCTGGGGGATAGCCAATAGCTGGCACACGACCTGCCCGTGCCTGGGCTAGATCGCGGGAGGCGCAAATCTTGCGCTTTAGTTTTTCGAGTGCCGCCGAAGGCACACGCTCTAACGAGCCCGCCGCGGCTAATTTGTCTAATTGACTTTGCAGCCGGTAACGGTCACCGAGCATGCAATCGGGCAATTGCTCCAGCAGATCCTGAAGCTCGAGATGCTCAGGGGCATTCACCATCGCCCCTTCATTACGCCCGGGCGTTTTCCTCCCACCGGTCATAAATCACCCGTGATCAATATCCGATCACTTGGTGAGCAATGCCATACCTTCTTCCAGTCCACCGAGGGTTAACGGAAACATACGGTTTTCAACCAGTTCTCGCACCCGCTGAATGGTCGGCGTATGTTCCCAGTAATCTTCACGCACCGGATTAAGCCAGACGACCTTGTCATAGGTATCGGTAAGTCGTTCCATCCAGGTCGCGCCAGACTCCTTGTTGTAATACTCGACGCTACCGCCAGCGCTTTCGATCTCATAGGGCGACATTGAGGCATCCCCAATGAATATCACCTTATAGTCGGCTGAATATTTATGGAGGATGTCGTACGTTTCGGTTTTTTCCTGAAAGCGGCGGAAATTGTCACGCCAGACATAATCGTAAAGCATGTTATGAAAGTAGAAATACTCGAGATGCTTGAACTCTGTGCGTGCGGCTGAAAACAGCTCCTCACACACCTTGACATAGGGATCCATCGACCCCCCTGCGTCAAAAAAGATAAGCACCTTCACCGCATTATGCTTTTCAGGCACCATCTTTATGTCGAGGAGTCCGGCATTTTTTGCGGTGCTACGAATGGTGTCATCAAGATCCAGCTCTTCCTGACTACCGGTGCGGGTGTACTTACGCAAACGACGCAAGGCAAGCTTGATATTGCGTGTACCCAACTCGACGGAGTCATCAAGGTTTGCATACTCGCGCTTTTCCCAGACCTTGAGAGCCTTCTTTTGTTTGCCCTCACCACCAACCCGTACGCCCTCGGGATTGTAACCATCATTACCAAAAGGCGATGTACCCTGGGTACCAATCCACTTGTTACCCCCTTCGTGCTTGCCTTTCTGCTCTTTAAGCCGCTCCTTGAACGCTTTGATCAACGCTTCAAGACCACCCAGACTTTCAATTTTCGCTTTTTCCTCATCGGTCAGGGATTTCTCAAACTCTGAGCGCAACCAGTCTTCAGGAATCAGTACGTCGAGAAAGTCTTCGAGAGTTTCCAGCTCCTTGAAATAAAGGGCAAAAGCTCGGTCGAATTTATCGTAGTTACTCTCATCCTTGACCATGCAGGCGCGGGATAAATAGTAAAAGTCATCCATATTGGCGAACGCAACGTGCTGCTTCAGGGTTTCCAACAACGTCAACAACTCGTTGATAGAAACCGGCAGCCCGGCTTTGCGCAGCCCGAAGAAGAAATTAAGAAGCATTTATTTACCTTCTCTGCGAGTCATGAATGCCAGTCGCTCTAGCAAATGAACGTCCTGCTCGTTTTTCAGTAACGCGCCATACAGCGGCGGAATCGCCTTGGTTGCGTCACGCGCCTTGAGAATATCATCGGGGATATCGTCGGACATCAACAGTTTCAGCCAGTCAACCAGCTCGGACGTCGACGGTTTCTTTTTGAGGCCTGGAATTTTTCGCACGTCAAAGAAAATATCCAGTGCCTCATCAACCAGCGATTTCTGAATACCGGGATAGTGAACATCAACAATCCTCATCATGGTTTCGCGGTTCGGAAAGTTAATGAAGTGAAAGAAACAGCGACGCAGGAAGGCATCCGGCAGCTCTTTTTCATTATTGCTGGTAATGATCACGATGGGGCGCTGCTTGGCCACAACCCGCTCACCTGTTTCATAAACATGGAATTCCATTTTATCGAGTTCGAGCAGCAGATCGTTCGGAAATTCGATGTCGGCCTTGTCCACCTCGTCAATCAGCAATACCACTCGCTGCTCAGCGGTAAACGCCTCCCACAGCTTGCCACGCTTAATATAATTGGCGATGTCATGGACCTTATCCCCACCCAACTGAGAGTCGCGTAATCGAGACACGGCGTCATACTCATACAAACCCTGCTGCGCCTTGGTGGTCGACTTGATGTGCCAGCTGATCAATGGCATCCCCAAAGCTTCCGCCACTTCCTCTGCGAGCATGGTTTTACCCGTGCCAGGCTCCCCTTTGATCAGCAGCGGCCGTTCCAGAGTAGCTGCAGCGTTAACCGCCATTTGAAGATCGTCGGTGGCAACGTAACGCTCGGTACCGGTAAATTGCATATAATTCCCCTAGCTAGATGTTATATAAACCCGAATGAAATAGAAAAAACTGACGTATTCTAGCTTCACCTTTGCATCGATTCCAACCTTAATAATCACTGGCGCGCACCCAGAAGTTGTTAAGAGGCATCACCGAGGCGCGCGTCCTGCTAAGATTCGCCCTGTATAAATGATTCGATATGGACCGGCACAATATGACTGACCCCGGCGTCGCCGCGCTCGACACCCGCTTCTTTGGTCACCCGCAGGGGTTGTTTGTCTGTTTTATGACAGAGCTCTGGGAACGTTTTAGCTTTTACGGAATGCGCGCGTTGTTAATTTTTTACCTGACTGAGCACTTCCTGTTTCGCGATGACAAAGCATTTTTAATTTATGGTGCCTATTCAGCTTTGGTCTATGTGACCCCGGTTATTGGCGGCATTCTGGCAGACCGCTATCTAGGCTCAAGGAAAGCAGTAACTTATGGCGCTATCTTATTGGTTATAGGACACTTTGGCATGGCATTTGAGGGTCCGCCAGCGGTCCTTGACGGCACTGACGTGGCGCGCGACCCGGTTTTCCTGCAACTTTTTTACTTATCCCTGGCCTTCATTATTACCGGTGTTGGCTTTCTCAAAGCCAACATATCGACTGTTGTTGGTGCCCTTTACGCTCCCGATGACAGGCGCAGAGATGGCGGCTTTACTATTTTTTATATGGGCATCAATATTGGCGCCTTCTTCGCATCGATACTGTGTGGCTATCTCGGGCAGACTTATGGCTGGGCCTACGGTTTTGGGCTGGCGGGTTTCGGTATGCTAATCGGGTTGGTCGTATTTCTGCGTGGCCAACCTCATTTGCTCGGTCGGGCGGATCCTCCGGCACCCGCATTGCTGAAAGAAACTCTGATCATTGGTATCAATCGTGAGCACCTGATCTACTGTGGCGGTATCCTGGGTGTCCTGATCATCTGGCAACTGGTGCAGCATCAGGCGCTGGTCGGCAAGGCGCTGCTTGGCTTTGGTGGTTTGATGCTACTGGTGGTTGTCGCCTACTCCTTCTTTAAGTGCGACCCTGTTGAACGCCACCGCATGTTCGTGGCCGCAACCTTGATTATGTTCTCAGTATTGTTCTGGGCGCTATTTGAGCAGGCGGGATCCTCACTCAACCTGTTTGCCGATCGATCAGTGGATCGAGTCGTTATCGGCTATGAAATACCTGCGTCAGTTTTCCAGTCGTTGAATGCGTTCTTTATTTTTCTACTGGCGCCGATGTTCGCAGTGCTGTGGTCCAAATTGGCGGCCAGGGGTTGGGAGCCGGCCACGCCAGTGAAATTTTCGCTGGCAATATTGCAGGTAGGCCTGGGCTTTCTGGTGCTGGTATTCGGCGCAAAACTGACGCCCGAGGGCACAGCAACCCCACTGATCTGGCTGGTGCTCATTTACCTGCTACATACCACGGGCGAACTTTGTATTTCTCCTGTCGGCCTGTCTATGATTACCAAGCTAAGTGTGCTGCGGGTGGTGGGGATGATGATGGGGGTATGGTTTCTGGCATCTGCAGGCGCTAACTTTATGGCGGGGCAGATAGCCAGAATGACGAGTATTGAAACGCAGCCTGGCGAGGCCGTGGATACATCCGCAGCGCTAACCAACATCCTGGACGTCTATACGCAGGTGGGCTGGCTGGCAGTCGGGGTCGCGGTATTCCTGCTTTTGATCTCACCACTGTTGCGCCGCGGTATGCACGGCGTGCACTAAACCGACACTCACAATATCGCGGCCATTATTTGAAGGCAAGGAAGTGTTGGGCGAGCTTTATGCGACACGCTACCAGCAACCACTAAAAATGACCAACTTTGGAGAAACTGTTATCTACGCTTCACTTGCTACCCGGCGCACAGGTTTGCTGCGGCGATTTCGCAACAGTAACCAGAAACACAGATCAATGACATAGACCACCACAAAGCAAAATACGATGGGCACCAGCCCACGCGACATCCCCTGTTCCGTCTGTGGATTAATGGCCTCAAAAACGCTAACCGTCCAGGCTGGCGCCAGATAAATCATGTCGTTAAAGGCGTAGGCCGGCGTTAATAGCACCGCCAGCACCAGCACTCTAAAAAATGCCTTGAGAGGATGCCACCTCATAAAGCGAGTTATCCACCACAGGGCGGGGGTAAGCAGTAACACGCCCAGCACATAGGCGACCCCGCCCCAATAATAATTTTCCATGCTATACACAAGCAATCCTCCTTACAATGCACCGTTAAAGGTTACCCCATCTCGGCCAGCCATTTCGACGCCGCGTAGGATGGACGCCGCGCGGCACAAAAGCCGAACCAACAACGCAATAGCTGACTCTCAACTCTCGCAACTGGCGCTTTAATCTTCAGTTGCGTTCATAATCAGCTCATTCTATCCAGTTGACGATATGTTCTTCGAGACTATCGGGATGCACATGCCGTTCTGATATCACGCGACCTCTGACGGATATTCCGGCGTCGTGTACTGACTGGGTGGAACCAGAAATCAGAGGGTGCCAGTCGAACAGCGGCTTACCCTCATGGCGCAATCGATAAGCGCAGGTTGTCGGCAACCACCCAATGGTGCTGATATTGTCCTGACTTAGACGCAAACAATCGTGAACCTTTTTCAACCTGTTGTCGTAGTCCCTGCACCGACATTGTTCAGTATCGAGCAAATGACAGGCAACGCGGGTAAACAGGACCTCGCCGCTGTCCTCATCCTCAAGTTTGGCCAGACAACATCTACCACATCCATCGCACAGGGCTTCCCACTCCTTCTGGTCAAGCGCGTCGAGGGGTTTTTGCCAGAAGGGATCCGTTACAGCCGCCATCAAAGCTTCTCGTTCTTACTTCTCACCGCCTGCATATCAGCATCACTGCGCTGTGGCGGAAGTTGCAAGTAATAACCCTTGTCCACCAACGCATCAAGCACGTCCGCAGCAGTAGCGGCAGCGAGGCGCTGCTCGTGCGACAGCGCCAGCGTCATGGCCAATTCATGCGGCCCAAAATGTTTTAACAGGGCTTCTGGGACCCGAGTCAACTCTTCATCGCGATTGACAAACAAATAGTAATCATCGCGCGTTAAACTTTTATATACATTACACAAAACCTTCATCCCCGCTGAGCCTCCAGGTGACTGACGTGGGCCAGTAAATCGTCGCCGATAATATGCTTACGCCAGCCCTGGGCCAGCGCTGGGGGCAATCTCGCCGTCCCATCGGCCACAGCGCGTAGCAGATGTTCCAGGTCGACGCGGCGAGCCAATATTTCCGGAGCAAGGCCCAGCGCATCGGCTTTTTCCTGCACCACTTTCCGACAGGCCTTTAGGATGCCCCCATACTCCCTGGGCACCGGCTTTGGCAGCACATCCGGGAATGCCGCCGGATCCGCGCTCAATGCCGTCTGGGTCAGTGCAATCAGTTTATCGCCATAAACCCTGACAGAGCGCGGATGCAAATCCTTGTTGGCCACTAATAATGCCCGCTGTCTGGGTTTTAGTATCGCTATCTGTAACAAATCCTTGTCCGCAACTATCCGACTACGGGGCCGATCAAGTTTCCGGGCTTCTCCTTCGCGCCAGGTGACCAGGGTTTTCAAGATAGCCAAACCCTGCCTATCGAGTTTCCATGCGCCCTTAACCCGCAAAAAATACTCATCTCCGGGGGCTTCCGCCGCGGCTGCCTGTTGCACAGCCTGCATGTCCTCACTCAGCCAGTCGAGCCGTCCCAGCAAATCTAAACGCGCGGCTAGTTTTTCGTACACCATCAGCAGGTGCTCTACGTCTTCCGCCGCGTAAATCAACTGTGCCGCTGACAGGGGCCGGCGCAGCCAGTCTGAGCGCGTTTCGTGCTTATCCAGCGTTACGCCCGTCAGTTCTTTCACCAGCGCCAGATAGCTCAATGAAAAGCCGAGTCCGACGAAAGCTGCGGCGACCTGCGTGTCAAATATTGGTGTTGGCACAACACCGAGCGTGTGCCGCAGCACCTCCATATCTTCCGAGCAGGAATGAATCACCTTGACGACACCTTGATCGAGCAGCAGCTCAACCAATGGCGCTAACTCCTCTGTCGACATGGTCAAAGGATCTATCAACCAGGTGGAAAAACCATCAGATAACTGCACCAGACCAAGCAGCGGGTAAAAAGTGTCCGTACGAATAAATTCAGTATCGAGGCCCACGGCGCTCACTGCTCGTAGTTGCCTGACCGCCTCCTGCAGAGCGCTGGCATTATCGATTAACTGCGGTGGTTCAGCGGTTGTCGTTGACATGGTCATTGCCGTATTTGGATCAAAACTGCTTACGGCTGTTAAAGGCGTGACTCAACGTTCCGCCATCAACATATTCAAGCTCGCCACCGAGCGGCACGCCATGAGCAATACGCGTCACGCTCACCCCAGCAGCAGTGGCTTTTTCACCGATAAAATGCGCTGTTGCTTCACCCTCAACGGTCAGATTAGTGGCCAGAATCAACTCTACTATGTCTTCGTCTTCCAGGCGCTGCATCAAATGATCAACGCCAATCGCGTCAGGACCAATACCGTCTATGGGAGACAGATGCCCCAGTAACACAAAGTAACGCCCGCGATAGCTACCAGATTGCTCGATCGCGAACAGGTCTGCTGGCGTCTCCAGCACACACAGCAGTTGTTGATTCCGCGCTGGATTCGCACAAATAGCACATTCATCCTGCTCGGTTAGCGTCCGGCAGCGACGGCAGCGTCCCACCTTGCTGGCCGCCTCAGCCACTGCAGCCGACAAACGCTCTGCCCCAGCCCGATCCCGCTCGAGCAAATGCAGTGCCATGCGCTGGGCCGACTTTGGGCCAACACCGGGCAAGCAACGCAGCGCGTCTATCAGTTCATCAATCAACGGGCCGTACATGCACACTACCTCGAAAGTATGCTGAAGATCGTGATCTCTCTAATCGCAATTTTCGGCACAGTAATTTTTTGAGCAACAATACTCCAGCCTGGCAGCGTCTGGATTAGCAACCGTATTAACGATCGCCAGGTCAACTTTACCTAGAACGGTAGTTTAAATCCGGGCGGCAACTGCATGCCGGCCATCAAGTCACCCATAATCGATCCGGTTTCCTGTTCAACCTTACGAACCGCATCGTTAACTGCCGCTGCCAGCAGATCTTCCAGAACTTCCTTGTCCTCTCTGAGTAAGCTGGGATCAACGCTTACTTTACGAACGTCGTGACGACCGGTCATAACAACTTTCACCAACCCGGCACCCGACTCACCGACCACCTCGGCGGATGCTGCCTGTTCCTGCAACTTTTGCATTTTTTCCTGCATCTGTTGCGCCTGTTTCATCATGTCATTCAAACCTTTCATGACTACCTCTCTAATCAATAGGTGTTACGGTTTGTTCCAGTAATGTGCCACCGAAACGCTGCTCTAGCTCTTTCACCAGAGGATCCTCTCGCAATGCCTGTACTGCCGCGGCCTGTCGTTCGGCCAATTTACGCAAACGATAAAGACTGGGGGTTTCCTCAACCACGGGTGCAATCTCTATGGCAACAGAAACCGCAGTGCAAAGATAATCGCTGAGCGCCTGGGCGATGCGCTGCGGATGGCTCTCGTCGTACAAAGCACTATGACTTTCGTCCAACCGAAACTGGACTTGCTCTCCCTTTCGCTCGACCAACAACAGGTTTGAGGCAATATTCAACAGTCTGCCATCAATGGCCAGCTGATGGCAGATTTGCAACCAGCTTTGATTAGTTAAGGCTGACAGCCCCTTACCAGCAACAGCGTTGGCAATCCCTGGCGTGGCAACTTCAGAATCTACCGCAGGGTCTACCTCAGCTGCCCCGCCTTCGGCGTGCCGGCATGCCGTACCGGCGGAATTACCGTCGACATCACCAACGCTGCCAATAGCACCGTCAAACGCGTCTTCAGGTTTGCCACCCAATACCGCCACATTGATCGACCGGGGCATCTCCCGCGGCGCATCGACATCTCGCTGTGCAGCTTTGTCTTTCCTTATCTCGCTGATTAATAAGCTCAGCGCGGCAAAGTCGCCAGCGTTGTCTGCTGCATCAATTTCTGCATCAACGTCCGTTTCAACAGAATCGTCGGTCCGCTGTGCTGCGCTGAACTCGTCCCCGGCGGTAAGACTGGCCGCCACCGGATCCTCACCGCTTGCGTGTTCGGCGAGAGCACCAGCCACAGCAGCAGGTTGCCGAACAGAGGTCGCCGCCTGCTCAGCCCGCGACCCGGGTTCAGACTTTTTTACGGCCTCTATGCCCCCTTTTTCGAGCACAGTCGCCGGCGCACCTGCCGGCGTGGATCCAGGATTCGGTTGCCCATCCTGTACCGCAATAACAGCGTCGGGTGGGTCGATACGTTCGTCCAGCACTGGCTGAAACGCCAACTGGCGTAACAACACCATTTCCAGGCCACTCCGCGGATCTGCCGCCAATGATAGATCTCGCCGCCCTAATAGACACACCTGGTAGAACAGCTGAACATCTTCTCGACTCAATTTGCCAGCCAGTTCCACGATGGCTTCCAGGTCACCCAGGCTGTTGTCCAGAGCGCCGGGGACGGCCTGGATCACAGCCACACGGTGCCAGATAGACAGCATTTCGGCCAACGCACCGCCATAATCTGGCGAATGCTCAGCCAGCGCTTCCACCAGCTGCAAGGCTTTTGCGGGATCACGTTCGGCCAGTGCGCGGCACATATCGAGCACCGTAGACCGATCAATCGTGCCCAGCATGACACTCAGTTCAGCTTCCGTAAGCTTGCCGTTACCGTGGGCAATGCCTTGATCGGTAAGGCTGAGTGCATCGCGCATGCTGCCGTCCGCAGCTCGCGCCAGCGCCCACATTGCCGCCTCCTCGACGGGTACGTTTTCGCTGGCCAGAACCATGCGCAAATATTCAACAATACTCTCGGGACTGAGGTTCTTCAGATTGAATTGCAAACAACGTGACAGAATGGTGACCGGGAGTTTCTGTGGGTCGGTGGTGGCAAGCAGAAACTTTACATGCGGCGGCGGTTCTTCGAGGGTTTTCAGGAGTGCGTTAAAGCTGTGGCCAGACAGCATATGCACTTCGTCGATCAAATAGACTTTATAGCGGCCGCGGCTCGGCAGGTATTGCACATTATCGAGCAGCTCGCGAGTGTCCTCCACCTTGGTGCGTGAAGCGGCATCCACTTCGATGAGGTCAATAAAACGTCCTTCGGCAATTTCTGTGCAGGCGCTGCATTCGCCGCAGGCTTTAGAGCTAACGCCCTTTTCACAGTTCAAACATCTGGCGAGAATACGCGCTAACGTGGTCTTTCCCACGCCTCGGGTGCCGGTAAAAAGGTAGGCGTGATGCAGTCGATCGTGGTCAAGGGCGTTAATCAGGGCGCGCAGTACATGCTCCTGGCCCGCCATTTCTTCAAATGAGCGGGGACGCCATTTGCGGGCTAGCACCTGATAACTCATTGAATCATTGGCCTCGGGCAGGACTGCAACAGAACGGGGGATTATACGGGCCGAGCAGGATAACCGATACCCTGGCGCTGGTCAGAACGTTGTCATCAGGGGATAACGACATAAAACGGCATCGCTATAGCGATGACAACGGTACAGGTAGTGACGATAGAATATAAGTAGAGACTATACAAACACAGGTAGTGACTATGAACAAACACAGCGAGTGACTATGAAAACCCCGGTGAACGTCGCAGGCTAAGGTGGCAACCCCCACCAGCCACACCCCGGCACATAAAGTCACTGCTACCGTTGCTCCCTTCCGGGCCTGGCGGGGTTCACAGATATTTATTGCGAGGGGACCAGTGGGGGCCACCATAGCGGGGCGGAATTATGGTGACTTCGCCTCGCGAATGCAACCGGGGTTACCCGGCTGCAAGCCTTTCGCAGAATTGCTGCGTGGGTTAGTATCGCCGCTTGGCAAAATCAGCCAGAACCGGCGACATCTATGGATAAACTGTGTCCCAATTAACGTCAGCGATAACTCTATTTCATCCGTCGCAGAGGCCGACGGCTCATCTTGTGAGGCCGCGTCTGCGAATATGCGAATAATTGCCACTTTATTAGTCAGTTGTCTGATGCTTACCGCCTGTGGCAACGGCGAAAGCAATGTTGCCAGCGGCAATCGACAGCAAATTCTGCACTGGGGCAACGGCACAGAACCCCAGGAACTTGACCCCCATATTGTCACCGGGGTACCCGAACACCATATCATTGTCGCGCTGCTCGAGGGCCTGGTGCTGAAAGACCCCGCCACACTGGAACCGATGCCCGGTGTCGCAGAGCGCTGGCAAATCAGTGATGACGGCAAGGTTTATACCTTTCATCTGCGCGCCAATGCGCGTTGGTCTAATGGCGACCCCGTCACCGCCGACGATTTTGTCTGGTCCTGGTGGCGCGCGCTGCAACCAGCCCTGGGCAATCAGTATGCCTATATGTACTTCACCATCAACAATGCTGAAGCTTATGCTCGCGGGGAAATCAAGGATTTTAACCAGGTTGGCGTCAAAGCCCTGGACAGACTCACTCTGCAGGTCACGCTGAATAACCCCACACCCTACTTTCTGCAGTTACTCGACCACTACAGCATGTTCCCGGTACACCGCCCTACCCTCGAGAAATTCGGTGAACCGGCAGAGCGCGGTACCCGCTGGACGCGAGCGGGCAACTACGTGGGTAACGGCGCTTTCATATTAAAAACATGGGATCTCAATAAAGTCGTCGCCGTTGAGAAAAGCCCCACCTACTGGGATCACGATAACGTCAAACTCAATGGCATACGCTTTTATCCAACGGAGAACGTCTCGACAGAAGAACGCATGTTTCGCGCGGGCCAACTACACGTCACCGGCTCCCTGCCCCCAGATAAAATAGCAGTCTATAAAAAGGATCGACCAGAGGCTTTACGCATCGCACCGTACCTCGGCACATATTTTTATCGATTTAACACCAGCACGCCGCAACTGGCTGATCCTCGCGTGCGCCGGGCGCTGGCCATGAGTATTGACCGGCAACAGATTGTCGAACGGGTCACCATGGGCGGGCAACTGCCTGCTGACACATTCACGCCGCCGAGCACACTCGGTTACACGGCCGACAGCGGCTTTGCCTTCGATCCCGCTGGCGCCCGCGCCTTACTGGCTGAAGCGGGTTACCCCAACGGCGAAAATTTCCCGCACACCGAGTTGCTCTACAACACCAGTGAAGGTCACCGTAAACTGGCTGTCGCCATCCAGCAAATGTGGAAGAAACATTTAAATGTCAATATCGTCCTCAATAATCAGGACTGGAAGGTTTATCTCGACAATGTTGAAAACGGCCACTATCAAATTGCCCGCGCAGGCTGGATCGGTGACTATGTCGACCCCAACACCTTTCTGGACATGTGGGTCAGCAATGGCGGCAACAACCTGACAGGCTGGTCAAACCCCGATTACGACGATCTGGTGCTCAACCAGTCGCCTGGCGCGGCCACCCGTGAAACGCGTTATCTGGCCTTTAAAAAGGCGGAAGCCATTCTATTGGCCAATATGCCGATACTACCGGTCTATTTTTATACCAGTAACAAGCTGGTGGACCCTAGCGTTAAGGGCATGTCGCCAAACCTGCTCGACTACGCGGTCTACAAACAGATCTATCTCGACGCAGCCGCACCGTCAACTACTGAGTAAAATATGGGTCGTTTTATTTTTCACCGAGTGTTGCAGGCTATCCCGGTATTACTGATCGTTATCACCGCAACTTTCTTTCTGGTGCGCGCGGCGCCCGGCGGCCCCTTCAGCGCCGATAAAACCGTGCCGCCCGAGGTGCTCAAGGCCCTGGAAGCACGCTACCAGCTCGACCAACCGGCATTCACTCAATACACCTCTTATTTGGCTGATCTCGCGCACGGTGATTTTGGTCCTTCTTTCAGATTCCCTGGCCGCTCGGTCAATGAAATGATTTACGCCGGGCTACCCGCCACCGCCGAGCTGGGTCTTTACGCCCTGCTGATCAGTATGCTTATCGGTACCGCGGCTGGTGTCATTGCGGCGCTACGGCCCAATACAGCCCAGGACTACATTCCAATGTCCGCCGCCATGATCGGCATCTGTATGCCGTCCTTTTTACTCGGTCCGGTGCTAATGCTGATATTCGGCATCTGGCTGGAGTGGGTGCCGGTGTCAGGCTGGGGCAATATACCCGGTGACAAGCTCCTGCCCGCCCTGACCCTGGCCTCGGGCTACACAGCCTATGTGGCGCGGCTTTCGCGGGGCGGCATGCTCGAGGTGTTGTCCCAGGACTATATTCGTACTGCCCGCGCCAAAGGCCTACCCGAATGGGTAGTGGTTATCAAGCACGGTCTGCGTGGCGGCCTCATCCCCGTCGTCGCCTTTGCTGGCCCCGCCTTTGCCGGGCTATTGAGCGGCTCCTTTGTGGTGGAAACCATTTTCCAGATCCCTGGTCTGGGACGTTTTTATGTGCAGGCCGCGTTCAATCGCGATTACACCATGATCATGGGTACCACCGTATTTTTTGCGACGTTGATCATTACTTTTAATCTTTTGTCCGACATCATCGCCGTGTGGCTAAACCCAAAACTCCGCCAGCAATACCAGGGTAGCACCACATGAGCCGCAAAAAGATACTGTCCGGTGGCGGCACGGAGACCGACATCGATACTGATATCAATAAAGTTGTCGAGGCCCCGCAGGGTGTATCCCTGTGGCAGGATGCCTGGCACCGTCTACGCAAAAATAAAATGGCAGTGAGCGGGTTAATCGTGCTGGTGCTGCTGTGTGTCGTCGCACTGCTAACGCCGTGGATTGCACCCTATACGTATCAGGAGCAGGATCTCGTACTTGGCGCCGCGCCACCGTCCGCGCAACACTTACTCGGCACTGATACGCTGGGGCGCGATCTGCTCACATTGCTCATGTACGGCGGGCGAATTTCGCTGGCGGTAGGCTTTATCGCCACAGCCGTGGCACTGCTGATTGGCGTGCTTTATGGCACCGTTGCAGGCTATTTTGGCGGCCGTGTCGATGCCGCCATGATGCGCTTTGTTGATATCCTCTATGCCCTGCCTTTTATGATTTTCATTATCCTGCTAATGGTCATTTTCGGGCGCAACATCCTGCTCCTGTTTTTAGTCATCGGCTCGGTCGAGTGGCTGACCATGGCCCGTATCGTGCGCGGCCAGGTGCAATCCCTGAGACAACAGGAATTTGTCGAGGCCGCCGTTTCTCTGGGCCTGTCACAATGGACAATTATCCGCCGTCACCTGATTCCTAACACCCTCGGTCCGGTCATTGTCTACACCACATTAACCATTCCCGGCGTCATGCTGTTTGAAGCATTTTTGAGCTTCCTCGGTCTTGGCATTCAACCCCCGCAAAGCTCCTGGGGATTACTTATTTCCTACGGCGTCGAGACGATGGAGGAATACCCCTGGCTGCTTATTTTCCCTGGCCTGGTGCTTTCAATCACACTGTTTGCTCTAAATTTTCTGGGTGATGGCCTACGCGATGCCCTTGATCCAAAAACGTCAAAAGACTAAATCCAGGGCCTCACCACGCAGCCAAGCCATAGCTGACAATTAACAATAAACACCTGGCCCGCTAATACCTGGCCCCTAAAGGATCACGCATTGCCACTACTCGAAGTCGACAACCTCAGCATCTCGTTCCATACCCGTAATGGTGTTATCAAGGCCGTGGACGAAGTCAGCTTCTCCGTCGCGACGGGCGAGACGCTGGCCATCGTTGGCGAATCTGGATCTGGCAAATCGGTTTGCTGCTACAGTCTGCTGGGCCTGGTGCCAATGCCGCCCGGCCGGGTCGAAAGCGGTGCTGCCCGCTTTGACGGACGCGACTTGCTAAGCCTTCCTGAACACCAGTTACGCGGGATTCGGGGCAACGAAATCGCGACAATTTTTCAGGATCCAATGTCCTGCCTCAACCCCTACCTGACCATCGGTGAGCAACTTATCGAACCGCTGATTTACCACCGCGGCATGTCCCGTAAAACTGCGTCGGTGCGCGCGGTGGAAATGCTCGACGAAGTGGGTATTACACTGCCCGCACAGCGCTTTTCTAACTACCCCCACGAATTTTCAGGGGGTATGCGGCAACGGGTGATGATTGCCATGGCGCTGATCGCCGAGCCGCGGCTATTAATTGCCGACGAACCCACCACCGCCCTTGATGTCACCATTCAGGCCCAGATACTCAAGTTGATTGCCGAGCTGCAAACCCGGCGCAATCTCGCGGTGATATTCATCAGTCACGATCTTTCCGTGGTCGCTGATATTGCCGATAAAGTGGCGGTGATGAAGGACGGCAGGATCGTCGAATCCGGCGCCACTGCCGCCATATTCGCCAGCGCTCAACACCCCTACACCAAGGCCTTGCTGGCAGCGATCCCCGGCGGCAGCAAACCCCGGCACGCGGCTATTTCAGACACGCCGCTGCTCGAAGTTTCACGGCTCAAGACCTGGTTTCGCGACAACACCCATAAGGGAGAAAGCGGGCTGATCAAGGCTGTCGATGACGTCTCCCTGATCATACGTCATCGTGAAATTCTCGGTGTCGTTGGCGAATCGGGTTCCGGCAAATCAACCCTCGGCCGCTCAATTTTGCAACTGGTAAAACCCACAGCGGGGTCAGTTAAATTTGACAATAACGAAATAACAGCCTTGAGTCCGCGTGCCATCAAGCCCTACCGGCGTCGCATGCAGATGATTTTTCAGGACCCTTACGCCTCCTTGAATCCACGTATGAGTGTCTTTGATACCCTCGCCGAACCCCTGCTCTATCACGGCCTGGCGACGAGGAAAACGGTGCTCCGAGAGGTGCTGGCTTTAATGGACGACGTCGGCCTGGCACCCATGTCTATCCGCAAATACCCCCATGAATTTTCCGGCGGGCAGCGCCAGCGAATCGCCATTGGCCGTGCCATTGCCACCAGGCCAGAATTGATAATTGCTGATGAGCCCGTGTCGGCGCTGGATGTCACCATTCAGGCGCAGATCCTCGAGCTTATTCTGCAATTGGTCGACAAACACAACCTGACCATGTTGTTTATTTCCCACGACCTGTCAGTAGTCCGTTACATGTGCGACCGCGTGATGGTCCTGCATCTTGGCAAACTGATTGAAAGCGGCGACACCGAAACCCTGTGGCGAGCCCCTCAGCATACCTATACCCGAAGCTTGTTGAGCGCCGTGCCAGTTCCCCCGCGTCCCGATGACGCTATTTAAGCAGACTATAAATACACGTTGATGATTTTAGCGGGAGTTCTGCGAGACAACATCAGGCTTGCCAAAAATGCTCATTGATAGCACGACGAATCTTATTCTTCGCTACCGTCTGCTGGTACTGATATTAACGGCGATGGTCGTTGCTGGCTGTATCGCGGGTTTGCCAAAGATTCATGTCACTGCCGATTATCGCGTCATGTTCAGCGAGGACTATCCGCAGCTGCTGGCTTTTGACCGAATGCAGGAGACCTTCGGTCAGCGCGACAACATCATGATTGTACTCGCGCCCGATGATGGCGATGTGTTCACCCCTAAAACACTAAACGCGATTGAGCAACTAACCCGCGCTGCCTGGACAACGCCATTCTCGAAACGGGTTGATTCACTGACTAACTTTCAGAATACCTACCCCGATGGGGACGACCTGATCGTACGACCACTTGTCGAAGGCGCGCTGCAACTAAGTAGCGAACAAATTGAGCAGGCTCGCCACATCGCGTTGCACGAACCACTGCTGCTTAATCGCATTGTCTCCGGGCAGGCACATGTCGCTGCGGTAAATATCACCATGAATTTCCCCCACGGTGATATCTCTGGCCACGGCGCGGCGGTGAGCCATGTACGCGCTTTAATGTCCGAGCTCGAAACCAACGCGCCCTGGATTAAAACCTACCTCTCAGGCGAAATAATGATGGGTCAGTCGCTGCGCGAGGCCGGCGATTATGACGTGGCAACTTTATTTCCCATCATGTTCATAGTTATTTTGGCGGTAACCTATTTATTTCTCCGCTCACTGTCGGCGATTGCGGCCGTCACGCTGGTTATTATTCTGTCATCAGTTTCAGCCATGGGTCTCTCCGGACATCTGGCCATTGAACACTCTTTAATTACCGGTTCATCTGCTGTGGTCATTTTAACCCTCGCGGTCGCCGACAGCGTTCACCTGCTAGTTACCCTGTTCCAGGAGTTACGGCAGGGTACAGAAAAACGCCAGGCCATACTCGAATCCATGCGGGTAAATATTGAACCCATATTTCTGACTAGCATCACTACCGGCATCGGCTTTCTGTCGCTCAATTTCAGTGAATCGCCGCCATTTCGCGCCATGGGCAATATTGTCGCCATCGGCGTCGCTTTCGCTTTCCTGTTCTCGGTGGTAAGCCTGCCCGCGCTGCTCAGTTATCTGCCCATAAAACCCGGCAAGGCAACAACCCTTGGCCCGCGTCTAATGGACAAGATCGCCAATTTCGCTATCAAAAGACGCAACGAAGCGGGTGTTGCCTTTGTGTTGATTCTGTTGTTCATGGCCCACGGTCTCAGTCTCAATCAGTTCAATGACGTGTTCACTAAAATGTTTGGTGAGCAACTGACCTTTCGACAACATACAGATTTCATCGAAAAAAATCTTACCGGTGTCATGTTGATACATCACACCGTGGATTCCGGGCAACCCGATGGTATTTTTGACCCCGCCTATCTGGCCGATCTTGACAGGCTAGTCCATTGGTACGAGGCACAGCCCGGCGTGCTGCATGTGGAGTCTTACTCAGATATTGTGCGTCGCCTGAATCGCACTATCCACGGCGGTGACGACCTCTATTACCGGACCCCTGACAAACCTGATCTGGCCGCTCAATACCACCTGCTCTATGAGCTGTCTCTGCCCTATGGGTTGGACGTCAATAACCTGGTGGATATCAACCGCCAGACAACGCGTGTCACCATCACCATGGCCGGTGTCGAGTCAAATATGATTGTCGCAGCCGATACCAATGCGCGGGCTTTTGCCGCTCAAAGCCTGCCGGCGCTGCGCCTCGGGGAAGGCGTTGGGCCGTCGGTCATGCTGGGTCACATGGGTAAAGCGAACGGCAAATCGATGATCGCAGGCGCCATCCTTGCAGTTGTCTCTATTTCCCTGGTCATTACTTTAGTGCTTCGCGATGTCAAGCTGGGCGTCCTTAGCATACTTCCCAATATCGCCCCAGGCATTATCGCCTTTGGTCTGTGGGGGATGTTTAGTGGTCGCCTGAGTTTTGCAGCGGTTCCGGCGCTGGTGATCGCTTTTGGTATCGTGGTCGATAACACCATTCATTTTTTAAGCAAATACCTGCGTGCTCGCCGACTAAATAACTACAGCGTTGAAGAGGCCGTACGTTACAGTTATCACCGGGTTGGTACAGCCCTCGGCGTTACCTCCTTTATACTTATTTCGGGTTTTCTGGTGTTGCTGTTTTCATCCATAAATATCAATCGCTTCACCGGACTCATGACTGCACTATCCTTGTCCATATCACTAACCGTCACTTATCTGATATTGCCCACCCTGTTGATGTTAATAGACAAAAAGAAGGCGAATAGTCATGACTCGAGCTCACCTTAGATTCTCGTCCAGGCATAAAAACAGCACTATGTTTTCACGACTTATAGTCTGCTTCCTGCTTGCCCTGCCCCTGTTGGCTAACGGCGAAACCGCCGAGCAACAAGGTCGAGCGATATTCGAAGAAATAGATCGTCGAGACCTGGGATTTGCCGATTTCTCGTCACGTCAGGAAATGGTATTGCGAAATCAGTCCGGCCAGGAAAGCCGCCGTGTCATGGACAACACTGTGCTCGAAGGCGATACCGATGGCGACAAGGTGCTGATAGTTTTCAGAGAACCGAAGCATATCCGCGGCACCGCTCTGCTCACCCATGCTCACCGCGTCGGCAATGACGATCAATGGTTGTATCTGCCCGCGCTCGGACGCGTCAAGCGTATTAGTGGCGCATCGCGCGCTGGCTCCTTTGTCGGCAGCGAGTTTGCCTACGAAGACCTGAGCCCCCAGGAAGTCGACGACTACACCTACCAGTACCTTGGCGACGATGCCCTGGGCGATAATGACTGTTATAAAGTCGTTCGAACACCGACAGATCCAGACTCCGGTTACACCCGCCAGATCGTCTGGGTGGACAAAAGCGAGTACCGCATCCACAAAATTGAATTCTATGACCGCAAACAGGCGCTCATAAAGGTGCTTACGGTCTCCGGCTATAAAAAATATCTAGACAAATACTGGCGCCCAGGTCATTTATCAATGATTAACCAGCTCGACGGCAAAATGACCGAGATGATTGCCAGTGATTACGTGTTTCGCCAAAGCCTGAGTGACGAAGACTTTAACGAAAACAGTTTACGACGGGTACGTTGAGGATGTGGGCAATCGTTCAGCGAGTGCTGGTACTGAGCGTGACCCTGGTTTCTGCATCGGCCCAGGGCTGGGAGTTTGAGGGCGAGGTGTTCAGCCAGCTGCGCCTGTTTGGCGAAGCCCCGGATTATCCCGGACAGGCTTCTCAGAACCAATCTATCGCCGTCGAATTAAGCGCTTATCACGAATTTTCCAAAGCCCTGAGTTTTGAATTTGTACCATTTTTTCGACAGGACTTTCAGGATGATGAGCGCAGTCACGGCGATATTCGCCAGGCTTATGCTTTGTGGGCAGGCTCGAACGTAGAGGTGGGCGTCGGTATCAACAAGGTTTTCTGGGGCGTCACCGAAGCCCAGCACCTGGTGGATATTATCAACCAGACTGATGCCATTGAAGCGCTCGACCAGGAGGAAAAACTCGGTCAACCGATGTTAAGTCTATCCCTGCCCATTGCCAACGGCCTGGTCGACATCTATTTAATGCCCTATTTTCGAGAGCGAACATTTGCCGGAAAGGACGGGCGACTGCGCCCCGCCATCGTCATCGACACCGATAATCCCGTCTATGAGCACCCCAACAGGGAGCATCACCTGGATTGGGCAGTTCGTTTAAAACAAAGCTTTCAGCAGACCGAATTTGCGCTGTCCTACTTCGAAGGGACAGGGCGCGATCCCAGTATCATCAGATCGACGACGCTCTCAGAATCTGTTTTAGCGCCCTATTATCCGCAGATCAGGCAATTCGGTTTCGAAGCCCAGTACATACGCGATGCCTGGCTGTGGAAACTCGAAACCATTTACCGGGAAGGTCAGCCCAATCTGCAGTTTTCGGTCGACAATTACTACGCCGTAACGGGCGGGTTTGAGTACAACATGTATGCCATTTTTAACACCACCCATGACCTGGGCATTATCCTGGAAGGCATCTACGATGAGCGCAGGGATCTGGCCTTGAGCGCCCAGGAAGAAGATATTGTTCTCGGAACGCGCTGGACGTTAAACAATCTGAACAGCACCGAGATACTGGCGCTCTGGATACAGGACGCCGACACCTCAGCCCACAATCTGGTCCTGGAATTCTCCATGCACTACGGCAAATCAGTCGCCATAACCCTGGAGGCACTGATGTTTTCAGGGTATCCGGGGGCCGAATCTTTCAACGACCTTAAGGCGGATCAGCTTGGCGGGCAGCTCAGACAGGACGATTACCTTGAAATCGAAGTCGGCTATTTTTTCTAGTAATTCCCCTAATTAATCCGCTGCTGTTCAACATGAGCGTATTGATACCGCTACTCGACAACCGTGTACAGGCCAGTCAAACTGGCTGCATATTAGAACTTTTCTTAAATAGCTGGCGTGCAGGCCTACCCCCTATGCTCGAATCACAACCGCCCAGCAAGCTTCCAATAGGCATCAGCAGCTGCCTGCTCGGCGAACGTGTGCGTTACGATGGCGGCCACAAAAACAACGACTACATCGTGCAGAGCCTGGGCAGGTATTTTGAATTTTCGGCATTTTGTCCCGAAATGGCCATCGGCCTCGGTGTACCACGGGAACCGATACGACTGGTTAATGAAGCGGACGACATCCACTGTGTTGGAGTAAAAAATTCAGCCCTGGACGTCACCGCGCAACTGGTCAAAAGCGCCGACGAGCAAGCCAGCTGGCACAACAATATCTGCGGTTACATTTTCAAGAAGGACTCGCCGAGTTGTGGCATGGAGCGGGTCAAGGTTTACCCAAAGACAAGCAGCAAAAATGGCGGGCAACCCTTGCGTCATGGCGTCGGCATTTATGCCAAACGACTCATGCAGAATTTCCCTCATCTGCCAACGGAGGAAGAAGGTCGACTGGGTGACGCGGGCCTGCGAGAAAACTTTGTACAACGGGTGTTCATCTATCACCGCTGGCGCACCCTTCGGGCTAATAAACCAGCCTGGCATGACCTGACCACCTTCCACGCCCGCCATAAGCTGATATTAATGAGCCATAACCAAACCCTCAACCGGCAACTGGGCCACCTTTTATCGCAATCGACAAGCACTGATATCGGGGATTTCCTGGACGTCTATATTGATAAACTAACAGCGCTGCTCAAAATTGTGCCGACCCGGAAAAATCACGTGAATGTTCTGCAGCACATTCAGGGCTACCTCAAGCGCCACCTGGACGCTGACGATAAAGAGGAACTCACCGACACTATCCACCAATACCGTGCCGGTATGCTACCGCTGATCGTGCCCATCACATTGCTCCGTCACCACTTTAGAAAACACCCGAACGAATACATTGACCAGTCCTGGTACCTGCACCCACATCCGCGGGAGTTAATGCTGCTTAACGATTTATGACCTGATAATTGACAACTGGCCAGGCTCCGGCTGGCTGTGTGGTCAAGATGCAGACCGTACAATGCGCATCCCCAGGTATGTCGTGCGAGGGCGTCATTGACTCTTGCGACTCACAGGCTTAGCGTGTACCAGTATGTTGTGTACAGGCGACTATCAACTGCGATGCAGTGCCTTCGGGCAGAGGCATTTTGACAAACTGACGAGGTAACTAATGGTTATTCGAATCTCCCATCCCGATCTGCTATTGAGGCAACTGTTTGATCGAGATACTTTTACCTATACCTACTTACTGGTTGACACAAAAACCCAGGAAGGTGCGATTATCGATGCGGTAAAGGAGCAATTTGAGCGCGACCTGCAGCTCATCAAAGAGCTGGGTATCGAACTGCTCTACGCCATCGAAACCCACGCCCACGCCGACCACATCACATCTGCTGGCATGCTGCGACAGAATACCGGAGCCAAGATCGTATTCGGCGAATCTGCCGGGATCAAAGGCATTGATCTTGTAGTTAACGATGGCGACAAGTTACCACTGGGAAGTCACGCTATCGAGGTAATCTCAACACCAGGACATACCAGCGGTTGCACCAGCTACTACATAGACGGCATGGTTTTTACCGGCGATGCCCTGCTGATAAGGGGTTGTGGCCGCACTGACTTCCAACAGGGTGATGCCAAAACACTGTACAACAATGTAACCAAAAAGCTGTTCACTTTACCGGACGAAACCCTGGTGTACCCCGCACACGATTACAAAGGCAGGACGAGCTCAAGCATTGGTGAGGAAAAACGTTGGAATCCTCGCCTTGGCGGCGGCCAGACCGTTGCAGGATTCGTCGAAATAATGAATAACCTCAACCTAGATATGCCCAAAAAAATCAATGAAGCCGTGCCTGCCAATGTCAGCGTAGGTGTCGACTACAATCCCCGGCAGTACGTCCACCAGGACTTCTCGATGAACGATCTTCATACCGCCTGGCAGCATCTCAGCGCCGACGACATGATCGTCGACAACCGCACACCCGAAGAATTTGCTGAGGGCCATGTACCCGGTAGTATTAATATTCCGCTGGGGGAGGAATCCGGGCACGTCGACGAGCTGAAAGATTGCGCGAAAGTCTACATGTACTGTCGCTCCGGCCGCAGAGCGCAAACCGCTCTGACCAATCTGTCACTGCTTGGGCTCGACAACCTGGTGTGTATCAGCCATACCGGCATGCCCAACTGGATTGCCGCCGGTTACCCGGTCGAGCATTGAGTCACGTCGCAAAAAGGCAGGGAGCGTATCTCCTCGTTGCAAAAAAAAATCTCACAAACCTGGACTTCTGATAACGAGGCACCCCCTTCGCCTAAACAGGAAACGGCAGCCCTGCCAAAAAATCGGGCTGGTATCCTCTACTCTTGCAGATCAGCCGGGGTAGGCGAAAGCTCACCGAACTCGCCACCGGTGGGCAGCGCTGGCTTGAACTGGCTATGACAACCCTCACAGATGGCAACCACGTTATCGCCAATCGCTGATATGTTACCGACATCACGTGCTTTAACCGCCACCACCGCAGCTGCTCCAACATCGCGCAACTGCCGCGCCCACGATCGCCAGTCGTCGTTACTGGTCCACTGATCATCCATCGGCCCGGTGCCAGGTACGCCCAACAAAGTACCACCAAGCTCGAGCTGCACGGCACGACGCTCTAGCTCGCGCCACTCTCTGTCGTTTTGCGGATTGCGCCACGCCGCCACCCATAAAGGGTCCGCAGCCTGATTAATCATGGCCACCATCACCGTGTTGAGGCTAACCGGCAGGCGCGTCACCGCGGGCGTCGGCACCGACACTGGTTTAACGATGGGTCTATCCGTGGATGCCACATTGTCGGCAGACTGTTTGTCCTCAGCGCAACCCAAGGACACCAAAAGTGTGACCGCTAACACACCCATAAGTGCTAAAACGCGCTGTTGTATAAATGGATTAAAGCTTTGTTGAATCATTCTCATCATTGCGACCTCGACTGGCTATTATTTATCGTTTCACTCCGCTTCGCCCTGCTATAACAACCCGCGCACACAGCCACATGCAGGCAAATACTACTTTTTGTAACAACCACTCCATCGTTCCAGACGACCCCGTCGTCACCCCCACCCCAGCAGCCACGACATGACGGTGGCGCTATAAAATCGCGCCTCCCCTTTCGGCCAACATGAATAAACGCCTGACATTGACCTACTCGACAACACTAATTGCAGCGCACGCAAAGAAGCCAGATTCAAATGCGGGACGTTTGACTTTAGTCAACTAAATTCAATGTTTCGCAAGCGTTCAGTCAGGCTTTCACACGAAATCTCGGGGGTATTACTTGCGTGACGTTTGAGCGATCCTGATCAGGGCTTTTTCAGCCAATCACGCGTCAGCTTATTCGTACAGCTCCCGGTCATGAATGAGTGGCGTTGAATTTCCAGCCATGCCGGAGGGCGTTTAAAGCACGCCCCCGGCATATCGCGGGTATTATTTTTAAGGAGACTTCAGCATGCGGCTTTTTACGGATGTAGCAGTGTGTTCACGGATATAGCAGTGGCGAATGTTAAAAAGCGGGACTGTTCTATATTTGAATTTATTACGTCGTTCTCGACGAACCAACAATGATTTTTGATAGGATCAAATTCATCACCTGATTCTAAATGTGAATACTTGGTCAGCCAGCAATTACATAACAAACTGAAACAACAGGACTTGCACCACGCCGATCATAAAACCCAGCAAAGCGCCAAACCAGGTAATGTGCCGAAATTGTTTGCGGGAGAAACCCATCACCAGCTCCTCCAGGGTCGCCACATCCAGATTGTCGATTTTTTCCTTGATGCGCAGCTTGATTTCGTCCCCTTCATCACCCATTTCGGCGGCAACTTTGCCTATTTCGTCAATCACGTAGGAACCCGCCATCGCCCGGGCCATGCCCAGCATGCCTTCGTTGACATTGAGCATGCCGCCCAACTGGCCGATTAACGCGTCGACTTTGATTTTTAGTTGGCCTTTTACCTTATCGGTGAGGAACAGCTCGGCCACATCATTGTTGCCAAACACGTGGGCCACAAAAGTATCTGCGATGGATTCAGCGATATGATGGCGCTCACGGGGAATCAGGCCCGGCGTAAAAGGCACACGCCACGTGCCGATATGGCGAGCGGCGTAGGGCCGAAATAACATGCGGATCGCAACATCATTGGTCAGCGCACCAATAAATGCGCCGATCAAAGGCGGAAGCACAAAGGCTAGCCAGTTATCCATAGTTATCCTGTCTATCTGGTTTTGTCTGGTGGGCCATACTTATTCGGGTGTGTTTATAGCGTGAGATGCGGCGCGCATAGTAACCGGCAACCCGCAATGCATCAATTGCATTTACTATCCCTACCAATTACTGTCCCTGCCAATAACTGTCCCTGCCAATCATCAAAAGCGACTCCAGGTCCGATCACCAACAGCGTATGAAATTATTCCGCTAGATTTACCCGAAAGGAGTTTCTACACTGGTTCGAAATATTACCTGAATTTCCAGGCCTTATTATGCAACCCAAACACATTCTCGACGGCTACCGCGTTTTAGATATCACCCAACACATCGCCGGACCGACCGTGACACGTCTGATGGCGGAAATGGGCGCCGAAGTCATTAAAGTGGAAATGCTGCCTTATGGCGACCCCACCCGCCTGGGAGAATTCCGTCGCGACAAACGCAGCGGCCTCAATGTTCAACATAACCGCGGCAAAAAGAGTATCTGCCTGGACGTGAAAAGCGCTAAAGGCAAACAGATTCTCAAAGAACTGGTTAAGGAAGTAGACGTGGTGCTCGAAAACTTCGCGCCCGGGGTTGTTGGCCGACTGGGTCTTGACTGGGAGACCGTAAAGTCCTTGAATCCAAAGGTGATCATGTGCTCGATTTCGGCGTTTGGTCAAACCGGGCCGCTGGCCCACCTCCCCGGCTTTGACTACATCGCCCAGGCCTACGCCGGTGTCACAGATATGATCGGCGACCCGGACGGCGCGCCATCGATCCCTCAGCTGGCACTCGGCGACGTCGGTACCGGCGTGCATGCGACCTGCGCCATCGGCTACGCCCTGCTACACCGCGAGCGGACCGGCGAAGGCCAACACCTGGATATCTCTTTGCTCGATTGCTATTTCCATTCCCACGAGGCCAATGTCGAGCTGTACAGCGGCACCCAGGGCAAGGTCGTGCCGCGACGTGGCGGCTCACACCATTATTCCATCGTGCCCGCTGGCGTATTTCGCTCGAAAGAAGGCTACATTTTGATCATCGCCAACATGGAGCGTCACTGGAACAACCTTTGCGGCGCCATAGGCAACAAAGCGCTGGTGACCGAGGAGCGCTTTACCAACCCCAAGATAAGAATGCGCGCCGGGGAGGAGATCATCGCCATCATTGAACAATGGTTGCAGGCCCAGGAGAGTGATGCCGCGGCCATTGCCATTCTCCAGGAGGCTCATGTGCCGGTTGCGCCGGTGCTCAGCGTTGGCGAAGCGATCGCGCATCCTCATTTGATTGAGCGCGGCACCGTCCGCACCATCACTGACCGCGTGCTGGGCGACTTCCAGATACCCGGCAATCCCCTGCGCTACTCCGCCTTTCCAGAGTCCCTGCCCCTCGATGCCCCCTTTCTTGGCGAACACAACAAAGAGGTGCTTACCAGGATCTTGTCCTACAGCGAGGACGATGTGGCGGCCATGGAAAAGGACGGTGTGCTACGGCAAACAACTTATTAAATGGGTGCCCGTTAGTTTTTAATAGGCGTTAGCCGTTGCGCGCAACCAGTTTTACACTCACGTCAAAAACTTCACAATTGCCCGAGGCAAACCATACATGACCGACCCACGCACCACCCTTGCAGTACAGGATCACGTTCTGATCATTACCATGACGCGGCACAACAAGCGCAACGCCATTGATGGCGAGATGACCCTGGCGCTGGATGCTGCCCTCAACCGTCTGGAAGACGACCCCGACCTGTGGGTCGGCATCATCACCGGTGGGCCGGACATGTTCTGCGCCGGCACCGACATGGCCGCCACGTCTGGCGCGCCGACGCAACGCGGTGGCATTTACGGGGTGGTCGGTCGTACCCGTACCAAGCCCCTCATCGCCGCGGTCGAGGGTGTGGCCTTTGGCGGTGGCTTCGAAGTCGCCATGGCCTGCGACATGATTGTTGCCGCCACCAATGCCCGCTTCGGCCTGCCGGAAGTTAAACGCGGTCTGGTCGCCACTAGCGGCGCGATGTTTCGTGCCGGGCGCGTACTGCCACTCAATGTCGCCAAGCAGGTGATGCTGACCGGCGCCGAGCTGTCACCCAGCGCGGCACATCGATTTGGCATGGTCAATGAACTCACCGAACCCGGTGGCGCCCTGACGGGTGCACTGGCCCTGGCGGCACAGATCACCGCGAACGCTCCCATTGCTGTGCAGCAGTCCCTGCAAGCCCTGGACGCCCTGGCATCGGCCGACGATGCGCTCGGCTGGGAGCTAACAGCAAAGGCCCGCAAAGTGAACATGGCCTCCCATGACTCCAGGGAAGGCGTAGCAGCTTTTTTTGAGAAGCGTCCGCCGACGTGGACAGGCCGTTGAGTGACCGGGTAACCGCAACAGAAACAGAAACAGCAACGAGAATATTTGCCCTGTGACATACATTAATCGCGATGGCGTGAATATTTATTACGACATCCAGGGCCCCAAAGGCGCCCTGCCGATCCTTCTGTCACACGGCCACGCGGCGGCAACGCCAATGTGGGCCGCTCAGGTCGAGGCCTTAAAGCAAACATTTCGCATCATCACCTGGGATCTGCGTGGTCACGGCCGCAGTGACAGCCCACAGGACCCGGCACTGTATAGCGTTGAACACACGGTTGACGATATCGCCGTCATTCTGGATGCCTGTCATCTCGACAAAGCGGTGATTGGCGGGCATTCCCTGGGCGGGGTGATGAGCTTCCAGTTTCAGCTCAGGTATCCGCAGCGTGTGCTAGCCCTGGCGAGCCTCAACAGCGGCCCCGGCTTTCGCAGCGACACAGCGCGCGATAAATGGAACCAGAGCTGCGAGCGCACCGCCGCCTCGCTGGAACGCAAAGGGCTGGCGGCCCTCTCCAGAAGCAAGGAGGTTCACGCCAAGTGGCATACCGACGTCTGGGGGCTTATCCACGCCGCCCGCGGCATCATGACCCACAAGGATTCGCGGATGATCGACAATCTCGGCAATATCAACGTACCGGTGCTGGTGCTGGTCGGCGCCGAGGATTTGGAATTCCTGGGCGCAGCGGACTACATGGCGCGAAAGATCCCCGATATTGAGAAGGTTATTATTGAAAATGCCGGCCATGCGGCCAATCTGGATCAGCCGGAAATTTTTAACAAGGTGTTAATAAGCTTTCTCGAACGCCAACAATTATGCTGGCGTTCGAGCCCAATGGTGACGACATAGCGCAGGTTGGCCGGGATTCCTGACTAGGGCCTGTCAGGCGCGCCTTGCACGCCCTGCGGTACTCTGAAAACACCCAGTTTCTAAGTACACCACATGTGATGACCGGAGGTTCGGATAATTTTCCTTAATCCCATTACTGGACTACTTTTATAGAGTCGGCAAACGAGACCGGCCTTTACGGGGAGACAAAAAATGGTGACTCACAAAGAGCTAGGCAAATCGGGGTTAAAGATCGGGCCGCTGGTATTTGGCGGCAATGTTTTTAACTGGACCGCCGATGAAGCGACTTCGCTCTCTCTGCTCGATGCGTTTATAGCGTCAGGGTTGAACATGGTCGACAGTGCCGATGTTTACTCCTCATGGGTACCCGGCCACAAGGGCGGCGAATCTGAAAACCTGATCGGCAAATGGCTTGCCCGTGGCGGTCAACGTGACAAGCTGATTATTGCCACCAAGTGCGGCATGGAAATGGGGCCTGGCGCTAAAGGGCTTTCAAGGGCTCACATTACCCACTCCGTGGACGCTTCGCTGAAGCGTCTTGGCACCGATTATATCGATCTGTATCAGGCCCACATGGATGACCGTAACACGCCATTGGAAGAAACCCTGTCAACCTATACTGATCTGATCAAGGCCGGCAAAATCCGCGCTATCGGCGCGTCTAATTACAGTGCTGAGCGGCTGACAGAAGCCCTGCATGTTGCAAACGCTAAAGGCCTGGCCCGGTATGAAAGCCTGCAACCCAATTACAACCTTTACGATCGCGCCGATTATGAATTATCACTGGAGCCGACCTGTGTCGCCAATAGTCTCGGGGTTATTCCCTACTTTGCCCTGGCGGCGGGCTTCCTGACCGGGAAATATCGCAGTAAGGCCGATCTTGCAGATAGTCAGCGCGGCGGCATGGTGAAATCAAAGCTCGACGACCGCGGCATGAAAATACTCGACGCGCTGGACCAGGTCGCAGCTGATCTGGGCGCGACACCGGCTCAGGTAGCCTTGGCCTGGCTGATGGCGCGGCAGAGTATTACAGCACCCATCGTTAGCGCCACCAGTCTGGAACAATGGGCAGATATCGAAAAGTCCATTGACCTGAATTTGACCGCGGACACAGTGTCAATGCTGGCGAGCGCCAGCGCCCAATTTGCATAAAAAATAACCACAACTGAAGGGTACAACATGAAAGACGTCAAAGGAAAAGTAGCATTTGTCACCGGTGCGGCCAGCGGCATGGGGCTGGGCATGGCGCGCGCCTTTGCGGAGGCAGGCATGAAGGTGATGCTTGCCGATATTGAGGCGGGACCACTGCAGAAACAGGTTGACGATCTCAAAGCCAAAGGCCGGGATGTCGCCGGCGTAGTGCTTGATGTCACCAAACGTGAAGATGTACTCGCCGCCGCGCAAAAAACTATCGATACCTTTGGCAAGGTGCACGTGCTCAGCAATAACGCTGGTATTGGTGTCTTCGGCAAAAGCGAAACCTGCCGAATGAGTAACTGGGAATGGGTGGTGGACGTCAACTTGTGGGGCGTTGTTCACGGCCTGCAGGCTTTTGTACCGCTGATTCTTTCGCACGGTGAAGGCGGCCATGTGGTCAGCACGGCATCGATGGCGGGCATGGTCGGTCTGGCTGGTGCCGGGCCTTACAACGCCACCAAATTCGCCGTGGTGGGCATTATGGAAACCATGATGGCGGAAAATCGTAAAACTAATCTGGGTGTATCCGTGTTATGTCCTGGCGCGGTGGCCACCAATATAGCCTCCTCCACCCGTAACCGGCAGGACGAATACGGCGGGGCGGCACCACCCAGCGAGAAAGAAAATATCGCCGATGTGCTGGCTGGTGGCCTGCACCCGGATGCCGTCGGCAAACAGGTACTGGAAGCCATCATCGACAATCAGCCCTATATTTTTACCGATCCCTCCATGCGAGCCTTGATTCAGTCGCGGCATAAACGCCTGATGGCCGGGTATGACTGGGCTGATAATTGCGCGGCGCTGAAGGGCACCAAACAGGCGGGCGGACTGCCGCCGGGAATCCTGTCAAAATAAGTCGTTAACACGGGCTGACCGGAAAAGCCTGGAAATAAAGCTTAGAAAAAAGTTGTCGAAATAAGTTTGTCGCTTGACCCAGGCGAGCGCCTGGGCAAAGCTGGCGGGTCACAATAATCGGGGCCAGAGCAACCGCCACCCACCAGGTGCAGCGTTTGCGACGGCAACAGCAACGAGGAAAAATTATGCAAGACGTAAAAGGCAAAGTCGCCTTCATCACCGGTGGCGCCAGCGGCATGGGCCTGGGTATGGCCCGTGCTTTTGCAGCCGCAGGTATGAAGGTCATGATTGGCGACATCGAAGTGGATAAAGCGCAGCAGGCCGTTGACGAACTTAAAGGCAAGGGCCTGGAAGCTGCCTGTGTACACGCGGATGTCACCAAAATGGAGTCTATGCAGGCCGCCGCCGACAAGACCATTGAGACCTTCGGCAAGGTCCACGTTATCAGCAACAACGCCGGTGTCGCAGTGGGTGGCTACAGCGAATCCTGCAGCATGCGCAACTGGAACTGGGTGGTGGATGTCAATCTATGGGGCGTGGTTTACGGGCTGCAAGCCTTTGTACCACTCATCGCCGCCCACGGCGAAGGCGGTCATGTGATCAGCACCGCATCCATGGCGGGCATGGTCGGCCTGCGCGGTGCCGGGCCCTACAACGCCACAAAATTTGCCGTAGTCGGCATGATGGAAACCTTCGCGGCCGACCACCGTAAGGATAATATCGGCGCTTCCGTGCTGTGCCCTGGCATTGTCGCCACTAATATTGGGCACTCTGGACGCAATCGACCCGCCGAGTACGGTGGCGCTGTCGCCCCTAACGAAAAAGATCGCACCGCTGAAATGCTCGCGCAAGGCCTTAACCCAGATATCGTCGGTGATCTGGTGCTAGAAGCCATGCTAGCGGACCAGTTTTACATTTTCACCGACCCCAGCCTGAAGCATCTCATTGAAACCCGCTGCAAGCGGATTATTGATGGCTACGACTGGGCGGCAAACTGTAAATCCCTGCAAGGCGCGAAGCAGGCGGGAGGCCTGCCGGGTTAGGCTACTTCCGAGTTTCGTTGGAGATAAACTGAGGCAAGGTACTTGCGGGTTACGACCGACACAGGTCGTGACCCGCAACGTCGCGTCTCATTACGGGCATGACAAACTAATAACGCTAGCAAGACGTCCAAATTCACGGTAGCCTGATCCAACCGGCCAGAAGCACAAAAATAGCAAATTGGCCGGATAGCAGGACACCTTTACATGTCAAATGCACCGGCTTCCAACACCCCACCAACGGCCACGGCACCCGCTGATTTTTTTGGCTGGAAAAACGCCGGTCTGCTTTTTGGCGTCTACATGTTCGCCATCGGTTTTGTGTATTACGGGTTTAATGTCATTTTCCCCGAAATGGTGACCAGCATGAACTGGCAGCGTGGACACGCCTCCTGGGCTCAGACCATCCACGGCCTGCTATACGGTGTATTTGTGCCGCTAGCTGCAGTTTCCACCAATAAATACGGCGCGCGCACCACCATTATCGCGGGAATTTTTGTCCTGATACTGGGCTGTATCCTACTCGCCACTGTAACGACATCGCTGTTGACCTGGACCTTAATCTGGGGTGTCGTCATGGCCTTAGGGTTTACCTTTGCGGGGGTAATTCCGATCCAGACCACCATTGCCCATTGGTTTGAGCATCGGCGTGCCACTGCCATAGGCCTGGTGATGAGTGCTGCGGGCGTCGGCGGATTTATCGCTCAACCCTTGTTTACCTCGATAATTCAGACTTTCGATAGCTGGCGGACCGGCTGGCTTTCCGCCACAGTATTTGCGCTAGCGGCCCTTGTTCTCGCCGCATTCGTGGTCAACAAACCGTCTGACCGAAATCAACACCCCGACGGCATCAACCACACTGATGAATCCAAAAAAGCGCAATATGCAAGCTCAAAAATATACAAAACCATGGCAACGTGGACCCTGAAAGAAGCCCTCCGCACGCCAACGCTGTGGCTGCTTATTGTCCTTTTTCTCGGCGGCGTCATGCCCCTTTACTTGCTGGTGGTACATGGCGTACTGCACCTTACCGATCTGCAATATGAAAGTATGGAAGCCGCCAGCGTACTCAGCTTTATGCTCGCTGGCAGCGCCTGTGCACGCTTCCCGGTGGGTTGGCTGGGCGATCGAATAGAGCCCCGCTTAATCATGTTTACCCTGCTGAGCATCGCTGTCATTGCCCTCACCATTATCTGGCAAGCCCCAAACTTGCCCATGCTGTTACTCGCAGGCGCCATGTTCGGTGCTGCCTACGGCGGCACGCTTGTCATGATGCCGACCATGATCGCAAATTATTTTGGCACGACCGCCTTTGCCAGCATTAACGGCTTTGTTTTCCCGGTGCAGATTGTAATCGCCAGCATGGTGCCCGTCGGCACGGGCTATTCAGCTGATACCACAGGCAATTACAACATCGCTTTTATCGCCCTCATTGGCTTCACCTGCCTGGCGGCAGCCTGCACGCTGATCACCCGCCCCCCACGCAGGCCTGGGTAAACGTGTGGTATTTCCATTAGCGGGGCGACGGAAGAAATCGATCGCGTCTGATCATTTGATTTAGACTTGCCTTCCGTCGTTACCAACCCGACGTAGTAGCGATTACCGATCAGACGGTGGGCGGCAATCACTCCACGTCGGTTAAAAGACCTACAAACCTCACCCAACAAGATTAACTATTTTCTCGGCGGGCATCATCCACAAAGATAGCTTCTCGTCGGTCACCATGGGAGGTGGCATAGTAAAGGCGACCGGCCATCACTATTCTTAGCGTCTTTTCATCCTCGGGGTTTAGCGAGGCCATTCTTGATTGAACGACATGACACCGATATTCCTTTTCGCCAGGCCCCTGTCGTCCCTAAGCTAAAGCCCTCAACCACTGTATCGGCAGCCAATCTCTAGCTGAAGACAGGTCATTTTATCTCGATATCTGAACACAAGCTATGGCATATCTTGCCCGGTCAAGTGCTACCCGCAGCCTAGAAACTGAAGGGGGCATATAAATCGATTGAGCCTGATACCGTCCATTTTGATATTCTTGGAACAAGCCGATTAACCTGGAGATCAAAAGCCATGAACACCCCATCACTAACATTCGGTCAGGTCACGGTTTATCTGGGCGCGAAGAATGGCAAATACCCGGATGGAAATCAGGTGGTAGTACAAGGCAGCGACACCAAGGTCATCTTTGACACCCCGCTGGTCGCCAACAATCTTAAGGCGGAACTGGAAGGCACCGACATGGTTATCCTCGGTCATGTGCACGAAGACCACACTGCCGGGATTCACTTACTTTCTGAGTCTGTGGTCCTGGCCCACGAAGCGGATGTGGACGCTATCCGCAGTATGGCAGGCTTGCTGAATCATTACGGCATGCCACCGGAACCCAGTGAGAAAATGGTGTCTTTTGTCACTGAGGAATTCTTTTTTCAGCCTCGGCCCGACGCTCAGAGTTATTGCTCAGAACAAAGCTGGGACGTGGGCCGAAGCACCATCACAGCCCTACACACCCCGGGCCATACTGGCGGGCACAGTGCCTTACTTGTCGAACCTGAAGGGATATTGTTTATCGGCGACATCGACCTCTCTAGTTTTGGCCCTTACTACGGCGACGGCTGCTCCAATTTGCAAGACTTCCGCCGCTCCATCAATCGTCTTAAACAGATCGAAGCGAAAGCCTGGGTGACCTCCCACCACAAAGGCGTCATCACCGAGCGGGAGACTTTCCTCGACTTGTTGCAAGCCTTTGCCGCTAAAATAGACCAGCGCGAAGCGGCTATCCTGGAGGTGATCGGCGAAAAACCCAGGACATTGCAAGACCTGGTAGCCCATCGCTTCGTTTACCCCACATGGTACGACGGACTGTGGGCAGAAAGCTGTGAGACCTATACCACCACACAACACCTCGAAGAGATGTTGGCAAACGGTACCGTATTAAAAGACGAAGGGCTTTATCGTCTCGCGGCCTAACGCACTCCCCCCTGATTCAAAAATGCCGCGACGCCAACATCCGATCATGCAAAACCCGTATGATTTCGATGCCGTAAGCGGTTTCACGGTAATACATCACATGGCGAATAACCGGATATTTTCGGTATCCGGCGCGGATATTGTCGCAAGGCGCTCCTGCCTTCGGGGTGTCCGCCAAAAACCTGAACGCGGTTGTTAAATCATCAATGTAACGGTCGGTCTGCTCTGCGCCCCACTCGGTAAGTGAGTACAACCACACGGCCTCCATGTCCTGCCTTGCTCTTGGAGCAAGTCTGTATTCAGCGGGTTTTGCCGGCATATTTAGCAGCCATTTCTTGTTTGAATTGACTGCTATCGAATGGTTGCGGCTCGCCGCTTTCCTCACCTTCAATCAGTGCGGCGCGGATCGCTTCAATATCGGCTTGGCTGGCCTGGTCGCGGCGGATCAGGTCGCGGACATATTCGCTGTCATTGGTAAACTGTCCGGCAGCTACTTGCGCCTTAATCCAGTTGTCTTGTTGATGGGTAACGGTAATCGTTTTGCGTGTCGTGCCCATAAAAAGGGTTCCAAATGGAGTGCATTAAAAATCATACTATTGATGTAGGCCTGGCGCAATCTACATTTTCTCAGCAATAGGGGTCCTTTGAGAGACATAAATCTCTGACTAAAAGTGTCCGATAAATCGGGGGAAGTTCAGCTTCGAGTAGCCGCTGGTAACTCCCCGATGCATAGGTTCTAGTGGCCTGACCAGAATGCACAACAACGCCTTCTTTGCGGCCTCTTCGCAAAATTGCCATCGTTAAGGCATCCTGCACTAACTCCGCGTTATTCTTGTGACTCATCGACCAGCCAACAATACGGCGTGAATATAAGTCGATTATTACAGCCAAGTATAGCCAGCCCTGTCGCGTTGCAATAAACGTGGTATCCGATACCCACGCTGTGTCCCGAGCGTCAACAGCAAATTAGCGCTGTAATCGGTCTGGAGCCGGTGCCAGTGTATTCCTGGAGTCAGTAGTCACCGCGAACATTCGGGCCATCTTCGACCGAATGTCCCGCGACCGCATGAGTCTAGCCACTCGGTTTACGCCAATCCGCGTACCACCCTCTACCAGGTCTTTGTGTATTCTCGGCGACCCATAAATCTGTCGGCTTGCACGATGCAATACCCGTATCTTCGTCGCTATTTCTCTGTTCTCAATGGTTCGCTGACTGTCTGGACGATGCAACCATGAATAATAACCGCTCGATGATACATTTAGAGTCTTCAAGAGCCGTGAGACCTTGTAATGCTCACTTTGAATCTTAATAAAAGCGTACTTCACTTCAGGTCTCTCGCAAAGTACGCTGCCGCATTTTTTAAAATCTGAACTTCTTCTTTGAGTCGCTCGTTTTCTGATTTCAGCTTGCTGAGGTCAGCTTGATCTTCTTTCTTTGGCCGACCTCGGCCTTTAAAGGCCTGATCGCCCGATATTTGCAGTTGCTCAGCCCATTTGTAAAGCTGATTCCTACGCAAACCAAGCTCTCTTGCAATCTCCGCTGCGGGCTTATCCGACTCTCGCATCAACCGCACGGTTTTCAGTTTGAATTCCTTTGGGTATGTCTTATAGGCAGTTCGTTTCTTAGTCATGGATCACTCCTTAATGACGACTATTGTCGCCGATTAAAAGTGTCCGTTAAACTGGGGGAGCTTCAGGCTGACTCCTTTTTCGCTACTTTTCCTTTTGAGGTTCATTACTCTACGGTGAGTCGGGCAATTAAAAAGTCGGATGGAGAGATGCATGATTACAAGACTTGGCCCCTAATTCACTGGCCGGCGCAGCAAGGCCTGTTCATCTGTCGATAGTTTTCTGGCATCCTAGACCATTCGCCTGTTGTGACACCTTATTTGAACGTATTTATTCTTTCCGACTCATTAGCAAAATAGGACAATAAAATGAAAAGACAATCCCCCAGTGGTGCGCAAATTCTTATTTCACTTCTGGTCCTGGCCAGCATGACGCTTGGTGCCGCCCAGATCCCTAATCCAGGAGTTTCCCAGAAGGGAGCAATAGAAAAAATGCATCAGAAGCTGCACGATGATCAGGCGCCTTTTAAAACTACGGAGGCACAGGCCTTGAAAGAACTCAATGAAATGACTATACGCGAGGATGTCAAAATCGATGAGGTGAATGCCAAAATCGATGAATTGATGGCCGCCAAGACGCAGATTATGAGGCTTAGATATGATCATCTTATCGAGATGCGAACGATTCTTAGCGAAGATCAAAAAATAAATTACGACAAAGCGATTCTTAATCGATCAGAGATTAAATAGCTCGGGGCGTAAGGGGCTTCCTTGTAACCCAGGGCAGTACAATTAAACCGTCGTGCTCAGCTGGCGCATGATCCTTCGTTGCCCCGGATCCCAACCATCTCGGCGGTGTAGACTGCCCAAGGTGTCAAACATCACCATGTCCCCGACCTGCCAGTTGTGGCAGTAAATATTTTCTTCCTGGATGGAGTGCTCGGTTAACGCTTTAATCAGTTCATCACTTTCCGCTTTTGGCATGCCGATAATAAACTTGATAATTTGGGGGCTGACGTAGAGAATTTCTCGACCCGTGTCCGGGTGAGTCATTATCAGCGGATGTTGAGCCTGGGGTATATTGGGCTTTTCAATACCTAAAGCGCGGTTGCGCTCACGCTTGGCTTTAAAGCCGGCGCGGGTTTCAGTGGTGACAGCATCACCGGGCTTTTCAACCACCTCCTCAAGTCGGGAATCCCCCCCGGACATATAGTTGGTAATACTGTGGAAAGCCTGGAGCGGACGCAGCTTTTCAAGGGTCTTTTCAGGCAGTGTTTCCAGCGCTCGATATTGATTGCAAAAACAGGTGCGTGGTGGATTTTGGGGAAGTTCTACGGCATTGAGAAAGCTTACTTTGCCAACGCGTGGGACATAGGAATAATCTGCGTGCCAGCCCAGCTCGCTCGACGCGCCAGTACCCTGAGGAATACCTTCTTTATCGTAAACATTGTTCACACGCAATATCTCGGCGTAGTCGCCATTGTCCTGAAACCACTGAGAGCCCTTGATGAGTTCGCCAAACCCAGCGGCAAATCTAACTAAGGCATTATCATCGGGCTGTGGATTGCCCCTAAATACCAGTACGATATGCTGCTGCAGGGCTTCTATTATTGTCTGGTGATCGGATTCGCTAAGTGTGATTTCAGGTTGCCAGCCACGGACGATCGCACCAAGGGGCTGATCAAGAGCTTCTATTTTGAGGTTCATTTCAAGGCTCGTTAGTCAAGGCTCAAGGGCCGCTTTTTAAAGGACAAGGTGCGTTTTTATCAGATCGCTTTCTGTCTTTCATTTCAAGTTACTAATTACAGGTCATTTTATGACATCCAGGCGCTGGGAAGTAGTTATCAAGGCAAGCATAGTCAATAGCGGCGCTTTGTCAATATGACCAATATTTCGTTATATCTGCTTGGGTAAAGCGTTTCTCAGCGAGTGGGTGCGTGGCGCCAGAGTACATCTATCCGTGTTCATGAATCCCCCCGGGGATTGCCGGAGACCTTTTAAGTTGAGAAGACACTCCGATGACAGGAGCAAACAGATATTTTCCGGAAGTCCGGGAACGAGCGGTTCGCATGCTTCACAAGCAAGAACCATCCTATGCGTCACGGTGGGCGGCGTTGACGTCGATTTCCGGGAAGATCGGCTGTACGCCGGAGACGCTGCGCAAGTGGGTGCCGCGGGACAATACCCTTTCAGTTTCGAGGACTCGACCCGCTGATATTGATCTTCATCCAATTTAAAACATGCCTGCCTTAATTGACAAACATCTCCAGCGAGCATAATTTATAGCGAAAAAGGGGTCTCCATGAAAATTGTAATACTTGGCGCAGGCGGTGTCGGTTCTGTTATCGCTGGACATCTTGCCAAAATTGGGGTCGACGTTGTTATGATTGCCCGCGCTGGACACTGCCAGGCGTCTTCTGAACATGGGCTGCAACTCACGGGCTTATCTGATTTTCGAATCAAGGTGCCCGCCTACACTGATGCTTCCAGTCTGGATCACGCGGATGTCCTCCTCATCGCCGTTAAAACTAAAGATATGCAAGCCTCTCTCCAGGGCGTCAAACATCTAACTGTTGGTTGTGTTGCTTCGTTACAAAACGGCGTAGTCAAAAATGAACAAATGACTGAAGTTTTTGGGGCCGATAAAGTGCTTGGCGCCACTACCATGATTGGGGCCACTCTCGTGCAAGACGGCGAAGTCAACTACTCGCTTGATGGCATTACCTTTTTTGGCGAACGAGATGGCAGCCGCTCAAATCGTGTCGAGGCACTGGTTCAGGCGTTTCTTGATTCCGGGTTAAATGCAGTGGCATCTGAAAACATAAGCTCCATTGAATGGACCAAGCAGGCCATTCAAAATCCCTTTGCACCGATCGCAGCAATTACGCGCTTGCCCGTGCATCTGGTTTGGTGCAGCCCGGAACTGGCTACACTTGCCGTACACATGTACCGTGAGGTTGCGGCGGTTGCTGAAGCCTTAAAGATCACTCTGTCTGATCACCAAGCATGGAGTGTGTTTAACCAAAAAACACTGAGAGATGCACCCTTTGATGAGGCGGTGCAAATGCTCGTTAATGCCGGGAAGCAAGTTGCCGAGAGCGGTCGCACGCAGATTATTCCATCGATGCTTCAGGATGTGTTGGCGGGCAAGAAAACCGAAATTGAAGAAACGGTCGGCCATGTCTTTAAGGAAGGTATACGTCTGGGTATTGCAGTCCCTTATACCGAGTTTGCCTACCGGACAGTCCGAGCCATCGAAGATAATTTTTCCGGCAGGCTAACCGTCCCGCCTTCCCAAGGAATAAAGGGGAAGGAATAAAGGGACGCTACATTTATTTATCTTTCCGGAGTCTGCCTTTAGGCTTGTGGTGATTTGTTCAGCGTTTGATGTTGCCCCCAGTAGTTATTATGGCTATCGGCAAAGCCGCCAGACAATTGATGTTGATCGATTGCAGCTTCGCAGCAAAATCAAAGCGTTATTCCGGCGAAGCCGCAACTCAGCCGGCAGCCGATCTCTGATGGGAATGATGCGCGAACAGGGACATAGGATTGGTAGATATAAAGTGGGCCGGTTGATGGTAGAGACCAATTTGGTCTGTAAGCAACCTGGTCCCCACCAGTACAAAACGGTTGAAGTTGAACGTATGGATATCCTGAATCGGCTGGAACGAGAGTTTGCTCCGTCTGCAGCTGACACGATTTGGTGCGGTGATATCACGTATATCTGGGCAGATAATCGGTGGCACTCCCTGGCAGTAGTGATTGATTTGTACAGACGCAGGATTGTTGGTTGGGCGCTATCGACCAACCCCGATGCTGAGCTTGTAGTGAGCGCGTTGGAGATGGCCTTCGAACAACGTGGCAGACCTGCAGGTGTGATGTTCCACTCTGATCAGGGAGTTCAATATGCCAGTCGCTTGTTCCGCCAGCGTTTGTGGCGTGACCGGATGACGCAGAGTATGAGTCGGCGGGGAAATTGTTGGGATAATGCCCCGACAGAACGTTTGTTCAGAAGTGTGAAAACCGAATGGGTTCCAGCAAGGGGATACCGGGACAAAGATGACGCAACAAGAGATTTAAGTTATTACCTGATGGATTACTACAACTGGTGCAGGCCACATACATTTAATAATGGATTGCCACCTGCAGTAGCTGAGAATCGATCTAAACCACTGTCCGGAATTAGTTGACCACTACACCTACAGAACCAATCTTACCTAACCAACCCAGGAGCCTTGCTCAGAAAAAGCTGCTTTTCTAGACTCTAATTTTTATCAATGAAACCAATATCAAGCTGGCTGACCCCTTGATCTTGCCTTGATCTTGTACAAATTCTTGATGTTCATGAACTATTCAAGCCGCTTCGCCAAAATTGCGGAGACGTGTGCTCGGAAGTCTGTGTTA
>JBFIEE010000028.1:0-43869 GCA_041603535.1 Porticoccaceae bacterium
CCTTGCTGGTGGTCAATAAACCAGCAGGCCTGGTTGTTCACCCCGGTGCTGGTAACCTTGATCAAACCTTACTGAACGGTTTGCTGCACCATTGTCCGCAGCTGGAGTCGATACCCCGGGCCGGTATTGTGCACCGGTTGGATAAAGACACCACCGGCCTGCTAGTGGTAGCCAAAACGCTGCCGGCTCATCATTCCCTGGTGGATCAGTTGAAGGCTCGCTCGGTGTCGCGACGCTATGAAGCCGTGGTGTGCGGTGAAATCAAAAGCAACGGGGTGGTGGATACCTTGATAGGACGGCACCCGACCCAGAGAATCCGCATGGCGGTAACCCGAGCTGGTGGCAAGTCGGCTATTACGCATTATCGGGTGCGGAGCAGATACCAGGGATACAGCCATCTGAGCGTGATGCTGGAAACCGGACGCACTCACCAAATTCGCGTCCATATGGCCCATCTTGGCCATCCTCTGGTCGGCGATCCCCTGTATGGTCAGCGAATGCGCTTGCCGACGGGCGTCGGCGATAATCTGCGAAGGGTATTGCAGGGTTTTGATCGACAGGCGCTGCACGCTGTGCGCCTCGGGCTGGTTCATCCTGACTCCGGGCATACCATGACATGGCAGGCGCCATTGCCCGAGGACATGGTGAACCTGGTGGCGGCGCTGGAGCTCGACCAGTGCGACAAAGATACCGACCTGGAGTGATGGGCAAAGGGGGTAAGGGTAATGGATCAGCCTACATCGCAAGCGTTTCCGCTGTTGATCCCTGATTGGCCTCTACCGAGGGGAGTGCGCAGCGTGATGACAACTCGAGAGGGGGTTAGCGAGAACGCTTCGGCGTTGTGCGGAAGCCTTGGTTTACATGATGTCGCCCGTAGCACTGCTGAGCAGGCGCGCTCCTGCCTCACCCAGCAGTTGGGTTTAACGCTGTCGCCGCAATGGCTGAAGCAGGATCACGGTATCAGAGCAATCGAGGCTTCTTCATCGGGTAGAGTAGAGATTGCAGATGCGTCGTTCACGCGGCAGGTGGGCCTTGCCTGCGCGGTGCTGACCGCCGACTGTCTGCCCATATTAATCAGCGCAAATGATGCATCCGTGGTGGCCGCCGTTCACGCGGGTTGGCGGGGACTCGCCGGTGGCATCCTTCCTGCGGCGCTTAAAGCGCTGAATGTTCCGCCGAACCGGTTGACGGTCTATCTGGGTCCGGCCATTTGTGCGAAACATTTTGAAGTTGGGCCGGAAGTGTTGGAAGCGTTTTTACATGGCAGTATGGTGACCATTGACGACACTTTGGTGAGGGCCTGTTTTCAACCCTCAAATAGTAAGTCTGAGCACTATTTGGCGGACTTGTACCAATTGGCAAGGATTCAGCTCAGGGCGTGGGGCGTCAACCATATATACGGTGGCGACTACTGCACGTCGGCACAACAGGAATTGTTTTATTCACATCGGAGCCGACGCGATATTGGCCGAATGGCCAGTCTGATCTGGCTTGAATAGTCCTGATGTGCGGTACTGTAATGAAGACTGAGCAATGATGGCCTAGCGTTTTCTTCGGCAAATCAGCTCGGTACGAATTGGGAAACTGCCCGATTTTCGATCGGCAAAATAATGTTTCAGGGTCTTTTTGACCGAGGGGAAGGCAATATCTGACCAGGGGATATCTTCCTCGCTAAACAGCTTCACTTCCAGCGACTCAAGACCAGGTGAAAACTCGGGCCTTGGCATGTTGCCCCGGAAAAAGATATAGACCTGGTTGATATGGGGGATGTCAATCATGGTGTAAAGCTCGAGGGTGTCGAGGTGTACGTTCGCTTCTTCCCGGCTTTCTCTTAGCGCTCCTTCAAATGTCGTTTCGCCGTTTTCCATGAAGCCGGCTGGCAGAGTCCAATAGCCATAAGCTGGCTCTATCGCACGCCGACACAGGAGAACCTGGCTTCCATAAACCGGTAAGCTGCCCGCTATAATGCAGGGGTTTTGATAATGCACAGTGTTGCAACCGTTGCAGATATGCCGATGGCGATCGTCACCTTCGGGTATCCGCGTACTGATAGAGTCACCGCAGGAGCTGCAGTATTTCAAGGTCGATTGCCTCCTGAAAAAGGTCGTTAGCTGTTTGATCACTGTGTGAAGTATAACGCTGTCCAGAGGAAAAAGGTGCTACCGCGTCGTTAGTGCGGCACGCCAGGATGATTCCCAGGAGTTGTTTGGCCGATCGTTCACTGGCATAGCGAACTCGATTTTGATCGGCATGCCGAGGTGGCCGAGCAGAATTCGCTGGCCTGCGTCGTCGGTGCAATACTTGCTCAACACCGACAATGTGATGAAAATCAGTTTAGAATTTGCCGGTAAGGCTGATTTGCTAAATGGGCACCTACACTAAACGGTTATAAGCAGTAGCTCGCTGGCAATGGCGGTCGATATATTGGCCGTGGGGTGGGAAGCTGGTTTGTGAGTGGAGAAAGATAGCTCGGGTTTGTCCCGGATACTGAGAGCTGGATCAGCCTGATTTACCGAGGAAGAATGAATGATTTATCAATTTGAAGAGCGTGTGCCGGTTATCGGCAAAGAAGTTTTTGTTGCCGATAGCGCTGATGTGATTGGTTCAGTCGAGCTGGGCGATCAGGTGAGCGTCTGGTTCAACGCCGTAATTCGCGGCGATACCGACCTGATATGTGTCGCGGCGGGCAGCAATATTCAGGACAATGCCGTGTTACACACGGACCCGGGCATACAGGTCAAAGTCGGCCGCAATGTCACCATTGGGCACTGCGCAATGGTGCACGGATGTGTGATAGGCGACAACTCGCTCATCGGCATCAACGCGGTGATACTAAACGGTGCGGAAATAGGCAAAAATTGCCTGGTTGGTGCCAATGCCCTCGTACCTGAAGGTATGAAAATTCCAGATAACTCTATGGTGCTCGGCACGCCGGCAAAAGTGATTCGACAGCTGGATGAAAAAATGATCAGAATGCTGCAAAGTTCCGCTCAGGTTTACGTGCAAAAAGCAGCGAGCTTTCGGCGCAGCCTCAAGCCGATAGCGTATGACTGATTCGGTTGGTGCCGGGCCAGTGCGGTCTCCGTGCGTGTCTATATGCCTGCTTGATGAAAAAGATATTTGTCGGGGCTGTTACCGTAGTGCCGATGAGATACGCTACTGGTTGGCAACACCCGATGATGAGCGTCGTGACATATTGCGGCGGGCAAGCCAGCGGGGTAAGCAGGGTAATCCATTCGCGGTAGATTGAGCGGCGACCTTATATCGGTTATTCCGCTGGATCCTCGGGTGGCGTTTCGCGCCAGACTTGCGCTCTAGCGATCATTTTTTCCGATAGCTCCAGTATCTCTAGGCGGTAATTTGCCAGGCTCAAGCTAACTTTTCCGTCCGGAAAGCTTTCCAGTTGCTCGAGCACCAGGCCATTAATGGTCTTGGGTCCGGCAATGGGCAGTTCCCAGTCGGTTACCTTGTTGATTTCACGAATGGTTGCGCTGCCGTCAATGATGTAGCTGCCATCCGGTTGCAGGACTATTTCATCATCTGGCTGCATCTGGCTGGAAGTGAATTCGCCGACAATCTCTTCGAGAATTTCATCCAGAGTGACCAGACCCTCGACTTCGCCATACTCATCGACGACCAGACCGATACGCCGTCGATTCTTCTGAAAGTTGACCAGCTGCACGTTGAGGGGCGTTTCCGCCGGGATAAAGTAGGGCTCTCTGCTAAACCGTTTTATCGCCTCTTTGGTCAGCGCACCCTCGCCGCTACGTAACAACCGGCTTACCCGGCGCATGTGTAAAAAACCATGAACCTGATTGATGTCGCCACTAAACACGGGCAGTCGCGTGTGCTCCGTGTTGACGATTTGTTCAATCAGACTTTCATGGTCATCTTCCAGATTTAGGCCAACAATTTCGTTGCGCGGCACCATGATGTCGTTGACAGTGGCATTTTCGAGATCAAGGATGCCGAGCAACATGCTTTGATCCCGATAGGGGATATCTTCGTGTGCTGATCCGTCGACAACAGTTCTCAGTTCTTCGCTGCTGAGGCTGTCGTCAGCCTTTTTAAAAGGGTTAAAACCGAGTAAGCGCACCAGCCCGTTGGAAATGTGATTGACCAGCCACACCAGGGGGTAAAACAGTTTAAGCATAGGTTTGAGGACATAGCTGGCCGGGAAGGCGATCTCTTCAGGGTGCAATGCCGCGATGGTTTTCGGTGTCACTTCTGAAAAAACCAACAGCGCCATGGTCAGTACCACTGTGGCGACCAAAATACCCAGTTCCGGACCAAACAGGCGGGTACATATAATGGATGCGGTAATGGATGCGAGAATATTAACGGCATTGTTGCCAATAAGAATTATGCCGATCAGTCGATCCGGTCTTTTCAGTAATTTCTGCGCGCGCCTCGCGCCGGCATGTTTTTTTGCCAGGTGTTTGAGGCGGTATCGGTTGAGGGACATCATTCCGGTTTCGGAGCCGGAAAAGAACGCAGAGGAAATTAACAGACAAACAAGGATGCTGGATAACAGCCAGAGCGGAGCGTCGTTCAACGGGTACCAAGCCTCAGCGAGCGAAAGGCCGCTAATGGTGAATCAGTTGGCGGCTAATGGCAACCAGTTATCGGGTGGACAACTACGTCAGTGGGGTTCCAGCGCCCGGCAAAACCACTTCAAGGACGAACTTGGTACCCCAGAAAGCGAGCATCAGCGCAACGAATCCGCCCAGCGTCCAGAACGTTGCCGTCCGGCCCCGCCAGCCGAGCCTAAATCGGCCCCACAACAACGTCGCATAGACCGCCCAGGCGAGTAGAGAGAACACGGTCTTGTGGGCCAGGTGTTGAGCCATGAAATTCTCTATAAACGCAAATCCTGTAATCAGCGCCAGCGTGAGCAGGATAAAACCGATAGCGACCAGGTCAAAAAGCAAGCGTTCCATGGTTTGCAGAGGGGGCAGCAAACGCAGTATGCCACTGGCGTGGTGCTCGTGAAGTTGTCGGTTTTGATAGGCCAAAAACAGGGCTTCCAGAGCCGCGATGGTCATCAGGCTGTACGCGATAATCGACAGTAAAACATGGGCGCCGAGGCCTGGACTGAGCGTTCTGAGGGTAGCTGGCCGATCGCCAGGCAGCAGTGATATTGCAATTATTGCTACTGTGGCGGGGAAGAGCAGTAAAAAAAGGCTTTGCAGCTGTTGGCGCAAGCCGCTGGCAACAACAATCAGGTTAACGACAAAAAAGATCGCCACCGAAACGGGGATCAGACTTAAGTCCAGCCCATTCCCGCTGACGAGCTGGCCCCAACTGGTGGCGAAGTGGGCCAGTAAAGCGGCGCTTGTTAACAGTATGGACAGTGCTGTCGTCGCCGACGGTATTTTACCCGGTGACGCCAGCGGGTGACCCATCGCGGAGCCGAGGGTGGCGCGAACCTGCAGAGAAAACGCGCCGAGGTAGAAGGCGATGGCCAGTATTCCGGTGTACAGAACAGGCATAACTCGTATCGATCCCGTCGGAGAGCGCCAAGTTTGTCATACAAAGCGGATTCCGCAAAGTGTGCCCGGTTTGGTCTGTGTAGAGTACAATTGTCGCCTAATTTGAAGTGGTGGAAGTTTACAGATCATGGCGATGTTTGAAAATCTGAGTGACCGTCTGTCCCAGAGCCTGCGCAAAATCACCGGTAAAGCGACGCTCAGTGAGGACAATATTCAGGAAACTTTGCGTGAGGTTCGCATGGCCTTGTTGGAGGCGGACGTCGCCTTGCCAGTGGTCAAGGACTTTATTGACCAGGTCAGGCAGCGGGCGCTTGGTCAGGAGGTCGGTCGCAGTCTCGATCCAGGCCAGCAATTTCTCAAGATAGTTCAGCATCAGCTTGAGCTGGTCATGGGCTCCAGCAATGAGGGTCTCGATCTGGCCGTGCAAGCTCCGGCCGTGGTGCTTATGGCTGGTTTGCAGGGAGCGGGTAAAACCACTTCTGCGGCGAAGTTGGCACGCTATTTACGGGAACGCGAGAACAAGAAGGTCATGGTGGTCAGTGTCGATGTCTACCGCCCGGCCGCGATCGAACAGCTGGCGACGCTTGCCAACGAAGTTGGGGCCCAGCTATTCCCTAGCGATAGCACACAAAAACCGGTAGACATTGCGCTGGCTGCCCTGAGTGAGGCTCGTAGGCGCTTTATCGACGTGCTGATTGTTGATACCGCCGGCAGATTGCATGTGGATGAAGCCCTGATGGCGGAGATCAGGCAACTGCATACTGCTGTCAAACCGATAGAGACCTTGTTTGTTATTGACGCCATGATTGGGCAGGACGCGGTGAATACCGCCAGAGCTTTTAATCAGGCGCTGCCCCTGACCGGCGTTATTCTGACGAAGATTGACGGTGATGCACGCGGTGGCGCGGCGCTGTCAGTGCGCCAGGTGACCGGCAAGCCCATTAAGTTTATGGGAGTAGGGGAAAAAACAGATGCACTAGAGCCCTTTCACCCTGAACGCGTCGCTTCGCGCATTTTAGGTATGGGCGATGTCCTGTCGTTGATAGAAGACGTTGAGCGTAAGGTTGATCGTAAGAAGGCGGAAAAGCTTGTCAAAAAAGTCCAAAAGGGCAAAAAGTTTGACCTGGAAGACCTTAGGGACCAGTTGCAACAGATGCAAAATCTGGGTGGCATGACGTCAATGCTCGACAAGTTGCCGGGTATGGGCAACATGGCGCAAATGGCAGAGCAGGCCAATCTCGGTGCTCAATTCAACAAAATGACCGTTATCATCGATTCTATGACGCCCGCTGAGCGCGCAAATCCGGACCTTTTGAACGGGTCCAGGAAGCGTAGAATTACGACTGGCTCAGGTTCTACCATCCAGGATTTGAATCGATTGTTAAAACAACATAAGCAGATGAGCAAGATGATGAAGCGCATGAAAGGCAAGGGCATGGCCAGGATGATGCGTGGTATGGAAGGAATGTTACCCCCGGGAGGGGATATGCCGCCGGGGCGATTTTAGTGGAGCATGTCTGGTGGGGCGGGTTTAATGGCGTGAAGGTGCCTTGAAAATAGATTGTTCAGGTGGTTTTCATTAACGGCGCTTTGCAGTAAAATGCCGCGCCTTTCATGGGCCCTTTTTGTGTAAAAAAGTTGCCGGTGGGTGGCCCACCATACAGCGACAGGAAGAATATATTCATGGTAACAATTCGTTTGGCCCGGGGTGGTTCAAAAAAACGCCCATTTTACCACCTGACAGTATGCGATAGCCGCACTGCCAGAGACGGTCGTTACATTGAGAGAGTTGGCTTCTTTAATCCCGTTGCACGCGGGCAGGAAGAGCGGTTGCGAGTGGATATGCCGCGCCTGGAACACTGGTTGAGTCAGGGTGCGACGGTGTCCGAGCGTGTGGTCGGTCTTGTTAAGGAAGCGACGGCGCAGCAACAGTCAGCCTGATTCAGGTTGGCGTGATTCAGGGTTAGGATTCGGTTCGGCGCCAGGTGAGCGGGCCTGACCACCGGCTGGATGTCGGCCGTATCACTTCTGTGTACGGGATTAAGGGATGGGTGCGGATACGGTCTGAGACGGAGCCCCCGGAGAATATTTTCTCGTACCAACCATGGTACATCGGCGGCAAAGATGGCGGGCAGGTTGTTGAGATTGACGAATTCAGATATCAAGGTAAAGGATTCGTGGCACACATTCGCGGTGTTGATGATCGCGATGTGGCGCAGACCTACTGCCAGAAAGATATTCGTATCGATAAAAGCCAGTTACCGAACCTTGATGCCAGCGAATATTACTGGCATCAGCTACAGGATCTCAAGGTTTACAGTGAGGGTGACTGGGGACGAGTGTTACTGGGCACGGTAGCACGCTTCATGGAGACCGGGGCCAATGACGTGCTGGTGGTTGCGAGCTGCAGTGACAGTATCGACCAGCAGGAGCGCCTGATTCCATGGCTGGAAGATTTTGTGCGGAGTGTTGACCTGGACAAGAATGAAATCGCGGTGTTTTGGGATCCAACTTTCTAGCTGCCAGCGTCAGACAGCCCGTTAACTTAAAGCGTGATGTAATCTAGCTCGTCATGGCGGGAGTGCAAGTACTGAAGCTGGCAATTGTGACTCTGTTCCCGGAGATGTTCAGTGCCGTTACCGAATACGGTATTAGCGGCAGGGCGTTCGGCAATGGTCTGGTCGAGATCGGTTTATTCAATCCGCGTAGCTATACCAGCGACAAACACCATACCGTTGATGATCGACCTTATGGGGGTGGGCCGGGTATGGTAATGATGGTGGGGCCTTTACGCGAGGCGATTTCAGCAGCGCGCGAGTGGGCCGAGCCGGATGCCAAAGTGGTATATTTATCGCCTCAGGGCAGTATGCTGGACCAACAGCGAGTAAACAGTATCGCTGTTCAGGAACAAAATTTGGTGTTGGTCGCCGGGCGCTATGAGGGCGTTGACGAGAGACTGCTGGTGCTTGAGGTCGATGAAGAGTGGTCGATCGGTGACTATGTGCTGAGCGGTGGTGAGCTGGCGGCTATGGTGCTGCTGGATGCCGTGGTACGCCAACTGCCCGGTGTGCTTGGACACGATGAATCGGCTGCACAGGACTCTTTTGCGCAAGGTTTACTGGACTGCCCTCATTACACCAGGCCAGAAGAAATTGCCGGGCAACGGGTGCCAGATGTTTTGTTATCTGGCAACCACGAAGAGATAAGACGTTGGCGCCTCAGGCAATCGATAGCGCGGACGGCGAAGCGCAGGCCTGACTTGATGGCGCGCCTGTCTCTGAATGAAGAACAACGCATACTGCTAATGGAAGTATGCGGTGAAGAAAAACAGGGTTGAACTGAAATTTGGCAAGTCGGCGGTGAAGCCGCACATTAAATTTACCAGGAGCTGGTCATGAGTAAGAACAAAATCGTCGCGGCGGTTGAAGCGGAACAAATGCACAAAGAAATTCCTGAGTTTGCGCCGGGCGATACGGTTGTGGTTCAGGTCAAAGTTAAGGAGGGCGATCGTGAGCGCCTACAGGCATTTGAAGGCGTCGTGCTGGGTAAGCGCAACCGTGGGCTTAATTCGGCATTTACGGTGCGTAAAATATCCAACGGCGTCGGCGTTGAACGAACGTTTCAGACCTACAGCCCGCTGATTGAAAGTATTAGTGTTCGGCGTCGTGGTGACGTTCGCCAGGCCAAGTTGTACTACCTGCGTGATCTTTCCGGTCGTGCAGCGCGCATTAAGGAAAAGCTGGGCTGAGCGATAAGCCATATAAAGAGCGGCTTCGGCCGCTTTTTTTATGGCTGTAACCTTCTCGCTGCTATGACGGCGGTGGCGCACTTTTTTTTAGTGCGGTTAAATGGTTTGGTTAACTTTTGTGTTGGGATGATGCCCCGTCACTGCTAGCCACCTCCGCCTAAATGCTGAGTAAACTACACACGCCCCAAACCTCAGCTTTCATATAACATTGGGTTGGCAATAGAGGGGCCCGAGCGGATCAGATCAAACCGCAGTTAAGATAGGCTTGTTTAACCGTGTGCGAGCAGGGCAATTATGGCGCAAAACGATCTCCAGCTTATTAACACCTATCTAGATGCGTTATGGCTGGAGCGGGGGCTCAGTGCAAACACCCTGTCTTCCTATCGCCGGGATTTAACGGCTTTCAGTGGCTGGCTGGATGATCAGGGCCAACAGTTACTGGCTGTCGATGAGCCGACATTACAGGCCTACCTTGCGTACCGTTTTGAAAAGATTGTCAGCCCGCGTTCTATCGCCCGAGCCCTGTCATGCCTACGCGGATTTTTTAGCTATTGTCTGCGTGAAAACCTGATCGAAACTAGTCCTACGGCGATGATTCAGAGTCCTAAACTGGGCCGACCCCTGCCGAAAAGCCTGACCGAGCGCGACGTTGAGCGCCTCCTGGCCGCTCCGGATATCGACAGTACACTTGGCTTGCGGGATAAAACCATGCTTGAACTTCTCTATGCCACCGGCCTACGGGTGTCGGAGCTGGTTGGACTAACCCTGTCACAAGTGAATTTACGCCAGGGCGTGGTGCGGATAAGGGGTAAGGGTGACAAGGAAAGACTGGTGCCTATCGGTGAGGAGGCCCTCCATTGGATAGCGCAATATCTCGCGGCGGCACGCCCGGATATCATGGCAGGTAAACAGGGTGACGTTATGTTCCCCAGCGGTCGTGCCCAGCAAATGACCCGCCAAACCTTCTGGCATCGGCTAAAATATTGGGCCGATGCGGCGGGTATCGATAAGCCCATATCTCCTCATGTCCTGCGCCACGCATTTGCCACGCATTTGCTTAACCATGGCGCCGATCTGCGCGTTGTACAGCTGTTGTTGGGTCACAGCGATTTGTCGACGACGCAAATATACACGCATGTGGCACGTAGCAGGATGCAGGAGTTACACGCTCGACATCATCCTCGGGGTTAATTTTTTGTCTGGCTCCTGGTCGAATTGCAGCTAACCGAAAACAGCGTTGATCGTTTACACTTCACGCGGGGAATTGAGAGGTCGAAGATGAAGATGCACAAAAAATTTGTCACGGTGCTGTTACTTTGTGCGGGCCTTGTTCCCGTCGTGTATGGGGAAGTCGATACGAACGCAAAAATTGATGGAAGTGTGCGAGCGACAATCATCGGTAGATTAAAAACTGCACGCCCCGACCTTGAATATACCGATGTCTCTCACAGCCCTGTTGCTGGTATCTATCAGGTCCAGGTCGTTGGCGGACCGGTACTGTATGTGATCGGCGACGGTGAATACTTCTTTGATGGTGATCTCTATAAGGTCAAACCGGGTCGGTTCATTAATCTTCGCGAACAGGCAATGGTCGGAATGCGCAAAGAGTTGCTCGCCGGGGTTGATGAAAAAGACATGATTGTATTCGCATCGGTCGGACCGGCTAAAAGTTTCATGTACGTGTTTACCGACGTGGATTGCGGCTATTGTCGAAAACTTCACAGAGAAGTACCTGAGCTTAACCGCCGGGGAATCGAAGTTCGCTATCTGGCATTTCCACGCGATGGGGTCGGGTCGCCGACCTATCGCAAGATGGTCGCTGCGTGGTGCGCTAGCAATCGTCGGGAGGCGCTTACTGAGCTTAAAAATGGCGGTACTGTTGCGGCGGTTGAATGTGCAAATCCGATAGCAGGGCAGTATCAGCTGGGACAGCGGGTGGGCGTAACGGGTACCCCTGCTATCGTACTCGCCGATGGCTCCCTGTTACCTGGTTATCAGCCTGCCGCGGATTTGGCGCGTGTTCTGGGTGTCGATGGTAGCGCAGCACCCGCGCTGGATTAATATTATCCTCGGCCGCCGTTGCGGTGGTCGCTTTTTCATCTTGATCTTTGTGAGGGCCATTTGAAGGCTGTAAAAGTGGGTATCTGCGGGCTCGGCACGGTCGGTGCGGGCACATTCAATTTACTGTCCAGAAATCGCGACACCATCAACGCTCATGCCAATCGGCAGGTTCAAGTGTCGTTAATAGGTGCGCGCAAGGATAATTCCGGCTGTGATCTCACTGGCGTTCACGTTGTGCGGGATGTTTTCGCTGTTGCCGATAGTGATGTAGATATTGTTGTCGAACTTCTGGGTGGTACCACCGTAGCGAAAGAGCTTATGTTGCGGGCCATTGCAAATGGCAAACACGTGGTGACCGCCAATAAGGCGCTGATAGCCGAACATGGCAATGAAATCTTTGTGGCTGCCAGGGAGAAAGGAGTGCAGGTGGCGTTTGAAGCGGCGGTTGCTGGCGGAATTCCGATGATCAAGACCTTGCGCGAAGGCCTTGCAGCCAATCAGATCGAATGGCTGGCGGGGATTATCAATGGCACCGGCAATTTCATTCTCACTGAAATGCGTGACAAAGGTAGAGCCTTTGCTGATGCGCTGGCCGAAGCTCAGGCCCTGGGGTATGCGGAGGCCGATCCCACGTTTGATGTTGAAGGCATCGACGCCGCTCATAAATTGGTGATACTGGCCGCCCTGGCTTTCGGTATGCCCTTGCGTTTTGACGCGGTATATACCGAGGGTATCGCAAGCATTCAGCCGATTGACGTGGCTTATGCAGAGGAGCTGGGTTACCGAATCAAGCACCTCGGCATCGCGCGACGTTGTCAGCGGGGTGTTGAATTGCGAGTTCACCCGACGTTAATTCCGGAAACGTTGCTGCTTGCCCAGGTTAATGGGGTGATGAATGCCGTTATGGTAAAAGGCGATGCGGTGGGCCCGACGCTATTTTATGGGGCTGGCGCTGGTGCTGGGCCAACGGCTTCGGCGGTGGTCGCCGATATCATCGACGTAGCCAGGAATATGGATGCAGATGCAGGGCAATCGGTGCCCTACCTGGGGTTTGCGGACACGGCGGTCTGCGATGTTAATGTGGTGGATATTAACGAGGCTGAAACGGCCTGTTATTTGCGTATTTCAGTATTGGACAAGCCCGGTGTGCTGTCCGCAGTGGCACAAATTACCAGCAGCCACGGTATCAGCATTGAAGCAATCATCCAGAAGGAAGCCCATGCCGGGCAGGATCATGTGCAGCTGATTATGCTGACCAACAAGACCAGTGAACAGAATTTGCGAGGCGCGATTGCTGAAATTGAGCAGCTTGATACGGTCGAAGGCGCTGTCGTTCACATTCGTGTGGAGACTCTCGATGATTAGACGCTATTGAGGCCACCTAAAGCGGCTGATTACAGCGCCTTCAAAGAAACAAACAACATGAATAGAGCCGGAGCATTAGTAAACAGTCGTGAAATACATCAGTACTAGAGGGGGTTGTCCCCCGCAATCATTTACCGACGTTGTCCTTACCGGGCTGGCGCCGGATGGCGGGCTTTTTGTGCCTGAGCATATACCCAGTTTTAGCGCGACTGAAATTGCCTCCTGGCACGGCCTGTCGTATCAGGAGCTGGCCTTCAAGGTCATGTCGCCCTTTGTTGCGAAAGATATTCCCGAGCGGAAACTGCGGGAGCTGATCGAGGAATCCTATAGGGATTTCCGTCACCGAGCCATCGCCCCACTGGTGCAGACTGGACATAACGAGTGGGTTCTCGAACTGTTTCATGGGCCGACGCTGGCATTCAAGGATTTTGCTTTGCAATTTCTTGGACATCTGCTTGATTATATTCTTGAACAGCGCCAGCAGAAGGTCGTCGTCATGGGCGCAACCTCCGGTGATACAGGGTCAGCCGCTATAGAAGGATGTCGGCGTTGCAAGAATATTGATATTTTTATCCTCCACCCCCATCAGCGGGTTTCCGAGGTGCAGCGTCGGCAGATGACGACGGTGTCGGGCAACAATATTCATAATATTGCTGTCGAGGGAAATTTTGACGATTGTCAGAACATGGTAAAAGCCAGTTTTGGTGATCAGGCGTTTTTACCCGAAGGACGTCAGTTAGTCGCGGTTAATTCGATAAACTGGGCGCGAATCATGGCGCAGATCGTCTATTATTTCTGGGCAGCGCTGTCGGTCGGCGGACCTCACCGGCCAGTGTCTTTTGCCGTACCTACAGGTAATTTTGGCGATATCTTTGCGGGTTACCTGGCTCACAAAATGGGGTTGCCAATCAAGCAGTTGGTTATTGGCACCAATGCCAACGACATATTGCATCGCTGTATTAGCGGTAACGACCACAGCAAACAGCCACTGGTTCATAGCTTGTCGCCGAGTATGGATATCATGGTGTCGAGCAACTTTGAACGCCTGCTTTTTGATCTGTACAAACGGGATGCAAAGGCGATCCGCAAGTTGATGGAGACTTTTAACAACACGGGCAAGCTGAAACTTGATGAATCGGCGCTGCAAAGCGTTCGCGCTTTGTTTTCCAGTCATCGTGTCGATGATGAGCAAACGGTGGCAACTATCAGAGAAGAATACTTAGTCAGCAATTATTTGCTTGACCCCCATTCAGCTATTGGTCTGCGCGCCGGGCGGCAGTGCCGCAGCAGTACAGCGGTGCCGATGATCACCCTTGCCACGGCCCATCCGGCAAAATTTCCGGAAGCCGTTGCCAGGGCCGGGTACCCTCATAATCCGCCGTTGCCCCCCCATATGGCTGACCTGTTTGAGCGGCCCGAATGCTATGACGTGCAGCCCAACGATCTCGCGGTGGTGCAAACCTTTATTGCGGCTAACCTCGCTGTGTAGGACATAGTGGATCAGGGCGGTTTGATCGACAAACGGATTCGTTATCGCACAGCTGATCTGAACTGCTGCCATTTCGACGAAGACGTCCCAGCGCTCTTGCAACGGATTTATGCCGGGCGGGGTGTCGTTGATCAGCAGGAGCTGAGCCTCGGACTTGCCGAGTTGCCGCCGCCTGACCAACTGCACGGTCTGGGGGAGGCAGTCAGGCTGCTTACAGAAGCACTGCGGGGAGAGCAATCCATACTCGTCGTCGGCGATTTCGATGCCGATGGTGCCACCAGTACCGTGGTGGCGGTGCTGGCGCTGCGCTCTATGGGGTGTCGGCGGGTCGATTTCCTGGTGCCCAACCGATTCCAGTATGGGTACGGGCTAACACCAGAAATCGCCGCGTTGGCCGGGCAGCGACAGCCCGATCTAATCATCACCGTCGACAACGGTATCTCCAGTCACGCCGGTGTTAGCAGGGCAAAGGCACTGGGTATGAAAGTGCTGATTACCGATCATCATTTGCCTGGCGCCGACCTGCCGAAGGCAGATGCCATCGTTAACCCGCATCAGCGCGATTGTCTATTCCCTGGCAAAAACCTCGCCGGCGTCGGTGTTATCTTTTATCTGATGAGTGCCCTGCGTAGTCACCTGCGGGATGTCGGCTGGTTTACAGACCAGCACCGGGCTGAACCCAATCTGGCGCGCTGGCTGGATCTGGTTGCCCTGGGCACCGTCGCCGATGTCGTCACCCTCGACAAAATCAATCGGGTGTTGGTTGCTCAAGGTGTGCGGCGGATTCAGGCGGGCCAGGCCCGACCGGGGATTTTGGCTTTGCTGGAACTGGCTAACCGCGACCATCGGCATCTGGTTGCCGCCGATCTCGGATTTGCCGTAGGTCCGCGACTCAATGCGGCCGGTAGATTAGAAGATATGAGCATCGGCATTAATTGCCTGCTCACTGATGATGTGGGTGAAGCCCGGCGGTTAGCTTTACAACTGGATGAGCTGAATCGCGACCGCCGCACCATTGAAGTCGATATGGAGCGCGAAGCCCTTAGCATCGTCAGCGCTTTGCGTTTTGACGAAGATACGATGCCCTGGGGCTTGTGTTTAATGGATGCGCAATGGCATCAGGGCGTGGTTGGTTTATTGGCGTCGCGTATTAAAGATCGTTTTCACCGTCCAGTGATCGCCTTTGCGAAGGGCAATGACAGCGACCTGAAAGGCTCAGCGAGGTCCATCCCCGGTCTGCATATTCGTGATGTCCTCGATACTGTCGCAGCGGAGAATCCTGGTTTGGTCGACAAATTTGGCGGCCATGCCATGGCCGCTGGGTTGTCGCTGCCCGCAAATAATTTCGACAGGTTTGCAATGGCTTTTGACACGGAGGTACGTCGCTTGCTGACGGCGGCTGACCTGGAGGCAGAAATAATCACTGACGGTGAGCTTGAGGTTGAGCAGTTGAATCTGGCGGTGGCGCAACAGTTGCGGGCCGGCGGCCCCTGGGGGCAACAGTTTCCGGAACCCAGTTTTTATGGCAAATTTAATGTGATTGAGCATCGAATCGTTAGTGAGAGACACCTGAAGCTGACGCTGGGTTGCCCGACCCAGGCGGGGCAGTTAATCGATGCCATTGCATTTGGCGCGGTCGACAAACATGAGCTCGCCGATTTGCCGGCGCAACTGGCCATGGTGTACCGTCTCGATGTCAATGAATACCGCGGTCGACAGTCGGTGCAACTGTTGGTCGAAAAACTACTGATACCAGCTAAAGCAGCTGGGGGTTGATCCGTAAGCGATTGGGCAATTCGGCAACCTGGCAGCTTTTTCAGCGTAAACTTGGCAGCTTGTTCAGAGTAAAAGATTAATGAAACTCACAAAATACCATACCTCCCGGTGCATTCTTAAAGCCGATAATACATTTCTGCTGGTTGTCCACAATAACTTCCGAGGTGTTAATAACGGCATCTGGGGACTTCCTGGTGGCAGGATAGACCCGGGAGAAAACCCTCTGCAAACGGTGCGCAGAGAGATTTACGAAGAACTGGATACGGGGCTTGATGAGTTACATGAGGTGGGCGACTGGTCCTACAAGGGATCCCTTCACAAAATATTTGGCACCGTGTTCAAGGGTGAGATAGGCCGCGTCGATCATAGTGAAATTCTAGCGACTGACTGGTTTACCCTGGATGACATCAGAGGTCTGGCTGAGGAGGACAGATTACACGCTGGCTTTGAGCTGAAATCCATAGAACGGTTTACAGGTCTGCTTGATGAGCTGGGGCCATATCGTCGGCGGTTGTCGGGGAGTAAAAGGTTTAGTTAAACGAATCCGGGGAATTCGCAATGCGATCAACTCGCTTAGCGATTGAGCACACAGTTAGATGGCAAGAGATATAAAGTTTCACTGGTTTTGGTGGCCAACTAAGCATAGTGTTAGCGACTACATAATTAATAATAACGAGGGTGGGCCATGTCCGTGGATGAGCAATCTGCAGAGTTATCGTTTACCGCAAGCGTCAACCACATGGCGGATCGAGCGTTTGAGGTGCTGGCAATCGATCCGGGGATTGCCAACGCGATAAAGGTTTGCGCCGCCACACTCGAAGTCAATTTCGCAGTTGAAATCAATGGCACGGTCGAAGTATTCAAGGGCTGGCGCTCACTGCACAGTAGCCACCGCCTGCCCGCCAAGGGTGGCATTCGTTATGCGACCATCGTTAATCAGGACGAGGTTGAGGCGCTGGCGGCGCTGATGACCTATAAATGTGCGATTGTTGATGTGCCTTTCGGTGGTTCAAAAGGCGGCCTGGTGATCGACCCGAGTAAGTATTCGCGGGGAGATATGCAAAAAATTACCCGCACTTTTGCGGCTGAATTGATTCGTAAGGGGTTTTTGAGCCCGGCGACCAATGTGCCAGCGCCTGACATGGGCACTGGCGAGCGCGAAATGGCCTGGATTGCCGATACCTACAAACACCTATGTCCAGATGACATCAATTACCAGGGCTGCGTGACCGGCAAACCTGTCTCCCACGGCGGCATTCGCGGGCGAACTGAAGCCACGGGGCGGGGTGTCGTTTATGTGATGAGGGAGTTTTTCCGGCATGCTGATTGTGTTGCCCAGATTGGGTTAGACGGTAGCCTGGTGGGTAAGCGGGTGGTGATGCAAGGGCTGGGTAATGTGGGTTTCTACGCGGCTAAATTGCTTCAGGAGGAAGATGAGTGCCTGATTACAGGGCTGGTTGAACGGGACGGCGCCCTGGTGAATCCAGATGGACTGGATATACAGCGCGTCCGCGATTACATCGTTGAGCACAGCACGGTGAAAGGGTATCCTGACGCCACGTTTGTTGCCGATGGTAAAACGGTACTGGAAATGGACTGCGATATTCTCATTCCGGCGGCAATGGAAGCGCAGATAACCGTGGACAATGCGCGGGGCATTAAAGCTCGCCTGATTATTGAAGCTGCCAATGGCCCGGTGACTTTTGGTGCCGATGAAATACTGCATCAGCGCGGTGTGGTGATTTTACCCGATGCTTACGTTAATGCTGGTGGGGTGACGGTTTCCTACTTCGAGTGGGTTCGAAATCTGGCACATATTCGATTTGGCCGGATGGAGCGGCGCTACGACGAAATGCGCGGCGCCCATATGCTGCGGGCCATCGAGAGTATGACCGATCAACCGATTCCAGAGTGGATTCAGAAAGAGCTGGTGCAGGGCGCCAACGAGCTTGACCTGGTCAGGTCGGGACTGGATGACACCATGCGGCTTGCATTTCAGCAAATCAAAGATGTATTTGATACCAGGGACACGGTAAAGGATTACCGCACCGCGGCTTACGTGGTGGCCATCGACAAAATATCTCGATCCTACCTGGATGTTGGAATTTACTGATATATCGTTTCTGGTCTGACACTCGGCCATCGAGGCTGGCGGCCGTGCGTCCCTGTGGCCTGGGTTTCGGCTGAAATAAGCGCGGTGTTCTGTCTTCGTACCAACCCCTTCATCGTTTTTGCGCCTCTCCGGAAAACATTGGTCCGTACAAAAAACCCCTTGTTCCGGTATCATTGCCGCGACTAGATTCCGCCTCGCTTATCAAAAATCCGGTACCTGGAGCCATCAAAACTGCTATGAATCAAGACAGAATTTTAACGGGTATTACCACCACAGGCACACCGCATCTGGGCAATTACGTCGGCGCCATACGCCCAGCGGTGGCGGCGAGCAAGCGAACAGATATTCAGTCTTTTTATTTTCTGGCGGATTATCATGCGCTGATCAAATGTCATGATCCGCAGGAAATTCACCGTTCTACCCTTGAAATAGCGGCAAGCTGGATCGCCCTGGGTCTGGATACTGATAATGCGATTTTCTATCGTCAGTCGGATATTCCAGAAATCCCCGAGTTGACCTGGTTGCTCAGCTGTATGACCGCCAAGGGTCTGATGAACAGAGCCCACGCCTACAAGGCGGCGGTACAGGACAATGAAGCTGCTGGAGAGGACGCCGATTTTGGACTGACCATGGGGTTATTTAGTTATCCGGTACTCATGGCGGCGGATATTCTAATGTTTAACGCCGGGCAAATTCCGGTGGGGCGTGACCAGGTACAACACGTGGAAATGGCCCGTGATATTGCGCAGCGTTTTAATCATCACTACGGCGAGCATTTTGTGCTTCCCAAGGCTGTGGTGGATGATCACGTTGCTGTTCTGCAGGGGCTGGATGGGCGCAAGATGAGTAAAAGCTACGGGAATACCATCCCTTTATTTCTCAGCGAAAAGCAGCTGCAAAAGCACATCAACAAAATCAGAACCAATTTGCTGGAGCCAGGTCAGCCAAAAGATCCGGATTCGTCGGCTGTTTTTCAAATCTGGCGAGCCTTTGCCAGCAATGAACAAACTGAAGCGATGCGTGCCGAGTTTGCTAACGGCATAGCCTGGGGAGAAGCCAAGAAACGCCTGTTTGAACTGGTCAACGCTGAATTGGCGCCAGCGCGGCAACGTTATGAGGAGCTAATGAGTTCGCCTCAATATGTCGAGACTGTTTTGCAGGCGGGTGCGTTGCGGGCTCGGCAACACAGTCAGCCGTTTATAGAGAAGCTTCGTCGCGCTGTAGGTATCAGTCCGCTTGGGTAGTTTGGCAGCCGCAGCCGATGCGACCTGAAAACTGGTTGTTCCGGTTCATATGCTTAACAGGCTGAGTTGCAAAAGCTGGATGATCCCCGGGCGTGCCAGGAAAACTATCCGGGTATTCTGCTGATCACCTCAACCATCGACCGGGTGAGCTTCCCCAGGTCGCTTGCATCGATAACGTAGGGCGGCATCACGTAGATCAGCTTGCCAAACGGTCGTAACCAGACGCCAGCGTCGACAAACTGTTTTTGCACAACTGCCATGTTCACCGGTGCATTCATTTCCACAACACCGATGGCACCGAGAACCCGGACGTCGGCCACCGCAGGTAACACAGCGCAGGGTGCCAGCCCCTCGTACAATTGCTTTTCGATACGGCCAATGTGTTCCTGCCAGGGCGAGGCGAGCAATAGATCAATGCTGGCATTGGCTACGGCGCAAGCCAGTGGATTGCCCATAAAGGTTGGGCCGTGCATAAACACACCCGCTGCACCGTGACATATACCGTCGCTAACCTTCGCTGTGCACAACGTAGCTGCCAGCGTCATGTAGCCGCCGGTTAGCGCCTTGCCCAGGCACATAATGTCTGGGGTGATAGAGGCCCACTCACTAGCAAATAGCTTGCCGGTGCGACCGAAACCGGTGGCGATTTCATCGGCGATTAACAGCACATCGTAGCGATCACACAACTCGCGAACGCCTTTGAGGTACTGCGGGGAGTAAAAGCGCATACCCCCGGCACCCTGAACCACAGGTTCGACGATAACCGCAGCAAGCTGTTCGGCGTGTTGGCTAATTTTAATTTCGAAATCGGCCAGGCACATGGGGTTCCACGGGTCGTCAAAGGCGCAGCGGGGCGCTTCTGTAAAGATCTGTTGGGTGAGCACATCGCGAAAGAGGTGGTGCATGCCCGTATCTGGATCACAGACCGACATAGCGGCAAAAGTATCACCGTGATAGGCGTTTTGCAGGGCCAGGAAGCGAGTTTTACCGGTGCGACCGAGGGATTGCCAGTACTGTAGGGCCATTTTAAGGGCTACCTCGACACTGACTGAGCCGGAATCACTAAAAAAAACCTTGTCCAGGGCTTGCGGTGTCAGGTCTACAAGACGTTTTGCCAGTTGCGCAGCAGGCTCATGGGTCAGGCCGCCAAACATGACGTGAGCCATTTTTTCCAGCTGGGCGCTTATCGCGCTGTTAAGTGCCGGGTGGTTATAGCCGTGAATGGCACACCACCATGAGGACATGCCATCGATAAGTTCAGTGCCATCGGATAGTTGTAGCCGCACACCCGCTGCGCTGGCAACGCTGTAAACCGGTAATGGTTGGGTAACAGATGCGTAGGGGTGCCAAATGTGTTGTTCGTCAATGGCGCGAATTTGGGTAATACTTAGTGGTTTCATGGGCGCCGTGTCACAAAAGAAGGTGTTCGCATTGTATGCCAGGCGTTGCTTAATTAACAAAGCAGCCATAAGTTGATAAATAGCTTTGGAATATTCATATAAGTCATTGTTCTCTTTTGGAAGAAGCTATAGTAAAGTGTCACCACGTTGGTTCACGAAAACGCCGAATATCTCTCGATAGACTGCCGGTTTTGGGTATAAAAGCGATTTAACCAACGGTTTTTGCGAAATAGGTGTCTGGCGAAAAGGCGCTAAGTCATTTATGGTTTGTGACAGCGGGGCGCATGAAAATGGGCCTCAGTAAAATAACTTTATTGGATTGGGGACGGAGAGAGGAAGCGTTATGCCGTTACACCGTTTAGTTCGCTTGCTATTGGTGGGTGTCTGGTTGATCAGCGGCGCAGCGCTGGCTATGCCTCAGGCTAGTTACTGGGCCTTCTGGGATCGGAGCCAAGACAGTAATTCGGCCACGATTGACCATGGCGGCCTCGACGTTATATTGCGCACCTACGTGGTTACCAACCATCCGTCTGGGATTAACCGGTTTCGTTACGGCGATGTTACCAGTCAGGACAAGCGCAAACTGAAAGACTACATTGACCGTACCGCAAAAATCGATCCGCGAGCCTACAGCCGCGACGAACAGAAAATTTACTGGCTGAACCTGTATAACGCACTGACCATCAGCCTGGTTCTCGATCATTACCCGGTCGCCAGTATTAAGGATATTTCAGCAAAGACCGGGCCATCGGGCCCCTGGGATGAGCCCCTGGTCAAGGTGGCGGGTAAAAAGTTGTCCCTCAATGACATTGAACACCGTATTCTGCGACCCATTTGGAAAGACCACAAGGTGCATTTTGGCCTGGTTGGCGCGAGCCTTGGTTGCCCCAATCTCCAGCCAGCAGCTTTCACCGTGGCTAACAGCCGGGTCTTGTTAAAGAAAGTGGGTTCGGACTTCGTCAATCATCGCCGTGGACTGCTACTGGAGAACGGGCAGCTTCAGGCATCGAGTATATTCGACTGGTATGAGCAGGATTTTGCCGGTGACAAAAAGACCTTGCTCAAAGTATTTGCCCATTACGCCGAAGATCGCAAAGCACTCTACCTTCTCGGTTTTACCGGCGAAATTAAATATAACTACGATTGGGCGATTAACTCCCCCTGAGTGATTCCGTCCAGAAGCAGGGCCGTGTCGTTCAGCGCGCTGCCCTTTTTCGTCTTGGTTTGTTTGGTGTGAAGCCCTTACAATAGCGCCCCGTCGTCAACTGAATGCTGATTATGTCCGCGCCGCAGATTCGTAAGGATCGTCTTGAATTAAATAAACTGCAAAAGCGTCTGCGCCGCCAGGTTGGCAATGCCATCGCTGATTACAACATGATCGAGTCAGGCGACAGAGTGATGGTTTGTCTGTCAGGTGGTAAAGATTCCTACGGGATGCTCGATGTTTTGCTCAATTTGCAGCGTACTGCACCGATTAATTTCGAGCTGGTGGCGGTCAATCTCGACCAGAAGCAGCCCGGTTTTCCCGAGCATGTGTTACCGGAATACCTCACGGCGCTCGGTGTGCCCTTTCATATATTGGAAAAAGATACCTACAGCATCGTTACTGAGCTGATCCCGGAAAACAAAACCTATTGCGGGCTGTGTTCCCGGTTGCGCCGAGGCACGCTGTACGGCTTTGCCGAAGAAATTGGCGCTACCAAAATCGCCCTTGGCCATCACCGTGATGACATCATAGAAACTTTGTTTTTGAATATGTTTTACGGCGGCAAACTCAAAGCCATGCCGCCCAAGTTGCTCAGTGACGACAAGCGCAATATTGTGATTCGCCCCCTGGCCTATTGTCGAGAAGATGACCTCGTCGAGCTTGCCGAAAAGAAGGGTTTTCCGATTATTCCATGTAACCTGTGTGGTTCGCAGCAAAATATGCAACGGCAAGTCATCAAGGATATGCTGCAGGGCTGGGAAAAGACTAATCCCGGCCGACTGGAAACCATATTTACTGCCATCAAAAATGTTGAATGTTCGCAACTGGGAGATACCGAGCGTTTCGATTTCACGTCGCTACAAATCGATCGTTCCGCCCCTGTTGAGAGTCATCGTGAGGCGGGTAAAACCCTGCCCAATAAGAGTTCCGTAACCGGCGAAGTCGCGAATCCTGACGATGCCGGTAGTGACGACGGTAGCCATCGTCAGAGCATGGGCAACGATAACGCCGTAAGACAACACAATATGATCAAGCTCGTCGATCTCACCGCCACCTAGTAGTAACCCGACATGATTTCCCTCAGCGATGTCGAACTGATTCGCGGCACCCGCCATTTGCTGGATGGCGCTAATTTACGCGTACACAACGGACAGCGAATCGGTCTCGTGGGGCCCAATGGGTCGGGTAAGTCGTCGCTATTTCTGTTACTCAGAGGTCAACTGCAGTGTGACCGTGGTGATGTCTCGCTGCCCTCAGACTGGCGTGTCGTCAGCGTCGATCAGGAGACCCCGGATCTGTCCCGTTCCGTGCTGGAGCACACCATTGATGGGGATAGCGCGTATCGCGGCGCTGAGCAAGCGCTACTGGATGCAGAACACGCGGGGGGAGAGGTGCTGGGCCGCGCCTATCAGGCCTTCGAGGTCGTAGACGGCTATACCATGACCGCCCGTGCTGCGCGACTGCTGGCCGGGTTGGGGTTTGATGAAGCCGCTCAGGCGCGCCCTGTGGCAAGCTTTTCCGGAGGCTGGCGTATGCGCGTCAATCTCGCCCGCGCATTGCTGCAGCCATCGGAATTGCTTTTGCTTGATGAGCCGACCAACCACCTCGATCTCGACGCAGTGGTCTGGCTTGAACGCTGGTTACAACGCTACCCGGGGACGCTTATCATTATTTCCCACGACAGGGAGTTTATCGACAACACCGTGTCCGCAGTGGCCCATATTGAAGAAGGCCGTATCGATCTTTATCAGGGCAATTATTCCAGTTTCGAGCGGCAGCGCGGTGAACGGTTAATGCAGCAGCAGAGCCTGTTCGACAAGCAGGAACGGCACCGCGCCCATCTGCAAAAGTTTGTCGACCGATTTCGCGCCCAGGCTACTAAGGCGAAGCAGGCGCAAAGTCGTATCAAGGCGCTGGAAAAATTGCAGGCCGTCGCACCGATTTACGCCAGCCATGGTTACCGATTTGATTTTGCCGAACCCGCCGCATTAAGCTCACCCTTGATCAGCTTTGATCGGGTACAGGCGGGTTACGGTAATCAGATCGTACTCACGCAAATCCACCTCAACCTGTTGCCGGGGTCGCGCATTGGTTTATTGGGTCGTAACGGCGCCGGGAAATCCACGCTGATCAAACTGCTGGCTGGTGAGCTACAGCCCCTGGCGGGCGCGGTGCAGCAGGGTAAGAATCTGGTAATGGGCTATTTTGACCAGCAGCAACTCGAAGCCCTTGATCTCAAAGCCAGTCCATTACTCCACCTACAACGTCTTGCTCCCGGCGAAACCGAACAAACCTTGCGGGATTTTCTGGGTCGCTTTGGTTTTGCTGGTGATAACGCGAGGGGGCCGGTGGGGCCGTTGTCCGGCGGTGAAAAAACGCGCCTGGCCCTCGCTCTGCTGGTCTGGCTAAAGCCCAACCTGTTACTCCTCGATGAACCCACCAATCACCTGGACGTCGATATGCGCGAAGCGCTGGTGCTGGCGTTGCAGAGTTTCAGCGGAGCGGTTGTCGTTGTATCACATGACCGGCACCTGCTACGTACGGTTGTTGATGATCTGTACGTAGTGCAAAACGGTAAGGTTGCTCCGTTTGACGGCGACCTCGATGACTACCAGCGGCTGCAGTTAAAAGGTTTTGGTGACGAATCATCCGCAGCGACAACGGACGATAAGCCATCAACGCAGGCGGGTTCCGGCGGGCGTGATGATCGTCAGTCACGTAGGCGTCGGGAAGCTGAGTTTCGTCAACAAACTGCAGCTCAGCGGCAACAATTACAAACCCTGGAAAAACAGATCGATAAGCAACAGGCTGAGTTAAACAGGATTTCCGCTCGTCTGGAGGATCCTCAACTTTACGAAAAGGCGGAGCAGTCAAAAATAAGCGAATTGACCAGAAGTCACAGTGAGGGCAAAGCGATGCTGGATAACCTGGAGTCCACCTGGCTGGAGCTTAGCGAAGCACTGGAAGCGCAGGCGACAGCGTTTGAGCAACAGGTGACCTGATTTGGGGATCCAGTCTGGGGGGAGCGCAGCGAGTTTAGCGGTACGTTTGTCTATTTTCCTTAATCGGCAATTAATATCTAGCGGCTTGCTGACGGTGAGCCTGGCACCACGCGAGACCATTAACGTTTCAGGTGCAGCGAAGCCAGGGTCAGGGCCAGAGCTTCCGGCTTCCCCCATACTTTCTCTTTATTATCCACTGCTCACTGATACGGGGTGATCTTCGGGTTTCGATGACCGAACGCCGGGCCGCGAGGTACATATTTCTGCTTCTCTTAACGTTTAGTTCAACGCCGTGGTTTTTTTCGGGTCGCCCGATTCGGTTTATTTCTTGTACCAGCGACCACCTTTTCTTTAAAGTGCTTGCGAGGGTTATTTCGAGATCTGTCCGGGGCAACTTTGGTATCGGATGATGAGTTTTCAGTGGCCTTTAATAGGACCTTCAGCTCCTCTTCTGTCAAGTTTCGCCATTCGCCCAAAGGCACACCTTTCAAGCTGACATTCATGATTCGCACGCGTTCGAGTTTTGTTACCTCATAGTTATAGTGTTCGCACATACGACGAATCTGACGATTTAAACCCTGAATTAAGGTTATTCTGAAAACCAGGGGGGATTCTCTGGTGACCTTACATTTTTTTGTGACAACACCGAGCATTGGTACGCCTGCGCTAATGCCGGCAATAAAGTCATCACTTAGAGGTCTGTTTACAGTAACCAGATATTCCTTTTCGTGCTTGTTGCCAGCACGCAATATTTTGTTTACCAAATCGCCGTTATTGGTTAGAAAAATCAGGCCTTGTGAATCTTTATCTAACCGGCCTATAGGGAAAATTCGCGCGCTATGATTAACAAAATCGATGATGTTGTTTTTTTCATGGCTTTCAGTTGTGCTGACAATACCCACTGGCTTGTTGAGCGCTAAAAAAACAAATTCTTCGGCATCTTGAGGCTCTATCGATTGACCATTAACTTTTACTGCGTCCCCGGCAAAAACCTGGTCGCCTATTTTTGCTCGCTTGCCATTAATATAGACATTGCCCTGTTCAATGTAGCGATCAGCTTCTCTTCTCGAACAGATACCGCTTTCGCTTATGTATTTGTTTAAGCGGGTTGAAGAGTGACTGGGCATAAAAATTTTCAGGCCGTGTTAGGTCAATGTATCGAACGAGGCCAACTCAGCTTAAGCGAGGCTCCGTTGAATATTTTACCTCATTAACGCTCGAACGCATGCGCTCACCCAGCGGCAAGGTTGCTCTATCAGACCATGAGGGTCGGCCAAAAGACAAGTAATCCGTGAGATAGATAGACTATGGATTCTTGTAAGACTTCAGGGTGTGTACCTGGCTGAACATTTTGGACACGAGACGAATGTGGTCTGCTTGCATAAAATGAGTAACACTAAATTGGTAAGATTGGACGGTCTTTCAATGGCAGGTCTGTGGTGGTAGATTCAGGCGCATATAAGGGGGCGCATTTCAGGATAAGGAGCTGAGTAAATGCCGATTTTCGTTTATATTTGCTACGACGTTCAGGCTAATATTCATTAGCTTATGCTTGAACTTCGAGGGAATTCGACATTCACCACCAAAGCAACTGATAAAAACAACGGGAGTAAGACTATGTCTAAGGCGGAAAGCAGCCATGTCTAACGAGGAGAAGCGCAAAAAGGGTATCGCTTTATTCAAGAAATTGGTTGAGGGACAGGACAGGACCGCAGCGGTGGCTCGTTCAGCGCTGCCCGAGAAATTCACCAATTACACGATGGAGCATCTGTTTGGCGATGTGTGGCAGGGTGAGGAGCTGACGCTGGCGCAGCGTTCGCTGATTACTTGCACTATTCTGGTGGCGCTTAATCGTGAGGCGGAGCAGCGTATTCATTTTCCTGGTGCCCGCAACCTGGGTGTGGCAAGAGAAACCCTGGAGGCAATGATCATTCATGCGGCCCACTATGCGGGCTGGCCGGTGGCGGCGAGTGCGTTTCGTGTGCTGGTGGAAGTCTGGCCCCCTGAAGAAAAGTAGGTTTGTTTAAGGCTCAGTACGGAGAGGTGCCGTCGAAACGCTGATTTTTATCGTTCGGGTGCGGTTCGCGTGGTTTTTGCTGGAGAACTCAGCTTCACACGCAGGTTCGGCGGGTCAGGCCGCCAGCGATGAGGCGGGTAACACCATTTGGTGAAAATTCTGGATAAAATCTTCAACTTTGCCAGTCGCTCTGGCGTGGAAGTGACGATGCCAGAACCTGGCCAGCTCCTCCGGCGCGCAGTTTTCAGGAATCGATTGTCCGGTGCGCTTATACACCAACCAGGCAATTGCGGTAGCGTACTTGAGATTGGTTACGAGTTCGCCATGGGGGTTGCTGATAAAGCTGTGTTGCCCGGCTAACCCCCTCACTCTGCTGGCCAGATCGGGGTGAGCAATAAGGTATTTGTCCCACACGGCTCGGTGGGCTGCAGGCGATATGTGATAGACCCCGGCCATGCGCCCCGTCTTGAGTTTAAGACCGAGACCAGACTCCTGAGCTGCGGTGCCAAGCAGCAGGTTTTCTGCCGCGGCGGACCAGTCACCCAGTTCCCGTAATGTTTCTCTCACAATCAAGTGACGGAATTCGTTAACCGAAAAAAACATAATAGATCCCTGTGCTTGCTGTAGTGATCATTGTTGTGAGCAGAACCATCCGTATCTGAATCTTTTGCCAGGATATGATTGGATTTTATTTTGTTTGGTTTTTAACAGGTTAGATGTCTAAATTCAAGTTAAAAGTGTAAAAACATGGTAACTTGCAGAGCAGTTTCAGGTCTGCGGTTAAAAGCGGTACCGGAGGCGCAGTTTTGTTTTGGTCTAAGGCTGCGTAACTGGTTAAACGGAAGGCCACTTTGCTGTAATTTTACCCTGCGTGTACTTGCTAGTTTGACGGGCGGGAGATTAATTTCCTGGTTGACGATGACGAACGGCGGGAATTCAGAGTCGAGGACTTAAGGGGATGATGTTTGGCTAATATACGGGTATGGGTAGGCGATATTACCGAGCTACCGGTGGCTGCTGTCGTCAACGCGGCCAACAGCCGCCTTGCTGGTGGTGGCGGTGTCGATGGAGCCATTCATCGGGCGGCCGGTTATGAAGCGTTGCAGGCGGCATGCGCGAAATTGGGTGGCTGTCCCACCGGTCAGGTGAAATTGACAGGGGCGTTCAAACTCCCTGCACGAGCGATTATCCACGCGGTGGGACCAGTTTGGCAGGGCGGCAGACAGGGTGAACCTGAGGCTCTGCGTTCGTGTTATCGCCAGGCCATGTTGCTTGCTGAGCGGGAAGGTTTTGAGTCAATTGCATTTCCAGCCATTAGCTGCGGCGTCTACGGGTACCCGCTACAGGCCGCGGTGGATATCGCCGTGCGCGAAGTAATGGCTTGTCTGAACGAGGCTGGGATTAGTCGTGTGATTGAGCAAGTTGTCTTTTGCTGCTTTGCCGAAGAGATGGCTGCGCTATATCGTCAGCGATTGAACGAACTGGGTGTTGCGTTGGATGTTTAGCGGACTCGTGGGTATTGATGGGTCTGATTGAAGGGCGCTGAGCGGATCTGCCGAAAATACGCTCTACCGGACGACATGGTGATATATAAGACATGGTGATATATAACAAGGACGCAGACGACGGAATCGTGAATAATCTTTAGCAGTCCCAGAGTGGGGCGTGGCTAGTGTTCACCAGAGGTTGATGCCGACCATAAGCAGGGAGGGGGTTCACCTCTATCCGATAACGGGCCCGTCATATCTGGTCCAATCGTCATGAGACGACCAGGGAGCTCGCGGTTGTCACAGTCACGAGTCAGTGAGTATAAGGAGGGCGTGGTGGAAGACAGCGTGAATATGAACATCAATACGGACGCAGGCGCGACGGAAGACAATCTTAGCGCCAGCGAGATGGAGCATATCAATCTTGATCGGGCGATGCGTTACGTTAGTCAGATACAGAATGGTCTAAGCAACGTTCTCCGGTATCCGAAAAGAGTGATCAGTATTACCTTTCCCATTGAAATGGATGATTGCTCGATAAGAGTGTTCCAGGGGTATCGAGTCGTGCACAACCGTACCCTCGGGCCGGGCAAGGGCGGCATTCGCTACCATCCCGCTGTGGACCTTGATGAAGTTACTGCGCTCGCTGCGTTGATGACCTGGAAATGTGCGCTCGCCGAGTTGCCGTTTGGCGGTGCCAAGGGTGGTGTAGTTTGCGATCCAAAAGCCCTGTCTACCGGTGAATTGCGTCGTATGACCCGCCGCTTCATCAGCGAGTTAGGTAATAATATTGGACCGTACACGGATATTCCCTCGCCCGATCTGTATACGGACGAGCAAACCATGTCGTGGGTTTACGATACCTATGATGTGATGCATGCAGACAACAATAATCGCGCGGTGGTCACCGGCAAACCCCTGTTACTGGGAGGATCCGCCGGGCGGCGCGAGGCGACGGGTAGAGGTTGTCGCGATGTCACCGAGCACCTTATTAGCAAAGGGCTGGTGCCTGGCTTGTCATCGCTGGTCGGTGCGCGGGTTGCCATTCAAGGTTTCGGTAATGTCGGTGAAGTAGCCGCCCAGCTGTTTCAGGAAGTCGGCGCAAAAATCGTCGCAGTCAGTGATTCCCAGGGGGGCATTTTCGACGATGACGGTATTGATTTGCGGGCTGCGCGGGCCTACAAAGCCGAGCACGGCACCTTAATGGGCCTGCCGCAAACCCTGAGTATTACCAATGAAGCCCTGCTGGAGCTCGATTGCGACATCCTGATTCCGGCCGCGTTAAGCAAACAAATCACCGCCCACAATGCAGGAAATATTAAGACCCGACTTGTGGTTGAAGCGGCTAATGGGCCAGTCACACCCGCTGCTGACCGAATTCTGGCTAGCAAAAATATCTGGGTGCTACCCGATATATTGGCCAACTCAGGAGGCGTTACGGTGAGTTATTACGAATGGCTGCAGAACCTGGAAAACCATCAGTGGGAGCTTGAAGAAATCAATGCCAGATTGCGCAAGCGCATGCGCAATAGCACGGATGCAACGGTAACTCGCTGGCAGCATCTGCAACAATTGGCCGCCGACGCAGGGACTAATGGTCAGCGAACGGATGCGAAGCTAGATTATCCGCTCGACCTGCGTACGGCGGCGTTGTCTATCGCGGTGGATCGCCTGTCACGGGTGGTTGCCCAGCGCGGCATCTGGCCGTGACAGGGCCGGTCGGGCGGGTATTGTTACATTCGCTCCATGGTTTCAATGCCGAGCAGTTCCAGGCCCTTTTGCAGGGTGGCAGCGGTCAGCTCACACAATTGCAGGCGGCTGTTGCGCAGTCCGGTGTCAACATCCTCTTTTAGAACGGGGCATTGCTCGTAGAAACTCATGTATGCGCTGGCCAACTCGTAAAGATAGTTACACAGCGTATGGGGAAAACCGTCGCGGGCCACCAGCGCGACAGTATTGTCAAATTCAAGCAATTGTAAAATCAGTTTTCGCTCGGCTTCGCCGGTAATAACAACCTGGCCGACGGTGATCCAATCGTCGGTTTCAGCGCGGCGTAAGATGCTACGTATTCTCGTGTAGGCATACTGCAAATACGGCGCGGTATTACCTTCAAAACTGAGCATACTGTCCCAGCTAAACAGATAATCGTTGGTGCGTGTCTTGCTCAGGTCCGCGTACTTGACGGCACCAATGCCGACTTTGTGGGCTACGTCCAAACGCTCACGCTCGCTCAATTCCGGATTTTTTTCAGCAATGAGGGTGGCGGCCTTGTCTATGGCTTCGCTGAGCAAGTCGGCAAGCTTGACCGTTCCGCCGCTACGGGTTCTGAAAGGTTTGCCGTCCTCTCCCATCATGGTGCCAAACGGCAGATGCTCCAGGCGCATTTGCTGGCTGACAAAGCCAGCTTTGCGGGCGACCGCGAATACCTGCTTCATATGCAGGCTTTGCCGCGCATCAATGAAATAGAGTACACGGTCAGCCTTGAGCTGTTTATCACGGTAGCGCAACGCCGCAAGATCTGTCGTGGCGTAGAGATAGCCGCCGTCAGACTTTTGCACAATCATCGGGCTCGGTTGTCCCTGTTTGTCGGTCAGCTCGTCAATAAAGACGACCAGCGCTCCCTGATCGACTTTGGCCAGGCCCTGCTTTTTCAGCGTCGCGACGATATCAGGTAACTCGCTGTTATACGCGCTTTCCGGGCGGATATCGTCAGCGCTGAGCGCAACGCCGAGCTGGCGGTAAATGGCTTCGCTGTGGGCGACCGATATGTCGATAAATTGTCGCCACAGTTTACGACAGTGCTGATCCCCTGATTGCAACTGGACGACGTAGTTACGGGCCTTGTCGGCGAAGCCTGGGTCTGCATCAAAGTGGGTTTTGGCCTGTTGATAAAAATTTTCCAGGTCGTCAAGGGCTAACTCAGGCTGTTCGCCTTCGCCGAGTTGCTCCTCTAGCTCCGCAATTAACATACCAAACTGAGTGCCCCAGTCACCCATATGATTCTGGCGAACCACCGAGTGGCCAAGGTACTCGAGGACTTTTGCCAGGGCGTCGCCAATAATGGTGCTGCGCAGGTGGCCAACGTGCATTTCTTTAGCCAGATTGGGCGAAGAGTAGTCAACGACGATAATTTCCGCGCTCTCGGCGACCTTGCTTACCCTGCCGCGGTGATGGCTGCTTTGCTGGTATAGCTGTGTGGCAGCGGATGCAATAAACGAATCTTTAAGATGGATATTGATAAACCCCGGACCCGCAATATCGACGCGTTCGGCGATATCGGCCAGATCCAGATGCGTGACGATCCTGGTTGCTAGTTCGCGGGGATTCAGGCGTAATTGTTTGGCCGCGCTGAGACCTCCATTGGCCTGGAAGTCGCCAAACTCAGATCTCGCGCTGGCAGCGATCCTGGACGGGTACTCATCGGGTATACCTGCCAGAGCCATCGCCTGACGAAATTGTTGGTCGAGCAGTTCAATAATATTCATGAATGATGCGGCTAGCGGATCGAACAGCGGATTGTAGTGACCCACGGGTTGAATGCAACCGGATTTGGATCAAGATACGCTGGTTAACGATCAGATCAATTTCTGGGTAAATTTGTGGCTGTGTATAATGACCGGCGCTGCGGCTGGTCGTTGTTCCGGACCGGGGGTTGTTGGCCGTCATTTGGTAACGGCAATCGACCACAACCTGGCGATTAAAGCCTCGTCACTAACTTGAGGTAAAGGCGAAAATAATGCAGGAATCTCTGATACAGCAGGGTGTCGACATGATGCTCTACGGCATGGGTACGGTATTCATTTTTTTGATCGTGCTGGTCTTAGCTATCAGTCTCATGTCGAGGCTGGTTGCAAAATTTTCTCCCGCCGCGCCGCTTGTGCCCGTGAAAACTGCCGAGACTGCGGAGCCGGTGGACGCGTTGACTGCAAAAATAATTCAGGCCGCGATTGCTAAACATCGGGCGCGCTAAATTTCGTGCTGATAAGTGGTCACTAATTCAAGAGTGAAGATGTATGGTTGAAAACAATAAACCCCTGGGTTTGACCGACGTGGTGTTGCGTGATGCACACCAATCCCTGTTTGCCACACGCATGCGGATCGACGACATGCTGCCCATCGCTGAAAAGCTCGACAGTGTTGGCTTCTGGTCCCTTGAAAGCTGGGGTGGTGCGACGTTTGATGCCTGTATTCGCTATTTGGGAGAGGATCCCTGGGATCGCATTCGCGAACTAAAAAAGGCCATGCCACGGACACCCCAGCAGATGCTGTTCCGGGGACAGAATATCCTCGGTTACCGGCATTATGCCGATGACGTGGTGACCAAGTTTGTGGAGCGCGCGGCGGTTAACGGGGTCGATGTGTTCCGCGTTTTTGACGCCATGAACGATATGCGAAATTTGCGGACGGCGCTCGCTGCTGTAAAGAACGTCGGCAAACATGCTCAGGGTACGATTTCCTATACCGTCAGTCCGGTGCATACGTTGGCGCTCTGGGTGGACATGGGGCGGCAATTGGAGGACATGGCAGCCGATTCAATCTGCATCAAGGATATGGCTGGTTTGTTGACGCCTTATACGGGTTTCGACCTGGTATCACAACTCAAAAAGGCGGTGAATATACCGATCCACATTCAGTGCCATGCGACCACCGGTATGTCTACCGCCACATATCTGAAGTGTGTGGAAGCAGGTATTGATAATGTCGACACGGCAATCTCGTCCATGTCAATGACCTATGGACACTCTCCTACGGAAGCGCTGGTAGCCATTCTGGCGGGAACACCCAGAGATACCGGTCTGGATATCGAGTTACTGGAAGAAATAGCTGCTTATTTCCGTGAAGTGCGTAAAAAATACGCTAAGTTTGAAGGCTCATTGCGCGGTGTTGATTCGCGTATTCTGGTTGCTCAGGTGCCGGGCGGCATGCTTACCAATATGGAAGGCCAGCTGCGCGAGCAGGGCGCTACCGATCGCCTTGATGAGGTGCTTGCGGAAATCCCGCGCGTTCGCAAAGATCTTGGCTACATACCCCTGGTCACGCCAACTTCGCAGATTGTCGGTACGCAGGCGGTGCTTAATGTCCTGACCGGCGAGCGTTATAAGTCGATCGCGAAGGAGACAGCAGGTGTGCTACGCGGCGAGTATGGTGCGACGCCAGCGCCGGTCAATAAAGAATTGCAGGATCGCGTGCTCGACGGTGACGATGTGATTACGGTGCGCCCTGCTGATTTGCTGGATGACGAACTGGAGCGCCTCAGTGCTGAGCTGGAGCGGGTTGCCAGTGCTGATAACGTGTCGTTGCGTGATGGCGAACAGCGCATCGATGATGTGCTGACCTATTCGCTGTTTCCTCAGGTTGGCCTGAAGTTCCTGAAGAATAGAGGTAACCCGGATGCATTTGAGCCGGTACCCACTGGCGGGGACGATGCAGTAGTGACCATCGAGAACGGTGAAGAACTGTACACCGTAGAGGTGGAGGGTAAAAGCTATATGGTAACTGTGCGTCCTGGTGGCGATGTCAGCGCCATTGTCTCAGCCGGTATGAAGACGGCGGTGAGTACAGATAACGGCAGCGCGGGAGCGAGCTCAGGCGGCGAGGCGGTTACTGCGCCCCTGGCGGGTATAATTTTCAAGGTGCTGGTAACGCCCGGTCAGCGCGTGGCGGAAGGAGAAAACATAATTATCCTCGAAGCCATGAAAATGGAGACTGCGGTGAGTGCCCCGCGAGCGGGTACCATAGGCCAGGTGTTGGTGAAAGACGGAAAAAATGTCGTGGTCGGCGACGCCCTGGTTACCATCATCTAGTCGGAGTTTAGTATGGATAAATTGGCACAACTCTGGCTGGAGTCCGGACTCGCGCAAATTAGTTCGGGTACGGTGATGATGATGGCCATCGGACTGACGTTATTGTATCTGGCTATTCGCAGGGGCTTTGAGCCACTGTTGCTGGTGCCTATTGGTTTCGGCACTATCCTGGTCAATATTCCCGGCGCGGGTTTTGAAGCGGCACCTGTCTATGACGCTCTGGGGCACCTGGAAAGCCCCGGTGGGCTCATGTACTACATTTACAACGTCGGAATAGCCTCCGGCATGTTTCCGCTGATTATCTTTATGGGTGTCGGCGCCATGACCGATTTCGGGCCGCTGCTGGCTAATCCGAAAACCCTGTTGCTGGGTGCGGCGGCCCAGGTAGGCATTTTTACCACGGTAATGGGCGCTGTGGGTCTGAGCAGCCTGGGGATTCTCGACTTTTCGATTCGCGACGCCGCTTCCATCGGCATTATCGGCGGGGCAGATGGCCCTACGGCGATCTTTGTTACCAGTAAACTTGCGCCTGAGCTGCTTGGCGCTGTGGCGGTTGCCGCCTATTCGTACATGGCGCTGGTGCCGATTATCCAGCCGCCGATTATGCGAGCGCTGACTACGGTACAGGAGCGCCGGATCAAAATGGAGCAGCTGCGCCCGGTCTCGACCCTGGAAAAAATAATATTCCCCCTGATGTTACTGATCCTTGTGGCACTTTTTTTGCCCAGTGCCGCGCCATTGCTTGGCATGTTTTGTTTTGGCAATCTCATGCGGGAATGTGGTGTGGTGGCCAGACTGTCCGACACCACGCAGAATGCGCTAATTAATATCGTAACCATCTTTCTGGGCTTGGGTGTCGGTTCCAAAATGAGCGCGGATAAATTCCTTAATTGGGAGACCCTGGGTATCCTCACCCTCGGTATGCTGGCGTTTTGCATCGGTACCGCAGCAGGTGTTTTGATGGCGAAATTCATGAATCTGTTCACCAAAACAAAAATAAATCCGCTGATTGGCTCTGCTGGTGTATCGGCCGTACCGATGGCTGCGCGGGTATCCAACAAGCTGGGTCTGGAGGCGAATCCGCAAAACTTCCTGTTGATGCACGCGATGGGCCCTAATGTGGCGGGCGTGATCGGTTCAGCGGTAGCGGCTGGCGTAATGATTTCCCTGGTGGCTAATATGTAGGCTAAGGCTGCCGTTTCAGGTTTGTTTCAGCTTTGTCTTTAGGTAATATTGCTTAGGTCATTGTGATCAGGACAAAAGTAATTAATACCAACCCGACATGAATCCATGTTAATCCAGACGAGTATTGAGTCAAAAATTGCCCGTGAGCTGAATCCGCGGGTCCTGTCGGTGGAAAATGAGAGCGCCATGCATAATGTGCCGCCTGGGTCGGAATCTCATTTTAAGGTGGTGGTGGTCGCCGACGTATTTGATGGTCAACGCTCTGTGCAGCGCCATCAGCTCGTTTACCGCGTTCTTGCCGATGAATTAGCCGGTGGTGTACACGCCCTTGCGCTACACACTTATACGCCAGAAGAGTGGCAGGACAGACAACAGGCTCCAGACTCGCCTAAATGTTCAGGCGGTGATCGGTAATACCGTTACCCGTTTAAAAAGTCTTATTCCGTTAATCCATGTCAATCAAAAATCTTCAGTTCATTGCTCTAATAAAGGCTCTTTGATCAGTTGTAATACGAAGAGGATTTGATGATGGTGAACCAGAAGTCGGTATTGCGTGGCCTGACATTGGTTGCGGGATTGGTTGCGGGATTAGCCTCTGTCGCCCAGGGTGCTATGGCTTATGAAGGTGGTGACTTGATTCTGCGCGCGGGCGTGGCGTCAGTGCAACCGGATGAGGACAGTTCGGCGCTCAAGTTAAATGGCGGTGCGCTTGCCGGTACTCGCGCCGGGGTTGATAACAGCGCACAACTGGGGCTGACCGCCACCTACATGCTGACCCCCCACGTCGGTGTAGGCGTGCTGGCGGCGAGCCCTTTCGAGCATGATATACGGGCGACAGGTCTGGGCATTGATGCCGGTAAAATCAAGCATTTGCCACCTACGTTCACGCTCCAATATTTTCCACTGGACGGCGGGTCGGCATTTCAGCCCTATATCGGCATTGGTATAAATTACACGGTGTTTTTTTCCGAGCATGTCGACAGTGAGCTGGAAACGGCGCTTGGATCATCCGGCGATCTGGACATGGATAATTCATTTGGTTGGGCCGTGCAAGCAGGTGCCGATTATGCACTGGGTGATCACTGGGTGGTAAATGCGGCGGTCTGGTATCTGGATATCGATACGGATGCCACCTTCAGGTTTGACAGCGGTGACCGTGTCACTGCACAGGTTGATATTGACCCCTGGGTATACATGGTTGGCCTGGGCTACCGGTTTTAACCGGGCAGCGGTTGAGCGAGTGCTAAAGAACTGGCAAAGTCGGGGGCCGGAAAAGTCGAGAGTCGTGCGGTAGGTGGTGCGCTTGGGCCGCGATCAGCTGTTGGACAGTTCCTGCAAGCCCGGTACATCGCGAATCTCGATTTCCTTCTTGTCGACATTGAGCAGCTGTTGTTTTTGAAAGCGGCTAAATACGCGGCTAACTGTTTCTACGGTCAAACCGAGATAATTGCCTATGTCGGCGCGTGACATGGGTAGGCGAAAGCGGACGCTGGATAGATTCCTCTTTGCATTGCGGGCGGAAATACTCAGTAGCAGCGTGGCTATACGTTCCTCAGCGCTGTTTTTGCTAAGCAGGGTGATTAACTGCTGATCGCTGGTGATTTCCTTGCTCATTAATTTAAAAAAGTGTCGCTGCAGGGATGGCATTGTGATGCTAAGGTCTTCCAGGCGGCTGAAGGGTATTTCGCAAACGGCGGAGGTTTCCATCGCCACGGCAGCATTGGCATGGTGCGTGTGCGCAATACCGTCCATGCCGAATATTTCGCCAGGCAGGTAAAAACCGGTGACCTGTTCAATACCCTGATCGTTAACGCTGTAGGTTTTGATGGAACCACTGCGAACCGCATACACCGCCTTGAATTCATTGCCGCTACTGTAGACATGTTCGTCGCGGTGTAATGGTCGACCCCGTTGCACGATTTCATTGAGCCGTTCAACTTCGTCGAGCTCCAGCGCTATTGGCAGACAAAGCGTATTCATACGGCAGTCTCGGCAATTGATGGCGGCGTTATGGGGGCAGCTGAGGGACATGATCTGGCTCCTTCTAGTGATTACATCGATTATAGATGTCCGTGTTCGGTAGTGATAAGAGGAAATGACATATCGCGCTCAGATTGATGACGCCAATGTCAGTTAGCTGCAGGGCACCGTCCTCGGCTGTCAGCCAACCCTGGGCAAGCACTGGCGCAAGTAGCGCGCCAAGCGGCCCCGCACCCTCGCTGATGCGATGATAGCAGAGCATATCCTGTAGCGTGTCTGTTAGTACAGTGTCGTCGTCGGCTGCATCGGCAGTCTTGAGTTGATATCGCGTAATCGCCAGTGGCATTTCCTCGGCGATGGCTTGCTGGTAATCCAGCGCTACTGTGGTATTGCGTTCGTAAACCCCGGAGCTGCCGCTCATCGCGCCCACGCCGAGTCCTAACCATGTCTGGACCTGAGAGCTTTGGAACCCCCAGGGTGTTAAGCGCAATTTTCGCTGTTGATGCAGGGCATGATTCTCATGTCCCGGCGCGTAGAAGCAGTTATTACCGCAGGTCAGCCATCCGCGATCGGCAAAATATTTATTTGCAGTGAGTAATTGCTGCCGGTACAGCTGTATTTCGGACAGGGAAACGGGCCGGTTGGCCGGTGTACAGCTCATCTCGATTTGCTGGCACTGGGCGCTCTCCAGCAAACTTAGCAGACGCGTCATATAATCGGCAGCGGAATGGTCACTAAATCTGATTTTGCAGTTGAGCTTTATACGTCCGTAGTCAGCGAGCATAAGCAGACTTGCTTTGACTTTGTCGAGGCTACGGTTACTGCTGGCTACAGATGCATCTATATACATCTCTACGCAGTTGAATTTTAGTCCCGAAAATAGCGCGAGGCTGTCTCTATTCAGTTCCGATGGTGTTACGGCAATGCCACGAACCGTATTTAATTCATCGCTATGTGGAAAATGATTGCCAAAACGAAAACACAGCTCAGTGAGTGCGGCCGGTGATAGTTGCTGAAGCGGCTGGCCCAGAAACCAGAGGGATTTAACCGGTTGACGTGTGTCGTAATCATACCGCTTACGAGCCACCTCCTGACACAATAGATGCTCATATTCAGCTGTTTGTTCAGCGGGGCAGTAGACGTTAAGCGCCACCTGGCCGATGCGGCGTATAGAGGAGGATGTGCCGTTCGGATGCCGGTACAACGCTTCTGTGCGGAACAGCGGTGACAGCACTGCCGTAAAGTGGGTTGTCAAGGAACTCGGTGTCTGAATATTGCTAAAGTCAGCCATAATGAGGTATGAATGGAACAGCGCACCGTTCCGTCGGTTATCGACTGTTTCGTCGTTTATCTGCGGTCGCTTTCGTGGCCGGGCCGTTGTACGGTAACAGTAACGGTAAGTTATCGAGTCGCAAATGACCTGCATCAACGGGGTTTTTGAGAGTTGGGCCTTAAGCTTTGCTGGCCCGTATGATCATGGGAACAAAGAGGGTCTTGGTAATGCAAAATATTCTTGCGGTAATTACGGACTGGGATGATGCGGGTGCGGTACTGGCGCGGGTCGAAGAGCTTGCTGGCCGGTTAAATACCAAAATTGAGGTGCTACGCCCGGTGCATTCCCCACTCGGGGAGATGAATAAATATATGGGCTTTGGCGAAATCACCGAACTGCGCAATGCCATCATGGCGGCAGAGCGCGACCGGCTTGAGGCATTATGCGCCGGTAAGCCCTGGGCTTTGCATGTGGAGTGGTGTGATCGGGTTCACCGTGCCATCGTGGAACGAGCCGAAGCCTATGGCGCCGGGCTGATCGTCATGATGGCGAGTCATCATTCGGTGTTATCGACCCTCGTACACACCCCTGATGACTGGCACCTGTTCCGCGACGCGCCGTGCCCAATTCTCTCGTTGGTGCGGGATCGCAGGCCGATTGCCAGAGTAATTGCCGCCGTTGATGCGCTTGATCATAGTGAGCTTCATCAGCAGCTATCAGCCCGCGTTATTGATCAGGGGCAAGCCTTGGCGAAGGCTGAAGCTGTGCCATTGACGGTGCTGACCGTTGTACCTGATCCGACGCTATTGTATGCCGGGCTCGTAAACGCCCCGATGGGCGGCAACTTTCATACTCAGGTGATGGACGCCGCCTTGTCCAGCTTGCAAACTTTGCTGGCGCGCCTGGGCGTCACGGCGGATGCGGTTGAGGTTAAGGCGGGCAGGCCTGAAGACGTTGTTCCCGCCCTGGGCGAGCCAGGTAGCCTGCTGGTGCTGGGCAGTGCCGCCAATAAAGGCTTAAAAGGCTTCTGGATCGGCAACACCGCGGAGCGCATCCTTCATCATATGCAGTCGGACATGCTGGTGGTTAATTAGGCCGCGACAGGTGGAACTACGTAATTTTGCTCAGCGCTAATCAGTCTGCGTCGATAGTGCGTCTGCTGCTTCAAACGGCAGTTTTTTGACCGAGTGCCAGATGCTGTCCAGGCGCTGCTGACGGCCGCAATTCCATTTATAAAATTTGTAACGAGTCGGGTTTTCACGATAGTAGTTCTGATGGTACTGCTCAGCTGGATAGAAAGTGCTGGCAGTTGAGATACCTGTTACGACAGGTATATTAAACGCGCCACTGTCATTAATCTGCTGTCTGGAGCGTGTTGCCAGTTCCTGCTGTCGCTGGTCAAGCACAAAGATTTCGCTGCGGTATTGGCTACCCCTGTCACAGAACTGGCCGCCTCCATCCAGCGGGTCTATGTTGCGCCAAAAACTGGCCAGCAGTTCCTGATAGCTTATTTTTCCTGGGTCATAGGCAACCTTGATTGCTTCAGTGTGGCCGGTCGTACCGGCTGATACGGCAGCATAGTCAGGATTCGGAACGTTGCCGCCGATATAACCCGACACGGCCTCCACCACGCCACTCAGCTTCTCAAAGGCCTCTTCCATGCACCAGAAGCAGCCACCAGCAAAGATCGCTTCAGCAGTTTCGGTGGCCTTCACTGGCGCGGACTGGCCGCCAAGTGTCAGAAAGGGCAGCGCCAGCAGTGCGGTTAACAGCAAGTGCCGGGAGGAAATCCGGGAATTACTCATCACATTAAATCCAGGGTTGATACAGTAGAAAGAGCTTAACCTTTTTGACGATAAAACGCTGCTGACGTTCCCCGTGGCGGCTGCGTAAGCAATGGTTGATGGTAACTAAAGTACTATTATTGATGCCCGCCGTTTTTAATTTTCGCCGCTGCCCATACGTCCCCTGGTTACTGTAGAATTTCGTAACTGCTTTTGATCGTAACTTCTGTAGATCGAGTCCTCATGTTGTTATTGTCCCTTATTGATTTGGTCGTGTTAGCGGTCTTTTTTGCCGCGTGGTTGGGTTATGCACGTTTCGCAAAAGTCATGGCACTGCAAAAGGATACGCTATCCAGTGTCATGCGCATCCATCGGGAAGACTGGATGTGGCGCCTGCTGAGCCATGAAAATCGTATTGCTGATGTCAGTCTGCTGGGTAACCTTGAGCGCGTGGTAAGTTTTTTTGCATCAACGACCCTGTTGATTATTGCCGGTGTGTTGACAGCGATATCGGCCACCGAAGGAACGATGACCGTAATCGCCAGCCTGCCCTGGTCGACACCAATATCCCCGGCCGGTTTGCAGTTTAAGCTACTGGTGTTGGCGCTGGTCTTTGTGTATGCATTTTTCAAGTTTACGTGGAGTATCAGGCAGTACTCTTTCTGCTCGGTATTGGTCGGCAGTGCGCCGGTCATGGGTCGTGAAGAGCTTGGCGAACAGGCGCTGCGCCTGTTCAGTTCGCGAGCTGCTAAATTGATCGACCTGGCGGGCCATGACTACAACTTCGGGTTGCGAGCGTACTACTTTGCCCTGGCATTGATGGTTTGGTTGCTTAATCCCTGGGCCTTTGTGCTAGCGACATTGTGGGTAGTGCTGGTACTGTACCGAAGAGAATTTCATTCGCGGGCGTTGAAGGCATTACGGGAAAGTCTTGAGTATAAAACTATGGCCAGTGGGGGCGGTCATAGTGAGCCCGGGCAGGGACGAGGCGGCGAAAGGGCCTGCTGAATGAATGCCCTGGTCTGTGTACGGGACGGTGTAAACCGGGTCCCGGGCAGGGTGAGGGACATTTGAGGTGTAAAAAAGTTGGAGCTTTTTGATGGGAATACCTTCCGGGATTGACCATGCTTGATACCCGCCCGTTACTGCTGGACAGCAATTTTCCGCTGCTCAGGCGACAGGCGTTAACCACGCTGCAGGTGAACCTGGGCTACCTGTGTAATCAGACCTGTACGCATTGCCATGTTAATGCTGGTCCAAAACGCACAGAGTTAATGTCCAGGGAGCATGTCGATCTGGTGCTGGCAGTGCTGGCCGCGAAACAACTGAAAACCCTCGACTTGACCGGGGGTGCACCGGAAATGAATCCGCATTTCTGCTATCTGGTAGCGCAGGCCAGCGCCATGGGTGTTCAGGTTATCGATCGTTGTAACCTCACCATTTTGCTGGAACCGGGTTATCAGCACCTGCCCGAATTTCTGGCTGAACACAATGTGGTGGTGACAGCATCTCTGCCCTGTTACGGTGAGAAAAACGTAGCGGAGCAGCGCGGTAAAGGCATTTTCGAGCAGAGCATAGCAGCGCTGCAAAAGCTGAATAGCCTTGGCTACGGCATCATTCCTGAGCTGCCACTGAATCTGGTCTACAACCCTAATGGTGCTTTTTTACCTCCGGGACAAGTGGCTCTGGAGGTCGAATACAAGGAGCGACTGCGGACGGATTTTGATATCGAGTTTAATCAGTTGTTGACCATTACCAATATGCCGATCAGTCGTTTTGGCGGTATGTTGCTGGCCAAAGGCCTGTACGACGATTATATGGATTTGTTGAAGGACAATTTTCACGAGAACAATCTGGGCTCGGTGATGTGTCGATCGTTAATCAGCGTCGACTGGCAGGGCTATTTGTTTGATTGTGACTTCAATCAAATGCTTGCGCTGCCGTTGCGTGCGCAAACATCGCTCATAGCCAGCGACCACGAGAAGCCCCACCTCAAGCATCTTCTCTATTACAGTATTGATGGCAGCCCCATTGTGGTTGGTGATCATTGCTACGGTTGTACTGCCGGGCAGGGCAGCAGTTGTAGTGGTTCGTTGGCGAATTAATGGCGCTCTCACTCAGTATTGTTATTCCAGCGCTCAATGAATCAGGCGCCATCGGTCAATGCTTGGGTCATTTGCAGTCGCTGCGCGACCAGGGTGTCGAAGTGATTGTGGTAGACGGTGGCAGTGGCGACGCTACGGTCGCCCTGGCCGAACCACAGGCGGACGTTGTGATCACCAGTCAACGGGGTCGAGCCCGCCAGATGAATGCGGGTGCTGTGCTGGCAAAGGGCAAGTGGTTATTGTTTTTGCACGCCGATAGTCAATTACCCGACAACCTTGCCGATGTCATGATGGTATGGGATATCTCTCGGTCAAAGTGGGGTTTTTTTGCACTGCGACTGAATGGTGACGGGCTGGCACTGCGCGTCATTGAGTGGTTTATGAACCGACGTTCCTATTACACGGGCATAGGCACCGGGGATCAGTGTCTATTCGTGGAACGCGAAGTGTTTAATGAAATCGGCGGGTACCCTGACATGCCCCTGATGGAGGATATAGCGCTCAGTAAGCGTTTAAAGCGCATCTCGAGACCGTTGTTTGTGATCCCCAAAGCTCGGACGTCGAGTCGGCGGTGGCGGGACGACGGTGTTTTGAAGACAGTACTGTTGATGTGGCACCTGCGCCTGGCCTATTTCCTGGGCGTTACCCCTGAAAAGCTGGTGCAGAAATACTATCCTCGTCAATGACCTGTTTATTCCCCGAAGCGCTGCTCATTCAATTTGCCAGGGCACCCGAGATTGGCAAAGTTAAAACACGCATGCAGCCCCAGTTAAGCGAACAACAAAGCCTGACGCTGCACCGTCGCCTGGTCGGCCACACTTACGCCATGATTAAGTCTGCCGGGCTCGCACCCCTTGAGGTGTGGACGACTGGCAATGACGAGACCAGGTTTTTTGAAACGCTTGAGCCCCCGCCGGTCTTGAGGCAGCAGCAGGGCGCTGATCTCGGTGCGCGCATGTATGAGGCGCTGGCTGACGGCTTGCAGCGCTACCAGGTTGTGGTGTTGGTGGGTAGCGACTGCCCGTTTCTGACCGGCGCGTTATTGCGCGAAACCATCGAAATATTATTAAGCGGCGTTGACTGTGTTCTGGGTCCCGCAACGGACGGTGGCTATGTGTTGATCGGCTTACGTCGGTGCGACCTGTCTCTGTTTTCCGGGGTGACCTGGAGCACCAGTCGTGTGCTTGAGCAGACCCGTCGGCGCCTCAAAGATCTGGGCTGGCAATGGCGCGAACTGGAGCCTTTGCCGGACATCGATATCGCCGCAGACCTGAACTTGATCATAAATCTGGAAATATTATGAGGGAAAATTCCTAACTGCATGATTTTAATGGATA
>JBFIEE010000029.1:0-42332 GCA_041603535.1 Porticoccaceae bacterium
CGATCTCCCGGGTGGTGAATGGCGTCGCATACAGCATGCCATCGGTTACCGTGCCATCATGGTCAACGGCGTGGTGACCTTTGAAAATGGTGAGTGCACCGGTGCTGTACCAGGCAAATTATTACGCAAGGGCAGTGCCGAGAGTATCGGTGAAAAAGCTGCCTGACATACAGTAATTGCATATAAAAAAGCCCGGACATTGTCCGGGCTTTTTTATTGACACTGCAGCTAATTATTCACAGCCTTATTTGATGAAAACTAGTGCTCCCTTGTTGCGAAAAACTCAATCTCTGGATATCGCTCTGTGGCCAAACTCAAGTTCACCCGAGTAGGCGCCAGGTAAGTAAGATGCCCACCACCGTCAACTGCCAGGTTATCAGCCGCCTTGCGCTTAAAATTTGCCAGGGCCCTGGTATCATCACAGGCAACCCAGCGTGCTGTGTAAACGTTTACCGGCTCATAAACTGCTTCAACGCCGTATTCATCTTTTAGCCGATAGGCGACCACCTCGAACTGCAACTGTCCCACTGCCCCAACGATAATATTATTATTGATGGTCGGGAAAAATACCTGTGTCGAACCCTCCTCTGAAAGCTGTTGCAAACCTTTTTGCAATTGTTTCGCTTTCAGCGGATCACGCAAACGGATCAGTCGAAACAGCTCCGGCGCAAAATGCGGAATTCCGGTAAAGTTCAGGCTTTCGCCACTGGTAAAGGTATCGCCAATCTGGATGGTGCCGTGGTTGTGCAAACCAATAATATCGCCGGCAATAGCGTCCTCGACATGGGCGCGCTCTCCAGCAAGGAAGCTCACTGCATCAGCGATACGGACATCCTTGCCGAGACGGACGTGACGCATTTTCATGCCGCGGGTATACCGCCCCGAGCAAATACGCATAAACGCAATACGGTCGCGGTGTTTCGGATCCATGTTCGCCTGGATCTTAAAAACAAAGCCGGAAAACTGCTCCTCGCTAGCAGCCACTTCACGTTCTTTGGTCTGCCGATTCAGGGGCGCAGGAGCCCACTCAACAAAGCGATTGAGCATTTCTCTGACACCAAAATTACCGAGTGCCGTACCAAAAAATACTGGCGTCTGAGTGCCTGCCAAATAGGCATCCAGATCAAAATAATTGGTCGCGCCCCGTACCAACGCTATTTCATCGCAAATAGCGTCATAGTCGTACCCGAGTAAATCGCGTGCGGCCTGAGAAGCCAGTCCGCTTATCTGAATATCCTCCGGGATACGACTGCCCTGTCCCTGCCGGTAAACATGAATGCGATCCTCATACAGATCGTAAACACCTTTTAAATCTCTGCCCATGCCCAGTGGCCAGTTAATCGGTGCGGCAGATATCTTTAATACCTGCTCAATTTCATCAAGTACTTCAATGGGGTCACGGATATCACGATCCATTTTATTGATGAAACTTATTATCGGCGTATCTCTCAACCTGCACACATCCATTAACTTAATGGTGCGAGCCTCCACGCCCTTGGCGCCATCGATGAGCATCAATACAGAGTCGACCGCTGTCAGTGTGCGATAGGTGTCCTCCGAAAAATCTTCGTGCCCGGGCGTATCCAGTAAATTAACAATGCGTTCATGATAAGGAAACTGCATGACCGATGAGGTAACCGAAATACCTCGCTCCTGCTCCATGGTCATCCAGTCAGACGTCGCATGGCGGTCGCTCTTTTTACCTTTGACTGTTCCCGCTACCTGAATGGCATGGCCAAACAACAGCATTTTTTCAGTCATAGTGGTCTTACCAGCATCCGGGTGAGAGATGATGGCGAAAGTTCGCCTTCGGGCGAGATATTCCTGGTATGAACTCATAGGTCAAACACGGATTTAACGATCAAAGCGACTGGGCCGCGCATTATAGCCGCGAGAGCTTTGCTTGTCCCTTCTACTGTTGCTTCCACTACCGCTAACACGAGCACCGAGCTTGAAAATCCGACCAGCAAATTATTCATTCCAAGTCCAGTGCGACAATATGTCACATCGGCAATGCCCCCACTCGCAGGTAGTATTCAATTATCGAAATCGAGCGGAGCTGGCGGCATGAAAAAAGTATTTTTGAAGGTGGTAATTGCCTCATTAGCCTTACCAATAGCTGGCTAAATAATTGCCAGTACCGATCAAACCCAGATCGAAGAAATTATAGTGCTGGGCGAGGAGGCTTTACCCACCTTTCCAAAACCTGATCCGATAGTCGTGTCTCAAACCGACAGCGCAAGCCTGCTCAAATCAGTGCCTGGTGCCAATATTAATAGAAACGGCCCGATCACCGGGATCGCCCAGTACCGAGGTTTATTTGGCGATCGCGTCGCGGTGTCTATGGACAACGACGCAGTGCTCAGCGGTGGCCCCAACGCCATGGATGCCCCTCTGTCATACGCTCCCCCGCTACTGCTCAAATCACTAGAAGTAACCCCAGGTATAGCCCCCGTGTCGGCTAGCCAGGAGGCCATTGGTGGGCATATCGTCGCCACCCTTGATCGGGGCGAGTTTGCTGGCACTGAAGACACCCAAACCTCGGGCACTATCAGTAGTCGTTACGGGACTGTTGATGACGGTGTTAATCACGGTTTAAAAGCCGTCATAGCGAACGATCAACATAAGCTAGCCGCCTTAGCGTCTTATGATGAAGGTAACGATGGGGAAAGCGGTAACGGGGACAAGCTCGCAGACACCGGCTATCGTCGAGAGCGTTACGACCTGAGCTACGCCTGGCAAAATGCCATGAGCAACATCACTTTATCGGGCGGCAAACTGGATACCAACGATACAGGCACCCCCGCCCTGCCAATGGATATTGTTTATATCCACACCGACATGGCCAACTTAAGCGCTGCGACTGATTACAAGGGCATGACCTTCCGTACGCGGGCGGGTTATAGCGATGTCGACCACCTGATGGATAACTTCTTTTTGCGCAGCAATGCCAATCCCATGATGTATAGGCAAAATAACGCCACCGGGCGGCAATTCAGCTGGGGTGGTAGCGTTGAAGCTCCTCTTGGCGAAGATACCCTTACTGTGGGTATCGACGGCACTAAGATTGTCCATGATGCCCTGATCACCAACCCCAATATGGCCATGTTTGCGGTACAGAACTTCTCAGATGCAGAGAGAGATATTTATGGCCTGTTTGCCGAGTGGAAGCATATTACCCAACAGTGGCAGATCGAGACTGGTCTGCGTTACAACCGCGTCAATATGGACAGTGACGAGGTATCTGCCAGCGGCATGATGCCAATGATGCAAAACCTGGCAGACGGGCTAGCAGGTGGCTTTAACAACGGTGAGCGTGATCAAAGCTTCGATAATATCGATATTGTCGTCAAAGCCAGTAGGCCACTCACCGACACCACCAGTCTTAACATTGGCGTCGGCCGGAAAACCCGAGCTCCGTCCTATCAGGAACTGTATTTATGGTTGCCCCTGGAAGCCACGGGTGGCCTGGCTGACGGTCGCTCCTACATCGGTAATCTCGACCTGGATAGTGAGATCAATTACGAGATCAACACGGGCCTGGACTGGCAGACAGCGAATGTCTACGCGAGCGGTCAGGTATTTTTTCGCAAGGTGGATGATTTCATTCAAGGCACATCGTCAAACAATATGAGCGCCAATATGCTTGCAACTATGATGAGCGGACAAGCACCCCTGCAATTCAACAATATCGATGCGGAACTCTACGGCTTTGATGGTCGCTATGGCCTGATACTGAATGACAACTGGCGATTAGACGGTGTGCTCAGCTACGTGCGCGGCGAAGACAAAGACAATGGCGACAGCCTGTATCGTATCGCCCCTCTCAATCACTCCCTCGCGGCAAGCTGGCAAAAAGCCGCCTTGAGCGCTCGTCTGGAGTCGGTGCTATACGCAAAACAATCAAAAACATCCAACTATAACGATGAACAGGACAGCGCCGGATACGGCTTGCTCAACGCCCAGGGCCAGTACCGCATCAGTAAACAATTCAAGATCAGCGCTGGTATCAATAACTTGCTCGACAAGCATTATGTCGATCATCTGTCTGGCTATAACCGCAACAGCGACAGCGATATCGCCATTGGTGATCGCCTGCCCGGTCAGGGACGTAACTTTTTCATCGCCATGAATATAAGCTGGTAGCGACCAGCGCTGCTTTTGTGGCTTAACTTTACGGGCTTAGCTTTATAGGCTTAGCTCGACGGCCCGGCCTGACTCGGCCATTGCCTGGATTACCCGGGTAACGGCCGAACAGTTCGAGTGCAAAGCTGGGTAGATTCGAGACTATTTGTTAGCATGGGCGAATGAGAAAAGCGTCAAGTAATATATCTGCTGCACGGCAAAATCTGCGCAGGCTGACCGCTATTCGCTATATCGCCATCGCCGGACAGATTTTGTCGCTATTTTTCTTCAGCCTGATTTACCCCCTGGGCTTGCCTATCTCCACCATCACCTGCCTGGTATTATTTTTTTTCGCAGTTGCTCTACTCACCCACTGGCGCAGCTATTTATCAACACCCATTTCAGAAATCGAATTCTGCGCCCATTTATTAGTTGATATTTTTGCCCTCACCTCCGTTATGTACTTTAGCGGCGGAGCGACTAATCCCTTCATCTCCTACTATCTGGTGCCGATCAGCATCGCCGCCATCACCCTGCCTGCTGTCATGACCTGGAGCCTAACCGGCGTATCGTTGGCGGCCTACAGCAGCCTGGTATTTTTTAATCGTCCAATAGAAAGTTTGGCCCCACACTCTGCCCATGAGAGCGCCAATGCGGGGCTGGGCACACTCCACGCTGGCAACTTGCATATATTGGGTATGTGGATTAATTTCGCACTTAGCGCAGGCTTGATCACTTACTTCGTGGTACGGATGGCCGACGCCCTACGCCGACAGGAAATGGAATTGGGTGCCCAGAAAGAGGAACAAATGCAGGATGAACAGCTACTCGCCATCGCCACCCAGGCAGCCAGCGCCGCTCACGAGCTTGGCACACCGCTCAATACCATGAAGCTGATTATCGATGACTTTGAAGACAGTCAGTTAAATGCAGCGCAGTTGAAGGACGTTCGCACTCTCAATCAACAAATTCAGCGCTGCCACACCACCCTGCAAAACCTTATTCGCGCAGCTAACACTGTCGAAGAGGGAGAGACCCCGATTTCAGTCTCCACTTATCTGACCGACTTAATCGACAACTGGCAACTGATTCGCCCCGATGTTCACATGGAATTAACACTGGGTAACAAGTGTCCAGCAATCAGCGCCTGTTTCCACCCGGTAATACAACAATCTTTGCAGAATCTGTTCAACAACGCGGCTGACGTCAGCCCTCAGCAAATGGAGATTAATGTTTGGTGGGATCATCGGGAACTCCGTCTGGAGATTCGCGATTACGGCCCAGGCATTACCCCCGAGCAAGCCGAGAAACTGGGTCGCCCCACTACCAGCAACAAACTCGGTGGCATGGGCATCGGTCTATTCCTCACTCATAACAGCCTGAACCGCCACGGCGGCCAGGTCAGCCTGACAAATATCGCTGAAGGCGGCTTACTGACCTCTGTGGTTTTACCTCTCAAAAACGTACAGAACTTGTGAGTCTTAAAAATCGATGACAGCAAATAAACTCCGACAATGTGACTACCTAATTGTCGATGACGATGAAGTCTTCGCTGAAACCCTGGCCCGTAGTTTAGTCCGACTGGATCTCATCACCCACATCGCGAATGACCCCCAGGAAGCCCTCGCAGCAAATAAAGAGCACCAACCCAGGCGTATCATTCTTGATCTCAAGCTGAACAGTCACTCCGGCCTGCATCTTATCGGGCAACTCAAAGCCATTAATCCCTCAGTAACCATCGTTATCCTGACCGGCTACTCAAGCATTAACACTGCTGTCGAAGCGATTAAACTCGGTGCCGACCAATATCTCTGTAAGCCCGCTAGCATCAAGGAGATCATTACAGCTTTTGAAGGTGATGCTGGCGACCCCGATACCGAGATCGCAGAATCGCCGCCCTCCGTCAATCGCCTTGAGTGGGAACATATCCACCGCATTCTGGATGAAAATGGTGGCAATGTGTCTGCTACCGCCAGAGCACTAGGTATGCACCGGCGCACACTGCAACGAAAACTACAAAAAAAGCCCCATCGACTCTAAGCTGACGGGGCTCACTAGTTACGATTACAAATAAATTTCGTTAGACAAACTACAGGCGTTTTTGAACGTTCTATCAAACGGCTATTTTAAACTGCCCATAATCCCCCGTACTGCCGCAGGAATATCTGCAGGCAGAATCATAAACTTAGAATTATCTGAGTCCGCCAGGCTCTTAAGTGCATTAATATAGTTTTCGCCCAATAGATACATCATCGGTAAATCGTTTGAACCAACGGCCGTCGTGACTCTTTCAATTGCCTCTTTGGTGGCTTCAGCCAGCACGATTTTCGCTTCAGCATCGCGACGTGATGCCTCCAGGCGGCCATCGGCCTGGAGAATGGCCGCTGACTTTTCACCGTCGGCGCGAGTAACAGCTGCGCGACGCTGCCGCTCCGCAGCAGCTTGTTCTTCCATGGCTGACTGCATCGTACTCGACGGATTAATATCCTGGATTTCCACGGTTTTCAGCGTGATACCCCAATCGGCAATATCATCGGAAATTGACGCTTTTAATTTCGCCTTGATCTGGTCTCGCGAGGACAAGGCAGCGTCGAGCGCCATTTCGCCAACGATAGAACGCAAGGAAGTCTGCACCAGCGTTCTGATCGCTATCTCATAATCCTCGACGCCATAAACCGCTTTCTCCGGCGATAAAATATTGATGTATGCCACAGCGTTAGCAATGATGACTACGTTGTCCAGGGTAATCACTTCCTGAGAAGGGATGTCGAGCACGATATCCTTGGTAGTTACCTTGTAAGCAACAGTGTCAACGTAAGGCACAATAAATTCGAGGCCCGGTGACAGGGTGCGGTGATACTTACCCAGTCGTTGTACCACCCATTTACTGCCCTGGGGTACTTGCTTTACGCCTTTAAAAACAGTGACGACAGCCAGTGCCAATAAAGCCCAAAATACAATTGTTCCGTTCATTGGTTCAGATTCCTTATATCAACGTGAAATTAGATGGATGCCATTTCTGGCTCGGTACCGAAGCTAAGAAAAGAGAAACTGGGAGTTAAGTGTCCAGCTTTTCGACGACCAGAGCATTCCCGGAAAAGTCCCTGATAGCAACCTTATCACCGGCGGCGACCGGACTCTCACAAATAAAGGCCCATTCGTCTTCCCCCAGCACTGGCAGGCTAAACCGGACGATACCGCGACCGCCGTCTACCGGCGGCTTGATAACCCGACCGGCTTCCCCGATGGCTGCATCCCGCGCGATCCCGGCCTTAGTTTTGTCGGTCATGGTGGGTTTGAAGTATCTGAACCAACTCAGCACAAATATCCCAGAGGCAATAATCCATATCAAGATTTGAAACTCTACGCTAGTGGAAGGAAACAGCCAGGCAATCAGACCGACGACAATGGCCCCAAGGCCAAACCACAACGCTATAAAGCTGGGCAGAAAAATTTCGAGTATGGCAAGGCCTATGCCAAGCACCATCCACTGCCACCAAAGTATTTCAAGATCCATGAGCTGCTCCAGTTGAGTGCCTCATTCTACACGCTCATAGGCCATCTCGTGATGGCCAATTGTTACGCCACCTGACGAAGCACTGGGTCCACCTGGATACTGCCGGCTGAATCAGCCACTAACGAGCCCCGGGAAATCGCAGGCCATGACCAGTGCATCCTCCCTGGCATAATCCGTCCGGTAATAGGCGCGTCGCTCCCCAATCTGCTTAAACCCATTCTTCAAATAAAGTCCGATAGCGGGGAAATTGCTTGCACGCACCTCAAGATATAAACGAGTCGCTGATCTTCGCACAACATCGAGACAAAACAGCAGCAGACACGATCCAAGACCTTCGCCCTGAAAGCTCGGTTTGACGGCTATATTCAGCAGCTCCGCCTGATCAAGTACCTGATGGAAAAATAAAAGACCAACCACTCGTTTACCTTTAACCAGCACGTAACCCTCATGTGACTGGATACTGTCAGTAAACTGCCGTGCGTTCCAGGGAAAAGGCGACACTTCCTTTTCTATTTTGAGGAGCGCGGGCAGATCGGCTTCTGCAACTTTTCGAATAGCAAATCCATCGCGCAGCACAGTCACAACAAACTCAGGGCTGACCCAAAAAACGAATGGCCGCCCACACGTCTTTTTTACATTGTGGCGCACTGATCATCTCAGTCAGCGAATGGGTAAAAATAGCCACTGCTCCGCAACTCAGTTGCTGTCGCACGGCGCTCGGTGTCTGGGCCTGGTGCGGCATCAGATATCCGCGCAGATCATCGCCCATCGCCAGCAGCCACTTAAATGACTGCTGCTCATAACGACCCTGCAGGAACATCGCCACATGATCTTGAGCTGCGGCAATACCCCGCTTCTCAGATATTTGCCGGTCACCTGGGATCGGCCAGTCAATAAATTCGGCGGGCTTTAAACTATCCGGCAATCGCCGCACGGAACGTAATATATTCATCAGTAACTGCAACAACTGTGGATCCTGACCGCGTCCAGTTGGCCACGAATCAATAACGAGCAAATCCTCACTGGGCCGCCAGCAAGCCAGACGGAAAGTGACCGGTTCTTCCGGCAAGCCATCTGGCGTCCTGTCGAGCGCTCCTCCGTCACTCCCCGCGCCAGTCGGTGGTGCATTCTCAGCCGGGAGTTTTACCGAATGCGGCGGTCGCTGTATCGCCGCAGGTAAACCGGGGGCTTCCCTAACAGCCACTTGCGCCGCCTTCACTCCGTCATCTGACGCTTCCAGCACATGTTTTGCCGGCTGCCCTGGCACCTGCTGGTTTAACGCAATGTCATTTGCCGGGAAACAAGTCGTGTCAGCAGACCGCAACCGGTACTGCACGATACCGAGGGTAGCGAGATACCAGTCGCGCAGTTCCGGCTCCACAACGTCGGCCCTTACACGCCATCTCGCTGCGGATGTAGGCGATCAGGATTACTCAGAATATTAAGTGCATTCAGATAGGCCTTGGCGCTGGCCACCAGGATGTCTGTATCGGCCCCCTGGCCGTTGACAATGCGTCCGTTCTTGTCCAGACGCACGGTTACCTCGCCCTGGGAGTCCGTGCCAGTGGTTATTGCGTTCACCGAATACAGCTTCAGGTTGGTATCGCTTTTGGCAATTTTTTCGATGGCCTTAAACACTGCGTCAACCGGACCATCACCGTCCGCTTCTACTTCGTATTCACTGCCGTGCGACCGTAAAACCAGAGACGCGTGGGGTGATCGCCCGGTTTTGGACGACACGTCCATCGTGACAAGGCTGTAATTTTCATGCGCCTCACCCATCTGTACTTCCGAAACCAGTGCTTGTAAATCCTCGTCGTAAATCTCACGCTTTTTATCGGCCAGATCCTTGAAGCGCATAAACGCCTGGTTCATTTCTGCTTTGCTTTCAAAGGTTATACCAAGCTCCTGCAAACGTGATGTAAACGCTGCCCGACCAGATAGTTTGCCCAGCACCAGTCGGTTGGTATTCCAGCCGACATCCTGAGCGCGCATTATTTCGTAGGTTTCGCGGTATTTAAGGACGCCATCCTGATGGATACCCGATTCATGGGCGAACGCGTTGGCGCCGACGACTGCCTTATTTGGCTGTACTGGAAATCCAGTAATGGTTGATACCAATCGCGAAACAGGCACGATTTGCTCGGTGTTGATTCGCGTTTGCACCGGAAATATGTCCTTGCGGGTTCGCACCGCCATAACGATTTCTTCAAGCGCAGCATTGCCAGCTCGCTCGCCAAGACCGTTAATGGTGCATTCAACCTGTCGCGCACCATGCAGCACCGCGGACAACGAGTTGGCCACCGCCAGTCCCAGATCATTGTGACAATGCACCGAGAATACCGCCTTATCAGAATTCGGTACGTTGGCGATAATACGGCTGATCATCTCGCCGTATTGGCCCGGTTCAGCATAGCCGACCGTGTCGGGGAGATTGATCGTGCGAGCCCCGGCATTGATAACAGCCTCTATCACCCGACACATAAAATCGAATTCACTGCGGCTGGCATCCTCAAGAGAGAATTCAACATCGTCAACAAAGTTTCTGGCAATTTTTATAGCGCCTATTGATTGCTCCAGCACCTCCTCGGGCGACATTTGCAACTTGTACTCCATGTGAATTGGAGACGTTGCAATAAAAGTATGAATTCGCGGAGCGACAGCATTCTTCAGCGCCTCGGCGGCGCGTTCAATATCGCTATGGGTAGTGCGTGCCAGACTGCATACAATACTATCCTTGATGGTCTCAGCGATGCTTTTAACAGCGGCAAAGTCCCCTGGGCTTGACGTCGCAAAGCCAGCTTCAATCACGTCCACACCCAGTTTTTCCAGGGCTTTGGCGATGCGAAGCTTTTCCTCTTTGGTCATGGCCGCACCGGGGCTTTGCTCCCCGTCACGCAAGGTCGTATCAAATATAATTAACTTATCATTGTCCATGGTTAGACTCCGAAGCTACCCACTCTTTTGTGGGCCTGAAATTAAAAGGGATTCTCCCCGTGTCAAAGGGAATATGCAAAAAGAAATTGGGAAGTAGAAGTAAGATGCCCCTCAGGGCAGGAGCAGAAGCAGGTTGGCAGCGACAAGCACAACCGACGCGGGGCGGCGGTCAATCGTTCTGCTTGTGAATACCCAGTTATCCATGGCGACTAAAATATTAAACCCGTAGTTTTTAGACATACTTCATACGACGCGGTATTCAAACAGATTATTGGCTATCTGCCAAGCCCAACCTCTACTAATCACCCTTCTACCCATCAATTTGCTCAAATAACCGAGCTCGTGGTCGTGACTCCTGGTAACTTAGCTCTCAATCGGGTCGTCAACACCTCGGTATTTCCGCCAGACAAATGCCAGAGGCCCGGACAACGTGTAAATCACCGCCAACAACAACAATGCCCGAGGTGGGTCAATGAGAATGACAGCCACAATAACAACCACGGCACAGATCACCACAAACGGCACCCGGCCTTTTAGGTCTACGGCTTTTAGACTGTGATAACGCAGACTGGCGACCATCAACAAACCGGCCGCAGAGGTGACGACAAGCGCAATGACAGCGAGGGCTTGCGACGCTTCAGCCTGGTAACCGGTCCAGACCATCGCCGCTACCAGACCCGCTGCGGAAGGGCTGGCAAGCCCGACAAAATAACGGCTATCCGCAACGCCTACTTGAGTATTGAAGCGCGCCAGCCGCAACGCCGCACACGAAGCATAGATAAAAGCCGCGGCCCAGCCCACTTTACCCAGCGTAAACAACATCCAGCTGTAAGCCACGACTGCGGGCGCAACACCAAACGAAACCATATCCGACAGGCTGTCATACTGGACACCGAAATCACTTTCAGTATTGGTCATGCGAGCAACTCGACCGTCAAGTCCATCAAACAACATGGCCACAAAGATGGCAATTGCGGCGGCTTCGAACTTGCCATTCATCGCCGACAAAATCGCGTAAAAGCCCCCAAAGAGGGCCCCCGTTGTCAGTAAATTTGGCAACAAATAAATACCGCGACGGCGGCGGCGATTTGGTTCAGCTCCAGACTCTTCCGAACCATCTGCATCGCTTTCAGCGTTCGATGGAAACAGCTTCTTGGTATCTTTATCCGATTCAACTGACATGGGGCACCACTTCGCAATTCGTCGCACAGTATAACGCGAAACGGCAAGCACCAGCTTGCCGTTTCAATTGACACCTCCGCCATGCAGGGTACCCTAAGCCCCCTCTTCAACGGCGGATGGACGCGATTAGTTACGCGCTTTATCAATCAACTTGTTGGCGCCAATCCAGGGCATCATGCCACGCAATTTTGCACCTACTTCTTCAATGGGATGCTCAGCCGCGCGACGGCGACGAGCCTTGAGGACCGGATTACCCGCCTGATTGTCGAGAATAAACTCACGCGCAAATTTGCCCGTCTGGATATCTTCGAGGATACGCTTCATTTCAGCCTTGGTTTCCTCGGTGATGATCCTGGGGCCACTAACGTAGTCGCCGTATTCCGCGGTATTTGAAATCGAATAACGCATATCGGCAATACCACCCTGATACATCAGGTCGACGATCAGCTTCAGCTCGTGCAAGCACTCGAAATAAGCCATTTCTGGGGCATAACCGGCCTCCACAAGTGTTTCATAGCCAGCCTGAACCAATGCCGTAGCTCCGCCACACAACACGGCCTGTTCACCGAACAAATCCGTTTCGGTTTCTTCACGAAAATTGGTTTCGATGATACCTGAACGCCCGCCGCCATTAGCGGATGCGTAGGACAGCGCGATATCCTTGGCACTACCAGTAGCATCCTGATAGATGGCAATTAATGACGGAACACCACCGCCTTCAACATAGGTGCTGCGCACCGTGTGACCGGGTCCCTTGGGGGCGATCATAATTACGTCAAGATCAGCGCGTGGCTCAATCATCTGAAAATGAATATTAAGACCATGGGCAAAAGCCAGTGCCGCACCCTGTTTGAGATTAGGCTCGACATCACCATAGTAAATGGCTTTTTGATGCTCATCAGGAGCCAGAAGCATCACCACATCCGCATTGCGCACAGCTTCACCAACCTCAGCTACTGCCAGGCCTGCACCCTCCGCCTTCGCCCAGGATGGTGAGCCTTTGCGTAACGCAACGACAACACTCTCCACGCCTGAATCGCGCAGATTCAAGGCGTGAGCGTGGCCCTGGGAGCCGTAACCTACTATGGCGACCTTCTTGCCACGGATAATGGATACATCACAATCTTTATCGTAAAACACCTGCATGTTCGTTCACCTGGTTTGATTGGTTGTAGTAACTACTGATTAAATCAGCGTCTCAGCTTAAATTATTATCCCGTTGACTCGTCGGCAGACCCGTCCCGTTAACTGATCACGGCGGTCTGAATCAGAGACGCAACGATTTTTCTCCTCGGACAATACCCGACACACCCGTGCGCACCACTTCGAGAATAACAGCATCACCAAGGGCCTCGATAAAAGAATCGAGTTTGCTGCTGTTACCGGTCACCTGAACCACATAGGTGGTAGGCCCAACGTCAACGATCTGACCACGGAAAATATCGACACAACGTTTCACTTCCGCTCGCGATGCGCCACTGGCTTTGACTTTAAGCAACATCAGCTCGCGTTCAAGGTGCGCGCCTTCGGTGATATCCATCACCTTGACAACATCTATCAACTTGTGGAGCTGCTTGGTGATTTGTTCTATTTTCAGATCGTCACCGTTGGTGGTCAAAGTCAACCGCGATAGACTGGTGTCTTCCGTCGCCGCCACTGTCAACGTGTCGATATTGTAACCGCGCTGCGAAAATAACCCTACCACCCGAGACAGCGAACCTGGCTGATTTTCCAGCAAAATCGAAATAATTCGTCTCATCAGGTACGCTCCGTTTTACTCAGCCACATGTCCTTCATTGAGCCGGGCGCAACCAGCATAGGATAGACGTGCTCATCGGGGTCGACGTTAATATCCAGAATCACCACGCGGTCCTTGTGGCTGAAACATTCCTCTAATCCACTCTCAAGTTCATCCAGATGGTTAATTCGCATGCCGATGTGTCCGTAGGCCTCAGCCAGCTTGACGAAATCGGGCAACGAGTCCTCATAAAGCACATGCGAGTAACGGCTGCCGTATTGCATATCCTGCCACTGCTTGACCATACCCAGGGCCTGATTGTTAAGGATAATAATTTTTACCGGTAGTTGGTGTTGCGTACAGGCAGACAGCTCCTGAATACACATCTGGATACTGCCCTCGCCCGTCACACAGGCAACCTGTGCATCGGGGAACGCCATTTGCACACCCATCGCCGCTGGCAGGCCGTAACCCATGGTGCCCAGCCCCCCGGAGTTAAACCATTGCCGTGGCTTATCAAACAGGTAGTACTGGGCAGCAAACATTTGATGCTGACCAACATCCGAGGTGATATACGCCTTGCCACCGGTCACTTTAAAGAGCGCCTTTACCGCGTCCTGAGGTTTAATCAGCTGTCCGTCACTTGGTTCGTAACGAGGCTTAACATACAGGCCGTGACGTTCGCGCCAATCATCTATTTGCTGCCACCACTCCGCAATGGCTGTCGCGTCGGGCATCTCTGTCGAACTTTCCAGTTGCTCTATCATCTCGTCGAGCACTGCATCACAGGATCCAACAATGGGAATATCGACCGGCACTCGTTTTGCAATCGAAGACGGATCTACATCGATATGAATGATTTTGGCTGATCGACAAAATTTATCCGGGTCATTGGTAACGCGATCATCAAAGCGCGCGCCAACAGCGAGGATAACGTCAGCATGGTGCATAGCCATGTTCGCTTCAAAAGTACCGTGCATACCCAGCATGCCCAAAAACTGTGTGTCCGTACCGGGAAAACCACCCAGACCCATCAGGGTATTTGTGACAGGGTAATTGAGCATTTTTGCGAGCCGGGTCAACTGCTCTGAAGCGTTGCCCAGCACCACCCCCCCGCCGGTGTAAATGACCGGCCGTTTGGCTGACAGCAGCAGGCTTACCGCTCGTTTGATTTGCCCCGAATGCCCACGGTTGGTCGGCTGATAGGAGCGAATTTTGATCTGCTCAGGATAGCGATAGGGGATCCTGGTGTTAGGGTCAGTGACATCCTTGGGTACGTCTACCACCACCGGTCCAGGTCGGCCAGTGCTGGCGATATAAAATGCCTTGGCAATGGTCTCTGCAAGGTCCGCAATATTTTTCACCAGATAGCTGTGTTTCACGATGGGACGGGAAACACCGATCATGTCGGTTTCCTGAAAGGCATCTTCACCGATTTTATCCTGAACCACCTGAGCCGAAATCACCACGATCGGAATGGAGTCCATATGCGCAGTCGCTATACCAGTGATGGCATTGGTAGCCCCCGGCCCTGAAGTAACCAGTACCGTACCAACCTGGCCCGTCGCCCTCGCATAGGCATCAGCCGCGTGGACCGCCGCCTGTTCGTGGCGCATCAAAACATGGCTGACATCATCCTGTGTGAACAGCGCATCATAAATGTGCAACGCAGCCCCACCAGGGTAACCCCACAAATGCTTGACCCCGGCATCATGCAATGCGCGGACAATGATCTCACCACCAGAAAGAAGTTCCACTAGCCATACCCTCAAATAAAGGAGCAATTCTGCTAACCGAAATGGGCGACCGCTGTGGCATCACAGGTGGCTTACTTGGCAACACCGCAGTCAACGCTAAGCGTGGTTTCGACTGCCGAGGGCAATGTGGGTAACATTACCTTTACTGTAGATGACCAGCGCGCGCTGTTTTCGCCCATCTGGTTGCTAGAACGTATTCAAAAAAACGGACAGCTGTCCCGTCTCGGCGGCAAGGTACCGATTTCCCGCGCATTAGTCAACCACGAAAGGGCCAGCATCAATCTCTTCTCAATCCAGCAATGTGCCGAATGTCAAATATCGCACATATCGCCACACCGAAAATGTGTAATATAGCAATCGACATACAGGACGGAGTACCAGGTCATGAAGGCTTTAACAGTTTTATTAACGTTGATGTTTATTGCCCTCGGGGCGAATGCCGGGAAATTCTACAAGTGGACTGACGATCAGGGCGTAACCCATTACACGGCGCGAGCTCCAGATGACCGGGCCGTTCAAACTATCAAGGTTCAGACTGGGGAAGTCCAATCTCAGTCTGGCCAGCCCACGCCTGACGCGAAGACCGATAACCCAGAGCAGCAGGGCGAGCAAAACACCAAGCTACCGGAAACTGCGCCAGCTACCCCACAGCAGCTGGCCAAGGCCCGTGAACAGGACAAAAAGAACTGCACAAATGCCCGCAATAATCTGGATACACTCAATAGCCGCCCCCATATTCGTATTAACGACAAGGAAACGGGCGATGACCGCTATCTCACCCCCGATGAACACGTAGCAATGAAAAAAGAAACGGAACTGCGCATTAAGGAATATTGCAAATAACTGACTGAAAGGTGCTACTGACAGACGAAGCAGGCGTTTGAGGTTGAAAAACGTTTGTTGGTCTAGCAAACAGGGCATCGTCAAAGATGCCCCATGCGGTTACCTTTTTTGCTACCGAACGACAGAATAACTGAGCACCGGACCCGCACAGCTACCGGCATGTTACGGCGGGCAGCCAGATGAGGTCGTTCCCACTTCAACTGACAGCGACTACCTCAGTCCACCTGCAGCGCCCAATCTGACAAAATTTCACTTACACTTCAGCAGTAAAAACCAGCTCGCCCTCCTTCAGTAAAGCAGCAATCGTTTGACCAGGTTCAAACTCACCGGCCAGCACCTGCTGAGCCAGAGGGTTTTCAATCAGTTGCTGTATCGCGCGCTTCAGCGGCCTCGCGCCGTAGACCGGATCAAAACCCGCGTCACAGATCCGGTCCATCACTTCGGGACTGACATGGAAATTCAGCTCCCTTTCCGCCAGTCGTTTCTTGAGCAGGCCGAGCTGTATTTCCGCTATCCCTCGAATCTGCTCTTTCGCCAGCGGATGAAAGACCACCACCTCATCGACGCGGTTAATAAACTCGGGTCTAAAGTGACTGCCGACAACATCCATCACCGCAGCCTTCATCGCTTCGTAATTATCCTCTCCCGCAAGATTCTGAATGATGTCAGAACCCAGGTTTGAGGTCATGACAATCACCGTGTTACGAAAATCCACCGTCCGACCCTGACCATCCGTCAAGCGACCGTCATCGAGCACCTGCAGCAAAATGTTAAAAACATCGGGATGCGCCTTTTCCACTTCATCAAGCAACAGTACCGAATAGGGGCGACGCCGCACGGCCTCTGTCAGATAACCACCCTCTTCATAACCGACGTAACCCGGCGGCGCCCCGACCAGCCGCGCAACAGAGTGCTTCTCCATAAACTCGGACATATCGATGCGCACCATGGCGTCGTCACTATCAAACAGAAAGGCGGCGAGCGACTTACACAGCTCGGTTTTACCTACCCCGGTCGGACCCAGAAACAGAAAGGATCCATTGGGTCTACCGGGATCAGACAGGCCCGCACGTGACCTGCGCACAGCATTTGACACCGCAATTACTGCCTCGTGCTGACCAATAACACGCTGATGCAGGGCGGCCTCCATACGCAATAGCTTGTCCCGTTCGCCCTCCAGCATTTTCGATACTGGAATACCCGTCCACCTGGATACTACTTCGGCAATTTCCTCTTCGGTAACCTTGTTACGCAGCAACTGCTTTTCACGAAGCTCCGCACTGCCTGCCGAGGCCAGCTGCGCTTCGAGACCCGGAATGACGCCGTACTGTAATTCAGACATCTTCGCCAGATCGCCGGCCCTGCGCGCCGCATCGCGATCCAGTCTCGCCTGCTCCAGATCGCTCTTGATCTGTGCAGAACCCTGCAGGGCTGCCTTTTCAGCTTTCCATACCTCGTCCAGGTCAGCGTAAGCTTGCTCAATTTCGGTGATATCCGCGTGGAGTTTTATCAGACGTTTTTGCGAAGCTTCGTCCTTGTCCTTCTTAACAGCCTCCCGTTCTATCTTTAACTGAATGAGACGACGCTCAAGTCGATCCATGTCCTCCGGCTTGGAGTCGATTTCCATACGGATGCGACTGGCGGATTCATCAATAAGGTCGATCGCCTTGTCGGGGAGTTGTCGATCAGTGATATAACGCTGGGACAGACGCGCCGCAGCAATAATTGCCGAATCGGTAATATCGACACCGTGGTGAACTTCGTAGCGCTCTTTCAGTCCACGAAGAATTGCGATGGTATCCTCTTCCGAGGGTTCATCAACAAGGATTTTCTGAAAACGGCGCTCCAGCGCCGCGTCCTTTTCAATATACTGACGATATTCATTCAGCGTTGTCGCGCCGACACAGTGCAGTTCGCCCCGCGCCAGAGCCGGCTTTAACATATTGCCAGCATCAAGAGCACCATCTGCCTTGCCGGCTCCGACCATCGTATGCAGCTCATCGATAAACAGAATGATCCGACCTTCCTGCTTGGCCAGCTCATTTAACACAGCTTTCAGGCGCTCTTCGAAGTCGCCACGAAACTTCGCACCAGCCAACAGCGCACCGAGATCCAGGGACAACACCCGCTTGTCCTTTAAACCTTCCGGCACTTCGCCATTAACAATCCGCTGCGCAAGTCCTTCGAGAATCGCTGTTTTACCGACCCCTGGCTCGCCAATTAATACCGGATTATTCTTCGTTCTACGTTGCAGGATCTGTATGGTTCGGCGAATCTCCTCATCGCGGCCAATCACCGGGTCGAGCTTGCCCTGCTCGGCTCGGGAGGTGAGATCTATCGTGTATTTATCGAGCGCCTGTCGGTTTTCCTCCGCCTCCGGGTTATTGACGCTTTCACCGCCCCGTACCTGCTGAACAACAGCCTCCAGGCGCGCACGATCGCCAAATTTAAGTAACGCTTTGCCAACATCGCCGCTATCGCCTAACGCCGCTAGCAGCACGGTTTCACTGGAAATAAACTGGTCACCCTGCTGTTGGGCTTTCTTATCAGCCAGATTCAGCAGGCGCGATAACGCCGGTGAAATACTGATCTCACCAGTTGCTGATTTGAGTTGCGCCAGGTCATTGAGTTGTCTCTCAAAATCAGCTTCCAGGGCCTTGATATCAAACCCAGCCTGCACCAGCATCGGTCGCACACCACTACCCTGCTGGTTTAGCATGGCGTAAATAACATGCACCGGTTCTATAGCCGTGTTATCACGTCCCACCGCCAGTGACTGGGCATCGGCCAGAGCATTTTGCAGCTGGTTAGTTAAACGTTCCTGTCGCATTAAAGACCTCGTCTAAAGCAATTAAACAATGTCTTATATGTGGGGTTCAGACAGATATTTACAATCGCCGCACAACAAAAACTGCCGTTGATGCAACAAAAATTGTTCCAGATCAAAGAAATACGAGTTTGAAAATACCTTCTCGGCGACACAATCGAGACCGGGAAAGCCGTCAGATAAAGTTTTCCACTTTAACCACGTCAAAAGCAGGCGTTTCGTACGGATGGGTCATTTTCAGGGCGTCGACTACAGCGTTGATTACGGACGAGTCGCAAACCATTTCGACTTTGTACTCGGCAACAGTGGTCAGTTCGCCGCTACCGCCGAGGTGGGGATTACTACCAGGCAATGGTCGGAATTGCCCCTCACCTAAAACTTGCCAGCAACAACTATCGTATTCACCAACACGTCCCGCTCCAACCGCAAACAGTGCGTTCTTTACCAGCTGGAGATGGCTTTCCGGCACATAAAAACAGAGCTTGTACACTGTTGCTGCGAGCCTCCGGGATACAGGTTACGGACTAGGGTTCACGGACCGGTGGTTACTAATTATCGGTGGCCCATACGTTCAAACTCTCGCCGCGAAGTTAGGTCAGTAGAGCATATTAAAATACTTGCGCTGGTAATCCACTGCCAGCGGGTCACCTTTTCCCAGGGCTTTTAGCACGTCAAGGAAGGTCTTTTTCGCGCCCCCACTTTTAAACTCGCGATCGCTTTTCAGGATGCTAAACAGTAACTCCAGAGATTCTTTAAAGCGATTGTCCTGGCTCAGCTTGACAGCCAGCTCATAGGCCACTTCCAGGTTGTTCGGATCGCTATTCAGTTGATCTTCCAGAGCCCGAATTTCTGGTGATTTGCCAGCTTCCCGCTTGAGTTCAATCTGCGCCAGTATCCGCTCATAATCTGCGTTTCTATCAGCCAGAGGAATCGCTTCCATTATCTCCACGGCTTCATCGCAACGGTTTAGTTGCATCAAGGTGTAAGCCAGCGACAGGGCGATATCAAAGCGCTGCCCGGAATCACCGTAGGCCTGACGCAGTAATGTCAGGGCCCCGGCAAAATCGCCTTCACCCAGTTTTTGCTGGGCTGTTGCCAACATAGCGTCCCAGGGCTTCGGTAAGTGTTTGTCCAGCATGGTGCGAATTTGGGTTTCCGGCAGCACGCCCTGAAAGGCATCGATGGGCTGACCATCTTTCATAAAAATCACGGTGGGCAGGCTGCGAATACCGAACTGGCCGGCAATGCCCTGCTGCTCGTCAGCATTTAATTTAGCGAGCAGAAATTGACCGCCATATGCATTGGCGAGATTCTCCAGTACCGGCATCAGCGCCTTGCAGGGCGCGCACCAGTCGGCCCAAAAGTCGATAACGACCAGCCGTTTCGCAGATTCCTCCAACAGCACCTGCTGCGCGTTTTGTTCGTTTATTTCTACAATATGTTCGCTCATTGAATAAATACCCTCGCATTTCTGAATAAGCGCAGCCACGGACCATCTTCCCGCCAGTCATCAGGGCGCCAGGAATTCGTTACTGCGCGGAAAACCCGCTCGGGATGCGGCATCATAACGGTCACCCGACCATCATACGTGGTCAAGCCAGCCAACCCCCCTGGCGAGCCATTTGGGTTAGCCGGATAGGCGTCGGTGGGCTGCAACAGGTTATCTGTATAACGCAAAACCGCCAGACCAGATTTATCCAGGTCTTGCCGTGCGTCATCCCCCGCAAACTCCGCCCGCCCTTCGCCGTGAGCAACCGCTACAGGCAAATAAGTATCCGTCATCCCCGTCAGTAGTACAGATGGCGACGGCTCTATCTTAACGAGCGCTACACGGGCCTCAAACTGCTCCGAAGTATTACGCACAAATCGTGGCCACAGCTCCGCGCCAGGGATCAACGATTTTAGACTCGATAACATTTGACATCCGTTGCAAACGCCCAGTGTAAAGCTGTCCGTCCGCTGAAAAAAGTCCGCGAATATGTTGCTGGCCTGGCGGTTGTACAGGATTGATTTCGCCCAGCCCTCACCGGCACCGAGCACATCCCCGTAAGAAAAACCACCGCAGGCCGCAAGCCCCTTGAAATCAGCGAGATTGACACGCCCCGCGATAATGTCACTCATATGGACATCGACGGCGGTAAAGCCAGCACGATCAAAAGCAGCAGCCATTTCCACCTGGCCATTGACACCCTGTTCCCGCAGCACAGCGAGCCGGGGTCTGACACCGATGTTGATATACGGCGCCGCGACGTCTTCGTCAGGGTCAAAACCGAGGCGAACATTCAAACCTGGATCGTCCCTTACAAGCTGTTCAAACTCCTGATTCGCGCAATCCGGGTTATCGCGCATGGCCTGTAGCCGATAACTTGTTTCGGCCCAGGTTTGCTGTAATTCAGCCCGCGCCGCTGCTAATACACGCTCACCCTGCCAGTGGATCATAACGGCGTCCTCATCGTTCAGCCCACCTATGCGATGAACCATCCCATCCAGCCCGGCGGCGCCGAAACGAGCAAGCACGTGGTCGACATGGTCGATGGCAACCTGTAACACACCGCCCAGTTCCTCAGCAAATAATGTCGCCAGCAAGTCGCCAGTTTCTGGCAGCTGGATGCTTATACCAACATGGCCGGCAAAACTCATTTCAACCAATGTGGTCACTAAACCGCCGTCGGAGCGATCGTGATAGGCCAGTACCTGGCCATCTTCAAGGCAGCTTTGCAGGGCCGTAAAGAAGCCCGCCAGCAACTCGGGACGATCGACGTCCGGCACCTCGCTACCCAACTGACCGTAGACCTGAGCCAGCACAGATCCACCCAGCCTATTATTAGCCGCGCCCAGATCGACATAGAGCAACTCACTTTCACCAAGGTCCGCGCGCAACTGAGGCGTAACCGATTTGCGTACATCTAGCACGGGACTAAACGCCGATATAGCCAATGACAGGGGAGCGGTAACCGTGCGGATCGCGTCGTCCTGCTGCCACTCGGTACGCATCGACATAGAGTCCTTGCCTACCGGGATAGCGATGCCGAGCGCGGGACAAAGCTCGAGGCCCACGGCTTCGACAGTGCGGTAAAGTTTTTCATCCTCTCCCGGATGGCCGGCAGCGCACATCCAGTTAGCAGATAATTTAATATCGCTGAGCTTATTGATGCGGGCACCCGCAATGTTGGTAATCGCTTCGCCAATCGCCATTCGCCCCGAAGCGGGTGCGTTGAGCAGCGCCAGCGGTGTGCGCTCACCCATTGCCATCGCTTCCCCGGCGTAGCTATCAAAAGTTACCGTGGTAACGGCACAATCGGCGACTGGCACCTGCCAGGGGCCAACCATCTGATCGCGGCACACCATGCCGGTAATAGACCGATCACCAATAGTAATCAGGAAGCTCTTGCTCGCGACTGCGGGATGATGCAAAACCCGGGTAAGGGCCTCCGCCAGCTCAATGCCAGCTGTGGCAAACTCGTCGCTGGTCACTGCTAGCCGTTCAGCGCTCCGCTGCATTTTGGGTGGCTTGCCAAACAATATCGACATGGGCAAATCAACGGGCGTGTTGTCATAATCCCGGTCGCTCAAGCTGAGGTGTTTATCCCCGGTGGCGTAGCCAACCACCGCATAGGGACAGCGCTCACGATGACAGATCGCTTCGAAACGGGACAGATTCTCCGGCGCGATCGCCAACACATAGCGCTCCTGAGCTTCGTTGCACCAGATCTCCAGAGGCGACATACCCTGCTCTGCGTTAGGGATATCCCGCAACTCAAATCGCCCCCCGCAGTCGCCATCCTTAACGAGTTCAGGGAAGGCATTCGATAAGCCGCCCGCACCGACATCATGAATAAAAGCGATGGGGTTGTCGGTGCCCTGCTCCCAGCATCGGTCGATAACCTCCTGGCAACGTCGCTCAATTTCCGGATTTTGACGCTGCACAGATGCAAAATCCAGCCGCTCACTGCTCGCTCCTGACGCCATAGAGGAGGCCGCGCCACCTCCGAGGCCAATCAACATGGCTGGCCCGCCCAGCACCACCAGTTTGTGGCCCGGCGTAAACGCAGGCTTCTCAATATGATCCTCGCGGATATTACCGTAGCCACCGGCCAGCATAATCGGCTTGTGATAGCCGCGCCGCTCACCGTTGAACGTCATTTCAAATGTACGAAAATAACCACAAAGATTGGGCCGACCATATTCGTTGTTAAAAGCAGCGCTGCCGATGGGGCCCTCAAGCATGATATCGAGCGCCGAGACAATTCGCTCCGGTTTGCTGTAGTCGTCTTCCCAGGGCTGGACAAATCCCGGAATGCGCAGATTGGAAACACTGAAACCGGCGAGGCCAGCCTTGGGTTTCGAACCTCGACCAACTGCACCTTCATCGCGAATTTCACCCCCCGAACCAGTACCTGCACCAGGAAAGGGCGCAATCGCGGTGGGGTGATTATGGGTCTCGACCTTCATCAACAAATGTACAGGTTCCTGATGATACGCATAGGTGTGGCCATCGCCGGAGGGGAAGAACCGCCCACCCGTGCTGCCGGTTATCACCGCTGCATTGTCTGAATACGCGGACAACACGCCCTCGCCATGCTGCTCACGTGTATTCTTGATCATGGCGAATAACGAGTGAGCTTGCGGTGTACCGTCCACCGTCCAGCTCGCATTAAAGATTTTGTGGCGGCAGTGTTCAGAGTTAGCCTGAGCGAACATCATTAATTCAATGTCAGTAGGATTGCGCGCCAGCGTAAGGAAGTTGTCAAACAGATAGTCCATTTCATCGTCGGCCAGCGCCAGGCCAAGCGCTTCGTTCGCGACGGCGAGTGCTCCTCGACCTTGCCCCAGGATATCGATCGTCACCATTGGCCGACCCTCATAGGTCGCAAAAATCTTTTCAACCTGCCCCATATCGGCCATTACTACCTCTACCATACGATCGTGGAGGAGGTTTGACGCTGTAACAACTTCACTCTCAAGCAGTGGCCGAGAGCTAGCCAGATAATAAATGACGCCCCGCTCGATACGCCTCACTGCGTGTAAACCAACATTGTGCGCGATATCGGTTGCTTTGCTCGACCAGGGCGAAATCGTACCTGGCCGCGGAACGACCAGCAGTGCTAGCCCCTGGGGAGATTGCCTGACCGCGCTGGGACCGTACTCCAGTAAAGCAGACAAAGTTGCCAGATCGGCGTCAGATAACGCTTTATCGGGGCCGATATCAACAAAATGGACGAATTCGGCGTACACAGCCGCCATGGACGGAACCATTTGAGCCAGGGTGGAGTAAAGCTTGGATTTGCGAAAGGAGGACAGTGCCGGGGCGCCGCGAAGGGTCAGCATTAAAAAATCTCTACAAGCTGGCGGATGAACGTACCGCGTCATTGTACTTGAATTAGCCTAACCTGGCAGCCGCTGGGTATAGCTTCGAAAGCTTAATATATTTGGCGCCCACTATTTGCCATCCGCGACGACTTTTTGTCAGTATCACCGGGCAAGCGGCGCATTGCCGACGCATGAACGTCCCCCCCTCGGTATCGTGATCGCTGTCGCTTTAGTCTTTTTGTTTCTATCAATAAGACGTCTTCTGCGTTTATCTCATAACCAGTATCCTGGAGACAAAAACCCGTTCACATCAAATAGCTCCCTGATCGACACACCAGCCCAGGAAGTGGTGCTAATTCAAAGAAAATACTTCCACCAGCTTTTACGCAACGCTGACAATCCACTGCCTCTTTCAAAAAATCCCCAAAAGGACGCGCACAAAAGAGGCATTTTTATTGCAAAATAATTTTAGGCCAGTTGTCTAATTTCAGTGTCTAACTAAGTGCCAAACACTGACTTGAGGATTGCACCCATGTCTTTATTTAGCCATTATCAGGACAAGTACAAACGCAACCAGGTAGAAGAATACAGTCTGCAAGAATATCTCGATTTATGTCGAGATAAGCCGGAAGTTTACGCCACCGCTGCGCAAAGGATGCTGCTGGCAATCGGCGAACCAGAGTTGGTGGATACCGCCAAGGATCCTCGCCTCAGTCGAATTTTTTCGAATAAAGTGATTCGGCGCTACAAAACGTTTGAAGAGTTTTATGGTATGGAGGAGGCAGTTGGAAGCATCGTCAGCTTTTTCCGTCATGCCGCACAGGGATTAGAAGAAGAAAAACAAATCCTCTACTTGCTAGGCCCCGTTGGGGGCGGTAAGTCGTCCCTCGCCGAGAAGCTCAAATCGCTTGTTGAGGCCTACCCCATCTACTGCCTGAAAGACTCACCGGTCTTCGAATCACCGCTCGGGCTGTTCAACAAGGAAGAGGATGGTCAGCTGTTACTCGAAGAGTATGGCATTCCCACACGTTACCTGCGTGCCGGCATGTCACCCTGGGCAGTAAAACGCCTCCACGAATTCGGTGGTGATATCAGTCAGTTTCGCGTAACACGCGTTTTCCCGTCACGGGCGGATCAGATTGCCGTGTGCAAAACCGAGCCAGGCGATGAAAACAATCAGGACATTTCCTCCCTGGTGGGCAAAGTCGACATCAGACAGCTTGAGGAATACTCACAGCATGACCCAGACGCATACAGTTATTCCGGCGGGCTCTGTCGTTCCAACCAGGGCATGCTGGAATTTGTCGAGATGTTTAAGGCGCCCATAAAAGTGTTACATCCCCTGCTCACTGCCACCCAGGAGCACAATTACAACGGCACCGAAACCATTGGCAGCATTCCCTACGATGGCATCGTGCTAGCTCATTCCAACGAGGCGGAATGGCAGGCATTCAAGAGCAATCGCAACAATGAAGCGTTTATCGACCGCGTGTACATTGTCAAGATTCCCTACTGCATGCGGGTGACAGAGGAGGTCAAAATCTATGAGAAACTACTCGCCAACAGCTCGTTGAGTGCGGCCCCCTGCACGCCCGATACACTGCGAATGCTGGCCCAGTTCGCCGTACTGTCCCGGTTGAAGGAGCCCGCCAACTCAAGCATCTATTCTAAGATGCGTATCTACGACGGCGAGAATTTGAAGGACACCGACCCCAAGGCCAGATCCATCCAGGAGTACCGAGACACCGCGGGTGTCGATGAGGGCATGGACGGCCTGTCGACCCGCTTTGCCTTTAAAGTTCTCTCCAAGGTATTTAACTTTGACTCGGCAGAAGTCGCCGCCAACCCGGTGCACCTGCTTTATGTCCTGGAAAATCAGATTGAACAGGAACAATTTGCCAAAGATGTCCATGATCGTTATCTGAACTTCATCAAGGAATTTCTGGCGCCGACCTACGTGGAATTTATCGGCAAGGAAATCCAGACCGCCTATCTCGAGTCGTATTCGGAATATGGCCAGAATCTCTTCGACCACTATGTAACCTACGCAGATTTCTGGGTTCAGGATCAGGAATACCGGGATCCCGAAACCGGCGAGATATTTAACCGCTCTGCCCTCAACGACGAACTTGAAAAAATCGAAAAGCCCGCGGGCATTAGTAATCCGAAAGATTTCCGCAGCGAAATTGTCAATTTTGTACTCCGCGCCCAGGCTAATAACCAGGGCAACAATCCTCGCTGGACCAGCTATGAAAAGTTGCGCCTGGTTATTGAAAAGAAAATGTTTGCCAGCACCGAAGATTTGCTGCCGGTTATTTCTTTCAACACCAAGGCTTCGGCTGATGATCAGTCGAAACACCGGGAATTTGTCCACCGCATGATGGATCGAGGCTACACCGAGAAACAGGTGCGACTGCTCTCAGAATGGTATTTGAGGGTTCGCAAATCGCAATGACAGCCGCAAACGGGAAGAAACCATGGCCTTTCTGATTGACCGTCGTCAGAACAGCAAAAACAAAAGTGCGGTAAACCGTCAGCGCTTCCTGCGCCGCCATCGCGAAGAAATACGTCGCTCTCTCGGAGATCGACTCAAGGATCGCAGCATCACCGACACGGACAAGGGTGAATCGATCAAAATTCCGGCCAAAAATACCCGGGAGCCATCGTTCCGTCACGGTCGTGGCGGTCGTCACGAGCGGGTTTTCCCCGGTAATCGCGAATTCGGTGCTGGCGACCATCTGCCACGGCCAGAAGAAGGTGGCGGCGGAGGCCAGGACAAAGCGGGTGATCAGGGCGAGGGGCTGGACGATTTCGTTTTTGAAATAAGTCAGCAGGAATTTCTTGAACTGCTATTTGAAGATCTGGAACTGCCCAACCTCACCCGCAAGCAACTCTCCGAAAGTGACGACTACAAAACTGTCCGCGCCGGTTTCACCAACACCGGATCACCCGCCAACATCAGTATTGTGAGGTCTATGCAAGCCGCATTGTCCCGACGGATCGCCATGAGCGCGAATAAGCGTACCGAATTGCGCGGGTTGCTTGAAGAACAAAAAAATCTTCAGCGGGATCAGACCACAACACCCGAATTACTGGCTGAGCTCGAGGTGAAAATCAGTGAGTTACGCCAACGCATAAATCGCGTTCCGTTTCTGGATGACTTTGACTTGCGCTACCGTCAGGTCATACACCAGCCTGTACCTCGCTCAAAAGCCGTGATGTTCTGCATCATGGACGTATCCGGCTCCATGGATCAGACGACCAAAGATCTGGCTAAGCGCTTTTTTATACTGCTTTACCTTTTTTTAAGCCGCCACTATAAGAAAACCGATGTCGTTTTTATCCGCCATCACACCACGGCCAGCGAAGTGGATGAACAGGATTTTTTTTACGCGCGGGAAAGCGGTGGCACCGTGGTCTCCAGTGCGCTGCGGCTTACTCAGGAAATCATTGAACAGCGCTACCCAGTGAATGAGTGGAATATCTACGTCGCGCAGGCATCCGACGGCGACAACTGGCCAGAAGATGGGCGAATTTGCCAGCAATTATTAACGGAACTGCTGCCACTGCTACAGTATTTTGCCTACGTCGAGATCTCCCGCACCGATAAGCCCCTGTGGCAAACCTATGTCGATTTCGAAACCAGACACCCAGAATTTTTTGCTATGCAGCACATCACCGGCACGCGCGACATTTATCCAATACTGCGCAAACTGTTCAGGAAACAAACCGCGTGACCACTGCAAACAAACTGCAACCTGTCGGCGCCGGATCAGAATGGAGTTTTGAGCTGCTCGAACACTTCGAGAAAGTGATCGGCGAACTCGCTGAAGGCTACCAGCTAGACACCTTCCCTAACCAGATTGAGATAATAAGTTCCGAGCAGATGATGGATGCCTACGCGTCGGTGGGGATGCCGATCAACTATCACCATTGGTCTTTTGGCAAGCACTTCATCAATACCGACAAGCTTTATCGTCGCGGCCATATGGGCCTTGCTTACGAATTAGTCATCAATTCCAACCCCTGCATCGCCTATCTCCAGGAGGAGAACACGTTAACCATGCAGGCCCTGGTCATTGCCCATGCATGCTTTGGACATAATTCGTTCTTTAAAGGTAATTACCTGTTCCGTACGTGGACCGACCCCGCATCCATCGTCGACTACCTGGTCTTTGCCCGTGACTATATCTCTAAATGCGAAGAACGCTACGGTATCGGCGAGGTTGAGTCAGTACTTGATGCCTGCCACGCCTTGATGAACTATGGTGTCGATCGCTATAAACGCCCCTATCCTCCGTCGTTAAAAGAAGAACAGGCCCGCCAGCACCAACGCGAGGAGATGTTGCAGCAACAGGTCAATGACCTGTGGCGCACCATTCCCCGTGCAGCCCAACAGCCCGAGGCCAGGCTGGCCAAACGTTACCCAGCCGAACCACAGGAAAATCTGCTGTATTTTTTTGAGAAAGATGCGCCCTTACTGGAATCATGGCAACGAGAAATCGTTCGTATCGTCCGTAAAATGGCGCAATATCTCTACCCTCAACGCCAAACCCAGGTGATGAACGAAGGCTGGGCATGTTTCTGGCACTACCAGCTCCTCCATGACTTGCACGATAACGGTCGGGTCACCGTTGGTTTTATGCTGGAATTTCTGCAATCGCACACTAATGTGGTTTTTCAACCGGCTTACGATAGCCCGGCCTTTAGCGGCATCAACCCTTACTCATTGGGTTTTGCCATGATGCGCGACATCCGCCGCATTTGTGATACGCCGACCGAGGAAGATCGACACTGGTTCCCCGATATCGTTGACAGCCCCTGGCTGGAAACCTTGCATTTTGCGATGGCTAATTTCAAGGATGAAAGTTTTATTCAACAATTCCTGTCACCACGGCTAATCCGAGAACTAAAACTATTTACTGTGCTGGACGATACCGAACAAGACCATCTCGAAGTGTCCGCCATACATAATGACGCCGGCTACCAACACATCAGAGATACCCTGGCGAGTATGTACAATCTGAGTAACCGTGAACCGGACATACAAATCGTCGATGCCAATATCAGCGGTAACAGATCACTGATATTGCACCACAGCATGTACCAGAATCGACCCCTTGAGCCTCAATCAACAGCCGATGTACTTCAGTATATTCAGCGTCTCTGGGGATTTGATGTACGCCTGGAATCCCGGAAAGGCAAGGAAACCTGCGAGGTTTTTCAGGCACCGGCCAGCCCGGTCGACGGTACGCAGGCAGATACCCCTTCTGCTAGCAAGCTGTTGATCTAGCGCCCGTATTTTCGACTACTTCACACCGCGGACCACCAAACTTTGTAGCTCACTACAAACCGTTACAATGGCGGGGAATTATTCAGATTGGATTTGCCTATGACGACACTAATCACCCATCAAGCATGAAACTGCGCCTGCTTGTCATTAGAAAAAGGACTCACCTGCTGCTGACGGCAGCCGGGCTCATTGCGCTTAGCCTAATGCTCGCGAGTAGTCGCACCACCACGGTTCTGGAAACCATCGAACGAGACAAGGTGTTACGTATTATCACTTTCGTCGGTCCCACCACCTATTTCGAGAACGCCAAAGGTAAAAATGGCTTCGAGTATTTCCTGGCCAAGGCGTTGGCAGAAAGTCTCGGCGTAGAACTCAAGGTGACGCTGATTGACGACCTCGACGCCCTGTTCAACGCAATTGGTGGGCCCCGGGGACACTTTGCGGGAGCGGGCCTAACTGTCACCGAAAAACGCCAACAACGGCTGCGTTTTTCCACCCCCTACAACTCGGTGCGCCAGACCTTAATTTATCGGCTTGCCACGCAGCGCCCAAAGAGCCTTGGCGACATCGGCGATAACCGCATCCTGGTCGTCGCGAACAGCTCTCACGAGGAGAAGCTCAGGCTATTGAAGGCAGAGCACCCAATGTTACAGTGGCAGGCACTTCGCGACACAGAGATGCTGGAGTTAATGCGGCTGGTTCACGAGGGCAACGCCGATTACGCCGTCGTCGATTCCACGGCTTTCGCCCTGGACCGGGGTCTCTATCCCAAAGCACGTGCGGCCTTTGACCTGACCACGGATGAAGCAATCGGCTGGGCGTTCCCCAAGCATGGCGACACCAGCCTGCTAACGGCAGCTAACAGCTTTCTACGTAACTATGCCGCCAGCGGCGACTTGCAACGTCTCAAGGACCAGTTCTTCGGGCATACCGATGAGTTTAGTGTCGGTGGTTCGCAGTTGTTGATGAGTCGCATTAACCAGCGGCTGGCAGACTACCAGCCTTTGTTCGAGACAGTCGCCGAACAATACGGCCTCGACTGGCGCTTGCTGGCTGCGATGGCATATCAGGAATCCCATTGGAATCCTGATGCGACATCCCCAACGGGTGTCAGGGGCATGATGATGCTAACACTCCGCACGGCGGCGGAGCTCAATGTTGAAGATCGCCTCGATCCCGAACAAAGCATCCGCGGCGGGGCGGAGTATTTTCTCCGCACCAGAGAGAATCTCCCAAAAGCCATTGCCGAACCTGACCGCTCCTGGCTTGCCCTCGCCGCATACAACATAGGACCTGCCCACCTCCAGGATGCGCGGGCCCTAACAAAGCGACTTGGGGGTAACCCGAATTTATGGGTGGATGTACGCAAACACCTGCCTTTACTACAACAAAAAAAGCACTACCGCACCCTCAAATACGGCTATGCTCGTGGTCGTGAATCGGTCAAATACGTACAGAATATTCGCCATTTCAGAACCATACTTCAGTGGCACGATATCCAACGCGCCAGAACGAGGACGGAAAGCGTGCCGGGTAAGCTTTTATCGCTGGATGACAGTTTTGGCGGTGATATCGGACTGCCGCTCTGAGTCGCGTCAGCTGTCACTTCGGTTACTAGCGACGAATGCTACGGACGGATTACGTCTTCGGTTCCGAGCCGTGTTCCTGCACCTTGGCGCGGCGTCTACTCCGGAAAAAATCGCTGAGTAACGCCGCCCCCTGATCGGCCAGCACATCCCCTCGCCAAACGACCTGATGATTGAAGTGCGCCTCATCAAGCAGACTCAGCCGACTGCGCACTGCCCCGGCACGGGGTTCACTTGCGGCAAAGACCAATCGCTCAACCCGCGCATGAATCAGCGCACCAACACACATGGCGCAAGGCTCGAGTGTGACATACAGCGTGCACCCAGGCAGTCGGTAATTATTAACCCTTAACGCTGCCGCACGCAGCGCCGAGATCTCGGCGTGGGCTGTGGGATCGGCGGTGCTAATTGGGCAGTTCCAGCCCTCGCCCAGCAACTGATTTTCCCGCACCACGACTGCGCCGACGGGGACTTCGCCGATGGCACCAGCCCGTGCGGCCAACTCCAGGGCTCGCCTCATCCATCGTTCATCTTGCTCATCCACAACGGTATATCCGGGAAATTCGGCTCGGCGCTAGATCAGTAACACCGGCACACGACGTGCCGACGTGGTCTCGAAGGTTATTAACCCAGACTTGGCTGGTCTGGCTTTCTTTGATCTGGAGCGACCTGGGCTGACGCTGTCTGAGCAGGAATTGCTCAATCTAGAACTTCTTAACATTGGCAAGTATCTGGTCAAGCGAAGCAATACCATCCAGCTTTTCCTGCTCAGTCATATGTTTGAGACTGTCGTCGTAAAACAGCTTCACCTGAGCGCCGGCAGACTCCCAAACCTCTCGACCACGGGAGGTAAGACGCACCATGCGCGAACGGCTGTCTTCAGGATTGACTACTCGCTCAATATAACCAGCTTCTTCCATTCGTTTGAGAACGCCATTCAAGCTCTGGCGACTGACCATCAAGTAAGCAACAAGGCCGTTGACAGTCATGCCCTCCGCCAGATCCGGCCTCGACAACGAATCCAGGATGGACCATTGTTGCGGGCTCATGCCAACTTCTCGCAATACCTGGGTGGCCTTACGCAGCGACAAGTTCAATACCTGATAGAGCCGAAAAAACAACTTGTGGGGAATTTCGTTTCCCTTTGATTGTGTTTGTTTCACCGGTTGACAGCCTTTAATATCCGCTATTCTTATACTAAGTTGTTTCGAATATACGCCTATTTATGACCGGTTTAAACATAAAATTAAGTTTTATTGACACATGTACGGGGTATTTTTATGATGCGGCCCCTCCCCTTTTACCCTTGGCTTCGCTGGAGCAGTGACATGCACTTTGGTCTATCTGAATTTCAGGAGTCACTGCTCGACAGCGCCAGGAAATTTTCTGCGGAGCAGCTCGCACCTCACTACAAAGCCCGGGAGGGCGAGGGCCGTATCAGTCGTGATCTTATCCTGCAAATGGGGCAGCTGGGTCTTATCGCACCGGAAGTCAGCGAAGCACATGGCGGCAGTGGCCTTGACGTACTAACTTCCGGCTTGATTACCGAAGTAATCGCCGAAGGCGATATGAACGTCGCCTACGTGCAAATCAATCACTCCTTGCTGTCCAGTTGTATCGTCAGTTACGCACAACCAGATGTGGTGGACGAAATCATTCCCAAAATGTGCAGCGGGGAAATCCTCGCCTGCATCGGGCTTACCGAACCAGGTGGCGGATCCGACGCGGCAAATTTGGTGCTGAGCGCCGTTCGCGACGGTGACACATACATACTGAATGGCGAAAAGACGTCCATTTCCATGGCGGATCAGGCTGATATCAATCTGGTGTTTGCGCGCACCGGGCGTAGGGAAGATAAAGCGCGAGGGATTTCCGCCTTTATCGTCGACCTGAATGCTGAGGGTATTACGCGAGGCCGGTTCGATGATCTGGGGGAAAAGGCCGTCGGTCGCGGTTCAATTTTTTTCGACAACGTCAGGATTGATGCACGCTACCGGGTGGGTGACGAGGGCAAAGGCTTTATTCAGGTCATGCAGGGTTTCGACTTCAGCCGCGCCTTAATCGGTCTGCAATGCCTCGCCGTGGCCCGTAAATGCCTCGACGAAACCTGGCAGTTCATTCAGGATCGGGTGACTTTTGGTAAGCCCCTGGCCGTTAATCAGGGCATCACCTTTCCACTGGCCGAGGCTGAAACCCAACTTGAAGGTGCCCGCCTGGTGTGCCTTAAAGCGCTGTGGCTCAAGTCCCAGGGTCGCGATCACACCAAAGAAGCGGCCATGGCTAAATGGTGGGCACCCAGGCTGGCATTTGATATTACGCAACAGTGCCTGCTAATTCACGGCCACGGCGGGTATAGCGAGGAACTACCGTTCGCGCAACGCCTGCGCGACGTACTGGGAATGCAAATTGGCGACGGCACCGCCCAGATCATGAAAATGGTCATCGCTAGAAGTTATGTCGGTAAAATTAGCTAGCACCTTATTTGAGCAACCAAGGCCAATGCGGTCAACGCAAGAGGATAATAAAAATGTCTGCTAATGTGATTTTAGTCAGCCGGGAACACCGGGTCGGCGTCATTACCCTTAACCGGCCGGAACAGTTCAATTGTTTGTCGCTGGCAGTGCATCGCGAAATAAACGCAGCGCTGGACCAATTCGAAGCGGATGACAATATTCGCTGTGTCCTCATAAAAGCGAATGGCAAACATTTTTGTACCGGCGCTGACTTGCAGGAAGTATCGGGATTTCGTGGTAACTCGGACCAGGTCCGGCAGTTTTTACAGACCGGGCTTGACACCTTTCGACGCCTGGAGAACAGCGACTTACCGATCGTCGTCGCTCAGCAGGGTCTGGCGCTGGCCGGTGGCCTCGAATTACTGATGTCAGCTGATATCGTGTTTTCCGCACAGAGCGCCCAGCTTGGCGATCAGCACGCGCAATTTGGTCTGGTGCCGGGCTGGGGCGGCAGTCAGCGTCTGCCCCGATTGATTGGCCGACGGCGCGCCATGGATTTATTTTTCTCTGCTCGCTGGATTTCTGCCACGGAAGCGTTTGAGTGTGGCCTCGTCAATTACGTGGTACCGGACAGCGACCTGATCTCGACTGCCCTCGCCTACTGTGAAAAAATCACTACCCGCAGTGCCACTGGTCTGGCTACCATGAAACAACTGGTGAATCGCGGCCTCGAGCTGACCCTTGACGCGGGCCTCCAGCTGGAGCTCGATTTAGCCACCCCGGCACTCAGTAGCGATGATGTTAAAGAAGGCACAAAAGCCTTCCTGGAAAAGCGGCAACCCAACTTTAGGTAGACTCGCGACCAACTGTTTTCAACAGGCATTAACAACCGGTAAATTCCATCTCATCGGCGCTTAAGCGCCGATTCTTCACCACCCCTAAGAGGTTCAACGTAAACATGGAATATCAAGACATTATTTATGAAGTCAAAAACGCCACTGCCTATATCACCATCAACCGGCCCGAAGTTTACAACGCCTTTCGTGGCACCACCTGCGAAGAACTGATCAACGCTTTTCAGAAAGCTGGCTGGAATAACGACATCGGCGTCATTGTGCTGAGTGGCGTCGGTGACAAGGCATTCTGTACCGGTGGCGACCAATCCTCACACGATGGCCAGTACGATGGGCGTGGCACCATCGGTCTGCCTGTCGAAGAACTGCACACCATCATCCGTGACGTGCCCAAACCAGTCATTGCACGGGTCCAGGGTTACGCTATCGGTGGCGGCAATGTACTGGCAACCCTCTGTGATCTCACCATTGCCGGGGAAAGTGCGCAGTTCGGTCAGGTAGGGCCAAAAATGGGTTCTGTTGACCCCGGCTTTGGCACCGCTTATCTAGCCCAGGTCGTCGGCGAGAAAAAAGCGCGGGAAATCTGGTACATGTGCAAACGCTATACCGCTCAGGAGGCGCTCGCCATGGGTCTTGTTAATGCTGTGGTTCCCGACGACAAACTCGACGAAGAAGTCGCCGCATGGTGTGCCGAGCTGGTCGAACGCAGCCCCACCGCGATTGCCATTGCCAAGCGTTCATTCACCGCCGCCAGCGAGTACATCCGCGGCATCGGCAGCCTCGGCCTGCAGGCACTGAAACTGTACTATGATACGGATGAGTCGCGGGAAGGCGTCAACGCTCTTCAGGAAAAACGCAAACCGAATTTCCGCAAGTACGTAAAGTAAACCTTGCTCTTAGCACTCAATTGATCAAACCCAAGGAGCCATCTCGATGGATCTCGACCTGAAAGAAAAGTCCGTTATTGTTACCGGCGGCGCATCCAATATCGGCCGCGCCATCGTCCTTAAATTTGCCGAAGAAGGCGCCAACATTACCATTGCTGATCTCGACTCAGACAGCGGAGAACGTGTCGCAGCGCTGGCCAAAAAAGCGGGGGCATCTGCGGTACAAGTCGTCAAAACCGATATCACTGACATGTCCAGTGTCGAGAATATGTTTGCACAGGCCGTTAGTGCTTACGGCGGCGTAGATTGCCTGGTCAACAATGTTGGCTGGGATAAACTGATGTTTTTCACGCAAACAACACCGGACCTGTGGGACAAGCTCATCAAGATTAACTACGTGGGCAACCTGAACTGCACCAAGGTCGCACTGGAGCACATGATCCCCAACGGCGGCGGATCAATTGTGTCTATCAGCTCCGATGCCAGTCGCCAGGGCGAACCGCGTGAGGCCGTGTACGGCGGCTTAAAGGCTGCCACCAACAGCTTCATGAAAACCATCGCCAAGGAAAACGGCCGCAACAATATTCGTTGTAATTGTGTCTGCCCCGGCGTCACCGTTCCCGACAGCACGGATGAAACCAGTGAAAACAGCATGTGGGCGGTCAAAGATGCCATGTTTACTGAAGACCAGTTTGCCGCCATCGCCAAGACGCTGCCACTTAAGCGTATTGGCAAACCCGAAGATGTTGCCAATGCCGTGGTATTTTTATCGTCACAAAAAGTTGCCGGCTACATCACCGGTCAGGTATTAAGCGCCAGTGGCGGTTACAGCATGATTGGCTAAGCGCGATCGACATAAAAAAATGGAAAGCCCTGCTCACGCGGGGCTTTTTTTGGCCGCTGAATTTACCCGCCCTCGGCTTCTTGATAAATCAATTGCCCAGCTTTAGCGCTGGTTTTCTGCTCACCCATAACCAGTAAAATATTGCTGAAGCCAGCAATAACAGCACGGGTATCGTGATCAATAGCAGTAATTGCCAACCCAACGTCGCCAGTATCCAGCCCGCCATTAACGCACTGATAGCCTGCACACCAAAGATGGTAAAGTCATTCAAAGCCTGCACCTTAAATCGCTCTGAGTCGCGATACCCCTGGGGCAGCAGGGTCGTACCACCAACAAACAGGAAATTCCAGCCGATACCGAGCAAAATCAGAGAGACCCAGTAATTAAAAAAATCGTAGTGGGAAAAAATGACAACGACCATGGCCAGAAAAATAATCATCCCGGCGGTAATCAAACCGAGTACGCCAATACGACGCACAATCCACGGCACCAGAAACGACGGCAAAAACATCGCGACAATATGACTCTGAATCACCCACTTGGTATCGACCAAACTATGACCGTTCTCAAAGTGCATGTGCAGAGGGGTGGCCGTCATAATCAGACTCATTACGGCAAAACCGGCCGCACCGGACAATACCGCCACCCAAATTACCGGCTGTCCCAGAATCGCAGAGAGGGTTCGGCCATCACCACGATCACCGTCGCCATTGCGCGGCAATTCGCGAAACAAAAACAACATAGCAGTAGCCGCCAGCGAGACTGCAATTAACAAAGTAAAGGATCCCTGGTACGCAACGGCTAACAGGTTCTCGCCCCGCACCGCCAGCTCAGGGCCGAGAAATGCCGCTACGATGCCACCGATCAAAACCCGTGAAGCCGCCTTCGGTGCGTCCTCGACAGTGACGCTTTCCATAGCCGCAAAGCGATACTGCTGCCCCGCCGCCAGGCCCAGTCCGAGCACCAGCACCGCGGCGAGAAACAGGCCGAAGCTTTGCAGCTCCAATGCGTAGATTGCCAGCAAACTACCCAACGCAGCCAGCAAGGCACAGCCGATGAACACCGGCTTGCGACCATAGCGGCGCATACTGAGTATCACCGGCAAGGTGGCCACCGCAGAACCCAGCACCAGCGCGCCCACAGGCGCAGTTGCATAAGCGGGGTCCGGGGCAAGATCCCGACCGATGATGCTGCCAAGAAAGACCACAAACGAGGCAATTGACATCGTCAGGCCCTGACAGCCCATCAACAACCAGACGTTGTTCTTTATATTCATAATTACCTCAGGTAACACCCCGGAATCCGGCACCCAACGCAGTGCCAGGCCCAAACAGAAAAAAACCCAGGTACAAAGACACCCAGCAAGTAGCCCAATATCTTACTGAGTGAGCCACGTCCAGTTACTCGACCCAGCGAGACTGGACGGCTACCCGCCCCTTAAGAAATCAGACCAGGCAATCCCTCGCGGGGCGCAACCACAAAAACCCAGAAATGGAAGGAGGCGGACCCAGCTCCGCTCTGTCGAGCAAGTCGGATGCAATCACTGCGACGAACCGTCCGACTGTTCGAAGCGCTTATTCACCTCGTCTTGCAGCAGTTGCTCTACACCTTGCGCCCGCTCAATTTGATCACTGTAGATTGTTTTACCCTGCCCCTCTTGATCAGCCCCTGGGCTACGTAACTGCATCATCACCAGATACATGGCAATAAAAACCGTCAGCAACAACAGGATTAGTTTCATCTAAACACCTTTCTGTTAACTGTACCCCGTTAGCCGCCCGACGAATGGACGTTCGGCTAGTATCCGTTTTCTCATGCGAACATCAAAATATCATTTTCATAAAGTGAACGCCGGCTGTTAACCGCACATGGTTATCGACACATAGTTGACGACGCAGGGTTAACAACAAACCGTGACACAGCGTTATTGCGGCCTCACATGCGGCCTTACAAATGAACCCACCATTAAAGATTATTAAGTTCACCCCAGCGGTTCAAATGGAAGCCGATGCCGCCAAAGGTTTGCTCAGCCACCCTCGCCCGCTTGAGAAAGAAACCCACCTCGACCTCGTCTGTTGTGCCGATACCGCCGTGCATTTGTATGGCTTCGTTACTGACGAGTTTAAAAACTTCCGATACTTTCGCCTTGGCCAGACTCGCATGCTCAGCGATGCCAGTACGATCGACCCCATCGTCTAAGGCAGTGAGCGCCGCGATAACGACGGATTTTGCCAGTTCCACTTCACAAAACATGCGCGCAGCTCGGTGCTGTAAGCCCTGGAATGAACCAATTTTTACATCAAACTGCTCTCTGGTTTTCAGGTATTCAACGGTTCGCTCAAACGCTTCCTGCAGGCCGCCTAACATTTCAGCAGACAGGCAGATCCGCCCCACATCCAGGATAAAATCAAGCAGCTCCGCGCCCTGGTCTACTGTGCCCAATACCTGGGTTGCCGCGACGGAGACCTCATCAAAATTAATGCGGCAGGCATTCCTGCTATCCACCATCACACTTCGATTGTAAGAAATACCAGCGCTCTTAGCGTTTACCAGGAACAGCGTGATGCCATCCCTGCTAGCGGTATCACCACTGGTGCGAGCGACGACGATGAGCTCATTCGCCACATGCCCGTCCAGGACAAATATCTTTTGTCCCGTCAGAGCGTAATTGCTGCCTTCTTTGACCGCTTTGCAGGCGATATCGTAGGGCGCATGAACGGGGTTTTCATCGACGGCCAAAGCCAGAGCGACTTTACCGTCAACTACCAGCGGCAACAGCGCCTTTTTGTGTTTCGGGCTGCCGCCCTCGACCAGGGCGGTAACACCCAATGCACAGGTGGCCAGTAGCGGTGAAGCAGCCAGCGTCCTGCCCGCCTGTTCAAGGATCACACCCAGGCCTTTGTAACCAAACCCTAAGCCACCAAATTCTTCGGGAATAGTGATCCCGCCCCAGCCCAGATCAATCATCGCTTGCCAGGCCTCGGTGCAATAGCCTGTTTCGTTATTTCGGTCGCGAAGCGCTCTCAGGTTCGACACCGGCAACGTCGTCGCGAAAAAGTCCCTGGCGGCGTCGCGCAGGAGACTTTGTTCTTCTGAATAATTTAAGGGCATGGTATGTTCCTGGCGCGGTTTATCTGGGTAAACCGCTATTTTGGTTAATCACTATTCGGCTTATCACTAACTTGGTAAGCCCTAACTGGGTAAGCCCAGAACCCGTTTAGCGATGATATTCATCTGTATCTCTGAGCTGCCACCGTAGATCGTTGTCGCTTTACCGCCCAACCAGTTTCTTAAGGTTTCCAGTTCTGTGGCAGAAAAATCTTCGCCTTCCCATGCCAGGCCATTAGTGCCCATGACTTCCAACATTAACTCGTGCTGCACCTGCGCATTTTCAGAACCGTAAAATTTGAACATCGACGTCGTATCGCCCGATGATGCACCGGTCTTTGCTTCGTCAAAGGCTCGTTTGACGGTGAGCTTAAAGGCTTTTCTGTTGATCAGGTGCCGTATGATATCGGTGCGCAATTCTGGATTAGCAATGCGTCCGTTTTCTTCACCATGGTACTGTTTCGCCAACGTGACCAGTTCCGGCACCTTCGACCCGGAATCAGACGCTTGCATCGGTGAACTCCCTATGGGCGAATTACCTATAGAGGACCGCTCATGTTGCAATAGGCGCTTACCAACGCTCCAACCCTCATCAAGTTTGCCAATAAGATTCTCTTTTAGCGCCTTGACGTCATCAAAGAACGTTTCACTGAACGGTGAATCGCCGCTAATGAGTTTGATCGGCCTGAGGGTAATACCCGGCTGATCCATTTCAAACAGTACAAAGCTAATACCCTGTTGTTTTTTCTCGTACTTGCCCGTTCTCACTAAACAAAACATCCAGGTGGCAAGGTGCCCGCCAGAGGTCCATATTTTTGAACCGTTAATAATAAAATGGTCGCCTTTATCTTCTGCTTTGGTTTGTATGTTGGCCAGATCAGACCCCGCATTAGGTTCGCTGTAACCCTGGCACCACCGCGTATCACCGGTGATGATATCCGGCAAATGGGCCTGTTTTTGTGCCTCTGTGCCCAGATCCAGAAGCGTCGGCCCGATCATGGATAAGCCCATACCCAGCAATGGCGGCGGCGCATTTATTCTTGCCATTTCGTCTTGCAACACGGCATTTTGGTGGCGACTTAAGCCCCCGCCACCGTATTCCACAGGCCAGGTCGGCGCCGTCCAGCCTCTGGTGATCATCGCTTCCAACCAGCGCGCCGAATCGCCGGTTCGCAGCTTTCTCAGCACACTAAATTCGGCAAATGGATCGGGCCAGCGTGTTCTTAAGCTCTCGGGGCAGTTCTCCTGCAACCACCCGCGAACCTCTTTTCGAAATGCTTCAATCTCGGACATTGCCACCTCGGATCGTCTAATCTCGGGTATCCATAGCTTAGATACGCTCATCTGAGACACGCTCATCGCCCACACTATATCGCACCTCTTGATAAATATCGTCGAACCCCGTCATAGTGATCACTTGCTAAACACAGCGAGAAGATACTTATTCCATACCCAGCTTCGAAGATGCAGAGCGCTAAGCCGGTGCGACGTTTCCCGACACACATAAAAGCCAGGTGATAAGCCAACACCTCTGCATCGAAAAAAACGCAAGGAACCAAAATGACCAGCTTCAGATTAGACGAATCACAACGCTTACTACAGGACACCGTACGCCGTTTTGCACGGGAAAAAGTCGCGCCCCGGGCCCAGGCCATCGATGACACCGCGGAATATCCCCAGGACATGTTCGACGCCCTTAATGAGCTGGGCTTATTCTCAATACCTTTTCCCGAACAATACGGCGGCGCTAACAGCGTATTGTCCGCCTGTGTGGCTGTCGAAGAACTCGGGCGAATTTGCTACAACACGGCCTATCTATTAATCGTCCAGTGGGTGCCTTTCGGCGCTATTCTGGCCGGCGGCACCGAAGAACAAAAACAGCGCTTTCTACCGGGTTTGGCGGACGGCACATTACGCTCGGCCATATCGGTTACCGAACCGGGCGCGGGCTCTGATGTTGCAGGCATTACCACGCGCGCAGAAAAGGTCGCTGGCGGTTACAAGCTAAACGGCAGCAAATTTTTCGCGACGAACTCCAGCATTGCCGATTTCGTTATCCTCGCCGCCAAAACAGACCCCACCCTGCGTCATGGCGGCATCAGTGTCTTTATCCTCGAAAAAGGCATCGAGGGCTTTGAAATTGGCCCCAGTGAACGCAAGCTCGGCTCACGGGGCGTGCCCTCCTCGCCCATCTATTTAAGCGACTGCTTTGTACCCGAAGCCAACCGCTTAGGGCCTGAAGGCGAAGGCTTCGCCCTGGTGATGGAAGCCTTTAACAAAAGCCGCGCCATTATCGGTGCCCGCGGTGTCGGTCTGGCCCAGGGTGCCCTGGACTTAGCCACTGATTATGCGCGAGAACGAGAAGCCTTTGGGCAAGATGTAGCCAGTTTTCAGGGTGTGCAATGGATGCTCGCCGATATGGCCACCAAAATTGAAGCCGCCAGGTTGCTGGTTTATAAAGCTGCCGCAGAAGCCGACGCAGGCGTCAAGGGTAAAGAACTGGCGCCGATTGCCGCCATGGCCAAATTGTTTGCTACAGATATAGCCATGGAAGTGGCGACAGATGCCGTGCAGTTATTTGGTTGCTCTGGGATTTCTAAGGACAATCGTATCGAGCAATATTTTAGAGATGCCAAGGTATTGCAAATTATTGAAGGGACCAATCAAATTCAGCGCAATATTATTGGCAAGCACGTGGTGAAAACCTACTAGCTTAAGGTGACAGCTTTACGTGACGGGGAGTAATAAAATACGGTCAATACGTTTCAGATTTATATCAGGCTGGCTGACCGCTGTGATAATTGACACCTTTCTTTTTGGCCCATTGCCCTGCGCTGATGCGACAGCGCCGTCAGAGTCACGGATCTCGACCCAATTCAAACGGGACACCAATTGCGGTGTAAAGGCGTAGTGCATTTACAGGGTTGTACTTCTAGCTCTGATACCTGGCCAAAATAGTCTGCAAACGCTTCGCTAGGACATCCAGTTCAAGACGAGGTCGACCACGATCACGAACTTCGACGCGAGCCCCTCGACTGCGGCGACCGAAATCGCGTCGACGCGCTCGAAGC